>DATNPV010000027.1:0-28817 GCA_036703055.1 Waterburya sp.
GACTCGGGATGGGGCATGGGAGCTTTTGCCCGCCGCGCATCCGAGATGACACCGTTGGGTGATTTTCTCGCCAAACGCCTACCGCCACGCATCTTGCCTCCCGGTGAAGTGTTTCTCTACAGCGACGTGGGGATGAACCTGGCTGGCTATATAGTCGAGGAGATTTCCGGAGTTCCCTTTGCCCAATACATTGAGCAAAATATCTCGCAGCCCCTAAATATGCGTCGTAGCAGCTTTGTTCAGCCGCTTCCCCCTCAACTAGCATCCGATTTAGCAGTGGGCTACAAGTATAAAAACGGCACATACTCGCGACGACCATTTGCTTTTAGCAACACTTTCCCAGGGAACGGCATGATGGCAACGGTTACGGATATCGCGCACTTTGCGATCGCTAATTTACAAAATGGTCGTTACGGTACGGCACAAATCTTAAACGAAGCTACCGTAAGGGAGATGCATCGCCGACAGTTTGCCAACGATCCTCGCATGATTGGCTCCGGTTACGGCTTCTACGAAGATTTGATCGACAATCAGCTGATAATTTTGCACAACGGTCGCCAGAATGGATATACCAGCAAGCTAGCTTTGCTCCCCGAACAGAACTTGGGCCTGATTGTTACTTGTAACAATAATCCAACGCCTTTAAACGATAAACTCGTGAAGGCGTTTTTAGAGCGTTACTATCCAGTCAAAGAGAAACCTATCCCACCCTCCCAAGGTCACCCTACTTCTCAAGAATTCATTCAAAAGCTGGGCGGCACTTATCGCTACAACCGCTACCCCCATCACACCCTAGAAAAGCTGGCGGCAGTTTTTGGAGAAGCACCGGAAGTTCCGGTCATAGCGGGTAAGGACGGTACTTTATCCATTTATGTACCCGAAAACAAGGCAGTGGAGGTGGAACCACTATTCTTTCGCACCCTATACTCCGATACCTCTATGACATTTCGGCAGAACAAACAAGGGCGCATTACTTATATGTTCCTTGGGGATTCAGCCTTTGGTGCGTTGGAAAAGTTGGCGTGGTATGAGACCAAAGATTTTCAGGTGAAGCTGGTGGTATTTTGTACGCTGGCGTTCTTCTCGGCGTGTGTAGTGGGGTCGATTGGCTGGCTGAGGAGCCGTACCCGCAAGCCGTTGTCGAAAACTTCAAAAATGGCTCGACTGGCACAATTTGTGGCAGTTTTAGTGAGTGCTTTGAACTTGATTTTTTTAATTGGGCTAGGTTTGGTTGTACTCAATACTGATTTTTGGGAGTTCTTTTTCGGAGTGCCTCCGGCTGCGATTGTCCTACTTTTGATTCCACCACTAACTACGGGGTTGACACTGGGGTTGCTTGCATTTACGGTTCTAGCTTGGAAAAATCACTATTGGTCAGCGATTAAGCGAGTCCACTATTCTTTCATTGCACTGGCAGCATTGGGCTTTGTATCATTTTTAAATTACTGGAATCTCCTGGGATTTCGATTTTGATTCGCCGCTTGAGGGCAATCCAAACTTTTTACAGTTCTAGAGGAGCAGCAAGCCTACTGGGAGGGAAAAAAGGCGATCGCGCACCTGTGAACTGCAAAGACAAATCATTCGCCCTTCATTGAACAAAAGCGAGAGCACACCTTTTACAATGAGGGTCGTTGCAATTCTTCTGATATATATACCTTGGTGAATAACAAGCTTAAACCGGATTGGGCGGGTGATGACCTTCTCTCGCGATTTGTCAACGTCCTAATTCAGACCAAACCGATTTACAACGTAATGAAACGCCAAGCGAGGCAAGTCATCGTGAAGACGGCGGAGAAAAATGGCATTCCCTGGCGCAAGAACTACCAAGAACTAGAAGGCTCAGGAGTGAAAGAACGTTTTGAGCAAATCGTCAATAAAAGTATTACCTACCCCGACTATTACAACGTACCTTTCCATGCCTACAATGAAGGCAATCTATGTTGGCCTGCTGCCTTAGAAGCCGAGTCAGCCACCTATGCGATGGCTCTAAGAGTATGGCCTCAGGAATCCCTCACTTGGCAAGAGGCTCAAGCGCGATTGCGGGGGAGTTTTCATCAAGTCTTAGCCGCGCATGGCCCTCAGCAAGTACGAGATATTCTAGACATTGGTTGCTCAGTCGGCATCTCAACTCTAACACTGCATCGCTATTACCAAAGCATCCAGAGTACTCCGATTCGGACTGTAGGGTTAGATTTGTCGCCCTATATGCTGGCAGTGGCTCAAACCAGAGATGTGAATCATGAGATTGCCGAGTGGATTCATGCCAAGGCAGAGGACACAGGATTACCCGATCGCGCTTTCGACTTGGTAACCCTTCAGTTCGTTACCCATGAACTCCCACACCAAGCCACTCAAGCTATTTTTCAGGAAGCATTGAGGCTTTTACGTCCTGGTGGTTACCTCGCGATCGTGGACAATAACCCCAAATCTCCCGTCATTCAAAACCTTCCTCCCGTCCTCTTCACCTTAATGAAAAGCACTGAACCTTGGTCTGACGAATTTTACACGTTGGATATAGAGGCGACCATACAGGCTGTAGGATTTGAATATGTGATCACAGTAGCGAGCGACCCGCGCCATCGCACGATTCTAGGTCGCAAACCTTAGTATGAATTTTTGATGCTCAGCAAGAGCTGCAAAGCTGTTAGACCTCTAAGTTAGCTAGTATAGGCTGACAGGGAAACGGGGAGACGGGGAGAGGAATTGATGGTTTTTCTCAAAATTTGCAAGTTGCCAATTAAATGCGCATTCGCTTAGCTTTGAATGTCAATACGCTTGCTTGACGGGGGCTTGTCTCCCCCTCAAATTTTGGATGCAGATGCATAACTTCTTCGACAGTTTTCCTGACAGACTCATCCATCTTACTTTAAGCAAGACTTCCCAATTGTTAGAGAAAAAGTGGCTCTATCTGACGAGGAAACATTTCCTAAAGCGGCACTTAGGACTGGCGTTTACCATCTGTGTGAGTTATTTACTCGCCTCTAGTAAAAATTTAGCAGTCGCTCAGCTTATCCCAGATAGCACATTAGGTGCCGGAGCTTCTACAGTCACACCAATAACGCCTACAACTGACCAGATAGATAACGGAGCCACTCGCGGCACTAACCTATTTCACAGTTTTCAGGAATTCAACGTTGGAAATGGGCGAGCTGTGTATTTCACCAACCCAGTTGGGATACAAAACATCCTGACGCGGGTGACAGGTACTAACCCATCCAACATTTTAGGAACGCTTGGTGTTTCAGGCGGTAATGCCAACCTGTTTCTGATTAACCCCAATGGCATCATCTTTGGCTCAAATGCCAGTTTAGATCTCAACGGTTCCTTTGTGGCGACAACAGCTAATGCGATCGCATTTGGTAGCCAGGGCTTCTTCAGCGCCTCAGCTCCGAATGTCCCTCCAGTTTTGACGATAAATCCTTCGGCTTTTTTCTTCAATCAACGTGTCGCTCAACCCATCACTATCAATTCACAGAGAATGGTAGGGCCTGTTCCCGAACCCATAGATCCTGACCCTTCTGATTCTATCTTCCTCTTGGCTCCTATTCCTGCGTACCAAGGATTAAAGGTTTCTAATAATCAGAGTTTATTATTCCTTGGCGGTCCTGTGAGCGTGGATGGTGGAAGGTTAGAAGCTCCAGGAGGTCGAGTTGAGTTGGGAAGTGTAGCTGGTGCGGGTACTGTCGGGCTGAGTGTGAATGGTAGTGAGCTACGGTTGAGTTTTCCTCTTGATGTAGCGCGAGCCGATGTATCCCTCAGCAATGGTGCTTTAGTGGATGTACGTGCAGGCGGTGGCGGTAGCATTGCCATCCATGCCCGTTCCTTGACTATGACGGGAGAAAGTAAGCTCCGGGCAGGAATAGCGTCAGGTTCAGGTTCTGCTGGCTCTCAAGCGGGAGACATTGAAATCAATGCCAAAGAAGAAATTAACCTGACTAATGCCAGTTCCATTTTCAATTCTGTAGGAGGTGAAGCCATAGGCAATGGTGGCAGCATAACCCTCAAGAGTAACTCGCTTGTCCTGAGTAACGAAGCTCAAGTGGGTACTACCACATTAGGCCAGGGGAATGCTGGGAGTGTAGTCATACAAGCAGATGATTACATTTCTCTTGCAGGTCGCAGGACAGGTATCTTTAGCTCTGTAGAATTTGGTGTTCCTGAAGACCTTATCGATCTCCCTGACAACGATATCGGCTTGCTCACCTCCGGAGAATCGACGGGCGTTGGCGATAGTGGGGGAGTTACAATCCGAGCTAGAACCCTTTTCCTGGCTGATGGTGCTCAAATCATTTCTAGTACCGTTGGGCAAGGAAACGCAGGCCGCATATCTGTGCGAGCCGATGATGCTGTCTCTCTAATAGGTAAAGACACAACCATTTTCAGCACTGTAGAGACTGTAGGGCCATTTGGGGCAGCTAGGGGTAATAGTGGTGGCATTACTATCAACGCCAGCTCCATTTTCTTATCTCAGGGAGCTCAATTAAGTGCTAGCACTTCTGGGGAAGGAAATGCTGGAAGCGTGTTCCTTCGGGCTAGGGACCAAGTTTCTCTTTCAGGGCAGGACACAGCTATCTTAAGCCTTGTGAATCCTTCAGCCGTCGGTGATAGCGGGGGAATTGCCATCCAGGCGAGAACTCTTTCCTTGACCAATGGTGCTCAACTCGTTGCCAGTACTTTTGGGCAAGGAAATGCTGGAACCCTATCTATGCAGGTCAATGATTCTGTCTCTGTAATCGGTGGCCCTACTAATATATCTCTGTTCACTACACCAAGTGTCCCCAAGACAGTCTCCAGGTTCCCCTACTTGGCTGCTAATTTCCGCGAAAGCGGTGCTACTACTGGCATCTTCAGCACAGTGGAATCTAAAGCTGGAGGTACTGCTGGCAACATCCAGATTCAAACGCGATCGCTGACTTTGACGAATGGAGCGGAAGTGCAATCTCTAACTCGTGGAGAGGGAAAGGCAGGCAATATCATCGTCAATGCTTCAGATTCTGTTAACCTCTCTGGAGTGGCTGCTCCTAGTTTGATTGATTTACCAATCCCAATCATTATTGACAATCCCCAAGGTGATTTACAAGTTATAGACACTCTTCTGGCTGGAGGATTTTCGAGTGGGTTGATTTCTGCTACCGAGGAAGGAGCGATTGGGCAAGGTGGTGATATCTTCCTGACTACGGGTGCCTTGCGTCTATCCGATGGGGCGGTTCTGAATGCCCGAACCAGGAACAACTTCAGAGGAGGTGACATTACTGTTAACGCGAATACCCTAGAACTTAATCAGGGTGGGCAACTGCTGGTAAGTGCTTTCGGCAGCGGCAATGCTGGCAATATCAGTGTGAATGCGGCTTCTGGCGTCACGCTATCGGGTAGCGATCTCACATACAGCGATCGCCTCGCCCAATTTGGTCAGGATAGGGTTGATAATGTCAGCCCTAGCAGTGGCTTATTTGCCAACACCTTTGCTAACTCCGCAGGTAGGGGTGGCAACCTTGAACTCCGGACTGGGCAGTTAAATGTCCGAGATGGGGCTGAAGTGAATGTGAGCAGTGAGGGGTTAGGGAATGCTGGTGAACTCCGAATCCAAGCGAATTCAATTTTTCTGAGCGATCAAGGGAAACTACGAGCTTCGACGGTTTCGGGTGAGGGGGGCAATATAAGTTTACAAGTCCAGGATTTAATCTTGATGCGTCGCCATAGCTCGATTTCTGCTGAGGCTGGCGGAACTGGTAATGGCGGAAATATTAGCATTAATTCCCCCTTTATCGTTGCCCTTCCTCAAGAAAACAGCGACATCATTGCCAATGCCGTTAAAGGACGGGGCGGCAATATCAACATTACCACCCAAGGCATCTACGGAATTGAATATCGTCCCCAGTTGACACCCTTGAGTGACATCAACGCTAGTTCCCAATTTGGTATCAATGGAACCGTACAGATTAACACACCGGGCGTTGACCCAACGCGAGGCTTGACTAATCTGCCTACTGAAGTCGTCGATGCCTCTAACCAGATTGCCCAGAACTGCCCATCTGATGGAAGGCAAGTCGATCAAAATGAATTTATTGTCACTGGACGGGGTGGATTGCCGGACAATCCCAGTGAAATGCTCAATGCTGATGCTGTTTGGACAGACTTGCGCCCGATCGCCAACTCAGCAGAGAATCGAGTTAGTTTGGAAGCGACCGCACCGCCTCATCCGCCCACTGCTGCTCCCTTGGTAGAAGCTAATGGATGGGTCATCAACCCTAAAGGTCAAGTAGTCCTGACTGCAACAGCACCAACAGTTACACCTCATAGTTCCTGGCAAAAGCCAGTGACTTGTCGTCGTTCTTAGAGGTTGTTTCTCAAGAAATATGAACCTTCGAGTTCTCAAGCCAATTGCCCGAACCTTTAGATCGTAGGCGAGAGTGAACGCAGGATTGCACCGCTTGGAGAATCGTGTATCCCTTGCGAAACAAGGACGGCAATACCCCTTTAGGAAGACGTGAACACCGATCTTGGCGTTGCATCCTAGGTTTTTAGAATGACTATAGCTACAGAAATTATGTATTAAAGAGTAACCAGAGAAAGCAACATGCAACCCAATAACCCGAATCAATTTACAGAAAAAGCCTGGGAGGCGATCGCGCGCACCCCAGATATCGCGAAAGCCTCTTCTCAACAACAGCTCGAAAGCGAACATTTGATGAAAGCGCTTTTGGAGCAAGATGGACTTGCTGCTAGCATTTTCAAAAAACTTGACGTGTCTGTGCAGCGAGTGCGCGAAGCAACCGATGCCTTTATTGCACGCCAACCCAAGGTTTCTGGCAGTAGTGGTTCTGTCTATCTCGGACGCAGTCTCGATAGCTTATTAGATCGAGCCGAGTCTTACCGCAAAGAATACAAAGACGACTTCATCTCGATCGAGCATTTGATGCTGGCGTTCCTCAAAGATGATCGCTTTGGTAAGAGCTTATTCCAGGAATTTAAACTCGATGAGAAAAAGCTCAAAAACGCCATTGACCAAATTAGAGGGAATCAAAAAGTGACCGACCAAAACCCAGAAGGCAAGTATGAATCACTGGAAAAATATGGGCGTGACCTAACGGCTGCCGCTCGTGAAGGGAAACTTGACCCAGTGATTGGGCGGGATGATGAGATTCGCCGCACTATTCAGATTCTCTCACGCCGCACGAAAAATAATCCAGTACTCATCGGGGAACCGGGGGTCGGGAAAACGGCGATCGCAGAAGGACTCGCTCAGCGGATTGTCAAGGGGGATGTGCCAGAGTCTCTTAAAGATCGCAAACTCATTGCTCTCGATATGGGGGCACTGATTGCGGGTGCCAAATTTAGGGGCGAATTTGAAGAGCGCCTAAAAGCAGTTCTCAAAGAAGTCACCGACTCTGGCGGTCAAATCATCATGTTCATTGATGAAATTCACACCGTCGTTGGTGCTGGTGCAACCCAAGGCGCAATGGATGCGGGCAACCTGCTCAAACCGATGCTAGCGCGAGGTGAGTTGCGCTGTATCGGTGCCACTACCCTTGATGAGTACCGCAAATATATTGAGAAAGATGCGGCATTAGAGCGTAGATTTCAACAGGTTTATATCGATCAGCCCAGTGTAGAAGATACGATCTCGATTCTGCGAGGGTTGAAAGACCGATACGAAACCCACCACAACGTTAAGATTTCTGACAGTGCTCTGGTTGCGGCAGCAACGTTGTCCACTCGGTATATTAGCGATCGCTTCCTCCCCGACAAAGCGATCGACTTGGTCGATGAAGCCGCTGCCCGATTGAACATGGAGAGTACCTCCAAGCCAGAAGAGCTTGACGAAATCGATCGCAAAATCCTTCAATTGGAAATGGAGCGTCTGTCGCTGCAAAAAGAAAGTGACCCGGCCTCTAGAGAGCGGTTGGTAAGACTGGAGAGAGAACTCGCTGACCTAAAAGAAGAGCAACGAGAACTCAATGCTCAATGGCAGGGTGAGAAAGATGTCCTAGACAAGCGCAAAACCCTGAAGGAAGAAATTGATCGGATCAACGTTGAAATCCAGCAGGCGGAACTAGAATACGACCTCAACCGGGCAGCTGAACTGAAATATGGCAAGTTAACCGAGTTGCAGCGTCAACTCGAACAGATTGAAACCCAACTGGCTCAAACCCAAACCAGTGGTCGGTCGTTGTTGCGGGAAGAAGTAACAGAAGCCGACATTGCGGAAATCATTTCCAAGTGGACGGGTATTCCCATCAGCAAGCTCGTTGAGTCGGAGATGGAGAAGCTGCTGCACCTTGAAGATGAGCTGCACAGGCGGGTTGTCGGTCAAGACGAAGCCGTGACAGCGGTTGCCGATGCGATTCAGCGAGCTCGTGCGGGTTTGGCTGACCCCAATCGCCCAACCGCTAGCTTCATTTTCCTTGGTCCCACGGGTGTGGGGAAGACGGAATTGGCAAAAGCCCTTGCCTCTTATCTGTTCGACACTGAAGATGCTTTAGTGCGGATTGATATGTCCGAGTACATGGAGAAGCACGCCGTCTCGCGTTTAATAGGTGCCCCTCCAGGATACGTCGGTTACGAAGAAGGGGGTCAGTTGACCGAATCAATTCGTCGGCGTCCTTATGCAGTGATTCTCTTCGACGAAATCGAGAAAGCGCATCCCGATGTTTTCAACGTGATGCTGCAAATCCTCGATGATGGTCGCGTCACCGATGCTCAAGGTCACACGGTAGACTTCAAGAACAGCGTGATTATCATGACCAGCAACATCGGCTCTCAGTACATCATGGACGTTGCCGGCGATGAGTCGGAGTACGATGAAATGCGGCGTCGAGTGATGGAAGCGATGCGCAATAGCTTCCGTCCAGAGTTCCTCAACCGCATTGATGAGATCATTATCTTCCACCCATTGCAAAAACACGAGTTGCGCTATATCGTTCAACTGCAAGTCAAGCGATTAGAACAACGGTTAGCCGATCGCAAGATGTCATTGAAGCTGTCAGATAGTGCCCTCGACTTCCTAGCCGAGGTGGGTTACGACCCAGTGTTCGGTGCACGACCCCTCAAGCGAGCCATTCAACGCGAACTGGAAACTCAAATCGCTAAGGCTATCCTGCGAGGTGAGTTCCACGATGGGGACACCATCTTTGTGGATGTTGAGAACGAACGCCTTGCCTTTAAACGCTTACCAGCAGAGTTATTGACCGCTCAATCCACCTAATTGAAACAGTAAATACTAATCTGCAACAGGTTGCGCCGCTGCGTAGCCTGTTTTTTTCAGGACTTACGCATTCGCCCCCCGACGCCCCCAAATCTGGGGGAACCGGATTTACACCCCCCAAGGTTGGGGGGTTGGGGGGGCAAAACGATGGTGTTTGCGTAAGTCCTGTTTTTGATACCCAACCCAGACACTTGTGATATGGCAAAGGGCAGAAGACTCCAGGGCAGGGGAGCTGATTTGTAGCATTATTCCAGAAAAATTAGTATACGTTGAAGAAGCCAAGATCGTCTTTGACAACTCGCTTGCACTAAGCGTGAACGACTTACTGATATTTATAGGTGTATTACCTGGTTTGCACGGGTTGCTAATTACCACACTCGGCACTATCCACTATAGGCGGACACAACACAGCAAGACATTCTTAAGGGTAGAACTGATAGCCGGCTGTCTGCTCATAGTGGCTTGGTTGCTGATCATCGCCAATATATGGTTAGAGTGGCAATCACTCGTGTCATCCGTCTGTGGGTTGTGGTTGGCTGCGATCGCAACTCTTTTGCTAGATATCGTCGCTATTGTCAAGGCAGTTAAGGCATTTAAAAATAAACGTAACTGGGTTTTGAGTACGGTTGGGCTATTGCTAAATCTTCTTGCCCTGATCATCTACTTAATCTGCGCACTTTGGTTTTCCTGGTTGCTCTTGCTTATGCTGGTAGGTGGCTCGTACCGATAAGTGCCTGTTTGAAAATCTCTTGTGATATTTTTTACTTCCCTCTTTATTCATACAACCCCATTCAGTTGATGGCTCTCGATTTGACCCCCACAAGCTCCAAAGGAGTCCCACTGAAATACTGCTAACAGTAGGCTACTTCCTCCCATAATGACTCCAGTAACTAGAAACTGCATGGTGCTCATGTAAGGCAGAGCTGCTATACCCAGTAGGTGGACTAAACTGGTGAGAATTAAAGTACGCGATCGCATCCCCAAGCCAGTGAACAGGTAGCCCAGGCCAACCAATCCCAACCATAATTGACACAGACTCGTTAACACATCTCCCCAACTCAAGAAAATGGCTAAGTCTGTGATTACCACCCCAAGCAACATCAAAAACACCCAACTATAGACTACCCAGCCTAACTCTGCCCCTTTCAACCACGAGGGTGTCAAAACTACCATGCCAACCGTGCCGATTAGAGTGAGGATTGACCACCAAACCGCTTGATCGAGCCAACTGATGGGGAGGAACTGAGCGGTTGTAAAGATGACTAGAGAAATTACACCCCAGACAAGGCAAACTTGATCGAGTGGGGTATAAAACGTTGACACCAGTGTAATATCTCCTACTTGCCAGCAGCAGCGCCAAAGTCCGGGGCTATCTGGCAGCTCCTGTACATTTTGTTTAGGACACAGAAGTGGTACATTGGGATTAAAAAAGCTCATTGCGGCACTACTGAAATCATTATTCATTGGGTGTCTCAATGGTTTGGCTTTAATGTTTTTCCGAACTTGGGACAAAACCAACACATTAATAGTTAATGGTGTTTCAGCACTACCATACTGGGACTCTACCAACAGAAATGATTCAAGCTTTTCAAAACTCTGCCTCTAGAGATAATCTTTAGAAAATTTTAATAAATAAGCGTGAGACAGACGTTTTGGATGTTGAGGATAGATATTGTACTCTCTTATTTTGTTTTTTGTCGCCTGACCCGAAGCTGATATTCTCTTCTTATGAACGTACTGAGTATTAATGCTTGCCTTCTTACACTAGCTACAACTTCCCGCGAAGCAGGCTGTGCCAATGTAGTAATGACAAGCCATACTTTTTCAACAAATGCATACTGAAACGCTCTTTAGATTACTCAAAAGAAAACGTTTATTTGGGCGTTACTAGTTTCGGGTAAAAATTAATTTTTTGTATTATCTGTTACAGACTTGAGGTACTTATTTACTAAAGCCAGAATTTGCAATCTGTAGAGACTTCTCTAGGCTTAAGGTGTCCTACTTAATTTTTTGGTTGTAAACATGCTTTTACTATTCCCCCGTCTGAGATGAATCTCCTGAGGCAACTGCTTTTTTTCGCTTCATTCCCAAGAGGGATCGTATCACCTATTTTGTCTGATTAACCCCTCATACAAGGCAAGTTTTCTGTCTAATCATCTAGCTACAGAAAGGATATAGTGTTAAGCCAGGTTGTACTCGTAACTACAAAATAAGCTAACTTGTAGCCCTGGCTACAAAAATCTCAAATACTGCGCTTTAGAACTACCTCCTGCGTCAGTGGTACGAATCAAATCAGATTTCCGAAAATGGTAGGGAATCTATCAGCTGAAGTGCAAGGCTGATATGACCGTCAACGCCTACGTTATGGAGAGCAGTAACACACGGTCATCGATGAAAGCAGCGAAGTATTAACAGGAAGCATTATGGCAGATATTACTAGCAAAGCAGACAACGAACCCAATACAAGCGACGAACGAAATCTTTCAGATATTCCTATCGAAGATACCGACCTGGTTTCGGATATACCCGTAGAAGATACTGACGCCGAACCAATTATTTCAGATCTACCTCAGGAAATCACTGAATCCTATGGAACGGGTGTTGCTCTAGAGCCGGGGCTTGAAATGGGCGGACGAACCATGCGCGATCGCATGGAGCCATACACATTTACTGGTCCAGAACTAACGGGAGGTGATATTGATGCTCGTTGGGATCAGGCTGCTATGGTGGGTGACGAAGCAGTGGGGGGAACTGTTGCGACTCCCGATCAAAGTATTGTTGAAGAACTGGGAGCTGCTGTTGGGCTTGATTATGACGACGGGGTATCTCTTCAAACCAACGATATTTTGGACGAACGTGATTCTGATCGATGGGAATTAGATCCCATGTCCTCGGAAGATTACCAAGAGCGTTGAGAAGAACATCTACATTGATAAATGCAATTGAGGAGCAGTTTATGGCAACCCCAGAATCTCCTAATACCACACCGACAGACCTAGATATCACGGGAAACGTTGACACACCAGATACACCAGCTATGCCAGCTCCAGATGCACATGTTACTTTGGGCGATTCGGCAAGTAACCCGCTAACCATTTCCCCCCTGTCAGAAGAAGAAGAAGCAACGGAGTATTGGCAAGACACTGAAGATGTCGAACGCTCAGCAACAGCTTCTGAGGGGAAGTGATATGGGGAGAGATTGATAGGGCAGTAATTGTTTATTTAACAAATCCAGGGAGAAATTAGAAATGAGTGACGCATCCATGCCTAATCAAGCAAGTGAGCCCAATCAAGAAGTTGGCGCATCTCAACAAGCTCAAGTTTTTGCACCCCCCAATTCGGG
The DNA here is from genome assembly GCA_036703055.1 of Waterburya sp. Taxonomy (GTDB): domain Bacteria; phylum Cyanobacteriota; class Cyanobacteriia; order Cyanobacteriales; family Coleofasciculaceae; genus DATNPV01. Next base: position 12,549 of record DATNPV010000027.1, read on the forward strand.
TGGAAGTGCTGTTTTAGATGCGGACATTGCAGCAGGAGTCAGCACCAACCCGGAGGGAGAGCCGATCGCTCATCCAATCGCGACAAATTTCTCATCCGAAATCGGACAAGCTGATGCCAAAACGGCTGACGCTTCAACCATTGCCGGCCCTTATTCGACAGATGGGGAGCAGAGGGAAAAAGGTCGCGTTAATCTTCACAACAATCCAGACGTAGCCGATAGCAACGCTCAAGGAACACTACCCAATACTGACCCAGTTGGACTTCCGCTCAATTCTGAAGTTAATCTTCCAGAGTAAAAGTTCTGGCTTTTCTCCCCTATCTTGTCGGTAAACAAGGATACTTTTTCTTGTGCCGATATTAACAATTGAGCGTTACAAACCCAATCTTTAGATACTGCTGCCCTTTGCAAATACTCTGTTTGGGCTTACACCACTTTTTGGAAATAATATCTGACTCAATGCAATTACTGCTGCGATCGCTTTCTACTACGGATTTGTGAAGTCAGCAGAAATCGCCAGTTCATCGAGTGCTCAACCTAGGGTGTAACAAGAATACCTTCTCGAAGTAGAGAACGTGTTCTAATGCTTACTGCTGGAAATTCTTTCATCTGCGCTCCTTGGCACTTATTCTATGAGCAGAAGTAGTCTCACAAGGACTACTTTTTTGCTTTTTTGCGATTGTTTCAGCTAATTGTGTAGGAGCCGTACTAGCGCACCGCTAGCGTCACGCCGACGCTCGTTCCGATGCTCCTGGGCTTCGCCCCGCTTCGCTAACGTCGCTAACGCTGCGCTAGCCCTAACACCCGTCACCATCTCTTGGGAGCGGGAGACGGCAGCGTTGAGCCGCCTCTCCGAATGCGGCTCAACGCTGCTGTGCTTGAATTTCATTGAGCAACATCTCGTCAGAGTAGGATTTTTCCCATTCACCCTCAAGCTTGAGCCGCACCGACTTTTCGCCACCACTCGGCGTACAGACAACCCAGTAGCTATCCTCTTGCCCTTTCACCTGAGCCGCATCCTGGTTTTCTCCATTGTTGTTAAGCCCAGAATAGGCTTGAACACATGTCCAGGTAACGCCGTTGCTATCTGTAATCTCTCGTTCCATGACTATTCCTTGAGTTACTGAACTTCTGTAAGGTTGGGAGCGATCGCCTCTTGATGTTGCTCGATCCAGTCCCATGCCCATTGAAAGGGGATACCTGCTCGTCGGGCAGCCTCTTCATCTTCGGGGCGATCGCCTACATACAACGAATTCTCGGGGGTGTGTTTGTGTCTGATCATAGCTAGTTGCAACATACCTGATCGCGGTTTACGGTACTGTCCAGACCACTTGGTTTGGCTATGGTTATGAACATTGTGACGAGTGACGCGGAAACATTTTCTGCCCTCAAAGTCGGGGCAGAAGTAGATTTCTCTCAACTCTGGGAATAACTCAAGCGTGTATTGCTGTTCCTTAACGCACTCTTGCATAGACTTATGACCTGCGGCAACTCCGCCTTGGTTGGTGATGCCGACAATAATCCAGTCGTCTTTGTAGGCACGAATGGCAGTATCAGCGCCTACAATAATGCCTTGGTCTTTGGGATGTTGGAAGTGTTGCTGTCCGCTGAGTGGTTCGCGGAGCGTGCCGTCCATATCTATTAGTAATAAGCTCATTTTTCTTTGATGAAATTCCCTGTTTTATTCGACATCCTAAGCTACGATTTATTTCCTTTCTCTAGCTTGATGCTACGAGATACCTAATGTATCCACCACAGGTTATGAGCTTGCACTGCCTCAAATCCATCTAGCTACGCTCTATTAGCAGCAAATACCAGTGATCGATGTTTGCGTATTACTGTTTTGTTAGGTGCTAGCAAAAACTTACCAATGGGGCCATAGGAAATAGCGGCACGGACGTTTAGCTACCCACCTTGAATGCCTGGTAAGTTAAAAATTGCTGCTGGTGCAATCTCAGTTATGCTAATAGTAACAAATTGGCTTAACCTAAAACTATTCCTTGGGTCGAGGTAAGAAAAGCTCTAAGGATGAATCTGTAATCGTAAAAACTTTTTAGCTTTAAGATTAACGGATTTTTGCTCAAGGAGCTTCGCCAATGCAAACCTATGATGTTGTAATTATTGGGGCAGGTCATAATGGATTGGTCTGTGCAGCTTATCTCCTGAAGGCAGGTTACACTGTTGTACTCCTAGAAAAAAACTCAATTCCTGGAGGCGGGGCAACTACGGAAGAATCTTTGCCCCAAGAAGCTCCTGGCTTCAAATTTAACCCTTGCGCTATTGACCATATTTTTATCCATCTGGGTCCGGTAGTCGAAGAACTAGACCTGTCTAAATATGGCTTGGAATATCTCTTCTGTGACCCTTCATTTTTTTGCCCCCATCCTGATGGGAAATATTTTCTCGGTCACCGTTGTGTAGAGAAAACCTGCGCGGAAATTGAGCGCTATAGCCCCCATGATGCCAAGCAATATGGCGAATTCATAGATTTCTGGCAGCGAGTCACCAATGTCATAACTCCAGTGTTCAATGCACCACCGAAGTCTCTACTTGATATCTCCGGGAATTTCGACTTTGGCAAGCTCAAAGATCTCCTTTCCGTAATCGGACCGCCGGATAAGACATTGGACTTTATGCGGACGCTGTTCACCAGTGCAAAAGAGCTGGTAGAGGGGTACTTTGAGGAGGAATTTGTCAGAGCTCCCATAGCTAGGCTGGCAGGAGAAATGAGTATGCCTCCTTCTCAAAAAACCAGTGCGATCGGTGGCATGATGACATCCATGCGTCACAATCCGGGTGTTGCTAGACCCAAGGGCGGCACGGGGGCACTCACACAGGCACTACTCAATTTGGTGAAGAGTCAGGGTGGAGTTGTCCTGAGCGACCAGTCCGTTGAAAAAGTCTTGGTAGATGATAATCGAGCGGTGGGAGTGCGGGTTAAGGGCGGCACGGAATACCGAGCCAATAACGGTGTGATTTCTAGTATCGATGCCAAGCGGCTGTTTTTGCAGTTGATGGATGGAAGTGATGTCGATGCTGCCGATCCAAACTTGCGGACTCGCCTCGGACAACGAATTGTCAACAACAACGAATCCATTCTCAAGATCGACTGTGCCTTATCTGAAGCACCCCGCTTTGAGCATCACGATCACAAAGATGAGTACCTGATGGGTTCTGTGCTGATTGCGGATTCAGTCGATCATGTTGAGATGGCTCACACCGACTGCATGGTTGGGAAGATTCCGGAAGACCCCTCGATGTTCCTGGCTGTACCCTCGGTGCGCGATCCCTCTTTAGCTCCAGAAGGCAAGCATACGCTGTGGATTGAGTTTTTTGCCCCCTATAAGATTAAAGGTGCAGAAGGGACTGGCTTGAACGGTACGGGATGGACAGACGAGATGAAAAATCAAGTTGCCGATCGCGTCCTCAATAAATTGGCAGACTATACACCAAACCTCAAGAACTCGATCATCGCCCGCCGTGTGGAGAGCCCTGCTGAATTGGAACAGCGCGTAGGATTCCTCCAAGGCAACTATTACCACCTGGACATGACCTTTGACCAGATGGTATTCTTCCGCCCCTTGCCGGAATTAGCTAACTATACAACTCCGATTGAGGGTCTATTTCTCACGGGAGCGGGAACTCATCCAGGGGGAGCAATTTCGGGGATGCCGGGACGCAACTGCGCTCGTGTTTTCTTACAGATGCAGAATCCAATACAAGCGAGATTAGCTGATGCTGGAGATACCCTCAAATCAACGGCAAAGTCTGTGTTGAAAATGGGGAATAGGGAATAGGGAATGGGCAATGGGGAAGAAAGATTTTGATTTTCATTGTTTGTTGTACACGTCAGCATTTCTATTTCCCCGCACTATTAGTTTTTACCGTATAGGAGAACACATAAGTCTGCAACGTTCAATACTTCCTTCTGATAGAGTTAACCCGCTCGAATATGAGTTGAATAGGAAGTATCATTCCCTTCCCACTAGAAGATTATCCAATGAAGAGTGGGGAGTAGGCGAAGTATAGGGCTAGATCATCTGACGGTAGGAAGGGAGTATATTTCGCGTCAGCTTGCCCAAGGGTATTTCTTTCTATTCTTTAGCTGACTCCGTTGAAGTGTAACTTCTGCGAGAAGAACACATTCGAGAAGATTTGAAAAAATTAGGGAATAAAAAAATGGACAACATAAACAAGGGAAACATGGCAGAGCGTTACTGTGCGCTGATTATCGGAATCCTCTTCGCTGTTGTAGGCATTGCTGGATTTTTACCAGGTTTGGTTTCACTGCCTCCGGCAGGTGCGCCTGTCCCGGTTGATGCCTCTCCTAACCTCTATGCAGCGGGATTTGGCTATATATTGGGGCTATTTCCAACCAATCTCTTGCATAATATTGTACGCATAATCGTTGGGAGCTTGGGGATTGCTTCCTATACCAGCTCAGGTGGTGCGCGTCTATACAATCGTGCTTTTGCGATCGCTTATGCCTTAATCGCCATCATGGGCTTGCTGCCCATTGCTCAGACAACGTTCGGCTTAATGCCGATTTTCGGGAACAATGTTTGGTTCAACGCCCTAACAGCAGCTGTTGCTGCCTACTTTGGGTTTGTCCAACCAACACAAACAATGGCGCAAATGAACGCATCGCCCAGATCTTAAGAAAAGACTGATACTGCCGGAGGGCGGAATGAGTTCATGCTCATTTCCGTAGCAGTTCGGTTTTGGGCTTTAAAAAAGGCGCTACAGTTTTCCGAGTTTATTTGTGGAGTTCTTTCTAAAAATAGCTTAGAAAAAATCCTCTTATCATCTATAGCTCTAGAGATAAAGCGAGGAAAACTGTAGCCTTTACTTTGTTCAAATAGAGGAAATAAATTAAACCCAAAATACTTGGCTCTCTACAACTTTGTCTATCTAACAAGTGATTTGAGTTTATTCAAGCTTTCCTCCTAAGAAATCACACAATAAAGCACAACAATATTAAGTAGGAAATCCAGATGTTTTATCACGTCAAAGAGCTGGAGTTCAATGCGCGCGTGTCCGGTCCCGATCCACGCTTCGCTAGCTTACTCCTAGAACAGTTCGGTGGCGCTAATAGCGAACTCAAAGCGGCGATGCAGTATTTCACTCAGGCATTCGCCGCCCGTAAACCGTACCCCGACAAGTACGACATGCTGATGGATATTGCGACTGAGGAACTCAGCCACCTTGAAATTGTTGGGGCAACCATTACGATGCTCCTTGATGGAGTTAGCGGCGAACTGAAGAATGGCGCAGACAGCAGTATGCTCATGAATTTCCTCTCTGGCAACATGGAGAAGGAACAAATGATTCACCAGGCGATGACGAACCCGCAGTTCCTGGTACTCTCTGGTGGTGGCCCTCGATTAACCGATAGCCAAGGAGTACCTTGGACGGCTGCCTACGTTAATGCCAATAGCGAACTCACCGTGGATTTACGATCGGATCTAGCGGCGGAATCGCGAGCCAAGATCGTCTACGAGTATTTGATGCAATTCACTGACGACCCCTACGTCAAGGAAACCTTGGGCTTTCTCATGACTCGCGAAATTGCCCACTTCAAGATGTTCGAGGCAGCACTGGACACTATTCAACCCAACTTCCCACCAGGAGTCATGCAGGGCGACCCGCGCTACACCCATGTCTACATGAATATGTCCAACGGGACAAGTGTTCGCGGGCCTTGGAATCAGGGCCAAGGTTCTTGGGAACAGGGCGAGAACTGGCAGTATGTTGAGAACCCCCACGAACACGTCGTTCAGACTCAGGGAATGGTTCATGAACAGGTCAAAGGAACTAAGCGTACCCCCGAAGAGGCTGAACAATTGAGCCGCAAGCTAGGTCAGCAGCGCAGCCAAGAGATTAAGTCAGCAGTCGGCGGTCCCTCAAACCAGTGGTCAACCTACCCTCAAAGCACCTCAACCAGTCCAACCCAGGTGCAGGATACAACAAAATAGGCTGACCTAACTGAAATACTCCCCTAGGAAATTTGAAGCCCCGTCCTTGATCGACGTAGCGAATAGCGAATCGATAGGGCGGGGTAATTTAGCATTAATCTAGTCAGTTAATACCCATTGGGTTTGAGTTCGATACTTATTTTCTAATTGCTCCCCTCTTAATAAGGGGGGCTGGGGGGTTCCAATTGTGACATTGGAAAAGCCAATTACTATAAGAGAATTGTCTGTACCATAGCGGACAGACAAACTATTGCCAAGACTATAAACTGGAAAGAGGAAAAGGTATGAAGATAGTTACTAAAACTTAGCAGGCCATGACGTACAACTTCCTTCTGCTATTAATTAGATAAACTAACTTTTTATGGACAAACTTATATTGAGAAAGTTGACTTTTGCTGAGATTACTAAGGTCAACTTGGTTGTTTATTCATAGCTAAAAAACTATGTTTATCCTCAGCAAAGTTCGTTGGTTTACAGGTTTTATTTGGGCCTGGAGCCAGGCTTTGCTTGATGAAATTTACATCACGATTAAGACAATATCTTGTTAATACAATTCGAAAGTAACACTAAAGATATTACTGTATCTCTATCCAAAGATTGAGTTTAATATATCTGGAAATTGATAAATTTAATGAAGGCAAATAAATCGTTTGATTGAAATAAATTCAAAAATTTTTAACCGAAATATAAGTAAAACAAGTACTTTAAGTGAGGGAGCAATTACCCAAATGAATCGGAATTACATTTGCAGAAAAACGAAGCAACTAAATACTACTATCAACCTAACAAAGCAAGATAATTTGCTTTATCATATTGGCCTTGATGCCAATCTCATCACTTTTGAGGATGCTAACAAAATACAGGGTGGTCATCTTTCCCCAGAAGTACGATCACGGGTTCTCACTTGGCTGCGACATAATGCTAACGAAATTGGTTTAACTAGAGCGAGCTAGCTTTTGAGTAGCTATTCTGGGAATCAATTAGGAAATTACAAGGCAAGAGAAGGTCGTACTCAAGAATCTGTATTCAGAATTACAGACTTAATTAACATAAAACCCCTTCTTCCGCTAGAAGTCTAGTGAAACTGTAGAAGTTATTCTGTTGAGTGCCTTCAGTTAAGAACCATCCCAGACGCTGTGCTCTATTCAGGTAGCAGCCAACCTCTTTCTGATGTTCAGCCGAATGGATGAAGTGGGATGGTTTATTTCTTAAAATTTCTTACTTTCCCAGCTGTATTAACATCAATTGAATGAAAAGTGGAGAGAAAATGTCATTGAATGAGAACCGTGGTCAGTTGGTGATTATCGGCGGAGCGGAGGACAGAACCGGAGAATGCACCATCCTTCGGGAGTTTGTTCGACGTGCTGGAGGCAGCCAAGCGCGAATTGTCATTATGACTGTTGCAACATCACTGCCTAAAGAAGTGGGAGATGACTATATCAAAGCGTTTGAACGGTTTGGAGTCGAGCATGTTCGCGTTGTTGACACTGAAGATCGGGATGCGGCAAGTGACGAGAGTGCCTTAGCAGCAATTGAGAAAGCCACTGGTGTATTTTTTACGGGTGGAAACCAGGCTCGCATCACCAGTGTACTTAGGGATACCGAGCTCCATAAGCTGCTTCACAAACGGTTGTCTGAAGGGCTTGTCATCGGAGGCACGAGTGCAGGAGCTGCAATGATGCCAGACGTAATGATTGTTGAAGGGGACTCCGAGACGAATCCTCGAATTGAGATTGTGGAAATGGAACCCGGTATGGGCTTCCTTCCTGGGGTGGCGATCGATCAGCATTTCCTACAGCGTGGACGGATAGGACGCTTACTCTCAGCCGTCACACAGCAGCCTGTTGTCTTGGGGTTAGGTATCGACGAAAATACGGCAGTGGTAGTACACGGTAACGAGTTTGAAGTAGTTGGAGAAGGCGCTGTTACGGCTGTCGATATATCAGAAATTACGCATACCAACCTAGGCCAAATTTTGAAGGATGAGGATTTAGCGCTTTGCGGAGCCAAGCTACATATTCTTCCTCATGGGTATCGATTTGACTTGAAAACGCGCCAGCCGATTGTTTAGCTTACAGAAAGCGGCGGGAAGCCCACCTCCGTTTAAGGGGTGGGAGAGTCCTTCCGTCCACCGCTTGGTTCATAGTTCATAGAGCCATGAACCATAAACGTGTTTAGGAACGTGTTTTCATAGGGGGACGAAGTCCAATCCCACGGATGAGAAAGCGTGGGTGAGCTTAATGCCTCAACTAGAGCAGTGAATCAGGATAAGCATTTAGGAAAAAAAGTGTGTAGCGCATTGCTTCCAAAGTCAATTAATCTCTAGCGTATGCTAAAGGTTTTTGTAATTAGGGACACACGCTAGCTTAATAGTAAACCAATGCTTTTGATAGAAGTTGGCTGAAGCTATAGCAATTATTGTACTTGAAGTAGGAAAATTTTCCTGAATTATAACGCGCTTAGAAAAGAGGCGCTTCTCCTAAACCAGACGCCCTCGGGACGAAGCGTGTATTCATATCTACCTGTCTATAACTGAGTGCCTAACTTCAAGAATGGAAAAGCACATCAGGACTCAAACTATTTTCTTGATAGAAATTGATAGAAACCGTTGCTATTTCTAATATTTACGAAATTGTTCTCACAATTGAGAGTGCCTAATCAATGTTGAAGTTCCTTAAACAAGTAGGCGACTATGCCAAAGAAACCGTTCAAGCCGCTCGCTATATTGAGCAAGGAATGGCGGTTACGTTTGACCATATGCGCCGTCGCCCCATTACTGTTCAGTATCCTTACGAAAAACTGATTCCCTCCGAACGCTTCCGAGGCCGGATTCACTTTGAGTTTGATAAATGTATTGCTTGTGAAGTCTGTACTCGGGTGTGTCCCATCAACCTCAATGTAGTCGATTGGGAATTTAATAAAAAAACTAAAAAGAAGGAACTGAAGCATTACAGTATTGACTTTGGGGTTTGTATCTTCTGTGGGAATTGTGTTGAGTATTGTCCTACCAATTGCCTGTCTCATACTGAAGAGTACGAACTTAGCGTCTACGCTCGCCATACTCTTAATTTCGATAGCGTTGCCCTGGGAAGAGTGCCTTACAGAGTTAGCCATGATCCGATGGTGACTCCGCTGAAAGAATTGGTTTACCTGCCAAAGGGAGCGCTCGATCCTCATGGGATGCCACCCTCTTCTCCTCGAGCTGGTCAACGTCCAGAAGCAATCCTGGAGCAAATTGAAAAAGATGGAAAAAACAGTTCAGGCGATGCTTAGAACAAGAATAAAACGCTCAACTAGAGTTAAAGCTTGAGATTTCAGTGAGCGTGCTGAATTACGTAAGCTTCATCAAAAGATTGCTTGACTCGTGGGAGCGATGGCATCGCCTCAAGCAGGCGATCACTATCACTCAACGCAGCTTCTAATCAGGGTTAGTAAACTAAGGAGTACCAGCAATGCAACTTAAACCAATAGACCAACAGGTTGTTGCCGTTGTAGGAGCTTCCAGTGGTATCGGGAGAGAGACGGCTATTCAATTGGCAGCGCGAGGGGCAAAGCTGGTGGTTTCGGCTCGCAGCGAACCAGGGTTGAATTCTTTAGTGGATGAAATCAGGCAGATGGGGGGCGAGGCGATCGCTGTCCCTGCTGACGTAACCAATTTTGAACAGGTAAAGGCGATTGCAGACAAAGCGATCGAGCAATACGGACGACTCGATACCTGGGTGCATTTAGCCGCCATCAATCTCTACGCGACGTTTGAGCAGACAACACCAGAGGAGTTTAAGCGCGTCATTGATGTGAACCTAATGGGACAGGTACACGGGGCAATGGCGGCACTGCCCCATCTCAAGCGCGAGGGACAAGGCTCGCTGATCCATGTCTCCTCAGTGGAAGCTAGACGTTCATTCCCATACCACAGCGCCTACGGGGCATCCAAGCATGGGATTGATGGCTTTTTGGAAGCCATGCGGGTTGAGTTGATGCACGAGGGTTTGTCCAGCATCAATGTCACCAATGTGATGCCAGCCTCTATCAATACACCTCTGTTTAACAAATCCCGCACCAAGATAGGCGTAAAACCCCAAGGGTTGCCGCCGATCTACCAGCCCGATATTGTAGTGGACGCTATCCTATACGCGGCTTGCCACCCAACCCGTAACATTATCGCTGGAGGGGCAGGACGGGCGATGGATCTAATTCAACGCCTCTCACCCCAGTTAATGGATACCTTGCTACTGCAAGCGGGAGCAGGCTTTAAGCTACAGCAAACCAACGAGCCGAAATCCGAAGACGCTCCAGACAATTTATTTGAGCCGATCGCAGGTTTTGATCGTGTTGAGGGAGATTTTAGCAAGCAGTCACGGGCGAACAGTTACTCCACCTGGCTGGAAACCCATCCGATGGCAAAGTGGAGTGCGATAGCCGTTACCGTACTGGGAGCTGTAGGGTTAGCAGTACTGGCGGTGTGAGTGTCTAAACTCGCCGCGTCCAATATGCCCTCTTCAACAGATGAGAGAGACGGCGAGAACCAAATTTTCGAGTTTCGTCAGATCGAGGGTATTTGTACTAATGATTAACCACAACGTTGATTTCGACAATAGGCAAGTCATGCATGAGCAAATCATCGTCTCCAACACCTTGACGTTTGGGGCACTTGCCTGGAAAGGTTACCAGTTGAAAGGCAAAGGAGCAGTTGTCGTTTATGGGTTAAAGGAGAGGAAAAATTCTTTTGAACAGAGGATTGATGCCGAAATCAGTTATCTCTCTAAAGAGGAAGTTACCCAAAGTTATCGAGAAGCAATTGGGTTGTTCCAGTTGCTGGATGAATACGAGCCAAACAACGAAATGGTAGTGAGTTTTATTCACACTGAGGATAGCTGGATTGACTCTTACCGACTAACTCTAGAGATCTCACTACTAAACTGCTTCATCTTACAACAGGAGCAATTGCTCTGCGTGTGAGATTTCTGGAAACCCTAACTAATGCTAAAAACTGATGTTCGGCATGACATTATTGTGATCGGAGGCTCCGCCGGGTCAATAGCGGCTCTCGTGCAACTGGCTCAGGGTTTTCCTCCTGACTTGCCAGCAGCTGTGTTCATTGTGGTTCACACCTCACCCAATTTCCCAAGCTTGTTGCCCGAGATTCTCCAGAACTCCGGCCCCCTGCCAGCAGTCCATGCCGAAGATGGCGCTCCTATTGAGCCGGGACGCATTTACGTGGCACCGCCTGACCGCCATTTGCTCGTTAAACGCGAGTGTATGCGTGTAGTGTTCGGGCCTAAAGAAAACAGGTTTCGACCAGCTATTGACCCGCTCTTTCGCACAGGGGCTCAAGCTTACGGCAAACGGGTAGTTGGGATCGTACTATCGGGTCTGCTCTATGATGGAACTCAAGGGCTGATCGAAATCAAAGAGCGAGGTGGGGTAGTAATTGTTCAAGACCCACAAGAGGCTGCTGTCCCCTGTATGCCACAAAACGCAATTAAGCATGTAGCGGTAGACCACATCCTGTCCATCGCTGATATGGCTCATGTCTTGAGCGAGCTGAGCCATGAACTAGTGCAATAGAAAAGAGGATGGACAATGCGAAACAAAGAAATAATTCCCGACTCAGTTGAACTGGATATAATCTCTCTAGAGAGTATCGACATGGCAGGCACGCCTTCAATAATTATTTGTCCAGAGTGTGGGGGTGGCATGTGGGAAAAACGCCTTGGCAATTTTCCGAAACTTCAGTGTCATTTAGGTCACGCTTTCGATATGGCAAGCTTGCTGGAGTTCCAAGCCGAAGAGATTGAGCAGAAGTTGTGGTCGTTATTGCGTGTTCTCAGGGAGCGGGTGAGTCTTACCCGTCAGCTAGCGAATTCAGCACGAGAAAACAATAATCCTCGTGAGGCGCAGCAGCTTGAAGCACAGGCACAGCAGGTACTGCAACGTGCCCAAATGATTCGACAAGTACTCCTACTAGATGAGGAGACAGCGACATCGTCGGGTCTTGCTATAGAGCAAGCCTGCAATAACCAATTCGTAATTGATATTCATAGGGGAATTTAAACTCCAACTGAATATAAGTACAGGGAGCTAAATAATCGTCAGGTGGGCATTGCAGAGGATAACCCCTTCAAGCCTGACAACAGTTTGTTTCTAGGCAATGCCCACCCTACAACTAGGTTTGGTTTGTATAAGCGCACCTACTTAGACAACTTTTAGAAACTGGGGAATCTGACCCGTCTTTAATTACTAATTACGAATTCATGATGTGGCTTTCGCTGGAAAATTTCTTGTAGTCCTGATAACTCCCTGGCTTAATACTGCTCATTCCCCTAGATAGACGAGCTGACAATTCAGCCGAGGTAAATTGTGCACAGGAGCCTTAGTCTGGGCAATGTGCATAGGGCAAGGCTGGTGATTATTACTGAAAGTCAGTAAATCAGTCATCACTCAGCAGGGGCAGTTATTCAAATTTTCATCCAAGAGAGACCATTCATTCATGACACAAACTGAACCCAGAACCAGCGAGGGAGGAGTTGCCGCTGCGCCAGCTTGGACGAGATGGCGACCAATTCTTATCCTGCTTGCCTTAATTAGCCTAATTGGCTTCTTAGCCTTCCGCATCGAGATTGCCTTTCCGGCAACGCCAAGCGTCAACAACACCTTTACACCCATAACGCAGCCTGCACCTCAAGAAGTTGGCTCGTTTGATGTGTTGGGCTACGCCATTAATAAAGGTGAGGCAACCCGCCTTCTCCAAACCGAAGAGGGGCAAAAACAACTATCGCCGGAAAATGGGGCAGTTGCCATCACCGAGGACTTGCTAACACTGGGGCGTAAGGCGTTCTACTCAGAAACCTTTGGGAATGAAGTCTTCCAAACGGATGTGGTTGGTGCCCTTGATGGCCCGATTAACCCTGTTACCATGACAAAGGCGATCGCACGACTTGGGGGTAAGCCAACAACCAATCTGCAAATTCCCCTGGATGAGGATGTCACAATTGGCGGACGCACTTTCACGAAAGGCACTTTGCTGAACACGGGATTAGATGTGCCAGCGCAATCGCTTCTCCCACTGGGTATGCGTCCCAGCATTGGTAACGGTAAGCTTCGGGTTGGCATCACCTGTGCGCTATGCCATGCCACTGTCGAACCTAAAACTGGGCGCATTTTAGAAGGTGCGCCGAACATTGATGTCAATCCTGGCTTGGTTTTAGCATTTGCCACAAATTCGGCGGCAATGTTTCGTCAGACGGACGTGAATCCCACCCAAATTCCTCCGGGAGAACATACTTACATTGACGCCAATGGGCAGGAGTCCCGCCTACCCAATGCCAAAGCCCTAGAAGATGCCGTCGATGCAACGCTGCTAACTTGGCCTCCTGGCAGCTTCGACTCAACGGGCACCCTTGTCAATAATCCTTCCCAGATTCCATCCTCCTATACCTTTGGTGCTTGGCCTTATGGCTGGAGTGGTCATGCTGCGACCGGCTGGTTTCATGGATTGACTACTCTCAACAGCAACGTTCATGGAACCAACTCGGACGCTACAGCAGGGGCTGATGCCAGCCTACCGTTGCTCGGCATTGATAAAGAAACTTATTTGGGTGTCATTTTCCAGAACGCAGCGAATCCAGCGTTTAGATTGCCGAATGGAACAAAACCATCCGAATTCTTCAACAAAATCGATCCAACGCCAGGTGAGCCTGCTATAAACCAAGTGATTCGGATGCCCGGTTATCCGCAAGGTTCGCCTTTCATGCTGGATGGGCTAATGGCAAATTCTCCGGGGATGCCAGTTGGCGAACAGCTCAATGGGATGTCAGCTTGGCAAAATACATTGGCACCACCCCCCAATCAAACGACTGATGTCGCTTCTCTAGAGCGGGGTGCGGCTATTTTCAATCGCGCTGGCTGCGTGGAATGTCACAGCGGACGGTACTTTACAAACCATGATGTCATTGCACAGAATGAGGTCGGCACTCAGCCATCCAGGGCACCCACGCTGGCAGCGTTTGCACGCAGCTTCACCGAACCGAAGACCTATCCGAATAGCGTATCTGCCCCCGTGCCTCCCGATTCGCCAGTGCTGTCAGTTCCGACTGATATCACACCCAAGAAAGCTATGGGGCTTGCTTTTGGGATTAACAATCCCGCTGGAGGCTACAAAGTACCCAGCTTGATTGGACTTCACGTCAGTGCACCCTATCTTCACGATGGTGGCGTAGCGGCTAGCTCGGAAGCACTCAAGCAGGATGATACTACTGGAAGCTTTACGGTTGCCAATTCAGAGCAACTGGGGATGGCAGGGACATTGCTGCAAAACATCCAGCCCGATCCGAGTGCTAGTTTGCGGGTATTGGTTGACCGCAATCTTCGGGAAAGTGCGATCGCAACTAACCGAGCTAATCCGAATCTGCAACGGTCAAATGTGGACGGCAGCGGACACAACTATTGGGTAGATGCAGAAGCTGGCTTCAATACACAAGACCAGACCGATGTGATCCAATTCCTCCTTTCCCTGGACGATAACCCAGAGGTGCTTCCTACCTCATCAGGCAGATAAAGGAAGACCTTGTTCAGGGAGACGTGGCGACGCGGAAAATTCTCTTGTTCGACTCTTCACCGCGTCTCCACGTTCTTTTTTTCCCGTGTTAATTAGGACTGATTTGGAGAACGAGAAATCATGCAACTGAAGCCAATCAATCAGCAAGTTGTTGCCGTCGTTGGGGCTTCCAGCGGCATCGGACGCGAGAGTGCCCTTCAGTTTGCTCGTCGTGGGGCAAAGTTAGTTGTCTGTGCTCGTAGCCAGTCGAAGCTAGCGTCCTTGGTGGACGAGATTCGGGGCTTTGGCGGTGAGGTAACTCCTATAGTTATCGAGGATGTAGCGGTATTCGAGCAAGTCAAAGCGATCGCAGACCGTACCGTGGAGGTGTATGGGCGACTCGATACCTGGGTGCATCTTCCTGCTACCGCCGTCTTTGCCACGTTCGAGAATAAAACACCCCAAGAGTTTAAGCGCGTCATTGATGTCACCTTGATGGGGCAGGTATACGGTGCGATGGCAGCACTACCCCATCTCAAGCGTGAGGGACGGGGGGCGCTGATCCACATTTCTTCAATGGAAGGCGTGCGAAGTCTTCCCTACCAGAGTGCGTATTCCGCAGCCAAGCACGGCGTAGAGGGCTTTCTCGAAGCCATGCGTGTCGAGCTGCAACATGAGAAAATTCCCATCAGTGTGACGAGTATCAAGCCAGCCGTGATCGACACACCCTTTTGGGACAATGCTCGCACGAAGTTAGGTGTGAAGCCGTCAGGAATACCCCCTTATTACTCACCCAGCTTGGTGGCTGACGCCATTCTCTATACTGCCGAACACCCAACTCGTGACTTCTTAGTTGGGGATGCGGCTAGACTACTAGATTTCCTTCAGCGGCTCTCGCCCGAACTGGTAGATTCCTTGCTGCTGCTCATCGGTTTCCCGTTACAGCGCAGCAATGTGCCGAAGTCTGAAGATGCGCCAAATAACCTTTACAAGCCTGTCCCGGAACACGACACAATTGAGGGAAGCCTTAGCGAAGTGCTAGAGATACCGAGCATTAGCGACTGGCTGGCTAAGAATCCGGCGCTTAAGTGGGGTGCAATCGCGGGTGTGGCAACCTTAGCCTTCCTGGCAACTCAAGCCTTCAAAAACGAGGGGTGATACCATTTTGGATTTTAGATTTTAGATTTTGGATTTTGGATTTTGGATTTTGAAAATCCTGCCACTAGGTAGTTTCAGAACTTCAAATATGCCAAGTTTAAACCCAAATGGTATGAATTTAGGTTCATTACTTCCAAGGGTGTTCTTGTTCCGAACCTCGTTCAACAATATTGAGAAGGAACAGTGGAAAAATTTGGCTGGTTAGGCTGTGTCTAGACGGGGCAAAGGCGGTGCAGAAGATTCATCAACTGTTCCCCATCTTCCAGGTAGGTCACGTACTCGCTTTCGCCCACCTTAACATCCTTGCCTTCCATATCCTCCCCGTACCGCTCAGCCATGACGACGATCGGCGTGCTGCTGGGGAGTTCCGCGCCTTGGCAGATGTGCCGCCCCATGTTCATGAACTCGTCTATCGTCAGCATGACCTGGTTGATCAAAATTAGGCCAGGGCGATCGCGTACACCACGCGCTAGGGCGATCGCGTCTTCTTCTTCTAGTGCCTCAATCACACGGTAGCCTCGGCGGCGAAGGTTATGCTTCAGGAGCGGACGAGTGTCGTCATCCAGTTCGATCATCAGGATTGTCGGTGGCACATCTTTT
>DATNPV010000050.1:0-48629 GCA_036703055.1 Waterburya sp.
TGTGTGGAGTTGTTCAAGACATTGAGTTGGGTTATAAATTTGGCAAATTGGCTTTAAGTTTAACCAAACGGTTAAATGCGAAGAGAGGTAATGCCAGGGCATTCGAGGTATTGGGTGCTCACGTAATGCACTGGAAAGAACATTTCCGGGAAACAGTACCCATTGTGACTGAAGGCTATCAAAGCGGAGTGGAAACTGGAGAATTTGAATTTGCTAGTTTTTGTGCCTTTTTTATCTGCGATCATTCTTATTTTATCGGTCACGAACTTACAGATCTAGAACATAAGATGGCGACCTACGGTAACGCCATCAGCCAAATGAGGCGGGAAAACCCTTTTAATTGGGTTGCTATGTTTCGGCAGGCAGTCCTTAACTTGCTGGGTCGGTCTAGAAATCCTAGCCGTTTAATAGGGGATGCCTACAACGAGGAGCAATGGCTACCACTGGCTATTAAAGCAAATGACAGATTAGGAATTCACTTACTTTATTTAAACAAACTTATCTTATGTTATTTGTTCGGAGAGAAGAATCAAGCTATACAAAATGCTGTTAAAGCAGAACAGTATTTAGACGGTGTGACAGCAATGATAGTTGTACCTCTCTTCCATTTCTATGATTCTCTAGCCCATTTAGGCGTATTGGTTGAGGCTTCAATCGCCGAACCAGAGGCTTTACTGAATCGGGTGAACACCAACCAAGAAAAGATGCGCCAATGGGCGCATCATGCCCCAATGAATTTTTTACATAAATTTCATTTAGTAGAGGCTGAAAAGGCACGAGTCTTGGAACAGCATTGGCAAGCCGTAGAGCTTTATGAGCAAGCGATTAAAGGAGCTAAGGACAACGGATTTATCCAAGAAGAAGCCTTAGCTTATGAGTTAGCGGCAAAGTTTTATTTAGCGTGCGGTATGGATAAGTTTGCCCAAACTTATATGGCTGAAGCTCACTATGCCTACACCCGTTGGGGAGCGACAGCTAAGGTCAAGGATTTAGAATCAAAATACCCGCAGCTATTGAGCAAATCATCATCAGCGACTCGCCTTACAGATACGCGCAAGACAACAACCAGTACCACAACTGGTAGTAACTCAGCGGAGGCTTTAGATTTAGCCAGCGTCATGAAAGCTTCGCAAGCAATTTCTGGTGAAATTGAGCTGGATAAATTACTCGCTTCTTTGATGAAAATTCTTATCGAAAATGCTGGGGCGCAATCGGGTTTTCTGATTCTGCCGTCCCAGTCAGCGTCCGGGAGTAGTCAGGGGAACTGGGTCATTCAAGCATCAGGTACAGTGGACGAGGAGCAGATGACCATACTGCAATCAATTGGCATTGATTCTGTAGAGGTATCTACCCACATGCCCCTCCTGTCCACTGCAATTGTTCACTATGTCATTCGTACTAAAGAAAATGTTGTCTTAAATGATGCCGTCCATACCGGACAATTTACTCAAGATTCCTACATTCTTACCAAAAAAACCAAATCAATTCTATGCATTCCTCTGCTCGATCAAGGGCAACTTAACGGTATCCTGTATCTAGAAAACAATCTTACCACCGATGCATTTACCCCAGACCGCGTCGAACTTTTGAAACTATTATCTGCTCAAGTTGCCATCTCGATCGAAAATGCCCAACTCTACACAAACTTGCAGCGTTTTAACGAGAATTTAGAGCAACTAGTCCAGCAGCGCACTGCCGAACTGTCCCAAGCCCTAGCAGACCTCAAAGCGACCCAAAACAAACTGGTAGAATCCGAAAAAATGTCAGCACTAGGCGGTTTGGTAGCTGGCGTTGCTCATGAAATTAACACCCCTGTTGGCATTGGCATCACCGCCGCTTCTCTGTTAGCCGAAAAAACCACGGAATTTTTCGAGGCGTATAAAAGCGGACAGATGAAGCGATCGCAACTCGAAAAATTTCTCGATACCGCCATGCAGAGCAGTAGTATGGTATTAGGCAACCTGAACCGTGCCGCTGACTTAATCCAAAGTTTCAAACAAGTAGCGGTCGATCAGTCTACCGAAGAACAACGCACCTTCAACCTCAAACAGTATCTATCTGAGGTCGTAATTCCCCTCAGACCTAAACTGAGAACGACTCATCATCAGGTGGAAATCAAAGGAGATGAAGCGATCGCGCTGCACACTTACCCAGGTGCGTTATCTCAAATTATCACTAATCTTGTGATGAACTCTCTCACCCATGCCTACTCACCTGAAGACTCTGGACATCTGATTTTTGATTTTAAACAAGAGGGTGAGGAAATTATTTTTCACTTCTGTGATGATGGCAAAGGTATTCCCAAGGAGAACTTAAACAAAATCTTTGACCCCTTCTTCACCACAAAACGGGGTCAGGGGGGCACTGGTTTGGGCTTGCACATTGTTTACAACCTCGTCACTCAAAAACTCAATGGTACGATTGAATGTGAGAGTCAAGTGGGTGTAGGGACAAAGTTCATTATTAAGTTGCCCAGTCGAGTTAGTAGGTAGCCTGTTACCTTTGTACTACAGGCTAGAAAGCCTGTTAGGGTGCTGCTATCTAGCCTGTGTTAGTGTTGTGAACTTTGAAACCTCAGAAGCACGGGCTTTTCAGCCAAATGCATGGGCAGATCTGGTCTTTAATCAAAGGATTTTTTGGATAGGCTGTTAAGGATGGGTGAAGCCCATCCTACTAACGAACTAACAAAAACCAATCATAAATAACAATGTCAGACAAGACTAAAAAGCGATTGCTTATTGAAGATGTAGATAACGACAAATTAATTTTTGCCGATGAAGAGGATGATGAATTAATCTTTGTTGATGAAGACGATGATGAATTAATTTCTACGAATACCGACGAGAATAAATTAAATTTACCCAACACCAAAGAGTTGCCCCTATCTACAGGCGAAAGTTGGAAAATTCTCTTGGTAGACGATGAAGCTGAAATTCATGAGGTCACCAAACTGGTACTGAATGACTTTATCTTTGAGGGCAAACCCATCACATTTATTAGCGCTTATTCAGGAGAAGAAGCCAAAGCGCTAATCGAAAAACACCCGGATACTGCCCTGATTTTGCTTGATGTAGTCATGGAAACTGAGGAAGCCGGTTTGGAGGTGGTGAAATATATCCGGAATATACTATGTAATTCATTGGTGCGGATTATTTTACGTACCGGACAACCGGGGCAAGCTCCAGAAGATGTGGTAATTATTCACTACGATATTAATGACTATAAAACTAAAACTGAACTAACCACTCGCCAACTGTTTACCGCCGTAGTGACCGCATTGAGAGCCTTTCGTGCGCTCACTAAGCTGGAAGAAAGCCGTAGAGAACTCGCACAAATAGCTCAAGCTTCCGCACGATTTGTCCCCCGTCAATTTTTGCACTTTCTGCAAAAAGAGAGTATCGTTGATGCTCAACTGGGAGATGCGGTGCAAGCTACAATGACCATTTTGTTTGCCGACATTCGTTCGTTTACCAGCATGTCGGAAACCATGTCTCCTCGGGAAAATTTTGATTTTATCAATTCCTACTTGCGCCAGGTTGGGCCAGTCATCCGCCAGCACAACGGCTTTATTGATAAATATATTGGCGATGCCATTATGGCTTTATTTCCTGACACGGCCAATGATGCCGTCACCGCTGCGATCGAAATGCAAAAACAGGTAGCCATCTACAATGAATATCGCCGAAACAGCGGCTATCTACCCATTGCGATCGGCATTGGCATCCATAGCGGCAATATCATGCTAGGAATCATTGGGGAAGAAGAGCGGATGGACAGCACCGTGATTGCTGATGCAGTGAATCTGGCATCTCGCTTGGAACAATTAACCAAGCTCTACGGAGCAGGGATCATCGTTAGCGGGCAAACCTTGTCTCAACTTGATGACCCCCAAAAGTACACTTGCCGATTTTTGGATCGGGTTCAAGTCAGAGGAAAACAGGCTCCTGTAGCTGTATTTGAAATTTACGACGGCGACTCTCAGTTTATCAAAGAACTCAAAACCCAAACTAAAACCGATTTTGAACAGGGTGTTTGGCTTCATTATCAAAAGGAATTCACCGCAGCACGGCAATACTTTGAGCAGGTTTTGCAAGTGAATGACCGAGATTTAGCCGCCCGTCTTTATCTAGAACGTTGCAATCTATCTCAACAAACTGGGCTAGCGCTCAAGTGGGAGGAAATGGATGTTATTAGTGAGAAAAGATGAGACGATAGTAGAGGATTTCGCTTCCAACCCAAGGTCATTTGACTGGCTTTTGCCAAAAGTTTATTGAAAACCAAACAACAACCCAATCCCTCCCAGCGCTACCAGTACCCCCAAGAACGCTCTAGGGCTAACCACTTCACCCATCCCCATAGCAATCGGTAGAACGAATAACGGACTGGTGGCAAGCAGCGCTTGGGCAATTCCTGTCGCCGTGTATTTAAAGGCAGTTTGTTGCAACATAATACCCAAGTAGGTGCTAAACAAAGCTGTAATGGCGATGATTCCAAATACCTGTTTGGACTGCAAAGATTTCCATCCCGCTTGAGGTTGTTGTTGCAACGGTATCCATACAAGCAAGACTAAAACACAACCAATAAGGCGCAAGAGCGTACTCCACAACGGACTAATCGCAGTTTCTGCCAAGGCAGCACGGGATAAAACCGCTCCACTTGCCTGTCCCAGTACGGATAGCAGCGCTGCACTAACTCCTCGAATCGAGTTGACGGCTCTACCCGGAGAACCTGGGATTCGCTCACTAATCACCCAACTAATGCCCAAGATAGTCAGTAAAATTCCTAGCCAAGCGCCTAAACTAAGGGTTTCTTGCAAAAAGAGGAGGGCGATGAGGGCGGATAAGGGAGGAGCCAAGGCTTCTAGTAGAAGCGTGCGTCTAGCACCTAAGTGGTTTAACGCTTGGAAGTAAAAAGTGTCCCCTATGCCAATTCCAACCACACCACTGAGGAGCAGGAATCCTAGCGTCACGGGATTCGTGTCAGTCGGCAAGGAGTTGCCTTGAACAAGTAGAGTGATGAGAATAAAGGCGATCGCAATAACACCTTTGCTCAGATTCAGTACTAACGGTGGAATCTTTTGCCCTAAACGAGCGTAGATAACCGCAGAGAAAGCCCATAAAAACGCGGCACTGAGAGCGGCTAGTTCTCCCCCAAAGTGAGTCATCGGAAAATTCAATAACATTTAGGTAATGGAGAATCGGGAATTGTAATGGTTAATTGTAAGAAAATTTTCCATTATCCACCTACAAGCATGATTCCCATAAATTTGATATTCCTTATTTTTCTCGACGAGTAGGAATCAGTCAGCGAGTTTTCAAATCAAACAGGATGGGGAAGTTTTTCTCGTTCCTCAGTTCACCTGATTGGGTGATTTTTAATGACCCAGACTATGAGATTTTAGAAGTAGACAGTAGCCATGACGTCTGTGCTTTACAACCGAATGGGATGACTCATCCTTTACAGTTCAGCCTTCGGCTGACTTATCGGTTATAACGTTCCTCAATCCAAATCCGAATTTCGCCTTCGGAGTGCCGACAGACCGACCAACCTGTAACTGGGTCATAACCATACCACAAAGTCTGACCATAGCGATCGCAGCGTTGCCAGACTTTTGGCTCCTGTCTTTGTTCAAAGACTGTAGCGATGTACTGCCAAATGCTATTAATTAGAGAGGAGGGATTCGTTTTTGTAACTCGATTTTGTTCAGGGTTCTTGACAAGAGCATCTTGCATTTCTGATTCAGAATAAGTCGTGTAATTTTTCATAAAAAAACTGAATTTTGGGAAATCAATCAAAAATCTATCTTCATACAATTCAGATTAACTAGTAGTAAATCATCTATCAAAATACAAAATGCATAGATTCCATGAATAAAACTGATAAATAAAAAAGCCATTAAATGATGAAGTCTGAAGGATGAAATCGGAGTCGCGCTTTGCCTCAAGCAGCTAAAGTGATTTAGGAAATAGAGACAAGAATGTACTACCAGAGAGCATCATCTTTACCTCATCCTTCAACCTTCGGCTGACGGCTTTTGCAAAAATTCATCCACAGACGGCATCAACCTATGAATAAAATCAGCCCCTATAAGTTAAAAATCTCTCAACTGCGTGCCTTAGTTGCCGTAGCAGATCACAAAAACTTCAGTGAGGCAGCGCTACATTTGGATTTATCGCAGTCAGCCGTCAGTCATGCGATCGCTAATCTAGAGGAAGAATTGGGAGTACTATTGCTCTCACGAGGGCGTCATGGGGCACATGCAACACCTGTTGGAGAACGGATAATTGCTCAGGCGCGTCAGGTGTTGGAACTTTTAGAAGATATTCTCCGGGAAGCCAACCGGGAAAAGGGGCTACATGGGGGGCAAGTGCGAATTGCCGCTTTTCGGAGCGTGGCAACGCACATTCTGCCTAGCGTAATTGCTCAGTTCCGCCATCAATTTCCAGCCATTACTGTGACAATTACTGAATTTTACGATTTTGCTGGCGTAGAACAATCCTTGCGCGAAGGACATGCTGATATTGGCTTTACTTACTTACCTTCAACTGATGACTTTGAAACGTGGGAATTGATGCGAGATGACTACGTTGCCCTGCTGCCTCCCAACTCAGGATGTAGAAGTCATAAAATCACTTGGGAACAATTAGCAGCCTACCCATTAATTGTGCCTTCCACCAATAGCTGCTCACTCAGAATTCGCAATCACTTGAAGATTTCGGAATATCCCTTGAATGTTGCTTATGAGGTGCGAGAAGATTCAACCATGGTCAGTATGGTGATGCAAGGATTAGGGGCAGCAATTCTTCCTCGACTCGCCGCCGAACCGGTACCTCCAGGCGTTCATGTGTGTAGGTTACCTGTTCCGTTAGAACGGATAATTGGAACAGCAATTCTTACGAATGCCCTGCACACTCCTGCTGTTTATGCATTTTTGGATACTCTGAGAAATATTGATCAATTGAGTTCAAAAGCAGCGGGTTAGTACGATTCGATCAGCTCAACTCTTTTTGCTCTAAATTCAATCCATTAGAACGTATAACTCTCTGTTTCTCTTACCTCAGTGTCCTCGGTGCCTGGAGTGGTTTGTTAAGTTCTACCAGGACTTACGCAATATCCATTGATTAGCCCCCCTAACCCCCCAAATTTGGGGGGAACAAGATCTTACTCCCCCAGAGTTGGGGGCAGGGGGGCAAATGCGTAAGTCCTATCTACGTTAAACTGCAACTCAGTATTAGAAAGATACTTCAAATTCAACCGTAATCAATAATGTTTGAGCAACAACCAGAGGCGATACGGCAGAAGGTTAAATCATTGGCAGAGCAAGCGCTGAGCCAATCCAATCCGTCTGGATGGTTTGAAGTCTTATATGCTGAGGCTAATGGGGATGCTTCACAAGTACCGTGGGCGCGCTTGGCTATCCACCCCTACCTGAAAGATTGGTTCAATACTTACGCCTCCCAAGGCAATGGGAGGTCTGCGCTAGTTATCGGGTGTGGCTTAGGGGATGACGCTGAAGCGTTGCAAGCGCGAGGATTCAAGGTTACAGCATTCGATATTTCCCCGACCGCGATCGCATGGTGTCGGAAACGATTTCCCGATTCACCAGTCACCTATGTGGTTGCCGATTTGCTGGTGGTCGATCCCGCATGGCATCGTGCCTTCGACTTGGTAGTTGAATCGCGCAACATCCAAGCCTTACCGCTTGATGTGCGGTCAAAGGTTATCGAAGCGATCGCGTCTTTGGTAGCCAAAGAAGGAACCTTATTAGTCGTTACTCGCCGTCGTGATACGGATACCGAACCACCAGGCCCACCTTGGCCTCTGTCTGAGCCAGAACTCGCCCAGTTTCAAGCATTGGGATTTCGCGAAATCCGCCGCGATACGTTCTTTGAAGGCGAGGATAATGCTGTTGAACAAGTGCGGATTGAATACCGTTTAGGATGAGCTTGAGTCCTCTCCCCCGCTTCAAAGAGGAGGGATTCGGCGGTTTAGGGTTTACGGGAATGAATGTTTCACCGCCTGGAATTTCTTACCTAAGGAGGGTAACTCTAGGCGCGAGGTAGCGTAATCTACATCCTAATCAGCTTTGCGATCGTCCCCAGTAGCCTAAAGTCTTGCTTGAAGTTGGAGGTGTACCACTCCGGTTGCACAGCAAAAGTGATTTACAACACATCCATGAATTCCCATTAGATTCATGGTCTAGAGGGGACACAAACCTGGTAAATTTACCGAGTATCGGCAAGCAAAATTTATTGAGCAAGTATGAAAGTCCTGGTTATTGGTGGTGATGGCTATTGCGGGTGGGCAACCTCGCTCTATCTTTCCAACAAAGGGTATGAAGTCGGCATTATCGATAGCTTGGTGCGCCGTCACTGGGATTTAGAACTAGGTCTTGACACTCTGACTCCGGTTGCACCGATTCAGCGACGCCTCCAGCGCTGGAAAGACCTCACCGGTAAGTCCGTTGACCTGTTTGTTGGCGATATCACCAACTACGATTTCTTGATTAAGGCACTCCATCAGTTTCAGCCAGAGGCAATTGTCCACTTCGGCGAACAACGGTCAGCACCGTTCTCCATGATTGACCGCGAACATGCTGTTCTCACTCAGGTAAATAATGTGGTGGGCACGCTAAATCTACTGTACGCCATGCGTCAAGACTTCCCCGATTGTCATTTGGTGAAGTTGGGCACAATGGGTGAATACGGGACGCCCAATATCGATATTGAAGAAGGTTATATCACAATCGAACATAATGGGCGCAAGGATACCCTACCCTATCCGAAACAGCCTGGAAGTTTCTACCACCTGAGCAAAGTTCACGACAGCCATAATATCCACTTTGCTTGTAAGGTTTGGGGATTACGGGCAACCGACCTAAATCAGGGGGTTGTGTATGGTGTCCTGACCGAAGAAACGGGTATGGACGAACTGTTAATCAACCGCCTCGATTATGACGGGATTTTTGGTACAGCCCTCAACCGCTTTTGTATTCAGGCGGCGATTGGTTATCCCTTGACGGTTTATGGTAAGGGTGGTCAAACTCGCGGATTTTTGGATATTCGGGATACAGTGCGCTGTGTGGAAATTGCGATCGCCAATCCAGCCGAACCCGGTCAATTCCGCGTGTTCAACCAGTTTACTGAACTCTTCAGCGTAGGCGACTTAGCCGTGATGGTTCAGAATGCGGGAACTAAGTTGGGGCTGGATATTACGATTGACCACATCGACAACCCCAGAGTTGAGAAAGAACAGCACTACTTCTATGCCAAAAACACCAGTCTTTTGAGCCTGGGTTTACAGCCACACTATCTCTCTGACTCGCTGCTCGATTCTCTCCTCAATTTTGCTCAAAAATATCAGCATCGTGTCGATAAAAACCAAATTCTGCCCAAAGTATCTTGGCGTTGATAGGTGAGACAGCTTTGAGCGAAGAGGTAATCGTAAAAACGATTACCTCTAATTTCATTGAGCCGGCTGAAACTGTAGTATAGAGTCGCATTCAGTCGTAGTACTTTATCGGTTGATTAAGCAAGAATTTTATAGAGAACACTAGTTCTGTAAATCATTGCCAAAGCTTACGTGGTATCATGTGTAACAATAAGGATGTGTACACCTTTTTAAGAAAGCAAGCTTTTTCATTAATAATATAATTTCCCCTTTTTATAGGGAAATAGACAGCTTTAATTAGGCTTTAAAATTGGCTTCGTTATTGAATGTGAAGGGTTAAATTTCAGACGGTATTTGGCAGATAGTTAAAGTATGCGAATCGCTCTATTTACTGAAACGTTTTTGCCCAAAGTTGACGGGATTGTGACGCGCCTGCGCCACACCGTTGAACATTTGCAGCGTAATGGGAACCAAGTCCTAGTTGTCGCGCCGGATGGTGGACTCAAAGAATACAAAGGAGCCAAAATTTACGGCGTCTCTGGCTTCCCGCTGCCCCTGTATCCAGAACTGAAGCTGGCACTGCCACGACCATCGATTGGCGTGGCTTTAGAGACGTTTCAACCGGACTTGATTCATGTGGTTAACCCGGCTGTCTTAGGCTTGGGTGGGCTGTACTATGCCAAAGTCCTGCAAATTCCCTTGGTAGCGTCTTACCACACCCATTTGCCGCAGTACCTCCAGCACTACGGACTAGGGATGTTGGAACCTGTAATGTGGGAGTTAATCAAGGCCAGTCACAATCAAGCTCAACTGAATTTGTGTACCTCGACGGCGATGATCGAGGAGTTGAGAGTACATGGTATCCAAAACTTGGACTTGTGGCAGCGAGGCGTGGATACCGAAACGTTTCATCCCAGCTTAACGTCTGCACAAATGCGATCGCACCTCTCCCAAGGACACCCAGAAAGCCCTCTCCTTCTATATGTGGGGCGTCTTTCGGCGGAAAAAGAGATTGAGCGGATTAAACCTGTACTAGAAGCTATTCCCAATGCTCGCCTTGCCTTAGTCGGCGATGGTCCTCACCGCAGCGCCTTAGAAAAATACTTTGCTGGTACACCCACTCACTTCGTGGGCTACCTCACGGGCAAAGAACTTGGTTCTGCCTTTGCCTGTTCGGATGCCTTTGTCTTTCCGTCCCGGACAGAAACCTTGGGATTAGTACTCCTAGAAGCGATGGCAGCCGGTTGTCCTGTGGTTGCAGCACGTTCTGGGGGGATTCCGGATATTGTGACGGATGGGGTCAATGGTTACCTATTTGACCCAGCAGATGAGCAGGGGGCAATTACAGCAACGGTGCGTCTTCTCCAGCAACAAGACGAACGCGAAACCCTGCGGCACAATGCCAGAGCTGAAGCCGAACGTTGGAGTTGGAGCGCTGCCACACGGCAGTTGCAAAATTATTACAGATCTGTGGTCATGTCCCACTCTATGTCATCCGCCGCTTGAGAACCCACTAATTTTCTGTGTTCTAGAGCGGATTTCAATTGGGTATAGCAAAAGGCAGCAGGCTCCAAGGCTCCAGGGCAGAAGTTTTATTACTAGTACATGGTCGTTTCATCAGTTAGATTTGTCCTAACCTTGATGGCGACGGATGTAATTGTTTTTCTACCCACTCTTGGTTAAAGACTTCTTGATAAATCCGGTTTGTTACCGTTAGAAAACCCTGCTGTTTTACGACCGAACCGGACAGCCAAAGTTCGCTCTGTTCTCGACTGTCCTGGTTGTTTAAAATCTGACCATAAACTAGCAATTAATCCGTTGTACCACTGAAAATCCGTAACATTTTCATTACCAATAAGGGTCATATCAATAGATGGCGCATCTAAAACCCTCTTGCCGTAGGCAATGAATCGTTCTGGCCAGGAGTGAAGATTTGCCCATTTGCCGGGAGTTTAAGACCTAGCAGAATTCATCCTGCTTCAATGCTTCATAAAGCGCTGAGTCAGCCTGCCGCTCTACATAGCTTGGTGCATCTTTGGTGAGCGTCCCACCTACTTGGTATTTCATTTTTAGAAATCAGTGACCCGTTTTCGGTAGTTAATGAGCAGTTCCTTGAGTTACGGTTTACACCGCTACAAATAGCACTGGCAATTAGCTGTAAACCAATAGAGTTGGCTAAACACTCCTGAGCATCATTATAAAACTTAAAATAGCTTTACTTTAAGGCACATCAGCTGACAACAATGGGTGGATTCACCCTTGTTTAACCCTGAAAGAGTGGATACATTCATAAGTAGGAGTACTTGTTTTAGCCCATTCTAGTTCCACTCAGTGTTATCATTAACTTTTTTACAGGCGCTATTGCCTTTTAACCGCTGGAGTGCATCTCAAGGTCTGAGTCAAGTTGTTTCGCTTCTTCCAGTCAACCCATTGACCTAGTTTAGTTCTCCGCCTAAGCCTCTACACGCTGGATCTTACGACAGATGTTAAACAGCGATCCCTATGACACTCTCCAACGTTGGTAGCATTCTGGCTACACTGACTCAGTTAACCCAACTCAATCGGACTAGTGCTCTGACTCATCGCGTCAAAGACCTATCTGTTCCCGAGTTCATCTGCTTGTTGGACTTTATTACGGCTGAGTTTCAGCAATTTCTACGGGCGATCGAGATGATCAACAACGAAGCCCTAGAAAGTATGCTAGAGCAGGTGATGGATGCCTTCACCCTCAAAATCGGTCAAATCCTGCAAGCGGATCGTACCACCATCTTCTTAGTCGATGCCGATAAGGGTCAACTTTGGGCAAAAATTCCCCAAACCGAAACTAACAAAGCCATTGAAGTTCGGATTCCTCTAAATGTTGGCCTAGCGGGGTATGTAGCAACAACAGGCCAATGCCTTAATATTCCTGATGCCTACAATCACCCAATCTTTAACAAAGAAGTTGACGAGCGTCCTGGTTATCGAACTCACACGCTCTTGTGTATGCCGATTTTTAGCAGCCGCAAACAGGTTGTTGCTGTGGTGCAACTGTTAAATAAAGCAGGAGATGTGCCTTTTGATGCTGACGATGAACAGCGATTCCGTGACTTTGCCGCCTCAATTGGCATCATTCTCGAAACCTGCCAATCCTTTTACATGGCGGCTCGCAACCAGCGGGGAGCCGCCGCGTTACTCAAGGCGACTGCATCGTTAGGTCAAAGCCTGGATTTAGAAGCTACACTCCGTCTGGTGATGGATCAAGCTCGCGATTTGATGCAGGCAGACCGTAGTACCCTGTTTATGCTCAGCAAAGAAACGGGTGAGCTTTGGAGCAAGGTGGCAACAGCCGA
Source organism: Waterburya sp. (assembly GCA_036703055.1). GTDB lineage: Bacteria > Cyanobacteriota > Cyanobacteriia > Cyanobacteriales > Coleofasciculaceae > DATNPV01. The sequence goes on from DATNPV010000050.1 coordinate 12,723, forward strand.
TGGCACAGACTTTGTAGAAATTCGCATCCCTGCTAATCGCGGCATTGCTGGATATGTAGCCTCAACCGGGCAAGCACTAAATATTCCCGATGCCTACAAAGACCCTCGCTTTGATCCCACGACCGACAAACGAACGGGCTATGTAACCCGTAACATCTTGTGTATGCCCGTGTTTAACTCAGCAGGGGATTTGATTGGTGTAACGCAACTCATCAATAAATACCAAGGTAGCTTCACCAGTTCAGATGAAGAGTTCATGCGGGCGTTTAATATTCAGGCAGGAATTGCCTTGGAAAACGCCAAGCTTTTTGAAAATGTCCTCATCGAGAAGCAATATCAGAAAGATATTTTGCAAAGCCTTTCAGATGCGGTAATTTCTACCGATATGCAGGGGCGAATTGTCACCATCAATGATGCAGCCCTGGCGCTGCTTGGTTGCCCCTACCACAACAAAGATAGTAAAAATCGACAGTTGTGGGAGTACAAATTGATGGGTCGCTATGTTTGGGAAGTAGTACCAATTGACAATCTCCAATCGCGTCTCCAGGAAAGCTTAACAACGGGCACTAAGTATTATGTACCTGAGCAAAGTATGACGCTCGGTTTGTTTGAGAGTCGTCAAGAATTGCCTATTAAAGAAGAGTTGAAAATTAATCGATCAAGAGCTGAACGTTCTCAAGATTTAACCTTTGAAACGTTCCAATTTGAAGGGTCAAATCCCTCGTCTAACCGACGCTATAACAACAGCTACACCGAACAACTTTCTCATATACAGCCGTCTACCTTCCACTCAACCCATGAGGGAAGTCTTTACATCCTAGCCATCCCCAAAAGCGATAATCCAAAAGTTTATATTCCTTGGAATGAGCGACCTTGGGAGTCAAGCGCGCCAACATTCTTGTCTAAAGAGCAAGTTAAGGAAATTGAGCGCAGTATTAACCTAACCGTTAATCCTTTAACAAATCCAGAGGGCACCGTGCGCGGCGGTTTAGTGGTATTGGAAGATATGACGCGCGAAAAACGGATGAGGAGTGCCATGTATCGCTACATGACCCCAAGAGTTGCCGAACAAGTGATGGCACGGGGTGAAGATAGCCTGATGGTCGGGGAGCGTAAGGACGTGACCATTTTATTTTCCGACATCCGAGGTTATACGACCCTGACGGAAAATCTGGGAGCGGCTGAGGTGGTGTCGCTGCTCAACCAGTATTTTGAAACCATGGTGGAGGCTGTTTTTAACCACGAAGGCACTTTAGATAAGTTTATCGGAGATGCCCTGATGGCGGTGTTCGGGGCGCCTTTGCCGTTAAACGAAAATCATGCTTGGATGGCTGTTAAGTCAGCACTGGATATGCGCTGGCGCTTAGCCGCGTTTAATCAGTCGCGGATGCTCAGTAACCAACCGCTAATCCGCATCGGTATTGGGATTAGTTCTGGAGAGGTGGTGGCAGGGAATATTGGTTCCCAAAAAAGGATGGATTACACCGTCATTGGAGATGGAGTGAATCTGAGTGCTCGCTTGGAAAGTGCCACCAAAGAGTATGGCTGTGACATTATTTTGAGCGAGTCCACTTATCACTTGTGTCGCGAGCACATCTGGGTGCGCGAGTTAGACCGAATTCGGGTTAAGGGGAAAAACCAAGCTGTTAGTATTTATGAGTTGATTGGTGAATCTGATATGCCTCTCAACGATATGGCCAAGCGGTTCTTGGATCTCTACGCCGCAGGACGCCACGCCTACCTGAATCGAGATTTTCAAAAAGCACTGAGTTGTTTTGACCAAGCTTACGCCCTAAAGCCGCCAACTGATCAGGCTGTCTCCATCCATCTAGAGCGTTCAAGATACTTACTGGACAACCCTCCTCCCGATTGGTGGGACGGCGTGCATACACTGACAACGAAATAAGGAGCAAGTGTCAGCTATAAAACAACTTTTCATCCTTCATGGTCGCCTCCTGCCTCGTCTTGGAAGGGGTTTTCCCCAATGGCAAGTTGCTTTTTACTGCGTTTCAATTGTTTCCAAAGCTCTTTGATGCGCCGATAAGCCTCTTCCGAGGGCAGTTTACCCGCCGTCTCCAGATTGCAGATATAGTTGACTCGCTGGGCAAACTCTTGTAAATTCGCATTGAAAACCAGATTCTCTGGTTTAACCTGACCATAATAGCGACTGCGAGGATATAAAAAATCTGATTTATCAATCTGATCTGCCATAACTATCTCCTGATGGTAAATATCCCCAGCTCGACCCAAATTAGTCGATTCATCCCCTAGTAACTGTAGCTAAAGTAACTACCTAGATTTCTCGCGAAATTAGGAAATCCTGTTAGCTGTGGTAGCCTGCCATCCGGCTCGATCCCTAGAGGAACTTATTACTTGACTGCTTCTATATTTCCTTTAAAAGGGTACTGAATCAACCGTGGTTTTACGGTAATTTCTTTTAGAAACTAACTTAAATTTGAGAAGTTTTCGGGTATTCCTTGCTGAGATCGAAAGCGCTATGTCTAAGGTAATTGCTCCTTGCGTATAAATCTTTCTTTAGGAGGAAGTCAGCCTTACCTACTAAAGACAGCTTCTCGCTCTATAATTTTTATTCTCTAGGATTATGTACTGCTCACCACTATAAGGGTAATAAATAATAACAAGCAATTACTCTCTATTCCGATTAATGCTAGATCAGTCACTAGCCAGCTAACAGCTATTAAGCGTTATGAGTCATGCCGTTGTAGCTAGCTTCTATTGGAGTTTGAGCCACCCAAAGGCGTCTTTGGGTTATTTAGTTTAATTTAACCTTAGCTTAGCTCAAGCGACGCCAAAAGAGAAGTCAAGTTAGTTGCCGCGATTGAGTTCCATTTCGCCCTTTAAGGACTCTATATTAGAGTACTCTTCTGAGTGGCTGGCTTCCTGTGCAAACACAACACAACCTACAACTCAACTTATGTCTACCCCGGAAAAACTCTACGAAGGTAAAGCGAAGGTTCTTTATCCTACTGATGATCCAGAAATTCTATTGACCTACTTCAAAGACGATGCCACAGCCTTCAACGCCCAAAAGCGAGGTCAGATCGTCGGTAAAGGTGAAATGAACTGTGCCATTTCGACTCACTTATTCAAACTGCTCGAAGCCGCAGGTATTCCTACCCATTTCGTTGACCGACCTGCCCCCAACCAAATGTTAGTGAAAAAGGTACGGATTTTGCCCTTGGAGGTGGTCGTCAGGAACATTGCGGCTGGGAGCCTGTGTCAACAAACTGGGTTATCGGAAGGCAAGGTACTCCCTGCACCGTTAGTGGAATTTTATTTCAAAAATGATGCGTTGGGAGACCCATTGTTAACACGCGATCGCTTGTTACTCCTAGAACTGGCAACCCCTGAACAGCTCGACCAGCTAACCAGTCAAGCCTTACGCATCAACGAAATTCTCATGACTTTTTTCAACCGCTGCGGTATTACTCTGGTGGACTTCAAGCTAGAGTTTGGCGTGAATTCCACGCAGCAGTTGCTGTTAGCGGATGAAATTAGCCCTGACACCTGCCGCCTATGGAATCAAGCGGAAACTGATCCAGAACGTCGTGTAATGGACAAAGACCGATTTCGTCGTGATTTGGGGAAGGTAGAAGATGCCTATCAGCAAGTTTTAGAGCGGGTTCTGGCAACCCAGCTCCCGACGAGTGATTAAGATACAAGGATTATCGAATCGCGATGAGTAAATCGCTTAAACTCTCCATAGACAATGGACAATGGACAACAAAGAACCGTCTGATAGCGGAGTGAGACGCCAAGCGCGTCATTCGCTGACATGAAATAAACGTGGTGTGTGGAAGTGCCAAACGATCTCAAAGCTATGCGCTTATCTCCCTTTTTAGCAGCAATGCTTGCTGCCTCAACCACTTTCTGTTTATCTAACTCAGTGAGCGGGCAAACAGCTGACCAGCCTACTCTAAAGCCAACCCTAACCAAATCGACATTGGGCAGTGGGGCAACGCCTACAGCTACGGAGCTGTCTGTATCTGAGGCTAATTCCAGCTCAATCTTAAAGCCGATATATGTCAACCCAGATAAGTCCCCTGTAGAAGGGGTGTCGCAGGCATCTACGGTAGGTCAATCAGCTAGTTCCAACAGCTTAGTTGTTGAGACAAAGCCTGTGCCCGAGTTCTCCAGTGCCCAATCTTTGACGGCACAGGCTTCTCCATCGGAAGTCTCACCGTCCCAAAGGCCAACGCCCGAACCCTCACCGTCCCCACCCCCGACTCTGACACCCGAACCTACACTCTCTCCAGGGACCCAAACGCAGCCATCTCAGCCCGAACCTGCATCGACTCCAGAGACCCAAACGCAGCCGACTCAGTCAGAACCTACGCTCTCTCCAGATACTCAAACGCAGCCGACTCAGCCGGCACCTGCATCGACTCCAGGGACTCAAGCCCAGCCGACTCAGCCAGAACCGCGAGTACTGGTTGGAGAAGTCTCTGTCAGTGGTGCAACAGGAGACCTGGAAGAAGAAATTTACCGGGTGATTAGAACACGAGCCGGACAAGCGACCACCCGCTCCCAGTTGCAAGAAGATGTGAATGCGATCTTTGCCACTGGTTACTTCTCCAGTGTAAATGTGCAGCCAGAGGATACGCCTTTAGGGGTTCGCGTCACCTTTGTAGTTACGCCTAACCCAGTACTGCAAAGTGTTACGGTGCAAACTGTGCCGGAGGGCGCAGGGACTCGTGCACTGCCGCCCCAAGTAGTCGAGAACATCTTCAGTGAGCAATATGGCAAGATTCTCAACCTGCGCCAACTCCAAGAGGGGATCAAAAAAGTCAACCAGTGGTACAAGGATAACGGTTATGACTTGGCTCAGGTCGTTGATGCCCAACAAGTTACCCCCGATGGTCGAGTTACCCTGGTTGTGGCAGAAGGGGTCATTGAAGATATTCAGGTGCGTTTCCTGAACAAAGAAGGAGAGACTACCAATGAGAAAGGCGAAACAGTCCGAGGCCGCACCCGCCCCTTCATCGTTACACGAGAGATTCAGCTAAAACCGGGTGATGTCTTTAATCGACAGACCGCTCAAAGAGATTTGCGGCGAGTCTATGGGCTGGGGATTTTTGATGATGTGCGACTGTCATTTGCCCCCGGAACAGACCCCCGTCGGGTGGTAATGAACGTGGACGTGATTGAAAAAAATACAGGGTCTCTCGCTTTAGGGGGCGGGATTAGTTCGGCGAGTGGATTATTTGGCTCAGTCAGCTATCAACAGCAAAACCTGGGAGGGAATAATCAGACTTTGGGGGCTGAAGTTCAGGTAGGTCAGCGGGAGTTGCTGTTTGATGCGCGGTTTACCGACCCCTGGATAGCGGGTGACCCCTACCGTACCTCTTACACCGTTAACTTCTTCCGCCGTCGGTCAATTTCTCTGATCTTTGAGGGCGGTGATCCAGAAGTGTTTCTGCCTAATGGCGATCGCCCCCGTGTCCTGCGTACAGGTGGTGGCATTACCTTTACCCGTCCATTGTCCAGAGACGTTTTTAGCCCGGCTGAATGGACAGCTTCTTTGGGCTTACAGTATCAACGGGTTGCTATCAAGAATACAGATGGTGACGTCAGCCCTGTTGCCTGCCTTCCTGGACAGGTTGATCCTAACTGTAGCGAACAACTCAGCTTTAGTGGTAGCGGGACAGACGACCTGTTGACGGTTCAATTTGGTGCAGTGCGCGATCGCCGCAATGACCTCCTGCGACCCACTAGCGGTTCTGTACTGCGATTTGGCCTTGAGCAATCTATCCCAGTCGGAGAAGGCAACATCCTCCTGAGCCGCTTACGAGGCAGCTACAGCTACTACGTCCCTGTCAGCTTCACCCACTTTACCAAAGGCCCGCAGACTCTTGCCTTTAACGTTCAAGGGGGCACAGTCTTTGGTGATTTACCGCCTTATGAAGCGTTCTCCTTGGGTGGCTCGAACTCGGTACGAGGCTACGATGAAGGCGAACTCGGTTCAGGACGTAGCTTTATTCAAGCAACAGCGGAATATCGTTTCCCCATTTTCTCAATCGTAGGTGGTGCTCTGTTTGTAGACTATGCCAGTGACCTGGGTACGGGAAGCGATGTCCCTGGAAACCCGGCAGGCGTGCGGGGTAAACCCGGTAATGGCTTCGGCTATGGTCTGGGTGTCCGGGTGCAGTCGCCACTGGGACCGATTCGTGTGGACTATGGTTTTAATGACCAAGGCGACTCTCAGTTGCACTTTGGTATTGGAGAGCGATTCTAAATGTGTTGAAGGTTAGGAGGTTGAAGGTTAAGCGGTTGAAGGTCGAAGGTTAAAACCTTGACCTTGAACTTGCCAACTTTCAAGCTGTTAACTTTCAACGTTCACCCGGTCACTTTTGTCCGGACACAGGACTGATGACTAATTACACCTTGGGCGGAAGCTTTGAACGTTCGGGCGTTGGATTGCATAGCGGCATCTTGACAACAGTGCGAGTGTTGCCTGCGGCGGCTGGGGAGGGACGCTATTTTGTTCGGGTTGATCTGCCTGGGTCACCCATCATTCCAGTGTGTGTCAACGCTGTCTGTGAGACAAGACTATCGACTGAACTGTGGGCGTTGACCCCAAGTAGCACTGAAGGGGAGAGCGTTTCTACTCGTAGTGAAGCGCGTGTACGGACAGTAGAACATCTGCTAGCCGCACTCGCTGGAAGTGGCGTTGATGATGTCCAGATTGAGATTGATGGGCCAGAAGTGCCACTGCTGGATGGTTCAGCGAAAAATTGGGTGGAGGCGATTCAGGAAGTGGGGGTGGTGGCACGCGATGAGGAGAGTGGGAGAGTCTCACCGGATCATTCCATCACCCTCTCGCCTTTTGTCTTAAAGCAACCCATCTGGGTACACCAAGAGGATGCTTTTGTTGCAGCCTTGCCAGCACCGACACTCCGATTGACCTATGGGATTGATTTTGATTTACCGGCAATTGGGAATCAATGGCATAGCTTTTCGCCAGGGCAAGAGAGTTTTGCCGATGTGATCGCACCCGCGCGGACATTTGGGTTGGCTCACCAAATCGAGCAACTGCGACAAGCTGGTTTAATCAAAGGTGGTAGCTTGGAAAATGCTCTGGTTTGTGGCGATTCTGGATGGCTTAATCCTCCCTTAAGATTTTCAAATGAGCCAGTGCGTCATAAACTTTTAGATTTAGTAGGGGATTTAAGTCTACTAGGAACTTTTCCTGTCGCTCACTTCCTCGCTTACAAAGCTAGCCACCATTTGCATGTCCAACTTGTCAAAGAGTTGGTGCAACAAATGCTTGAAGGTTAGAAGGTTCAAGGTTGGAACGTTAGACGGTTGAAAGTTGGAACGTTGAAGGTGGGAAGGTGGAAAATATAACCCGCTTGCCCTGCTTGTCCTGCTAACCTGCTAACCTGTAACCTGACACCTGCTTGCCCTGCCAACCTGCAACCCTCCAAAGCACGCTCATGACCATACTGACCGAAATTAATACCCACAATGACTCCACCCAAACCGCTTCTGAGCCAAGCAGCAACTTATCGACTCAAGCTATGCTGCCCCTAGAAGAGATTCAAAAACTACTCCCTCACCGCTATCCTTTCGCCTTGGTGGATCGAATCATTGAATATGTTCCTGGCAAACGAGCCGTTGGACTCAAAAACGTTACCTTCAACGAGCCGCATTTTCAAGGTCATTTTCCCGGACGCCCTATGATGCCTGGGGTAATGATAGTAGAAGCGATGGCTCAGGTTGGGGGAATCGTCTTGACCCAGTTACCTGATGTGGAGGGCGGATTATTTGTTTTTGCGGGTATTGACAAAGTTCGCTTTCGTCGCCCCGTCGTTCCTGGCGATCAACTGATAATGACAACGGAACTGTTATCTGTCAAGCGGCGTCGTTTTGGAAAGATGCAGGCTCGTGCAGTTGTCGATGGTCAACGAGTTGCAGAAGGCGAATTACTGTTTTCTCTCGTAGACTAAAAGTCGCTTTGAGTACGGCGGTGTTGAGTGTAAAGTTCTAACATTCAAAACTCACTTCCTTAAGCTCATAGCACGGGAGCGCTGCTCCTATCCAACTCAACACTTCTATGGCAACACTGATTCATCCAACTGCTGTTATTCATCCTGGTGCTGAACTCCACCCAACCGTTCAAGTTGGCCCCTACGCAGTAATAGGGAATAATGTCAAGGTTGGTCCCGGCACGACTATCGGTGCTCATGTCGTGATCGAGGGACTAGCTGAAATAGGAGCCAGAAATCACATCTTTTCGGGTGCGGTAATTGGCTCGGAACCCCAAGACCGAAAGTATAATGGTGCCCCCACTTGGGTCAAAATTGGCGATGACAACCAGATTCGCGAATACGCCACCATTAACCGGGCAACGGGTGAGGGTGAGGCAACAGTGATCGGCAACGGCAATCTACTGATGGCTTATGTCCACGTTGCTCACAATTGCGTCATTGAAGACTCGGTCGTGATTTCCAACAACTTAGCGATGGCCGGTCACGTTCATATCGAGTCCAAGGCAACCATTGGTGGGGCTGTGGGGATTCATCAATTTGTTCATATCGGACGTCTAGCGATGGTGGGTGGCATGAGCCGGATTGACCGCGACGTGCCACCCTATATGTTAGTTGAGGGCAATCCGTCACGAGTGCGATCGCTCAACTTGGTTGGACTCAAGCGTGCCGGACTGACGGCGGCTGAACTCGGACAACTCAAAAAAGCATTCCGCACACTCTACCGCTCTGGACAAACGCTTAGTCAAGCCCTAGAACATCTAGACTTACTGCCCGATAGCGAACAATTACAGCACCTGCGTCGATTTTTACAATTATCCCAAATGGAAGGACGACGGGGTTTAATTCCCGGTCGTCGCACCAAAGGGTTGCAGGTTGAAAGTTAGAAGGTTGTTCGGCGTAGCCGTTCCCGAAGGGTAGGTTAGAACATTCCACCTACAACTTGCGGACTTTCAACTCTATCTTCACCAATAACCAATGACGCTCAAAACCATCTTTATCAGCACCGGAGAGGTATCTGGTGATTTACAAGGGGCGCTACTCATTGACGCCTTAAAACGTCAGGCAGAGGCCACAGGGTTAGAGTTAGACATTGTGGCGCTAGGGGGCGAAAGAATGGCCAAGGCCGGTGCTGCCTTGTTGGGGAATACTACTAGTATCGGTTCAGTGGGGATTCTAGAATCTCTGCCTTTTGTGCTGCCTACCCTGAACATCCAGCGTCGTGCTAAACAGTATCTTCGCCATCACCCGCCTGATGTCGTCATCCTGATTGATTACATGGGGCCAAATCTTAGCATTGGCAGTTTTATTCGGCGTCAGTTACCGCAGGTTCCAGTTATTTATTATATCGCTCCTCAAGAGTGGGTGTGGTCGGTTTCTCCCCGCAATACGTCGGCAATTCTCGATATTGCCGATCAGATGTTGGCGATTTTCCCCGGAGAAGCTCGTTACTTTGAAAAAAAGGGTGCTTCAGTAACTTGGGTAGGACATCCCCTTGTGGATCGGATACACTCGAGTCTCTCGCGTGAGCAGGCGCGTGCCACCCTAGGCATTAAACCCGACCAAATCGCGATCGCACTTCTCCCGGCTTCCCGACGCCAAGAACTCAAGTACCTGATGCCAATCGTTTTTGAGGCAGCCAAGCAACTCCAGGCGAAATTACTGAAGGACGGGTTACAGGTGGGCGGGTTGAACATTGAAGGCTCAAACCTAGTCAGCAAGAATACCTCCGCAGAACAACCTTCAACCCTTCAACCCTTGTCTCCTCTGTTTTGGATTCCTCTATCTCAGGACACCTTCCGACCAGCCATTGAAGCCGCAGTTCAGCAATATGGTCTAAACGCCACCATTGTCTCTAGTCCGACTACAGACGTGCTAGCCGCGTCAGATCTAGCCATTACTAAGTCTGGCACGGTCAACCTAGAATTGGCGCTTTTGAACGTGCCACAGGTGGTTTTTTATCGAGTCAGTCCTTTTACTTACTGGGTTGCTCGCACGTTCTTTAAGTTTTCTATTCCCTTTATGTCACCCCCGAACTTAGTAGTCATGCGCCCGATTGTGCCGGAGTTGTTACAAGAGCAAGCAACACCAGCCAATATCGTCCGCGAAGCCCTAGCACTTCTGTTTCATCCCAAACGGCGTCAGCAAACGCTAGTAGACTATCAGGAGATGCGCCAATTGTTGGGAGAAGTGGGAGTATGCGATCGCGCCGCCAAGGAAATCTTGCTGCTACTCACCACTCCGAAGTGACAGCGGAACGAGAAAAGCTACGCCCATGCTTTACTCTTTCCGACAATTTCCAATTTCCTCAAAATGTATCCGGAAGCTGTTGACAAGCATGGGAATAAAGGAATGGTAGATGCACCCTGATTAATTCCCCCAGCTCTAACAGGCTGGGGGATTCCTTTTTGGGATTATCGCTCAAGCCTTTGCGGGAGATGAAGAACCGATGCCCAAGAACTCCCGCACCCGCTCTAGGTAAACCTCCGGTTTCTCTAACATAGGAAAATGAGCCGTACCAGGAACTAGAAAATACTCGACTTTTTCACTCAACTGAGCTGCCCGACGCCCTAGCTCGGCTGGGATAATTTTGTCGTATTCACCAGAAACCAATAAAGTTGGCACACTTAAGTGAGCAAACTCTTGGGGCATCACCTCCGCTGCTTGCTTACTCACCGCTGTCAGCATCGTACCCAAAGCGGCATTGTAATCTGCATCCAAGAAATCCTCTAAAAAAGCACGGCTCACAGCCCCAGGCAGGGGACGGTGTAAAAATCGTGCCATAAACAGCGGACCGGCAAAGGGAATCTGTAAGAACCAGCGAGGACGGAACTTAACCACGTAGCCGCCAAATTTATGAAAAGCGGTGAAAGATTTCTCATCGTAGTCAAAAATGCCACTACAGGTCAAAATCGCCCGTTCCACTCGTTCTGGATAACGGTTGAGAAACAGAACTGTAGGAGACGCCCCCAACGAGTGAGCATTGATGTAGACCCGATTGAGTTGCAGTGCATCTAACAAGACGGCTAAATCTTCCGCGTAGTCTTCCATCTCATAAAGCAGCTCTATTGGCTCTTGAGGTAACTTTGACCGACCAAACCCTCTTAAATCGTAGAGCAGACAGTCAAAGGTATCGGATAGGGCATTAGCGGTACTTTCCCAGTACCGACCTGAACCGCCCCAGCCATGAACAAAGACTAGCGTCGGCTTTTCTTGAGAAGTCGTTGGTTGGCGTATCCATTCGTAGTAATGCTCAACACCGCGAACGTTAATCACAGGCATATTAAAGAATTTGAGTCAAGATAAGTTCACATAATTCATAGGGGCGTATGGTTATACGCCCCTACTTAAAATTTTCCTACTCTCTCGCTCAAATTTCCTGTTAAGCGGATTCTGGCTTCGGTAGGGAGGATGGATGAATCAACAGTTCTGCCGTCGAACGTTTCTCCACCATTTCCTTAGTCACGGTGCAGCGAGTGACATCCTTGCGGGAAGGCAACTCGTACATCACATCCAGCATCAATTCTTCTACGATGCCACGCAGTGCTCTTGCCCCCGTTTTCCGGCGGTAAGCTTCTTGCGCGATCGCACGAATTGCCTCCGGTCTGAAATCCAACTGCACATTGTCCATCTTCAGCAGTTTCTGATACTGCTTGACGAGGGCATTGCGAGGTTCCGTCAAAATTGACATCAGCGCTTCTTCATCAAGCGGGTCAACCACAGCCACCATCGGCACCCGACCAATGAACTCCGGGATCATCCCAAACTTCACCAAGTCATCAGGCTCCAAGTGCCGTAGAATATCCGCTGTCCGTTTTTCCTTGGACTGGCCTTCTCCCGGCTGAATAAAACCGATAGAGCGCTTACCAATGCGCTGCTCTACCACTTTGTCCAGGCCGACAAATGCGCCTCCGCAAATAAACAGGATATTGCTCGTGTCAATCTGGATGCAGTCTTGATAAGGATGCTTGCGCCCACCTTGGGGTGGTACGTTAGCGATCGTCCCTTCTAACATCTTCAGCAATGCCTGCTGGACGCCTTCACCAGAGACATCCCTGGTAATGGAAGGGTTTTCACTCTTGCGGGCAATCTTATCAATTTCATCGATGTAGATAATTCCCCGCTGAGCTTCCTCTACATCAAGGTCTGCCACTTGCAGGAGTCGCAGTAAAATATTCTCCACATCTTCCCCGACATAGCCGGCCTCTGTTAGGGTTGTGGCATCGGCAACCGCAAAGGGCACATCTAAGACACTGGCTAAGGTTTGAGCCAGAAGGGTTTTCCCACAACCCGTAGGCCCCATCAGGAGAATGTTGGACTTTTGCAGCTCAACTGAGTCATCTAACCCGGTTTTGCCACTACCATTCCCCTTAGATTGAATAAAGCTGAGGCGCTTGTAGTGGTTGTAGACGGCGACTGAGAGAACTTTTTTGGCTTCGTCTTGACCAATGACATGCTCATCCAGATACTTTTTCAGTTCCCTTGGTTTGGGAATCTGATTTAATGAGAGGTTCCCAGCACGAGCGCGGCGCTTCTGAGGAGGTTCTCGAGGCGGCACAGGCTGGGGAGCCGGACCACTGGAATCGAGCAATTCCTCATCTAAAATTTCGTTACACAGGTCAACGCATTCATCACAGATGTAGACTCCCGGCCCAGCAATTAACTTGCGCACCTGCTCCTGAGACTTGCCACAAAACGAACATTTTAGATGGGAGTCGTATTTAGACATAAGAAGCCTCTTACTTAATAGGAGTGACAGCCGCTTCCGGCTTGGGAAGATTCTGCCGGGTAATGACCTGATCGATCAAACCGTAATCTTTAGCCTCAGCCGCTGACATGAAGAAGTCGCGCTCAGTATCGGCTTCGATTTTTTCCAGTGGCTGTCCCGTATGCTGAGCGAGTAACTGGTTCAGCGTCCGCTTATGGTAAAGAATTTCTTTGGCTTGGATTTCGATATCAATGGCTTGTCCTTGAGCACCGCCAAGGGGCTGGTGAATCATGATTCGGGAACTGGGCAGTGCCATGCGTTTACCAGGCGCTCCGGCGGTGAGGAGAAAGGCTCCCATGCTGGCCGCTAAACCGAAGCAGATGGTGACCACGTTCGGGCGAATCTGCTGCATCGTATCATAGATGGCCATACCCGCAGTCACTGAACCACCGGGAGAGTTGATGTAAAGCTGGATATCCTTGTCCGGGTCTTCGGCGTCTAAAAACAGCAGTTGGGCCACGATAGAATCAGCGACGGTATCATCGACCTGCGTCCCCAAAAATACTATGCGCTCTCTCAAAAGCCGTGAGTAAATGTCAAAAGCCCGTTCCCCCAAACCCGACTGCTCTACTACCATCGGGACGATGTTGCTAGGGCTGACGGAGTAAACGTCAAAGGCACTCAAGTTAGTGATTTGATAGTCGTTGAACTGGGATTGCAGCATAGAACTGAGGATGTTAAAGCATTTGAGTTAACAGTCGTGCTATCTTACCCCAGCACAAAAGGGGGAATATAACAACTAGTCTTCTAGTGACCATTATGCCTTAACTGTATAGGGACTAACTCTCTTTAGAGTGGGATTTGAGCTTGGGATTTTTCTAGATCTTGGGAGTGGGAGTGGATTAAAGTTGGCTGGAGTAAGGGTTTAGGAGTAGGAGATAAAAGCCTTTTTCTCACCTGACCTTTATCTTCTACCCCTATCTGATGATCACCCGTCGATGAGTCTGTTCATCGTTGTCACTCGTCAGATGGCTCAGCTTGGACATCGATCGTCTGAGAGGCGGCATCAATTGATTCTTCGGGAACGCTCGCTTCTTCTTTAGTCTCTTCGGATACGGTTGCTTCGTCTTGGGCTTCTTGTGTTAAAGAACCTTTGGGAACCAATTCAATCGTGGCGTGTTCTTCCAGCCACTTCATCGCTTTTTCTTTGATTAAATCCGACTCCACAACTTCTCGTACCCGCTGCGGATCGACATCCTGCCCAGCGAGTTGCTCCATCACTTCTTTGATTTTTGCTTCAATCTCTTCGGGGGTAGTCGTGAGAGATTCTCGCTTGGCAATTTCCTCCAGTGACAAAGATTGCTTGAGACGAACGATGGCATCGGGGCGTGATCGCTCTTTGAGCTGAGGCAAGGTGTCCGCATTAAACAGCTTGCGGATATCCATCCCGTAGCTTTCCATCTGGATAGCTGTTTGTGTCAGGATAGTCTGAACTTCCCGATCAATCATGGTTTCGGGGAGGTCGATCTCCACTTTTTCCAGGAGTGCTTCTAAGAGCGCTTGCTCCTTACTCGATGCCGTTTCTCGCTCGGCTTTTTCCCGAAACTGCTGTTCTATGGATTCCCGTAACTCAGCCAAAGTCTCTTTTTCGCTGACTTCTTGGGCAAAATCATCATCTAACTCGGGCAGCTCTTTTTCTTTGAGTTCTTTGAGGGTAACCGTAAAAATGGCTGCTTTACCGGCTAAATCTTCTCTGGGGTAATCGTCTGCAAAGGTGACGGGGACTTCCTTGGTTTCTCCTGGACTCATGCCGACAATGCCATTAACCATGTCCTTGAGAAACTTTCCTTCCTCTAGCTCCATTTGAAAATCTGTAGCTGTGGCGCCAGAGATTTCCGTCGCTTCTTCCCCCTCGCTTACCAATCGACCGACATAATCCACTACAGCGACATCTCCCATTTGGGCTGGGCGCGATTCAACCGGAATGAGAGTCGCTTGCTCGACGCGGCGCTCTTCTAGGAACTTATCCACCGCTTCTGGATCAGGCAGAGTTTCCTCGGCTTTGATGCTCAACCCTTTGTAATCCCCCAGTTGGACTTCAGGCGGTACATCAACAGAGGCTGAAAACGTTAGCGGCTCTCCTGGCTGAAACCGATGGATTAATTCTTCATAGGTGGAAACCAGCTTGTAGTTCCCTAGAGCCTGAATCGATTCCTGCTCGATCGCTTGCTTGAGCCCATCTTGTACCAAATCTTCTAGCGCGGCTTCTTTAATGCGCTGTAGCCCGATGCGCTGGAGCAAGACTTGACGAGGCACTTTGCCTTTACGAAACCCAGGAATATTAGCAGAACGTGAGAGGTTTTGCACGACCTTTTCGTAGGCTTTTTGGGTCGTTTCGGCGGGAATTTCAATCTCCAGGCCGATCTGGCTCTTCGGGAGCGGTTCCTGAGTTACTTTCATGGACGCTTTCGTTTCAGACAACTGTAACTTTGTTTATGATTTAGAACGGATAATTCAAGAAATGCCCGATCAAGGGAGTCTTTTAGAGGTCAAGGCAGGTCTCTCGTGATATCCTAGTGGCAACCTGATTAAGTATAAGCATCTAGTCTTCTCTTGCGATCGCCTTGGAGATAACGCTCTAGGCAGTCCTTGTAGTTTCCGTATCTGATGATAGTACATAGGAGCAGGTATTAGCGTTAGCTCTTCCAAGGCCAACTCAAGTCTATGGCTTACCTGACTCACGCCATGAGCAAGCCGTTAAGACAACTGTAGCGTTGGTTCAGCCCGAACCGAAGGAACATCGTGATTTCTGTTCACAGCTAGCCCAAGAATCTTGAAGTGTAGTGTGAACAAGGGTGAGGCAATCGCTTTCAACCAATCGCCCTGACTGACCCTCAGATGCTAGAGTGAGAAACCAGGTTCAAGCATGTTAAGACAGTTAATAACGATTCGTTGAATTCGATGGATTTATTTAAGACGACGATTTCCTAAAACAAAAGCGAACTATCTATAAAAAGAGTACTCAGCAAACTTAAAAAAAATTTACGAATTTTCAATCTCACTCAAGTCAGTGTGGACCAGTATCTTTAATTTTTGCAGGTGGAGGAAATTCATTTGACTCGTAAAATTCGCGTTGCTATCTTAGGCGCAACGGGTGCAGTTGGCGCAGAATTGTTGGAATTACTACAAAGCCGAAATTTCCCAGTTGCTGATTTAAAGCTTTTAGCCTCACCCCGTTCCGCTGGACGTACCCTTTCCTTCCAAGGCGAAGACCTGCCAGTGGAGGTGGTATCGGAGAAATCGTTTGAGGACATTGATATAGTTTTGGCTTCTGCCGGAGGGTCAACCTCAAAAGCGTGGGCGTCCAAAGCTGTCGCCAGTGGTGCCGTTGTCATTGACAACTCGAGTGCATTTCGCATGAATCCAGACGTACCCTTGGTGGTACCTGAGGTCAATCCTGAAGCCGCAGCGATGCATCAAGGGATTATTGCTAATCCCAATTGCACAACGATTTTGCTGGCTGTGGTAGTTTGGCCTCTGCATCAAGTGCAACCTGTGCAACGAATTGTGGCTGCCACGTACCAATCCGCCAGTGGTGCTGGCATGAGAGCGATGGAGGAAGTCAAGACGCAGGCGTTGGCGATTTTGCAGGGTGAAACGCCGACGACAGAATGCTTTCCTTACCCCTTAGCCTTTAATCTGTTCCCGCATAACACACCCATTAATGAACACGGGTACTGCGAGGAAGAGATGAAGATGCTTAACGAAACTCGCAAAATTTTTAATGCCCCCGAACTCAGAGTTAGTGCAACTTGTGTACGGGTTCCTGTACTCCGTGCTCACTCAGAAGCGATTAACCTAGAGTTTGCACAACCGATGCCAGTAGCCAAGGCACGAGAAGTTTTAGCCAATGCCCCCGGAGTGCGAGTGGTGGAAGATTGGCAAGCGAATTACTTCCCGATGCCCATTGATGCCTCAGGTCGTGACGAAGTTTTAGTGGGTCGAATTCGCCAAGACCTTTCTCACCCCTGTGGTCTAGAACTTTGGTTGTGTGGAGACCAAATTCGGAAGGGTGCTGCCTTGAATGCCGTACAAATTGCGGAGTTATTAGTAGCGAAAGATTTGCTCTCCCCCGCAACGGCAACGGCTGCTCATTAGTTGTTAGCTAAGGAGTTGAAAGTTGGCAAGTTGAACGTTTTACCTTCGGGAACCCCTGCTCTTCGAGTTCTGCTTTGCAGTGCGGGGAACGGGAACGGCAACGCCAAACAACCTTCTAACCTTCAACTCTGATAACCAACAAAACTTTGACCAAGGAGGACGTAAAAGAGGGTGGTCAATTTTGGACATGTACTAACGGCAATGATCACGCCGTTTAAGGAGGATGGTAGTGTCAATTACGAGATTGCCGAACAATTGGCAGTTCATCTAGCGGATACCGGGACAGATACCCTGGTCGTCTGCGGTACGACGGGTGAATCTCCGACCCTCACCTGGGATGAAGAGTACCAGTTATTTCAGGTGATTCAAAAAGCGGTAGGAGGCAAAGCAAAGGTAATCGCAGGAACAGGGTCAAATTCCACCCACGAAGCGATCACAGCTACGCAAAAAGCCGCTAAACTAGGATTAGATGGATCGTTACAGGTTGTTCCTTATTACAACAAGCCACCCCAATCAGGACTGTATCATCACTTCGAGGCGATTGCGAAAGCCTGTCCTGATATTCCTTTGATGCTTTACAATGTTCCGGGCCGTACGGGTCAAAATCTCGAACCAGAAACTGTGGCTCGCTTAGCCGAAATTCCCAACATTGTGGCACTCAAAGAGGCAACCGGTAACTTTGACCAAGCTAGTCAAATTCGGCGTTTGACACCGCCTGAGTTCGCTCTCTATTCGGGTGATGATTCCTTTACTCTAGCTATGCTGGCTATTGGAGCTACTGGAGTCGTTAGTGTTGCCAGTCATCTAGTTGGTAACCCGTTGCAAGAGATGATCCAAGCCTTTGCCGTAGGGAAAACCGTCATGGCGAAGGAAATTCATCTAAGACTTTTCCCCCTCTTTAAAGTTCTGTTTTGCACGGCTAATCCCATCCCTGTCAAAGCCGCGCTAAAACTTCAAGGTTGGGAAGTGGGTTCTCCACGTCCTCCTCTAGGCGACCTACCCACTGAGTTGAAACAAAGATTAGAGGAAGTTCTAATTGAGCTTTCTTTACTATAAATAAGTTCAGATATTCCTAAAATTCCTTCACCTTAACGGAATAAATCTTACCTATGGATTGCTCTTAATTATCCCTTCCCTACCCCAATTTAAACCGTTTAGCGCTGGCGATGGGCGCCGAGGGAGGGGAAAAACCAAACAAACAAGTATGGGACTCAGACATCATCTCCTCGATTTGTAGTCAGGCTGACATGATTCTCAGCCAAAGAGGAGTCCTCTCAATTTTTTGATGATGTCTGCTGTTTTGGCTAACAATACATTGCCGTCTACCACTCCAATGTCCCTTTTGTTTTGAGCGTTATTCTCAATGAAAAACACGTACCTCAAAGGAGGCAAATGACTAATAGTAAAGAATCTGCACCGACCTTAAAAATTATTCCTCTAGGTGGGCTGCATGAAATTGGGAAAAATACCTGTATTTTTGAATACAACGACGAAATTATCCTTATCGATGCAGGTCTTGCCTTCCCCAATGACGAAATGCATGGGGTCAGTATTGTTCTGCCCGATATGAGGTATCTGCGGGAAAATCGTCACAAAATTAAGGGGATGATTGTGACTCATGGTCACGAAGACCACATTGGTGGGATTCCCTATCACCTAAAGCAATTTGATATCCCCGTCATTTATGGGCCGCGTCTGGCAATGGCCTTACTACAAGGCAAACTAGAAGAAGCTGGTGTGGCTAACCGTACTGTATTAAAAACCGTTGGCCCTCGGGATATGGTACGAGTTGGCTCTTCGTTCTTTGCGGAATTTATTCGCAATACTCACTCAATTTCGGATAGCTTCACCGTTGCCCTGCACACTCCCATTGGTGTAGTGATCCATACGGGTGACTTCAAAATTGACCATACACCCGTGGATGGCGAATTTTTTGATTTCCAAAGACTGGCAGAACATGGGGAAAAAGGCGTCCTCTGCTTGCTGAGTGATTCCACGAATGCCGAAGTACCAGGAAACACACCTTCAGAACGCACAGTCTATCCCAACCTTGACCGTGTCTTCACTCAAGCGCCCGGACGCTTACTAGTAACAACCTTTGCCTCGTCCGTCCATCGAGTCAATATCATTTTGCAGTTGGCGCAAAAACACAACCGGGTTGTATCGGTTGTCGGTCGCTCGATGCTCAATGTCATCGCCCAAGCTCGTAATCTCGGTTATATCAAGTGCCCGGATAACTTGTTTGAGCCCTTGCACGCGGTTCAGAATCTGCCCCCTGAGAAAGTCGTAATTTTGACCACTGGTTCTCAAGGTGAACCCATGGCGGCTCTGACCCGTATTGCCAACGGTGAACATCGCCAGGTAAAAATCCAACAAGGGGATACGGTAGTGTTTTCTGCCAACCCAATTCCCGGCAATACCATCGCCGTGGTGAATACCATCGATAAGCTGATGATGCTGGGAGCCAATGTGATCTATGGTCGTGATAAGGGAATTCATGTTTCTGGTCATGGCGCACAAGAAGACCAAAAACTGATGCTGGGGCTAACGCGACCCAAATTCTTTTTACCCGTTCATGGTGAGCATCGGATGCTCGTCCAGCACGCCAAAATGGCTCACGCTATGGGTATCCCCCCGGAAAATACGGTGATTATCAACAACGGCGATGTTGTGGAATTAACCGAAAATAGCATCGGTATCGCGGGCAACGTTCCATCAGGGCTAGAACTCGTCGATAGATGCGGTATCGTCCATGACAACGTCCTGAAAGAACGACAGCAACTGGCAGAAGATGGTGTCCTGACTGTGGCAGCCGCAGTAGATTGGGAGGGCAAATTACTGGCTAAGCCAGAAATCCACCTCCGGGGAGTCGTCTCAGCGATTGAAAAACCGTTGTTGGAACGGTTGGTGGTTAGAGCGATTGAACGGACATTAAGCGATCGCTTTTCCGAGTTTACCAAGTCTTTCGACGGGAACGAGAATGAGATCGAAGTTGACTGGGCTGGCTTACAAGGGCAAATAGAAAGTGACCTGCGGCGTTTAGCCCGGCGGGAACTCCAAAGTCAACCCCTAGTGATTTTTCTGCTCCAAATACCAGAGGAACCCCCCCTTAAAATAACAGGCAGACGCCGACGCTCAACAGCTAGGGTCGCTTCCTAAAACATTACTTCACAATTAGTTGAAGGAGCCAGGAAAGTAGAGAGGCACTCAAAGAGACTAGGCGATGAGGATTAGGAGCTAGTCATAGTAGAACGCTCTTCTCCTTGTCAAGCTCTTGAGTGCTTACTTTTCCTAATCCCGACGCCCTAAGCCCTCTATTACAAGACTGACCAACCAGGGAAACCTCCCTTCGGAAAGTCAGTCTTTTGTTTTATGCCATTCACCGCATAGATGGGTTATCCTGTTAAGTGATGTTACTGAAGCTCCGACTCCAAACTTCACAAAAGTTCAGTGAGATTACTCAGGCAGTCGCCTGGTGGACTCAGTAAACATATCAATATAGGCAGATAGTCAACTGTCTGACTTTAAAAATTTTAGATAGATACGTCGTTCACTCTCGCTCTGATCAATTTAGTTTTTACGTCACTGAACTGCTGTTGTTAACGAATTGCACCTAATCAATCCGGCTTTAAGATAAGCTGCTGGTTTCAGTAGCTCATTAACCCCAGGTTAGTCAATCGAGGGTTAGACAATCAGAACCGAGACACCTGTAATAGCAACAAACGTCTTGCTCTGCTAAGCCAATGGGAGGTAACTGCTGGAGTCTGGCACTTCACCCAAACAATACTGAGATTCTATCCGGTATTGAATGCTGAGCGGTTGTAGGTAAATTACAGGCGATCCAGTTCGCTTCTGCCGAACACAGGAAAGGAACTATGAATGTATCCGAGCATACAGCAAAAAATCTAGCGATTACAAGTTGGATTTGGACGCACCCAGTTAACGCTTCTTCACAGCCAACAGCTCCAACACAGCCAATCAAACCCAAGAAAACCGTTGACCTGCTTCAACCTCTACGGCAGTGGCTTGACCACGTTGAAGTCAAAAGCCCTGAAATGGCACATCGTCTCTGCCAGATGATCCCAGCTCAGTGCCCCTTTGAGCGTGATGTCAAACTATTTGGTCGTACCCTGTTTCATATTCCCCCGATGTGTAAGCTGAATCCCTTGTATGAGGAAGTGGTAGCGCTACGGTTCCGGGCTTTGTGCTATTTAGCTGATGAATGTGGTGAAGATGTCTCCGCTTACTGCTAAAATTCCAGTTCGAGAATTTTAGCGTTGAGCGTCGGGAAACCGTGCATCTGTAACACATCATGGCCATTATTGCCTTGAAAGCCTGGTATCTCCAGGAATATGAACCGATTAAGGAACTGGAGAAACGTCCTAATGACCTGCGTTTGAGTAAAAATAGCTTGCTCAAGTCAGGTTTGAGAGCAGACTTTTTAGACGATAGCCAGGATGTCAAAAATTCAGTCTGGTTCAAGCGCTACCTGGAAGGGGAAACCATTGAGTTTTATATCGAAGGTAGTGGCGGTTATGCCATTTCCAATATTGACTTGATCTCGCACGAGATTTACTTCACAAAGCTTGAAGTAATGGCGCAACTGGAGCCAATAATCTTTTTGAGCTACCAACGTGAGTACAATGCCTCCAGTGAGGCGCTGCGTAATGCCCTTTCTAAAACTCTAGAAACCTTCAATCAGCGATCGCGCTTACTCCTCACCTTAGAAGAATCCCGACGCCCCGCTAGTGAACCTATGCGCTTGGGTACTACCCAGATGCGACATATCCGCAAGAGTCTGCTGTTTATTGCCGATGGCACGCCGGTGGCTCGTATTGACAGAGAAGAGACTCCTCTACTCATCCCCAGCCCTAATGTATCTGTAGAAATTGGCTATGCTTTGACCGCCAAGCGAACTGAACAAATTTTGCTGGTACAAATGGAACGAGAAGACTTACCGGGGCAGTTTCCCTTTGACCTACCTAGTTACCAGCAACTGTTGTTTCAACAGCCAGAAGACTTACAACAAACCCTACCCTCAGTGCTGGAAAGGTTGCTGCAACGGTTTAATTTATTTGTATGATTCGACTGGGATGAGCCATTTACTGATCTCGAAGGTGTGATTTTCCGCCGCCTGGTCGCTGATAATAATTTGGTTATGGATTAAGGATTGTTTTCCATGCCCAGAACCCCAAGATCTCGAACCCCAGACGAGTACGCTGTACACATCCTTTTGTCAAGCGGCCATCGGGAAGAAGTACGTTTTCCAACCATTCAAGAATTTCAAAAGTGGTACAGCGGCGAACTGATGCCCAAAGCCACTTCCCAGGACTTTATCAGCGTACCGATTAGAAACATCCAGGGCGAGTACTTAGTGGTGCGTCCCTCCAGCGTCACGGCAATTCGTGTAGAACCCATCTTTGCTGGGAGCGTTGAACGAGTCAGTTACGATGAGGGGCCTGAGGAGTATTAAGCTGTTAGGCATCTGAGACAACTCGTTTTGATAGACGGGGAGACGGGGAGAGGAATTGATGGTTTTTCTCAAAACCATCAATTAGGGCAGTTCAATGCGCATTACCTGAGAGTTTTCCCGTAAAGTGACTACCTATTTAATACCGGATGCCCCATTCCTGACTGGAAAACTGCTAATACAACACGCTAGCCTTTGGTTGACACTTTTCGTGAGTATGAAAAAAATACTGACTTGGCTCTCCTTCAGTGTAGGGATGGCTTGCTTTGGGGCGAACAGCTTAGCTCTTGCCGATATGCCACCGCAACTCGTCACTCCAAATTCGGGTCAGACTAATGTACCGCCGCAACCCGTCAATCCCAATGCGGGTCAGGTCACTGTACCATTACAACCGATTAACCTGGATGAGAGTCAGATTGATCTAGCTGCGTTGGGGTTGGACGAGCAGCTGTGGGGGCGTCCGGGTCAAGCAGGAGACCGACAAGCGCTGTTAAGGTCAATTGATAACAGCTTACGGTATCTTGCCTCGTCCAAGGCGGCTGAGGCTTACCGGAAGTATCCAATACCAGGGATAACTCGCGATCGCGTTCGTCGTTCTCTGGTTCGTTTCCGCCAACTGCTGGTCAATTCTCGTTCGTCTGAGGAGTTGCAAGCGGCAGTGAAGCGGGAGTTTGTCTTTTATAAATCGGTTGGTAGGGATGAGCAGGGAACAGTCCTGTTTACGGGCTACTATGAACCCATTTATGCCGCTAGCCGGACGCCGAGTGCGGAGTATCGCTATCCCCTCTACAGATTGCCCAAGGATTTCTCCAATTGGCAGTCACCCCAGCCTACCCGTGCTGAGCTAGAAGGAGAAGATGGTTTAGGAGCAAAAGGGCGGCTGCGCGGGAGTGAACTGGTTTGGTTACGCGATCGCTTCGAGGCGTTTCTCGTTCAAATTCAGGGTTCTGCCCGTCTTCAGCTACCCAACGGGAAACAGATGACGGTTGGTTACGCCGGCAAAACGGATTACCCCTATGTCAGCATCGGACGAGAATTGGCCAAAGATGGCAAATTGCCATTAGAGGGGTTGACGCTACAGGTTCTCGTCGATTACTTCCGCACTCACCCGGAAGAGATGAACCAATATTTACCCCGAAACAAAGGCTTTGTATTCTTTCAGGAAACTCACGGAGCTCCCCCTGGCGGGAGCATTGGTGTACCCGTAACCGCCGAGCGATCAATTGCAACTGATAAATCCCTCATGCCGCCAGGTGCCTTAGCCCTAATTCATGCCCCAATCCCTTATCACACGACGACGGGTCAGTTAGAATCCCGGATGGTGAATCGTTATGTGCTCGATCAGGATACTGGCGGTGCTATTCGGGGCGCCGGTCGGGTTGATATCTTTATGGGAATTGGGCCAAAAGCTGGGGATCGCGCAGGGACGATTAATGGAACAGGAGAGTTGTACTATTTACTGCTCAAATAAGTAGCTCGGTGACCTTAAACGTCACTGTGAGGACTGGGCATCGGGCATAGAAAAGAAATAGTTATGTTTATTGATGTCTACCTACTAAGTAGGAGTCAAGGTCAACTAACTCCTGAGTCTTGGCTCTTGGCTAATTGTGCATTGTTCCGTCACTCATAATCGCTCCAGTCAGAATCGCTCCCGTAAGGTTGGCGCCTAAAAGAGTTGCTCCCTTCAGGTCGGCGGCGATCAAAATTGCATTAGATATGTCGGCGCGAATCAAGCAGGCTCGACCTAAATCAGCTCCCCTCATATCTGCTTCTTGAAGCATTGCCCCAATCAAATCCGCATCCCGTAAACTTGCCCGATGCAGAATAGATTGATAGAGTGTGGCTCCGTGTAAATCAGCCTGATAAAAATTGGCATGAGACAAATTAGCAAATACCAGGTTGGCTTCTCTGAGGTTGGCTCCTGCCAAGTTGGCTCTTCTCAGACTGCTTTCCACCAAGTTGGCTTTCCTCAAGTCTGTTGCCTTTAAGTTGGCATCACTGAGATCGGCCCTCGCTAAGTTGGCTATGCTCAAGTTAGCCTCACTTAGGTTAGCCTCACTCAGGTTCACGCCTTTCAGGCTGGCTCCACTGAGTTTAGCCCCACTCAGGTCTGCATGTCTGAGATCTGCGCCATTGAGAATTGCCTCATTCAGATAAGCTCCTCGCAGTTGTGCCCCTGCAAAATCCCGCTCTCCTGCGGCGTAACGCTTCAACAGTTCACTCGCATTCATAAGCTTCCCCAGGACTGGACTCCTCACATCAGTTGATTGTGGCGATGGATACTAGAACACCAATTCAGTAATCACTTATTAGATAAATCGGGAGTTGCTCAAGGCTAAGGGTTCATGGTTCATGGCTCAATACAATGACCAATCCGAACCTGCCGCTTTATTACTGAATTGACCTTTCAGACGCAATCTCTTAGAGGATTTCTGAAAAGTATCAGATCCCCCCAGCCCCCCTTAAAAAAGGGGGGGGAGAATTTTCTCAAAATCCTCTTTAAGGGCGATTTAGGAGGATTGAAAGTACATCGACGTAGCAATAGCGACTTTCTTTTCAGACATCCTTTTAGAGAGTGCGTCTTTGATGGAGTTCGTGTAATGGCTCACCGATCAGTTGTTTGAGGCAGTTACACCTGGTTCTGTTGATTTTCCTTGATTTGGTAGCGTTTTAACCTAAAACAGTTAAAAAATAAATATTAATTGCAACTGCCACATCTTGTCTTGGCGGGTAATTTTTATTTGCCGAATAAATTCCCGAAAGTAGAATCGACGCTCTGCTTCCGATAAATCACTCCAGAATTGGGGGATGGAAACTGCTTGGGCGATCGCTTGTAAATTTACGGGGGGTAGTACTGCCAGTCGGGATCGCAATTGCGAAATTTCGGTACGAAGTTTGTAGGCTCGTAAATCAGCGGTTTCTGTATCAAGGACACCGTTAGCGGTTAAGGTGGGTAACTGTGCTAAGATTTGCTGCTTTTGGGTAATTTGATGGTTGAGGGATTGCTTTACACCATCCAGGTTGGGGGCGTTCAGGCTAGCGACAGCACGGGGCAGTTCTTGACAAATAGATTTAATTGTGCATTCTAAGACCTGGTCGTAAGCGATCGCACGACACTTCGGACGCTTGGGGCAGATGATGGGGCGCAGATAAAGATATTCCTTTTCTTTTCGGGGTTGGGTAACGCTGGTGACGGTCATGTGAGATTGGCACTCTTCACAGACGACCAAACCGGCTAAAGAGCGGGGAGCACTGGCAGTACGGGGGGGCAGTCGGCGGTTACGACGCAGTAGGCGGTCAATCTGTGCGGCTTCTTCTCGGTTAAGAATGGGGCTATGGCTGTCGGAGATAACTTCACCATTTTGATAGGCTAAGTCACCTCGGTAGATGGGGTTCGTCAGCCAGCGTCGGCCAGTCGAAACGGAAATTTTCTTACTATACTTTTTCTCTAAATAGCGCACAGCACCCCGTAACGAGCCATACAGGAGGAACTGTTCAAAAAAATCCTTGACTACAGGAGCTGTACTGCGATCAACGATGTAGCGGTCTTTACCGCGCCGATATCCGTAAGGGGCTTTTCCGGGTGGGGGTAGAGCTTTGAGGCGATTCCGGGCGTGTCCTTGACGCAGGCGGCGCGATCGCTGGTAAGTTTGAATTTCACCGAGGAGTTTGAATAAGTTGGTTCGGATATTCGTGGCGTCGGTGGCAGTGAGTTGGGACGAGTTGTAGGGTTGTTCGGTGGCAATTACTTCTAACCCAAGCGATTCAAGTTGAGTGAGGCGATCGCTAATTTCTTCTACGGTGTCGCCTAAGGCATCTAGACGCTGAATCAACAGGTAATTGGCTGGTTCAACTTGGCAATCCGCCAATAACTGCTCCAACTGAGTTCGCCCACCCAAATCTTGATAGACTCGGTCTACGTCCAATCCCCAAACCGTCGGGTCGATTGGAGATTCTAGTAGGGGGTCACTATAGAGATAGGCAAGAATTTTCATGCGATCGCCATCAGGTGCAGTCGGGCGTAATACTTTATACCCTAAGCCTGACTCAGTTCGATAATGTTACCATCTGGGTCTTGAGTAAATAGGGCAGCGCGACCAGAAGCACTCATTTGTGTAAGATAGCCATGCTCTAATAGCTGGGTTTTGGCAACATCCAAGTCAGCAACAGCTAGGGCGACGTGGGGGTTGCGTCCCCATTTTTCGGGATTTTGTAGTTTTGGCTGAATGGATGAGTCTACAATCAGGTGAATTTGGAAGTTTCCAATCTGATACCAAGCACCGGGATATTTGAGCGCTCGTTCCACTTTGGATAATCCCAAAATATTGCCATAAAAATGTTCTGCCTTTTCCAAATTAGAAACGAGAACGGCAGCATGGAGACACTGGGTAATCTGCATGGCGAGTCTGATGAAGAGAATATTGAGTTGGATAAATCTTATAATTTCCCCTTCCTCAGAGGCAGCTAGACGTACCTACGACAATACTGTATAGCTCCGTTGAGGATTGCCCGGTTTAGATTAGCCCCTTTGAGATTGGCCTCACACAACATTGCCCCACTTAGGTCAGCTCCACTTAAGTCAGCCTCACTGAGGTCAGCTCCCTCCAAGTTAGCTTTACACAAAATTGCCTGACTTAGGTTCGCTCCTTT
Source organism: Waterburya sp. (assembly GCA_036703055.1). GTDB lineage: Bacteria > Cyanobacteriota > Cyanobacteriia > Cyanobacteriales > Coleofasciculaceae > DATNPV01. The sequence continues at coordinate 39,718 of DATNPV010000050.1, forward strand.
CAGGCTTGCTCCACATAGTTTCGCTTCAGTTAGGTTGGCTTCTCGTAGATTGGCCCGATCCAAGCTAGCCCAAGTCAAATTGGCCTCAATTAGGTTACCTTTATAAAGGTTTGCCTCATTGAGCTCTGCATTAATCAGTTTTGTATCCGCTAACTTTGCCTGTTGCAGGTCTGCATGTCTTAAATCAGCTCCAATTAACTTCGCTCCTGTCAGGTTTGCTTCTCTCAGGTTTACCCAAGACATGTCTGCCAAATTGAGGCACGCACAACACAGCTCTACCCCAAATAGGTTTGTACTACTTAGGTTTGCCTCTCTCAAGTCACTTCCTCTCAAGATGACACATCCTAGTTTTGCTTGGCTTAAGTCAGCCTGTCTAAAGTTAGCTTCTCTCAAATCTGAGCCAATTAAGTTGATTTGGCTTAAGCTAGCCTGTTGTAAGTCGGCCTCCTTCAGAATTACTTCCCGAAAATCTCGTCTTCCAGCTGCATATTGATCCAAAAGCTCTCGTGGGTTCATCTTGCCAGCCTTCTCAAGTTCTCACGTTAATTTCACGATAACCCAACGCTAAGCTTGGTTCAGGTATCTCCAGAGGTACAAGAAAAATCAACGGCATAAGCTTATGCGATCGAACTTCCAGTCTTCCTCATGCCTTCCTGAAGTGATGGGGGTTGGTGAGAGTGCTATTACTCCTATTTGCCAGAAGCACGAAGGGCAAAAGGCTAAAATACGCGTAGACTCTAGCGTTCTCCTGAATTGATGAGGGTTGGTGAGGGGGCGATCGCTGTCTCGATCAGTAGGGCCCCAGGAGCCGTTCGCCGTTAAAGTGGATTATATGAGTCGGTGTCTCGGCTACCCAAACTTCGGTTTCCCAAGATATTTCATTTAAATATTTCGCCATGTCGTTCCGGCGCTGGAAAGCCGTGACAAATACTAGACCAGTTGTTGAATCCTTGAACACTACCTGAAGCTCATTCCGTCGCTTGGGAGTTACCGGGCCATGACTGGTGACCGCTTCAATCAGCACGAGCCAATTTTTCTCAGTATGATGAACCACAACATCAGGCATTTTACCGTGTGCCTCGACAGTGACACCTAAAGCTTTAAGTGACTCGCTGTCAAAATAACCCCACTTATCACCTGCATCACCGACATAGATCAGTTTTCCGCCCGGAGTAAAAAAAGGACAAAAATTATCGATAATTCTTCGGATGAGGACGTTCTGCCCGCCCGGTGACAGCGAAATTGTTTTCCCTGGAGCTACTGTCAGAGGAATCCGTAGCATCTCCCGTTCTTGGGCATACCTCCTTTTGAGTGTCTCAACAGACGTTAGATAAATGCTCAGTTTCTCAGTCCAGTCATCAGTCTTGTAGGCACGAATTAACTCCAGCGTACTTTTCTCAATTTGATAGACAGTTTTTGGACTATTTGGTGGTCTTGAAGGCTTGTCCGGGTTGACAATCAGGATGCCAGCCTCTACGAACTGATGAACAGTCTGACGACGAATGGTTTCGCGGGTGTTGGGTGCGTATCCCTTTCCGTAGTTCTGTGCAATGGCTTCCATGATTGGAGTAATTCCAAGTAGAGGACTACTCGCCTCAGACCAAGGTGTATCCGGTTTTAGATCGAGCAAAGCCAGCAAGGTGAGAGCAGATCTCTCGTTTTGCTGTGCAGTTGGCAAGCCAAGATCCCTGAGAATAGCTTTGGCTTCCTCCGTCCTCTGAGTGACTTGAGTATCGTAAGAATTGGAATTTTCAGGCATTTAAAACAATTTCAGAGATAGCTGTATCGGTTGACTGAGCCAATAAGATTCCTCTGATGGTGGTTGCTCACTACTGTCTAAATATGCCTTGACCGAACAAGCTAAAGCTTTTGCCAAGATGGGAGGGACTGCATTACCAATCTGGTTACATTGACTTTCCTCATTGCCCTTGAATTTAAACCAATCGGGGAAGCTTTGAAGACGAGCACCTTCACGGACAGTTAGCCTTCTTCTGCGTCCATCGGGTAATTTAATACGCAGCATGTCACCCGTAGGAGCGCTCAGATTGCGGCAAGTGACAGTTCTAGAGGGAGCGTCAAGGTGCAAATCTCTGGGTCTAATACATTTAGAAGCTATCTCGTATTTTTTGACATATTCATCCATGCTGGGAGTGAGAAATTTTGCATCAGGTGGTGCAAGAAATGCTAGTTCTCCCAGTGCGTCACCAGCCGTGTAGGGTGAGTTTAGGTGTGTCTTTTTGGGCCAAGTCCACCTTCCTCGGTGGGCGACACAAAAAAGACGCTCTCTTCGCTGAGGAACACCATAATGTGCAGCGTTGAGGATATCCCATTCCACGATATAACCTAGTTCTTTGAGAGCGATTACAATCTCTTCAAAGTAAGCTTTGTTGCGAAATAGCATTCCCCGCACGTTCTCAAACAAAGCCAGTTGGGGACGATAGCGGTCAACGGCATCAATGAAAATTGGGAAGCCGTCGCGGCTGTCTCTAAGTCCGAGTTGGTGTCCACCAACACTAAACGGTTGACACGGTGGACCTCCTATAATTACGTCGGCTCTATCTATTAAATCTGGCTTGCGTGTCAGAGTCTGCTGATGGCATGAACTGCGTAGATTGTGTCGATATGTGGAGCAGGCGTCTTCCAACTTTTCATAACCAACAGTTCTAAAGCCTGCTGCTTCAAAACCCAGCGCTAACCCCCCACAACCGGCAAACAGATCGATCGCCAAAGGTGCTGTAGACTCGGTTTGGGGTATTTGAAGTTCTTGTTCGATGAAATCGAGGTAAGAAAGTCTGTTTCGCATTCCGCTATTTTAGGCTCTCACATCTTCTCCATGCTTGCCTGATAATGATAGGAGTTAGTGAGGATGTAATCGCAGCTCTCTCAAGGAGAAGACTAGAATCGTGAGAGAAGAGGTGAGCGCATCTATCCCCGCATGACTAATCAGCTGATCTACATTTCCCGCCAGCAGGCAGAAACCTTTCTCGCTGAATTTGCCAAAGCTCTGAACCAACCCGGTTCGCAGCCGCTTCTTTTTCAGGTTCATGGAATCGGGGGAGTTGGGAAATCCACGCTGTTGAGGAAGTTGCGAGAAACATACCAGCAGCAGGTTGATTTTGCTGAGGTTTCCTTTGGCATCACAGAGGGAATCGAAACGCCACTGGAGCTGATGGAAAAGCTTTATGAGGAATTACCTAAACCCTCCCTTCCCCCATTGTTAATGCGGGATGTAGGGAAATTGAGGCTACCTCCCGATCCGTTTACCTCACTTGCGGAACAATATCAGCAGACACGTCTGGCACTGCAAACTCAAACTGTTTCAGGAAAGCAATTGGTTGATGGCGAGCAACAAAGTGCGGTGAAGGATTTGCTTGACTTGGGCGTTCTTACCCTCTTTTCAGTTACAGGCATAGCTTCAGTGGATACGGCAGTTGCAGGGTTAGGTAAGGCTGTGGGGATGTTGAAAGATGCACCGCAGGCTATAGCCTGTGGAAAAGAACGAGTGCAACAACTGCTGCAACAGCATCCAGCAACGAAGGGGAAAAAAGAACTTCAAGAACTGATGCTGGAACCGTTGCCCAAATTAACTCAGGCGTTTGCTCAAGGGTTGATTCAGAAGGCACAAAAGCGCCCCATTGTAATCGTGCTGGATACCTATGAGAAAGCTCCCCCAGCACTCGATCTGTGGTTGTGTAAATATCTGCTGGGGAACACAAAGCTAAAGTCTAACAACGTCCGCATTGTTGTGGCAGGGCGGCATAATCTGCTGAAAACGGAATACTGGCGGAAATTACAGCAAGATCGGGAGTTAGTCTACGCGCAATCGTTGGAGCGATTTGATCGAGAACAGACGGCAGACTATCTCCAGCAGATTGGCATTACTGAACCGGATGAAGTCGAGGATGTATATCAAACGACGAAGGGATTGCCTAAATATCTCTACTGGGTTCGACAGGAAAAAGAAGCAGGTCGAGAGAGAGACTTTTCACAAGGTAACCAAGAAATTGTTAATCTGCTACTGCAAGGGCTGAATTCCACGCAAAAACAGGTGTTGCAAATAGTGGCTTGCTGTCGCTGGTTTGATAAGGGATTGATTCGGCATTTGATGAACGCTCAAAACTTAAACTTTGACACGGCTGCTGATGATAGGCTGAACTGCTTTGAGTGGTTAACCCAGCGAGATTTTGCAGAATTTGCTCAACACCGCTATCGCTTGGATGATGTGGCACGGGATGTGTTTCGGCTGTCTCTGTGGCAGGAAGATGAGGAGCAGTTTTGTCAAATTCATGGATTGCTAGCAGATTACTTTAAGGAACGGGCAGAGCGGGAAGTACCACCCGATAGTCCCCCTCCTGCTCAATACAATAATCCTGACTGGTGCAGCTACATTGCTGAATTCCTCTACCACTCACTGTTCTCTCGACGAGGAGACACTGAGCGTCAGGTCATCTCTCATCTGTTTGCATCTTGTTATTTCCATCAAGAGGAGGTGGTGAGACTTCCTTTGATGGCGATTATCGCTGAGGCAGACTTAGCAGATCATCGCCTCCTAAACTATGCAGCGCGAGAGTTTCTCACAAATATTGAACCCGCTATTTGGTATAGCGGGTTTGTTTTGGATGCAGATCCAAGTGTGTACAAGAATTTCCTGGAGCAGTTCTTGAATGACACTAACCTGTCCAAGTCGCAACTAGAGGCAACATTACAAATCTGCTTTAGTCATATCAGCTCTTTGGATGGGTTAGCGAAATTTGCAGCGCTCTTGTACAAATCTAAACGCTGCCTCGAAAGCCAGCGCTTAGGATGGTTGCAGCAAGCAAAAGGGCAAGCTGAACTGATTTGCACTCCCACTGCGCCTGAATTTAATAGTGATCTTTGGTGGAATGTAGGCAATGAGCTGCTTGACTTAGGGCAGTTTGAAGAGGCACTTGCCTCGTACAATAAAGCGATAGAAATCAAACCTGACTTTTATGAGGCTTGGATTAGTCGCGGTTTTGTACTGGCTAATTTAGGACACTATCAAGATGCTCTTACTGCATCTAATACAGCAGTAAAAATTAAACCTGATTACCCCGAAGGCTGGTATAACCAAGGTGTAATTTCCGGTCTCTTAGGTAGCTATGAAGAAGCACTCACTTCTTTTAAGCAATTAATTGCAATCGAACCTAACTACTACAAAGCTTGGGAGCGCCAAGGTCTTGCGCTGTGGAGTTTAAGACGCGACGAAGAAGCAATTGCTTCCTACAAAAAAGCTTTGGAAATCAAACCCGATCACTATAGAACTTGGGAACTTCTAGGTCAAGCCCTTATTGAGTTAGGGCGATACGAAGAGGCGCTTACTAGCTACGAGAAAGCCACTGAGCTAAAGCCTGACTTTGTTGAAAACTGGCAAAGAAGAGGCATGATACTACAGTTCTTAGGTCGTTATGAGGAAGCGATCGCTAGTTTCGATAGCATATTGGGGATTGAGCCTAACAACTATGATGCTTGGTTTCAACGGGGTTACACATTAACACAACTGAAGCGCAATGAAGAGGCGATCATTAGCTTTGATAAAGCTTTAGAGATTGAGCCTGATGACCACACAGCCTGGAATAACAGAGGGAATGCACTGCATGAGCTAAGTCGCTATGAAGAGGCACTCGCTAACTATAACAAAGCCTTGGATCTCAACTCTGACTTTTATGAATCCTGGTGTAACCGAGGTAACACGCTTACAAATTTGAGCCTTTATAAAGAAGCAATTACCAGCTATGACAAGGCTTTAGAACTTAAACCAAACCTTTACGAAGCTTGGAATAGCCGAGGCGTTGTGCTGAATACTCTGGGTCGCTATGAAGAAGCGATCGCTAGTTTTGATGAGGCTTGCAAGATTGAACCCAATAGCTCTGAAGCTTGGACTCAACGAGGTAATGCACTATTGAGCTTAGATCGATATGAGGAAGCAATTCTTAGCTACGACAGAGCCATAAACACCGGATTTAATCTATACGGCTCTTTGAACAATAAAGGTAGTAGTCTGTATAAATTGGGTCATTATGAAGAAGCCCTTGCTTGCGTTGAAAGAGCCTTGGAACTAAAAGCTGACTGCCGTGAGGCTTGGTACAACAAAGGTAATATACTTTTGAAGCTAGGTCATGAAGAAGAGGCAATCACCAGTTATGACAGAGTTTTAGCATTGGAACCAGATCGGGAATACTGGGTTCTGAGCAGCCTTGGTCGAGGAGATGCACTTTTCAGGCTGGGTCGATATAAGGAGGCAGTTTCCAGTTATGACAAGGCTTTGACAGCTGAAGCTAACCATCAAAGAACTTGGAGAGTCCGAGGCGTGGCACTATTGAGTTTGGGTTGTTTTGAAGAAGCGATCATTAGCTTCGACCATGCGATAGAAATCAAACCCGACTACTTGGAATGGTTACTTCGAGGTCATGCGCTATACAACTTAGGCCACTATGAAGAGGCGATTACTAGCTACAACGAAGCGATTGAGATTCAATCTGGTTACGCCGATGCTTATTACGGCAAGGCTTGCTGCTATGCTTTGCAGGGTAAGGTTGAGGAGACGATTGAACATCTACAGCAGGTGGTTAGCCTGAATCCTAATGAAGGTCGAGAAATTATAAAAACCCAGTCCGCTTTTGAGAGTATTCGCACCAACAGTACGTTTCAGGCATTGATTCGAGGGGATGATAATTAAATAGGGAGATGGGTGAGCATCTATTCGCCCAGCCGATCCAGTTTACGAAAAGTTAGAGGAGGCTACCTACTCACAAACACTCCCATCCGGCATCGTCGCCCCAGTCAAATTAACATCACTCAAATCCGCTGCCTCAAGATTCGCACCCGTTAAATCAGCACCACTTAAATCAGCACTACTCAACTTCGCCCCTACCAATTTAGCCCCAACTAACTGAGCATTCCGCAAATCTGTATTACTCAACTTTGCCCAACTCAAATCGGCACCACTCAGTTGTGCCTCTTTCAAAATTGCCCCAACCAGTTTCGCTTTCCACAAATTGGCATTCCTTAAATCAGCATTACTCAAATCCGCAATTACTAGTTTTGCCCCATCCAACTGGGCATTTCTCAAATCAGCACCCCTAAGAATTGCACCAATTAAATTGGCATTCCTTAAATCCGCCCCCGCCAACTGCGCCCCCGTCAAATCTGCATTCTGAAAATTTCTCCCCCCAGTGTCATATCGCTTCAGCAGTTCCCCTGCATCCGTAACGCTAATCTCTCGCTGTGGGGGACGCCGGAAGGTAAAGGTAAATGTGTCCCCACTCCGCATTACCCGCCACATTTCCTCATACATCGGATAGGAACCCACCCCACTCAACTTCGCCCAACCTTTTGCTCTGGTTAACGCAACAAATAGCTGATTGCGTAGCTGGAGATTGCTCTCATCTTTAGCAACATTGTCCAAACCCACCACATACACCATATCCGCCTCGTTCCCCTTGGCCCGGTGAATGCGAGACACGGTAACGCCACCCTCACACCAATATTTATTAGGGTCACGATTTTCTTTGTCGGCTCGAAGGATATTGCAGTCAAGTGTGCTGGGAATATAAATATCAATCCCCTGCGACATCAAAAACTCCGCGACAGCCGTTTCTAGTTCCATCGCCTCGAAACCAGAACCTAAAACAATTACTAGAATCTCGCGGCTGGGCTTGAGTCCATCGTGGCGGAGATTGTAGATAATATTTTGTGCCAGGGCAGTCAGTTCTTGTTGGCGATCGCGATATGCCACAAACTCCAACACTTGCCCATCCCAAAGTTGGGGGATGAGGTTAGGAGAGTTTTCCGGTGGGCGTCTCAGGGTAATTTGCTCACCCGGAGTAAAACGCCCTGTCACTTCATACCCGATCGCACGCCAATCCTCTGCACGAGTAATCCCCGTAAGCATCCCAGTGTAACGCAGCAAGCCCATACCAATTCCATGTGCGGCAGTGAGAATGGGGCCGGGAGTACGGTAGCAGCGGTGCATGATTTCACTCTTTTTGATGCCGCCGCTATATTGCCCGGTAACCAAATGCCCCAATTCTTCTCCAAACAACTCACTCGCATTCGGAATCTTCAGGCTTTCCAGGCTTTGGGCTTCGTCGTACCCCCAGATTAAGCGTCGTTGTTCGGGTTGGGCGGGGTCAACGGGTCGTAAGGCTTGATACGCCATCCAATAAAAGGGCTGCTTACCCTGAAATTTCAGAGGGTCATCTACAATTAGGTCTTGCCCTTCATCAATTAAGATGGCATCATATAACGTAGGGACGACCGTATGGTGGAGAAGGTGCGCGCATACTTCTGCTAGAGCCTCATTCGGTCGCTTACGCTCTGTATCTTCAACCGTTAAACGCTTCACTCCAGTGGCTTGGCAAAGTGTGCTGTAAAGTCCGAGTTGATTTCTGGCTCCCCAAGCATGAAGTACTCGTAATTTCCCCTGCTTCGGGTCATAACCCACCTCTCCACTACTGAAGCGCAAGAGCCATTTATCCAACTGCCCAATAATGCTGTGGTACAGGCTGCGGCTGAAAAAGACGAAGGCAATATCCCAATCGGGATGCTTCAGGTGCATGTGAGCCGCTTTCTGACACAGCAGTACGGTTTTGCCTGACCCGGCGATACCCCGAATGCGCTGCGGCCCAGGGGGAATGGTTTTCGCGATGTGTTCTTGTTGCAAATCGAATTCCGAGAGGCGTTGTCGCACTTCGGCAAGAACGCTGGCACGAGTTTGTTTGGTTGTACCTTGTAGGGACGCGATCGGTCGTGCCCCTACCCGTGTGCGGAAAACAGGAGTACCGCTGATTACAGCTTGGAGCAATTTCCACTGTTCATGAGTGAGGTGAGAGCCTCGAATAATGGGGGTGGTTTGCTGAATTTGTTTGAGGAGGGAACCGCCAAGCGACGGC
>DATNPV010000057.1:0-26978 GCA_036703055.1 Waterburya sp.
AATTCTACATTCCTTAAGGAAATTGTTGAATTGAAATGATTAAACTTCTGTTCCCGCTCAAGATACTTGTTTGAACTTACTATGACAGATTACGACCCAATCAATCCCGATTCATCATTTGAGAACCAAAACATAATATCCCCTGCTGGCCCTCCTTCGGTGACTCAACAGCTCTCCGAAAACGTCATTTTAACAACCCTAGACGATCTCTATAGTTGGGCACGGCTCTCTAGCTTATGGCCTTTACTCTACGGTACAGCTTGCTGCTTCATTGAATTTGCTGCCATGATCGGCTCACGTTTCGACTTTGACCGATTTGGCTTAATTCCCCGCGCGTCGCCACGCCAAGCTGATTTAATCATTTTGGCAGGGACTCTGAACATGAAAATGGCTCAACCGACGCTTCGCCTTTACGAGCAGATGCCCGAACCTAAATATGTGATTGCAATGGGAGCCTGCATGATTACTGGAGGGATGTTTAGCGCTGATTCTTATAGTGCTATTCGAGGGGCGGATAAGATTTTGCCGATCGATATTTACATACCGGGTTGCCCTCCTCGCCCAGAAGCAATCATGGATGCAATTATTAAGTTGCGAAAGAAGATATCCAATGAATCGATTCAGGAGCGAGGCCAGATTCAGCAAACGCATCGCTACTACAGTACCAGCCACAATCTGAAATTGGTATCGCCCACCGCTGTAACGGGTGACTACCTAAGTTTACCTTCTCGTCAGCAGCCCCCTAAAGAGTTGGCACAAGCAATGGGGATGCCGATACATCCTGCTCTTAAGACAGCCCACAAGCAGGACGTTAGTAACGAGTAGAACATCTGACATTGCCGTCCCGAAACGCGCCAGCTACATCCGTGTCATCATGCTGGAGTTAAACCGGATTGCCAATCACTTGCTGTGGCTGGGACCGTTTATGGCTGACATCGGCGCTCAGACTCCCTTCTTCTATATTTTCCGAGAACGGGAGATGATCTACGACCTCTGGGAAGCGGCTTCAGGCTATCGGATGGTCAACACAACTATTTCCGGATTGGTGGGGTTGCTGTTGATTTACCCTACGGCTGGGTAGATAAGTGCTTTGACTTTTGTGACTACTTCATGCCTAAGGTGGATGAGTACGAGCGCTTGATTACCGATAACCCCATCTTTCGCCGTCGCGCTGAAGGCGTTGGAACCATCAGCCGTGAAGATGCCATTAACTGGGGGCTATCAGGCCCAATGCTGCGGGGTTCTGGTGTGAACTGGGACTTGCGGAAAGTAGACCACTACGAGTGTTACGACGACTTCGACTGGGAAGCGTGTTGGGAAACGGGCGGTGATAGCCTCGCGAGGTACTTTGTCCGGATTCGTGAGATGCGCGAGTCGGTCAAGATTATTCGCCAAGCCTAAAAAAGATTGCCTGGTGGTTCTTACGAGAACCTAGAAGCTCGTCGTATGGCCGAAGGTCGCAAATCTCAGTGGTACGGTGCCGATTACCAGTTTATCGGAAAGAAAATTGCTCCCACCTTTAAAATCCCCAAAGGGGAACACTATACCCGCGTAGAGTGTGGCAAAGGTGAGTTAGGCATTTATTTAATTGGAGATGATAACGTCTTTCCTTGGCGCTGGAAAATTCGTGCGCCCGATTTCGTCAACCTGCAAATCTTACCCTACCTCCTCAAAGGTATGAAAGTCGCTGATATTACGGTGATTGTGGGCAGTATCGACGTCATTATGGGTTCGGTCGATCGCTAGGAGAGAACGGTATATTAATTGAGCTTGACCATCACTGGTTCACAATTGAGTGTTTCTGATGCCTTCGAGGTGGAAGCCGGTTCTTCGCAGGCACTTCTATTGGGTTGAAAAAGAAGTTTCAGCCCCTTAGCACTTTCTGGGACTTCAAATGCCACCTCACCTCGTCGCTGAGTACCCGGTTTGATTTGACCGGTAGGACTTTTGACATCCTCTAACGAGGCTGCCAAAAGAGCAACTTCATAGGGATTATTTTGATTATCCAGCAGTTTAAAGGAGACAACTGAAAAGGTTTTGGGTTCTTTCCCTTTGTTAGCAATTGTGGTAGATACAACAAGCCACTTATTGCCTCGATTAGGTTTAATGACTCCTTTTCCCTTATGTTCACGAACTCCGTTAACTGTCAATTGCACATTGAGATTTTGACCGTTAACTGAAACGACCTCTCCAACGTTATGCGTGGTTTTCGCCAGAGGTGATGCTGAAGGCTTTAGGGCAGTTGTCTCCGGTGAATTGTTAGCTGAATTTTGAGTGGGAGTCCCTATTTCTGGAGCCGTGTTTTGGCTTGGCTTCTGGGAAGAGCACGATGCTACAAAAGAGAGTAAAGTGAAGATTGTCGCCCAGGCGGTGAATTTTCTCAACAAATTAAGCATGTTTTAGGCTATTTATCAATTTCTCTTCTCCAATTGTTGACGTTAACTTAACGGATTATGAGCCTGAACATACAAATCGGAGAAGAATTTAGGAGTCAGGAATCGTAGGGCGAACGCTCATTCGCCCGTACAGTGGGCATATTCTATGCCAATAAAAATCACTATAAAGTTCTAATGCTTGCTTCTAGATTCTGACTCCTGAATGGTGACTCCTGATACTCTTGCTCGATGCTCAAGCTCCCAACATCTGCAACTTATATAAACTCGCATACAGTCCATCCTGCTGCAATAGCTCTTCATGAGAGCCCGACTCAATCAACTCTCCCCGCCTCAGCACTAAAATCCGGTCTACATAGCGAATAGTTGACAATCGGTGAGCGATGATAATCGCCGTGCGCCTTTCCAGTAACCGATCCAAGGCTTGTTGAATCAATGCTTCGGTACCAACATCTAAACTAGCTGTTGCCTCATCGAGCACTAGAATACTAGGGTCACGAATTGCCGCACGGGCAAAGGCCAATAACTGCTTTTGACCCCCAGAAAGATTTGTCCCTCGTTCTCGCAGTTGGGTGTCATACCCTTGGGGTAGCTGTTCAATAAACCCCGCCACATTCGTTACCTGAGCGGCGGATTGAATCTCCTCAAAGGAATAGCTCTCTCCTAGGGCGATGTTGCTTTTTACATCTCCAGCAAATAGAAATCCCTCCTGAAGGATGACACCGACGTAACGTCGCAATTCGGCTTGGGGTAAATCGCGAATATCAATGCCATTCACGAGAATTCGTCCTTGGGTCGGTTCATAGAGGCGACACAGCAGACGAATAATCGAACTTTTTCCCGCACCCGTAGGCCCCACTAAGGCCACTTTTTCGCCGGGATGAATGGTAAAGTTCAGGTCTTTAAGGACGTATTCATCGTGCTTGTAAGCAAACCAGACGTGTTCAAAGCGAATTTCCCCTGAGAGGGTTTTAGGTTGCAGGTTAGAAGGTTGAAAGTTAGAAGAGGTTGAACTTTCAACTTGTAACCTTTTAACCTGTAACCCTTCCGGGTCGCGAATTTCAATCGGTTCATTCATAATGTCACTGATGCGCTCAACCGCTGTGAATCCGGCTTGGAGCATCGTGAATTTTTCGGCAAAGCGACGTAAAGGGTCAAATAAACGCTGTGCGTAGAGGACAAAAGCTGACAAGGCACCGAAGCTCAGAGTTTCTCGTAGAACCAGCCAACCTCCGAGCCACAACACACCTGCGACCGCAATAAAGCTAATCCACTCTAGGGTCGCTGAAACAGCTGAATCGTGAAAAATCGTTTTGTCTACCTCTTTGATGTAACGATTATTCACCTCGCGAAACATCTCGGCATTGAAGTATTCACGGCGGAACAACTGCACAACATTAATGCCAGTAATGTTTTCTTGTAGCATCGAGTTGAGCGCTGAAAGTTCTTCCCTCGCTTTGTAGTTGGCTTTGCGATATCGCTGTTGAAAGTAAACAATTAAACCTGTCACTGGCAAGAGCATGAACAATAACATCAATGCCAGTTGCCATTGTAGGAAGAACATGGTGACAGCGATGACCAGGATGGAGAGTACATCACCAATAATGCCAATTGCACCTGTCGAAAAGACATCGCCTAGTGCTTCGACATCGCTAGTCAGTCGCGTAATCAACCGTCCCACAGGCGTGCGGTCAAAAAATCGCGCCGCTAAGGAAGTGACATGCTCAAATAAGTCTTCGCGAATCCAAGCAGTCATTTGCTGCCCTACCTTCACCACCAAAAATCCCTGAACCGCCACAAACACCAGGCGAATCACAATGGTGAGCAATAGAAGACCAATGAGAATATTCAGCCCTTCGGATAGCGAACGATCTTTGAGAAACGACCAGGTTTGATTTTCAGAGCGAATTAAGGAGATGGCTTGCCCAATAATTAAGGGTTGAACAGCACCTGCAATTGACAGGGGCAGCAACAAGCCCATGGACGTAAATAATAAGCGTCCTGTGCGACGAGCATAAGGCACTAACCGTAGAAAAAGCCGCCAGTCATTCTCTCGGGAGCGCTGATTACGATTCGCCGCTGAGAGGGGTGATACATCAGTCATTTAGACCCTGAGTGGTAATTTCTGTGACGAAACAAACAAAAAGTAAAAAAAAGTACAAGCTTTAATAATCTAGCTTAGGAGATTGTGCCGTCATCAGGCGTGAGATAGAACGCTGGCGAGAGCTTCAAACCGAAAATCGCTCTAACGCTTACGCCTCTATACCCGGAAAATTCAGTTGAACTAGAGAACAGAAACTTTAGCGGAATGCAAAAACAAGTAAAAGTTAAACCCAACTCTAAAAAGCAAGCGATACAAGAATTGCCAGATGGTAGTTTCACGGTTCATCTCAAGTCACCTCCGGTAGATGGCAAGGCCAATAAAGAGTTAATTGAGTTACTAGCAGAAAAATTTCAGGTGACCAAGTCTCAAATCCGAATTAAGTCAGGTTTATCGTCAAAAACTAAGTTGATTGAAATTGATACGGATTCGTAGGGAATGGGGAATGGGGAATCAGTTACGGCGATTTTTGAGGAGCGAACGGTTGTTCGTCTTTTCTGTTCTCTATCCTTGGGTCAAAATTCCTCGGTCGATAAAATCTAGTAAAATTTGCTGATGAGGAATCCCGATTGGACGTACCTGAGCGGCCTTGGAGGAGTAGCAACGTCCTGAACGAATTTGTTGGGGTGTCAATAAATCCATATCCCAGCCTTCTTTGAGTACCAGTTGATTCAATTCCACCGTCAAAGGAGCGTGAAAAACATGACGCAGTACTCGTGCATCCGAATAGCAGTCGAACTTTGACACCCAAGGTGGGGTATAGCCAATTTCTTCCCATAGTTCCCGCTTCACGGCTTCTGTCGGTGTCTCACCAGGGTCGATATGACCGCCAAAAAAGGCCCAATGACCGGGGTAAAGGATACCAGGGATGTCGTCTCGTAGCTGCATGAGAAATCGGTCTGAGGTGTGGAGAATTGCGATCGCTACTTCAACGAGCTTTTGGTTCATGATGGTTCTGGTGAAGATACAGACTGTTCGGGTTGCCCTGCTTTGCGTTCTAGTTGCTGCTGTTCTTGAACATAGACTTCACCAAGTTCTTGCCCGCTAATAGGAATGCTTTGAAATCGCAGTTGACCCTTGATTAAGACTTGATCCCCAAGATTAGGAAGGGTTTGGTTTGTGAATACCCAGATAGTACCGGTTGCATCCTTGAGTTTGTAAGCTCCACTTCCCATTAGGGGGGCGCGACTGATCACTTGACCCTGAAGGTAAGCCGTAGCGTCAGCATCGGGATTTTGGGGAATATCGCGGATTTTCGTGAAATTGATACCCAGGCTACCGATATTAAACCCAGTGAACCCAATCGGTATTGAGTTACTACACCCAACTAATCCTATCCCAAACAATAGAACGTACAAAGGTAAAAGGTAAATCATGAGTGATGGTGGTCTTTGCCTCCTAGATAAGGCAGAGAAAGAGAGCTTGCCTTTTTCCTTTCTCGATTGCATCGGCTTAAGCAGAATGAAGGATTTAGGAATTGATAATTTCTTAATGAGGCTTCCGACTGCAACTTTGTATAACATGATTTCCCTGCTTGTGCCTTGTGAGGGTGCACGGTAAGCTAATCGGCGTTCAAGTTCCTTTTTGCAGAGGCTCCCGGACGCTCTTGGAATGCTTCTTGAGGCTGGGGAAGAAGATTAGGCTGCGTGTCACGCTATGGCTATAGCTTGGCTTCACCTTCACGCGAACACACTTCATAGTTTTTAATCGATCCTTACTTACCCATGAGCGAAATCTGCGAAACTGTTATGGTTTATGGTCTATCTGCTCAAAAGAGCAAATCTCAAGTCCCTAAGCAAACGCTCCTACAATCGTGATGAACTCGACCTACGCCAACATACTCGATGGTAAAGCCCTTGCTCAACGAATTCAGCAGCAACTTTCGGAACAAGTGGCTCATCAGCTTTCGACCATTGAACGCCCCCCTGGATTAGCGGTGCTCATGGTCGGTGATAATCCAGCTAGTGCTGCCTATGTACGGGGTAAAGAACGCGCCTGCACCCGGATAGGCATAGCATCGTTTGGGCGTCATTTTCCTACGAACACCTCCCTAGGAGAACTAGAGGAGACGATTCATGCCCTCAATCAAGATGAGCGAGTCGATGGCATTCTCGTGCAGCTTCCCTTACCCGACCACTTAGATGCTGTTTCACTACTACACCAAATTCATCCGGATAAAGATGTGGATGGGCTGCATCCAGTAAATCTAGGGCGCTTGGTGCGAGGAGAGGTAGGATTGCGCAGTTGTACACCGGCTGGGGTGATGCGCTTGTTGCGAGAGTACCAAATTGAAGTAAAAAGCAAACAGGCTGTTGTGGTTGGACGCAGTATTTTGGTTGGAAAGCCAATGGCACTGATGCTTTTAGAAGCAGATGCCACTGTGACAATCGCCCATTCGCGATCGCAAAATCTCGAGGAACTGACTCGTAGCGCCGACATTCTCATTGCTGCCGTCGGACAGCCTGGAATGATTACAGCAGATAGGGTCAAGCCAGGTGCTGTGGTGATTGATGTTGGCATCAACCGAGTGACGGATGAAAGCGGCAACTCGCGCCTAATCGGTGATGTTGATTTTGAGGCGGTGCAGAACATTGCCCAATTTATCACCCCTGTCCCTGGCGGTGTGGGTGCGATGACCGTTGCCATGTTAATGCACAATACTGTACTCAGCTATATGCGTTCGCACTCATAACGATGCCAACGCCCCGTAGAATTGTTAAAACAGTGACAAAAAATCAAGGAAGTAAGGCATGGTAGCGACGGATGGGCGACCTGCCCCCAAAGGGGAATCCCTCACTTTTAACTTATCAACTTACCTCAAGCAGCGGCAGGTTCAAGTTGAGGCGGCTCTAGAGCGTTCTCTCCCCCTCACCTATCCCGAAAAGATTTACGAGGCAATGCGCTATTCCCTCTTAGCTGGGGGTAAGCGCTTGCGTCCGATTCTTTGTCTGGCGACTTGTGAACTAGCAGGCGGCACCCTAGAGATGGCAATGCCAACCGCCTGTGCCCTGGAAATGATTCACACCATGTCGTTGATTCATGATGACTTACCGGCAATGGATAACGACGACTACCGCCGGGGCAAGCTGACGAACCACAAGGTCTACGGTGAAGATATCGCCATTCTGGCAGGAGATGGTTTATTGGCGTATGCCTTTGAGTATGTGGCGACTCAAACCCAGAACGTCCCAGCTCACCAGGTTTTGCAAGTGGTGGCTCGGTTAGGTCGAGCGGTGGGGGCAGCAGGATTGGTTGGGGGTCAAGTGGTTGACCTAGAATCGGAAGGACGACCAGATATTCAGGAGGAAACCCTGACGTTTATTCACACGCACAAAACTGGGGCGTTGCTAGAAGCCTGTGTGGTTTGTGGGGGAATTTTGGCAGGGGTAAAAGATGCAGAACTAGAACGCTTGTCTCGCTATGCCAAAAATATCGGCTTAGCGTTTCAAATTATCGATGACATCCTGGATATCACCGCCACTCAGGAGGAACTAGGGAAAACAGCGGGGAAAGACCTCGTTGCCCAAAAGGCTACTTATCCAAGCCTTTGGGGACTAGAGGAATCTAAAGCGAAAGCTCAGCAACTGATCGATGCGGCGAAAGCGGAACTACAACCTTATGGTGAGAAAGCTCAACCGCTTGTGGCAATCGCCGATTTCATTACGGCGCGGACTCATTAGTCGTTAGTGGTTTAGTCGTTAGTCGTTCATGACCGCTGCTGGCTAACCACTAACCACTAAACCGATTACCCATTACCCATTACCAATCACCCATTTCAACTGACACACTATGCAGGACTTTGGCGACATCCTAAACAACCAGGTGCTGCTGGTTGCGATCATTGCTTGTTTATCGGCACAGCTCACTAAGGTCTTAGTCGAGCTCACCAAAAATCGCAAACTCAATCTTCGTGCTCTTGTAACCACTGGCGGTATGCCTAGTGCTCACTCAGCCTTTGTTGCCGCCCTAGGTGCTGGTGTGGGGCAAACGAGAGGATGGGATTCACCAGAGTTTGCGATCGCCGCCATTTTTGCCATTATTGTGATGTACGACGCCGCCGGTGTGCGTCAGGCCGCTGGTAAGCAAGCTCGCATTCTCAACCAAATCATTGATGAGTTATTCAGTGAAGGCAAAGATTTCAATGAAGACCGCCTCAAGGAATTACTCGGACACACTCCCTTTCAGGTCATTGTGGGCTTGATGATGGGCATTGCTATTTCCTGTTTGGCGGCTCCTGCTTATTCAGTCATCGGGTATCCCTAAACGTTGGTTCGATTCAACCTGCTGGAATCCTACGCTATAGACGCTAGTCTCAGCGCTACCTAAGGATTGATATCTGTGATGGAAAGGAGAATAAAGCCAAGCCCTACTTACTCCGCTCACCACCAACAACGACACTATAAAGCAACGGCTTTTGGGTGACGCTGATTCACGACAGTCTCTGCTGCTCGCCTGGCAGCTTGGGTTGGTTGACGACGCTTGTTGCCGTCCTCCAAAACCTCTGTGACCAATGCTTGTTGCTTGGGGGTGAGCTTATCCAGCCAGCGTTGCACCCATTCTTCTTGCATGATGTTATTGGATGTGGTAAGCATATTGGCCTTTGGTTACACTTGTGCTACCTCTTAGTTTATAAAAAAAATCTTAAGTGGGTTGTGCGCCGCAGTACATCGTCAGCAAAATTTAACTCAAAAACTGATAACAGGTCTGAGCAGCGTGACTCGACGGCTATCAACGACCATACTCCAAAAACCGCGATCGCTCAATTTCCGTAATAGGGAATTCGCCTTTTGTTCGCTGGTGGTGTAAACCGCCAGTAAGTAGGGACGTTTCCCGTAAGAAACTAAGCCAATCTCGCTACCCAATAGTTGCTTTAGCCGCGCGGCTTCTTCTGGTTGGTTGAAATAATCCACTAACACCGCATAACCTTGGCCTAAAGGCTGAGGGCTAAACGCTGGATTATTGGCATTGGTCAAGGATGCTGTCGCGGTGGCGGTTGCTGTGGGTCGAACCACATAGGCTGATAATCCAGCAATCTCTTTCACATAACGCATCCAATCATTGGCATCCTCAATGCGCCTGAAGCCTCCAACGCGTGTTACTGTGTCACTGAAATATTGACAAACACTCAACTGCGTATTGGCAGGCAGCATCCGTTGTAGTTGTTGCTGAGTATCTTTGGCCTGAGTCAAGACTAACAACAGATACTCATTCGGCTGGGGCGGTTTACAAGTGGAGATAGAGGACTGAGCTTGCGCTAAATTAGTGATACTCGATAAACCAGTAAGTGCTAGTAGAACCGCACTCACTGGGAGGAAAACTGTTTTTCTCACTCTCAACATAGGAGGGTTGGATTTTACAAGATTGGGAGTTGCCTTAAACTAAAGTCATCAGGCGACTCATGCGCTCTGAATAGCTTTTCATCACCTCTAGGGCAAACATGGGAGTTTCTTGAACTGCAAAGAAAAACCGTCTTTGATCCAGAAAAGCTACTTTGCAGTCAGTCTTGGCAACGGCTGTATAAGTTCTCTTTTCCACTCCTACAAGTGCCCCTACACCGAAAACTTCACCTGACTTGACGGTCTCCACAGCCTTGCTATTGATCCTGAGGTCAACCTCTCCCTCAAGCAGCCCATACATAAAATCACCCATCTGTCCTTCCTTGAAGAGGACTTGACCCGCACCAAAGAACTTTGGCTCGGGCTGTTTTTGCAAAATACTGACTGTCTGAGCTGGTTGTAACACGACTTTGTGACTCCTACGGCTAACGGTTCAGGATGCAGTTGAGATAGATCTCGCCTTGAGGTGTAAAGTTGTGCCAATCAAGATTGGGAATTTGACTCCCTGTACTCACGCTGAGCCAAAATGCCATGCAGCGAAAACGGCTCAATAATGAAATACTCAGTTCGCTCACTTGGCACTCATGATTTGCTCCCCATACGACTCGATGTAGATTGGCTAAGGACTCAGGACTGGCAATACCAGTCCTGCTTACGTTAGGTCATCGCGGCAGTTAAGACACAGAGGCCAAAGAAGCTAGAGGCTCAGGAATTTCCGCAGATGGAGCTTGAAATTCACCGATTTTGACAAATTCCAAGCGCAGCTTTAACCAGGTAATGAACTGCTGATTCGTAGAAATGATGGCGGCTGAGGGTTGAGGACATTCTTGCTTAACTTGAGCCATTTGAGGTGACTCTAGGAAAGCAGGCTGCTTGACTAACCAAAAATCAATTTCTTTTTCCTGCTCGTGATAGTTTCGGGTGCGCTCTTTGAGAACTTCTTCAAGAGGTTCTTCTTCTAAAAGAAAGCGTTGGCTTGCCAAAACGTAGTAGTAAGTTTTCATGTTCAAAAGTGTTTATTGTGAGTTGTGGTTTATAGGTTACGGGTTTGTGCAACTATTATTAATGTTCATTAGTTGAACGTAGAATGTTTAACGTTTAACTTCATAACTTCCCCCGCATCGCTAGTTTCATTTCTCTAACCGCTCGTTCTAGACCCACGAGAACCGCTCTGGAGATGATGCTATGACCAATATTGAGTTCTTCCATGCCTTTGAGCAGTGCAACAGGATACACATTCCAGTAAGTCAAACCATGACCGGCATTGACCCGTAAACCAGCGGCGATCGCTTGTTCACAGCCCTTGGCTAACAGTGCTAGCTCCTTCTCCCGACTCCCCTCATCCGCAGCATCGGCATAGCGACCGGTATGTAGCTCAATAAATTTGGCTTTGATTGCAGCAGCCGCCTCGATTTGAGCAGGTTCAGCGTCGATAAATAAACTCACAGGAATGCCAGCCCTCTGCAAGTTAGAAACAATCTCACTGAGTCGTTGCCGTTGCCCCACAACATCTAGTCCCCCTTCTGTTGTCACTTCTTCGCGTTTTTCAGGCACGAGGGTGACGTAGTTGGGTTTGATGTCGAGTGCGATCGCTACCATCTCATTAGTGGGAGCCATTTCCAAATTTAAGTGAGTCCGCACCGTTTGCCGCAAGACATACACATCCCGATATTGGATATGACGCCGATCTTCTCGTAGATGTACTGTAATGCCATCAGCACCAGCAAGCTCTGCCAACACCGCCGCGGCAACCGGGTCGGGTTCCACCGTTCGCCGTGCCTGCCGAATGGTAGCGATGTGGTCAATATTGACGCCGAGTGTCAGCACTTACATTCTTCTCCTGCTCTCTCTGCGAGTCTACAGCCCTTTATCTTACCTGAAACATACCACCGCTCAAGGGTATCAAGAGCTAAATCGCTATCAGTGGAGCATTGTTGCAGCTAAAACGACTCTACAAGCGTGTATTTCATAACATTTGTAAAGCTATCATTCTTGAATGATGTTCCTGTAACTTCGCTTAGCCTGGATGTTTTTTAAATGCTTTTTCACAGTATTGAGGGAAATGCATAGCTCAGCCGCAATTTCCTGACGGGTATAGTTAGCCCGACTCAGTAACCAAACTTCGGCTTCGCGGGGAGTCAGGCCATATTGTTCAATTTCCGAGATGGCTAGACTTTGAAGAGTTTGAGAGCGGTCTTCTAGTATCACTAATAGGCAGGAATAGTTAAGTTCACTGAACTTGAATCGTTGAACCCGAATCCGCAGCGCCTTTGAGTGGTGGGTTGTAATTTCAGCCTCAATAATTGCTGAGTGTTGGGAATACAAACTTGAGCTTTCGAGTAAAGAGCGACAAAGATGCCAAATTTCTTTTGGCACCCAATTAGGATGCGATTGATTGGGAGTAAGGTGAGTACAAATTCGTTGTGCAACCTCATTGGATTCGAGGCAATCTCCTTGTTCACTTAAAATCAATAGACCATCCCAAAAACTTTCTATGACAGATTTTAAAAAATTGTTTTCTAAGAGTGATGCAGAAGAATATAGGGCTTCTACATGACTAATAGACCTTTTCCGTATAGGGATTTGAGTGAACTGCATAAATCGTGAGCTTATAGGAGAGCAAACGTGTGCGTAAAAGTCGTATCATCTGTGAACTCCGAATGTAGATGCAGTAAAGAATTGGTCTAAGTATCTATGGTACTTATCAGTCTTTTATGCCTCATTTATGCAGCAGTCAACAAATTAAACATCAAAAGATAAAAAGCGGAGAGGCGACGCACTCAGGCGCCACCTTAAATTAAAACAGTGCCCCGTGAAACAGCGAGCGGTGAACCCTACAATTGCTGATATCCGCCCGTACCTCGTCAACGTCGAAATGTTGGAAGAAGGTGAGAGTACTTCAACTCACGAGACTCTTGCTGCACAAGACCAGCCATTGCCGCTTGCTGCAAGGCCATAAATGCATCTAAGTCTTCCCTCTCATACTTGCTTTTTAAAAGTTGTCTCAGTTGATTTTCGGCAGCTACGGTTAGATAACCCGTTGTTAGCGCTTGTTGGACAACTTCGCGGATCAGAACCATGTTTAACACCCATAAACACTGTACAACAGGAAATCTACTTCTATTCCAGAAGTAGGATGATCGCCAGCAAGAATGTCTGGCTAGTCAGTAATACCGCTACTGAGTAGACGAGTTGCTTGAGGATCTATATCTCTGAGTCCCCTTGAAGATATGCAACAGTTATATAAAAGTCAGGAATCAGGAACGATCCGTCTTATGGCATACACCTAAAGGTAGTGGTTATTACCCTTACCTAACAGCCATAACGGTAGGTAGCTTTTTCCAGTAGCAAAGGTTTAGCTGTTGTGGATTTTCCCTGGCAGGTTCCACTCGCCCAGCAAGAGTATACAACGAGCAGAGTTGTAGTCTACTTTTACAGTGGCGGCTGGATTCCTATTACCTTCTATCCTCTGATAGAGGCTATTCGGCTTCACCGTCTGGCCTTGAGTTCAGGAATGGATATAGTTGTATTTCCTCCTGATATGGACCCTAGAAACTTTGACGCCTTCTTTACGGAAGCAGGTCTGCCTGCGGTTTCGCCGACGAGAGACGCTAAATCATTAAGAGTTAGAAATTATTACTAAAGACCTATTCCTCTAGACAGAGGTCATGGTACAGAAATTTTTGTGTTTCCTTCGGATTTAACTCCCTGGAGTTTTAATGCGTTCAATTGCCAAAGTTAACAGAGGAAAACTCAGCCCCTTATTGCAAGATAGATAATTATAATCTCTCGAAAAAAGGGACTCACTGATTGAGTCCCTAAAAATCTATAGCAATTAGCCAGGATAAATTAAGATTGAACCAGGGATAAAGTTAGCTCAGAAATTCTCTCCAAGCTCCTCTTTCAGAGCTAGTTATTCAGGGAAAAACGTGAGGTTAATTTTCTAAAATGAATGCGATTTTAGTCATCGTTGGCATATAGGAGACGATTCAACATTTCCTTACCATTGGGAGCAAATACTTGCACACGAATCACACCTGGATCGCTGGGTTGCCATGTGACTTGATAACGATTAGGGCCATTGCGCCATGTGTAGATGCGACGTTGACTGTTTCCCGATGCTGTAGCACCCGATAATAACAGAGAATCTCCAGTCTTCAGGTTCTTACCTCTGTAGAAGTAGGAATTGTTTTCAAACCACAGAGATACTGACCAAGTATTATCCGTGAAGTTACCTTGAGGAAATTGCTGAGCAGCAATCGCTTGCTCCTGAATGACAAGGGTTGTAATGCTAGGTGCAGAGAAACCTAAAATAACAGCGAGAGTAGTGGCTTTGACGTTCATATTTAACCTCAGAGTTTTTAGGGGCACTTTTGTCTATACCAATTGGTAGAAAAGACTCGTTGGCAATTCTGTTCTGATCCCGATGAAATCAGGTAGAACGAATCAGGAACTTTACCAGGAATATCGCTCTAGGGAACAATCTTCCGAAATAGAGCATTGTATTGCCAACAAATTGGTATGCACCTATAAGCAAATCAAGTTAAGGCAGAAAAATCCAACTGTGCAATGATTAAATGCATTGCGCCTTAGGTTACTGCACTACTTACCTACAAGTTGAACAAATGCGATTCCTGAAGACTCTTCTATTGAGTTGGCAGAGCCATTTAAGCTGGGTGATAGTAAAAAGCTACCCCAAGAACAAGGTAAGTTGCCAACAGTAGAGTGCCATCTAGCCAGTTTGAGCGTCCGCCAAAGCAGATTAGATTGGTAACTGTGACAGCAATTGCCAAGGCAATCACTTCAAAGGTATTGAAGTTCAGATCGATGGGCTGACCCATGGCTTGACCGACGAGAATTAAAATTGGAGCAACAAATAAAGCAACCAGCAGACTATCGCCCGTCGCCGTGGCAACGGTTAAATCCATTTGATTTTTCAAGGCTAGCCGCATGACCACGACATATCCTGCCACATCACTAATCAACGGCAGCAAAATCACACCTGTAAACAGGGAAGTGAGTCCAAAGCGCTGGGTTTGGGATTCCACTACATCAACAAACAGCTCGGATTCAAAGGCAATGGCAAGAGTGGAGGCTAACAAGACGATAATCCAAAGCCATAATTTGAATCGGCGAGGCTTCACAGACGACTCCGACTGCGGGAGAGAACTCGCTTCATCCATCTCTTCATCGGCTAATCCCACTTCGTAGAGGTAGCTGTGGGTTTTGAGGGAGAACAGAAGTGTCAGCCCATAGACGATGATGAGTATCACCGAAACCGTGAGCGAGATGTTACGAATAGCAGTAGCATCCACAATATTTGAGGTATCAATCACCATTGTCGGCAGTGCAACCGCAATTACGGCTAGCGTCATGGATGAGCCATTGACCTTTGCCAAAATGGGCTTAAACTCCTGCTCTTTGTACCGCAGACCGCCTGTGAGCATCGCCAACCCTAAAAATAAAAGCAGTGCGTTGAGAATACTGCCTGTGATGCTAGCTTCGACAATATCCACCAGCCCTTTCCGCAGCGCCATAACCGCAATAATCAGTACCGTAGCATTGCCAAAAAAGGCATTGATTAGCCCTCCGACTGACGGACCGGTGACCACCGCCACCTTCTCGGTTGCCGTAGAAAGCCAAATCGAGAGGGGAATGATGGCGAGTACGGAAGTCAGAAAAATCGCTTCTTCACCCCAATTCAAGACATCCGCTGCAACCGAAATGGGTACGAAAACTAAAAGGACAAGTGGAATAAGGTTCTTGATTGCCATAGCATTCTATAGGAATAGATTTACTCTACCCTGAGAAGGGATTGGCTTCCTAGCAACCCTACAATTGAATGGCACTCCTAGCATCGTAATCTGGCTGATCTGGTTGATCTGGTATTTCCTAGGACAATAGAGAGTCGGGAATGATGAAACAACGCAGATTCCTAGAGATTGAGAAAATTCCTTCATTGCCCATTCTCGCTGTCACCACCCAGTTCACCCGATTGGGTGAACGAATTAGGTGAAGCCTTTCCTTGCTGGGGCAACTTACAATATCCCTCGTATTCACAAGTGTTTGGGTTCTGTGTACATAGGGGCTTATTCTGGTAAAGATTTAGTGAAGTCCCCGGAATCACCGATTAGTCTAAGAAGTTTCGTCTAGCAACGGAATCAGTCAACTGTGAATTCCCTGAGAGAACCAATGTTCTAAAAGCTTGATTTCTCAGAGTTGGCTGCAATTCCCTGCTGCCTCAACAACAAGGATGCTCAAAGACTTATTTTGCCGACAAGCTGATGAACCATACATCACTTTTGAGTTTAGTTCGCTTTTTACGGAATGATTTAGCAATTCCTTCCGCTAGTATCGATCTGGCTGTGCGTCAGTGCAAACAAACTCCCAATCTGTTACCCATGATTCTTTGGCAGTACGGATTGGTGACGTTAGAGCAGTTAGACCAGATTTTTGATTGGCTGGAAACAGCTTAAGGCGTCGTCGGAACGTATACTAGAACCGATAAAAACTCTGATTCCGTTCCTTGTGCCCTGGAGCCTTCTGCCTTTTTTCTTGAGTCAGCGATCGCTAGGCGTCTCGAAACAAATCTTTAAGAAAGAGCCTAAGACTTGGCAAAATCCCCAACGAAAGGACAATTGAGCGCTATACTTAAAAACTTTGAATGACTCCCATCAGCACCTTGCGATAGAGTCGATAAGAACCTGGCCTATCAGTACTTGTCCATGAGCGGATACCTCGACGCATCTACCTATCCCAACGAAGCCAACGGTACTAACTCCATTCGCGCGACAGAAAAGGCGTTACAAGTTGCGGCTGAGAATGCAGACTATCGGACAGTTGATCGCAGCAAGCTAACGCCGATGATGCAGCACTTTGTTGAGGTCAAGGAACAGTATCCTCAAGCCATGTTGCTGTACCGGGTGGGGGACTTTTATGAAACCTTTTTCCAAGATGCCCGGACGCTAGCAGAAGAACTGGAACTCGTTTTAACCAGCAAGGAATCGGGTAAGGGAATTGGGCGGGTACCGATGACGGGAGTCCCCCACCATGCCTTGGAACGCTACTGCACAATGTTGGTGGAGAAAGGATTTGCGATCGCAATTTGTGACCAAGTGGAAGATGCGGCAGTGGCGGCAAAAGAAGGACGTCAGGTGCGGCGTGAGGTAACACGCATTCTCACCCCAGGCACGTTACTAGATGAGGGAATGCTCACCGCCCGTCGCAACAACTTCCTCGCGGCGGTAGTGGTTGCTGGAAATCATTGGGGTTTAGCCTATGCTGACATTTCCACCGGGGAATTCCTCACCACACAATCGACAGATTTAGAACTGCTCACAGCAGAATTGATGCGCTTGCAACCGTCCGAAGTGTTGGTTCCCCTTAATGCCCCGGATATCAGAAGTATGCTGCGACCAGGGGAGAAATCCGAGCATTTGCCAGAATGTCTGCCTAACTCCTTTTGCTATACCTTTCGTTCACAAACCCCCTTTTCCCCAACAGAGGCAAGACAACGGTTGTTAGAGCGATTTCGGGTGCGATCGCTCGAAGGCATGGGTTGCGAACATCTCCCTTTAAGTGTCCGTGCGGCTGGGGGGTTGTTGGAATATCTGGAAGACACCCAAAAAGAAAACTACGTTTCTCTCCAGCCCTTACGTAGCTATACCATTGCCGACTACCTGATTCTCGACTACCAAAGCCGCCGTAATCTGGAAATTACCGCTACCGTTCGGGATAATACCTTTCATGGTTCCCTACTGTGGGCACTGGACAGAACTAGCACCGCAATGGGGGGTAGATCACTGCGCCGTTGGCTGTTGCAACCCCTGCTCGATATTAAAGGTATACAGGCACGACAAGATACGATTCAGGAATTGCTAGAAAACCCCGGACTTCGAGAAGACTTGCGGCACCTGTTGCGCGGCATTTACGACTTGGAACGGCTGACCGGTCGTGCCAGTTCGGGAAGAGCGAATGCACGAGACTTAGTCGCACTTGCCGATTCTCTTTTAAAATTACCCGAACTCGCCGAGTTAGCCGCCTATGGTTCCTCTCCCTACTTAAGGGCGTTACAGAAAGTCTCGCCAGAACTGGAACAACTGGGGCAAAAACTCCGCACTTTTTTAGTGGAGTCGCCGCCGTTGCACCTGATGGAAGGAAACTTGATTCGACCAGGGGTGCATCCACAGTTGGATGAGATGCGGACAACGGCAGAGGCAGATCAGCAGTGGATTGCCAATTTGGAAGTGACGGAAAGAGAACGCACTGGCATTTCCAATCTGAAGGTAGGGTTTAATAAAGCCTTTGGTTATTACATCAGTATTACCCGGAGTAAGGCAGACCAAGTTCCGGATAATTACATCCGCAAGCAAACCTTAACGAATGAAGAGCGTTTCATTACTCCAGAGTTGAAAGAACGGGAAGCTCGAATTCTCTCCGCACGGGAGGATTTGAACCGTTTGGAATACGAAATTTTCGGGGGTTTGAGAGCAGAGGTGGGTGAACGTGCCGAAGAGATTCGCCATGTGTCGCGTGCGGTGGCGGCAATTGATGTACTTTGCGGTTTGGCAGAGGTGGCGGTTCAGCAGGGATATTGCCGTCCCACGATGGTAGAAGGACGGGAGATTACCCTGATTGACGGGCGTCATCCGGTGGTGGAACAATCTCTGCCTGTTGGATTTTTTGTGCCGAATTCGGCACGGCTAGGCAGCAAGGCAGTTAACGAGCAAACCAACACATCTTCTCCCCCTCTCCCCCTCTCCCCCTCCCCCTCTCCTGATTTGATTATTTTGACGGGGCCGAATGCGAGTGGGAAGAGTTGTTATTTGCGGCAGGTAGGGTTAATTCAGTTGATGGCGCAAACGGGGAGTTTTGTTCCGGCGGCGTCGGCAACGTTGGGAATTTGCGATCGCATTTTCACTCGCGTGGGGGCTGTGGATGATTTGGCGACCGGTCAATCCACGTTTATGGTGGAGATGAATGAGACGGCGAACATCCTGAATCATGCCACGCTTAAATCGCTGGTTCTTCTTGATGAAATCGGGCGTGGGACGGCAACGTTTGATGGTCTTTCAATTGCATGGTCTGTGGCGGAGTATCTGGCAACGGAAATTCAGGCAAGAACGATTTTTGCGACTCACTACCATGAACTGAACGAGCTTGCCTCACTTCTGCCCAATGTGGCAAATTATCAGGTAACGGTGAAAGAGTTAGAAGACCAAATTATCTTTTTACACCAAGTTCAACCGGGTGGTGCTGATAAGTCCTATGGTATTGAAGCAGGTCGTTTAGCAGGGTTACCGGCATCTGTGATTCAACGAGCCAAGCAAGTCATGAGGCAAATTGAAAAGCACAGTAAAATTGCCGTTGGACTGCGTAAAGGAGGTTTAGCGCCAGAGAAAAACCCTAAAAGCCGTTCTCATTCAACCCAAGAGTCGATTCAACAACTAGATATTTTTGCTGAATAAGGCTAAGCTACTGTAACTTTTAACTAAAATTTGTTCATATCATGGTATGATAACCAGATTTGAAAAAAACTGGTGGTTGCCCTTCCGTGCAGAACCACCAGTGTTGATATGGGAGGAAATCCTAGAAACTTGGGTCTAAAACTGATGTTAGAGTTGACAAGCTCTAGTAAAACTACGTTGTTAATTCTTTCTACAAGGTGTTTCTCGGTAATTCCTGAAAGTTTATCAATGAACACAGAGAAATTTTCATGACCCATTCGCTGACTACCCCCAGAGCAAAAAGTTCTCTTGGATTCACTGATGAGGTGGCTGAAACCTAGGAGCAATCTTGTAGTAATTAATGACTGAGTTCCCTGTAGAAATTGACCCTAACAGGGTCTTGGATTAGCCTAAGAACAATTTTGTTAGAACCGAGTTCTCAAAAACAAAACCTACCTATGGATGCCAACGAACTGCTGGAGCGCTATGCAGCAGGAGAACGATCTCTACGTGGTGCCGACCTACATGGTGCCGACCTGCGTGGTGTTGACCTGCGTGGCGTTGACCTGAGTGATGCCAATCTGAGTGACACTGACCTGAGTGATGCTGACTTACGAGATGCCGACCTGATGGGCGCTAATTTAAGTGGCGCTGACTTGATTGTTGCGAGTCTGAGTGCCGCTGATTTGCGAGATGCTAACTTGCATGATGCCAACTTAATTGGCGCCAAACTCGGTGTGGCTAACCTGCGGGATGCTAACTTGAGCGGTGCTAACTTGAGTGGTGCTGAACTTAGTTGTACCGATCTAACTTGTAGCAACCTGAGCGGTGCTTATATCAGTGGCGCCAATTTGATTAAAGCTAGACTGAGTCGAGCTAACTTACAGGGAGCTAATTTGAGTGTTACCAACATGATTGGAGCCGACTTAAGTGGAGCTGACCTGAGAGGTGCAAACTTGGGTGGTGCTAATCTGATTGAAGCGAATCTGGAAGGTGCTAACTTACAAGGGGCTACATTAAATCGTTCTAATTTAGCCTACGTTAATCTTGTTAACGCTGACTTAGGCTACGCTGACTTGAGTGACTCCAACTTAGCGGGAACTGACTTAAAGAATGCCGATCTGGATAACACCAATCTAGAAGGCACAATTTTGAGTGTTGGAGTCAGTCTGAATATCAGTAATCCATCTCAGGCTGCCCCTTTCGAGTGGAATGGCCTGTTGTTGGGTTCAAAAACTGAGCTGAAAATTGCTGAAGCCCTTGACCGTGCAGGTGTTCCATTTTACTTAAATGGCTGGACTCGCATTCATAGACCGAAAACCATGAATGGGAAAGAAACCGACTTTCTGGTTTTTTACCAACATAAGTGGGGAATTCTGGAAGTGAATGGTGAGCCCGCTGAGCCACCGGCCTGTACCTTGCACGAGCCTGAACGGGTCAGCATGTTAGCCATCGATGCTCCTCATGTTGTAACAACTGCATTAAGTAGCGATCGTAGTACTAGCACTCCACAAGAACTCCGTCTGTTTAAAGTTCCTCACATCCATATTGTTGAGCATTACGAGGCAGCGCGATGCTGGGAGGAGCCAGATACCGTCGTGCAGGAATTTCTGGAAATTTTAGGTCAGGTTTAGCCCTTAATCTCAACTCTCTCATTCCACATTACACACAAGAGTGCAACCCAGTAGCAAAAATTTACTTTCGCCAGGGTTCTATTCACATCTGGAGTCAAACTTACCCAAGCTTAGTGTTGAAGCCAAGCCTGGAGAAAAGTTTGCTACAACTGAAGTTTCAAAATACCAGATGTACCTATGGATGCTAATGAAATTCAGTCGCGCTATGCGGCAGGAGAGAGAGTCTTTCAGGACGCTGATCTACAGGGTGTTGACCTCAGCGGTGCTAACCTGAGTGAAGCTGACTTACGAGAAGCGAATCTGAGTGGTGCTAACTTGAGGGGTGCTGACCTAATTAATGCAATCCTCAGTGATGCCAACTTGAGTGATGCAGATTTGAGTGATGCCAACCTAATTGGTGCCAAACTCGCGGTTGCCAACTTAAGTAATGTCAACTTAGTGGGTGCTAACCTCAGTGGTGCTGACTTGAGTGGTGCTAATCTGCGTGAGGCAACACTGGGTGCTGCCAACTTGATTGGAGCCATTCTCATTAGAGCTAATCTGCGCGATGCCAACTTGAACGGCGCCAACCTGAGTATTACCAACCTGATTGGTGCTAACCTCACAGGGGCTAACCTAATTAGCACCAACCTCAGTGGTGCTAACCTGATTGAAGCTCATCTGAGTGGCGCTAAATTAAATGGAGCTCGGTTGTATCGGTCGAATCTAGCTCATGTCAAATTAAATGGAGCTGATTTACGTGAAGCCGACTTAACTGACGCTAACTTGGCTAAGACTGACGTAACAGACGCGAATTTAGAAAACACTCAACTTGAAGGCACTATCCTGAGTTCAGCAAAAAATTCTCAAGCCAGTCCAGTCAATTAGTTTCTGATCACTTTTAGGAAACTCAAACAAACAGCAGCCTATTCGGCGAGCAAGTTCTACTGGACTTAGCGATTAGCGTAGCCCAATCGCACCTGAAAACCGTCCTTACCTCTTCTCTCATTGGTGAAGTAATTTTACAAAAGTCGTGAGCTATTGGGGTATTGTTTGTCCACGAACTATACTCTAATTGACACTCCCTTCCAAGAAATTTGGGGGAGGCTAATGGCTTGACTCTCCAAAATCATCAGGGTGCGTCACCTTCCAGGCAAGAACTTATCACTCACTCTTAAAAAGCAGCTCAAAACGCAGGAGAAGGCTCATGTTGCGTGGAATTACCACCGCCATTGTTGCGGGAGCAATTGTGACTGGCTTGACATCAACGGCATACGCGAAACCAAGGATACAATCTCAAGCAGAAGGCGGTTATACTACGCGCTCAGGTGAGTCGCTCCAGGGATTGGAGAGTCGCCGCGCCGCGCAGGATTTAGTCATCCCTGCGTCTGAATCTTCGCCTAGTTCTGTCCCAGCGCCAATTTTATTACACCAGAATTCTCAGCCTGCTCCTCAACCTCAATCCATCACAATATTTGGTGAAAAAATAGAATTAGGACATCGGGGCTCATCTCAAAATTCCGCTAATCAAGCTCCATCTCATGCAAACTTGAGGAATGTAGAAGTTTCAGCGGGAGCATCCTCCACAGACCCTGAGCAAGTGTTGAAAGTGCAATATCAGTTAATGTCAAATCCTGATCAGAAATAACCCTAAAGTCAGGGATTAATAAGGTTTTTATAGCAGCAATTGGCTGGGCGGTGTTCTCTTGCTCTACATTCTGAGGACACCCGCTAGGCTGTGAGTGTTCATGGAAAACAACGATTACGTTGTTTCATGAAGAATTTTCAGGAGTATAGCAAAAGGCAGCAGGACTTACGCAATTGCCCCCCGACGCCCCCAATACTGGGGGGAACTTTCATCTTACTCCCCCCAAGGCAAGGGGGGTTGGGGGGGCTCTCTTAACGTATTGTGCGTAAGTCCTGGGCAAAAGGCTCCGAGGCAAAGGGCTTTTATGTTTATTAGTAGTAAACCGTCGTTTGGGCCGTTAAAGAAAGTCATAACCTTTATTGCGACAGCTATATCTACTCTGAATACTTGGAATAGTAAGCCATTTCTGGGTTGTTTTTCTGGCATCTCCACAACAAGATTGGGGAGACTAGGAGATAGGTAAGACATTCCATATTTTGGCTTTTGCTCTGCTCTATCTAGAGTTATGAAATTAGCAATATACAAGGGAAAAACTAGAAGTTGAGCCACAGTAAAACCCAAGTTTAGGTCGGTTTTTCTTTCATGAAATATATAAAGAGCCTGTAAAGTTTGCTCCTATACTTTGTTTGGAGCAAACATTAACTTCTTTGGATTTTTGATATATATCTTAATTTTTTAAAGCCCAATTTGTCAAAATTCTATAACTCCTCTCATGAAGCATCTCGCAAATTGATGTAATATGACCATTAGACCCGCTAAAGGCCTTTATTCTCAGCTCATATTGACTTCATAAATCTTTGCGCAATAAATCCTTTTAATATAAATTAACTCTATAAAGATCTGAGCAAGATCGAGGCTTAGTTGTTCTTAATTCTGGTCGGTGTAGTTAAATCAAAAGTATTGTTACTGCATCAGGATAGATACCGAAACATGGTAAAAGTATCTGTAATTATTCCCGTCTACAACGTTGAGAAGTACGTCGCATCTACGGTAAAGTCTGTCCTTGCTCAGACCTATCAAAACTTCGAGCTTCTCATTATTGATGATGGTTCTCCTGATCGAAGTGTACAAATTTGCCAACAATTCAATGACCCCAGAATTAAAATTATTTCTCAGAAAAATCGAGGGGTTGCCGCGGCTCGAAATACTGGAATTAGTCAGGCTCAGGGAGAATATATTGCGCTTCTAGATGCTGATGATTTGTGGTTGCCTGAAAAGCTCGAAAAGCATGTTGAGCATCTAGTAAGTTCGCCAGCCGTTGGGGTAAGTTTTAGCCGCTCAGCGTTTATTGATTCAGCAGGAAATCCCTTAGGGATCTATCAGATGTCCAAGCTGCAAGACATTACCCCGCTTGATATCCTTTGTCGTACTCCCATTGGCAATGGTTCAGTTGCAGTCATTCGACGAGAAGTACTCGAAGCGATTAAATTCCAAGAAAATCAGGATGGCGTGCTCGAGGACTGTTATTTTGATATTGATCGTCAATTACACCCATCAGAAGATGTGGAATGCTGGCTGCGTATTTTTGTGAAAACCAATTGGCAAATGGAGGGGCTTGCTGAAGCATTGACGCTGTATCGGGTGAATTCGGAAGGGCATTCCGCACAGATTTGGAAAAAATTAAGTTCTTGGGAAACAATGCTTGCCAAAGTGCGCTCTTATGCTCCTGAACAAGTGGCTGAGTGGGAAAAGCCAGCGATGGCTTACCAACTGCGGCATTTAGCAAGAAGGGCAGTCACTCTAGAAACTGGTGCAACGGCAGTGAAGTTGGCTCATCGCGCCTTATTTGCACATAAGCGAATTCTTGTCGAAGAGCCACACCGCACACTGTTGACCTTATCTGCTGCCTATTGCTTGCGGTTCCTGCCTCGTTCGTTCTACTGCCAAATGCAAACCTTGGCTATGAATTGGGCTGGAGCTATCCAAAGACGCCGTATTCTTCAAGATCAGGTCTGACGATGCAACAGTATCGTCAGCCAGGAATAGAGTCTGACGCTGAAGCGCTTTTTGCTTGCTATCACATTGGCGTAAGTCCTGAACCAGAAGTAGACCTAGAACCAAATATATCGCTGTGACAGCACCTGTGCCGATAGCAACAACTCCAAAAATCCAAAAAATGGTGGATAGAATGAGAGGCATGTATTTTCTTAACTGAATTTTGATGGAATGAATGGGTGTAAAGGCTGAGTTCTGGGGTGGAGAACTGCTTGATGATTAATACTTCCCTGCAAAAGTCCTACTGCTTTCAATAGACGCCTATGGGCGATCGCGCCCAAAACAGGAATGCAAGTCTCTCTTCCCTAGACCCCAGCCCCTAATCCCTAACCCTTATTTTCAGGTTAGTCTTTGTGTCAGCAATTGTCAGTTAAGTATTCATGATGAACCTGACAAATCCATAAACTTCTTGTGAAGCTTTAAACCTGGGGTTCCGTGGTCATCATGATTCAAAAGTTATCACCCTAAGGGTGAGCAGCGCTCACCCGACAGAACACTATCTCTGGGCTTTCAGGCAAGTTCCTATGACCGATGGATCTGATAGCTTGGAAAAAAGGGACGCGATCGCACTCTGCCCAGAGCCGATTGAAGATAAGGGAAGTCATGACATCCATCAACAACTCAAAATCCTCAGTGAATAGCGCTAAAGCTGAGTCATCGATCAGGCATAAACTATACCAGCGAGTTTCTCTGGTGATGGCGGCTGCGGCTGGAATGGGTTTGGGCTTAGTGGCTATCAATACTGATTTAACCAACGCAGCGCTAACCTCTGCGGTAACCCAGGCTCAAACAAGCTCCAATTCCCCCATTCTGCTGGCACAAAAGGTTAACCAGAATGAGGTTTTGACCACTCATAATAAATATCGTCAACAGGTTGGCGTGCCAGCACTAAAATGGTCTGACAGTTTGGCAAAATCGGCTCAACAGTGGGCCAATCGACTGGCCTCGACTAATCAATTACAACATAGCTCTACTAACTATGGGGAAAACCTCTGGGCAGGCAGTAAGGGGCGTTTTTCCCAGAAGCAAATGGTGGATAGCTGGGGTAGTGAAAAGCAGTATTTCATGCCCAACCGTCCCTTCCCCAATACTTGTAAGGGCGGTTGGCAAAAGTGCGGTCATTATACCCAAATAATCTGGAAGAACACGAAAGAAGTGGGCTGTGGTCTAGTTAGGGGCAAAAACACAGATTTCTTCGTTTGTCAATATAATCCCCCAGGGAATTATGAGGGAGAAAAGCCTTTTTAAGTAGGGTGGCATTAATATTTGTCGTTAGGGAGAGGCAGAGGGCTCCAGGGCAGAAGGTAGAGGATTTTAGTGTTTTAATATTTATTTATAGGCTTTCGTTTATTTGTGCCTACCTGCTTAACTGAATTGAAGGAAGATTTACTGTAATATGCGATCGCGGCTGAACAACCTGTCTTCATACTAGAGGAACGTCATTAGACATTCATACGGGAAGGCGTGTTAACGTTACTCATGATGGTTCAGTGGCTCAATCAGGTCAGTATGACGCCTCGATTTCGACTTCAATCGATCAAACGTTAAGAAATTCTATGGTGGCTTAAGCACGAACTTAAAAAATCTTACTATAAATAAGAGTTGATGCACTGTTGGTGAGTGACTCATCTATGATCGGCACACTCCTGTTCGCTGCTTCTGGATGCACCGAAGCAGAAGTTGTTTCTTTGTTTTGAGCCTCAAAGTTATTCATCCAACGTGAGTTCGAGCTACTCGGAAAAAACCTCACCCCCAGCGCCTCTCTTGGCAGGCGAGAGGAGCAAAATCCCCGTCTTTTCGGGCTTTTTCCCTCGTTTTTGACGAGACCGGAGCTTCAGTGAGGAGTGCTAGGGGGATGAGGTTGATCAAACTCACGTTAATCAACTTACGCAACAGCGTAATGCTAGAAAGAGCGGGAAACCAGCACACCCGCTCGATTAGCGCTTCTTAGCAACGCTTAAGGCAAACAATAATTGAAAAATTTTCAGCGTGCTGGCTGTTGGCATCAAGACGAAAGGGAAACAGTAAATTATTTATGCGCACCAGCGAACAGATTAAGGCGGAAATTAAGGAAAAAATTGATTTTTTTCCACCTTTCTTTAGCCCGGCACTCCAGACGCCACAGGTGCTAGAACACCTATGGCATCAGACGGTGAATGCCTATGTCAACAATCCGCTTCCAGCTTTATTTAAAGAGAAGCTTTCTGCCTACCTCTCCCGCTTCTGTGTCGTTCCCTACTGCATGATTTGTCACAGTTGTTCTTTGTATTTCTTGGGGATGCAGGCCCAAGAGGTATTAGAGCTACTTGAATCACCTCCGCCAACCTTAGCAGAGATTGATGAACACCTTTTGGTACTAGCCGCAGCACCCTATTCTCTAACGAGTTGGCCTGAATCTAACTCAGCACTGGAAACGAGTATACTTTGCTGCTCCATTTTTATCACG
>DATNPV010000060.1:0-12748 GCA_036703055.1 Waterburya sp.
CGAATTTCTGTCGCATCCGAGATATAACAACTGCCTCCAAACTTGTTGAGTATTGGTCGAATGACTTCTACAGTGGATTTAAGTTTTTCCGGAGGGCAAAAGGCAATCACGTAGACATTATCTAACATCGTCAGGTCCAAATCTTCCGACCCTCCTCTAAGCCCCTGTCCGGCAACATTTCGGATGACTATGTGACCCGGTACACCGGCTTGTTTTAAACCATCTAGAATTTTGCCAAGTTCAACTGAATTCACGATGATTTCTATTCGTTTAACTGGATGCATGATGTTATCTCCAGAAGGTATTAATCCCGTATAAATATAAAGGAATCCCCACAATAATGTTGAAAGGAAATGTGACCGCTAGGGCGGTAGAAACGTACAAG
This sequence comes from Waterburya sp., assembly GCA_036703055.1. Taxonomy (GTDB): domain Bacteria; phylum Cyanobacteriota; class Cyanobacteriia; order Cyanobacteriales; family Coleofasciculaceae; genus DATNPV01. Next base: position 386 of record DATNPV010000060.1, read on the forward strand.
CTAGGATTGGCTTCTGGAACTGTTAACCGCATAGCAGCGGGAACAGCAATGTAAGACGCACTGGCACATAGCACTGCAAACAAAAGTGCATCGCCCTGAGCCATTCCGATAAATTTGGCAATGAGGAGTCCAATAGTGGCATTGACGATGGGGATGAGTATGGCAAAAGAAATGAGAAAAGTACCCGTTTTTTGCAAGTCTTTAATCCTTTTGGCAGCAACCAGTCCCATGTCAAGCAGAAAGAATGTCAGGAGGCCGTAAAACAAGCCTTGAGTAAAGGGTTCCAAAACCTGCCAACCACGTTCTCCAGTCAGGACTCCAATCCCCAGGCTACCGACTAGCAGAAAGACAGAGCTATTCAGGAATGCTTCTTGCAACACTTCTGACCAGGAAAATTCTCGCTCTTCTGAGTTAGCCGTGAAGAGGTTGACGAGAATCAAGCCGACGATAATGGCTGGAGATTCCATAAGCGCTAGGGCAGCCACCATATAACCATCATACTCAATTCCCAACTCATGCAGAAATGCTCCTGCCGTGATGAACGTCACGGCACTGATAGAACCATATGTTGCCGCGATCGCACCAGCATCATAAATATCCAGCTTCAGCTTGAGAATAAAAAAGGTGTAGATGGGGACAGCACAAGCCATTAATACCGCGGCTAGAAGTGTCAAAACGACTTCCTGAGTGACACCGCTCTTGATGAGTTCGACTCCTCCCTTAAATCCGATGGAAAATAGCAGGTACAGGGATAACAATTTGGGGAAAGGAGCCGGAATTTCCAGGTCAGATTTGACAAAAACGGCTACCATGCCCAAGAAGAAGAACAAGATTGGTGGATTCAGAATATTTGAAACAATCAGGCTTAAATCCATGTCCACTCCCCATCCCAGCACAAGAAGACATTGCAACAGGCTTTCATCATGGCAGAAATATGCAATTGAATGTGAAACATCAATGATTATGTAAAACCACTGTATGGCAATTGAGCCGTTTAAAAAACATTAGTAATTCTTATATTTGATATAAGCAAATACTCTTGTAATCGTGGAAGTCTACCAAGAACTCCCTCTGGAAAGCGGCTTTTGGGATAAGGCGATCGCAACTTGATCCGCAACTTGATCTCAAACCTCTGCCAACTAGCGATCGCTCACAAGCTTCAGTTGGCTCTATCCTTGCGATCGCGCGATGGCAAGGATAGAGCAAAGCAAGTAAGCCAATTTGGTTATTGACAAGGATTCTATTTTCTGGGATATTTTCTTTATAGTGGAAAGATGTGCCTGCCTATAATATGTTGTTTCGTCTCTCTACTTATAGCGCTACTGAGCGATCGCACGGGTGCATCATCCAAGTTACCGTAAGTGTAATCGAGTAGCTCTCTTTAACGGGCGATGTCTCCTCTTTTGCGAGAACTGCATCAAAAAGCTATCAGCCCTTCCCTTCTCAGCGATCACCCCTCAAAATCTTGGTTCCGCAAGGTGCTTGTCCATGCATTACTTATGGCCATAGGCTGCATCATGTCTAATTGGGAAGCTTAGCCCATTGTTGTACTCTCGCCTCTATTTCCTGGTCTGTCTCATTTGCAAATAAATCATCAAACAGTTTTTCAAGTTCTTCATCAGTTGGGACGGTTGCATCGAGGGGGAGCTTGTAGTTGGGCTTTCCTTTCTCTTGTTTTCGCGCTGTAGAACTCGTCATTTTTTGACTTTGCTCTTTGCAGATTGTTAGCTCAGATATTGCTGCTTCCAGTTTCTCGTAAAAAAGATCGACCACGGACTTCGTCAGATGCTCTCCTGTAAATTGTGTTAACGCCTCATCCCAAATATTCTGGTTCTCAAGCCTCAGTGTGGTTATGTCCTCTTGACCTAATGTTAAGAGCTTTTTAATCTGGGTTGCCTCTACATCTTGATCTCCACATTTCCCCAAACCAGCATAATCGCGTTTGTCCAAATCCCGCGGACTTTGTGCCCCTTTCATACCCTCTATTATCAGAAAAGACGACTTTCCGACTAAGTTTTCGCAAAATTCCTTGGCTGTCGTAACCCCTTCCTTTATTTTGCCTGTTCGATTGATACTCTTGTCTATAAATCCCTTTACCTTTTTTTCAAAGATTGCCACAATTTCTTCGGTATCTATTTTCTTCCCGAACGGCATCCCCATCAACTTATAGATGAGATCTGGCGTTGTGTCGCTAGATAGATTGAGTGGTACGGCATCCCCTGATTGTATTCCCTTTTGTTGTTCCTGTTGTGCCCGCAGAAAAGTGGCTAAATGTCTCAATCCATACTTATTTTGATATAAAAACTTTAGATTCTCGAATGTCATACACTGAATTACTGCTTCCTGCTGAAGGCCTCTGACTGTTACCAACTTATTAGTCTGAGGCGACTTTACAGCTTGCTCCTCCTGAATCGCTCTACCATTCTGCTGCACCACATGTGTCAACTCATGGGCAATCAACTCCTGCCCTCCCCGACTTCCTGGACTATACGCCCCCTGCCGAAAGAAGATATCCTGCCCCGTCGTAAACGCCTTCGCCTGAATCGAGCGATTCAACCGCTCTGACTGAGCATCCGTGTGAACCTTCACCTGACTAAAATCAAACCCAAACGCCTGTTCCATCGGTTTTCGGATGTTGTTTGCGAGAGGGTGTCCATTACCTCGTGCTTGCTGAATTGACGCTTCCAGTTGTGGTGTAGCCGCCATTCCAATCCCATCAGATTGACGCTGCACCATGAGCTTGCTCTGTTCATCCTCTTTATCCGGCATCGCCTCGCGCTGCACCGTCTGATTCCCAGGTGCATGAATCCCACTCACCACCTGACGCGCAACTCGATCTGCCTCTTGCTCGTACTTATCCCCCACTGCTCCTATCCTCAGCTTGGGCTGAATGATGGGCGTTGTCGAATGAATCGGCACCTGGCTAAAGTCGTGGTGAAAGCGTGACTCCCGCCTTGTAGAGTTCTCCGTATCTTCCTGCGGTTGCATCGCTGTGTCTGGAATGGAGCGAACAGCAGCACGAGGCAAGAGGGCGCTCACTAGAGGTGTCTCGCTCTTAGATGATTGAGCAGTCCGAGCAACATGCTGATGCGTCATTGAATAAGTCCTCCGAAATTTGCTTAGGCGATGAGATGCCGAAACAGTGTGAGATGGGTTGTGTGGGAAAAGATTGTTGCTATCTTGGCATTTAGCGGCCTCCAGATAAAGAATTGGAATATATCTTTATCAGGACTTACTCATTCACCCCCTAACCCCCCAAACCTGGGGGGAACCGGATTTACTCCCCCAAAGTTGGGTGGTTGGGGGGGCAAAATGATGGCGTTTGCGTAAGTCCCGTTTATCAAATCAGCGTTTTTTGCCAAACCGGATAATCCTGGCGAATACTGGAAATAAGGGTTTATGGCAAGTGCGATCCGATGTTACAAGCACAGCAAGTATTACAAGAGCGCTATCAACTCCAACAGCAATTAGGACGCACCGCCGCAGGTCGTCAAACTTGGTTGGCAACAGATTTACAATCGAATGAACAGGTAACGCTCAAGCTACTGGCATTTAGTCCTCAAATGCAGTGGGAAGAACTGAAGCTATTTGAGCGCGAGGCGCAAGTTTTGCAAGCTCTCGATCATCCCCGAATTCCTCGCTATCGGGATTATTTCTCCTTAGATAAGCAGACAGGAGCAGGAATTCCTTGGTTTGGATTGGTACAAGATTATATTCCAGGTTTCTCTCTTCAGGAATTATTAGAACAGGGCAAGCGCCTGACCGAAAAACAGGTACGAGGAATTGCTACTGACGTTTTAAAGATTTTAATTTATTTGCATGAACTCAGTCCACCTGTTCTACATCGTGACATCAAGCCGAGTAATTTAATTTTAGGAGAAGATAAACAAATTTATCTAGTCGATTTTGGCGCAGTCCAAGCACAAGCCGCTGTTACGGGGGTTACTTTTACTGTTGTGGGCACTAGCGGTTATGCCCCGTTAGAACAGTTTTGGGGACGAGCGGTTCCAGCGTCAGATTTGTATGCATTGGGAGCTACTTTAATTCACTTGCTTACTGGTACTTCTCCTGCCGATTTACCTCAGAAAGATTCTCGGATTCAGTTTAACGACAAGGTCAGTTTGAAACCCAGTTTTGTTAGCTGGATTGAGACCATGACGGAAATTGCACTAGAAAAACGTTATAGCAATGCTCGACAAGCACTAGAAGCTCTCCAATCTGGCCAAATGCGACCTTCATCTGCTGCCAAACTCCCTACCCTTAGAAAATTTTCTAAACCATCAGGCACTTACATCAAGCTTGATAAGTCGGCAGAGCAACTAACAATTATTATTCCTGCTCCGGGGCTGAAAATCCTAGCAAGGACTGGCTGTTTAGGTATAGTGTTTTTTCTAAGCCTTGGGTTAATTTTATTCTTTGTATTAGTAGCAGTACTCAAAGTAATTCTTGCCGGAAGCTCGCTTTTTGCCTCTGTTGCTGGCTTAATCTTATTGATGGCTATTTTAATTCCCTTATGTGTCTTGTTTTCAGGGGTTTTTGGGGAACGCACTCATATTTATTTTAAACAGAAATATTTTGAAATGGAACGGGAATTTTTAGGATTGAAATATGGCAAGTATAAAGTAGAGTTTACAAGAATTTTCGGGGTCTTCTTACACAAAGAGGGAATTGCTTACCATGTCAGTATTCGCTTATGTGATGGCAATTATGACCTTGGAGGCGCCTTAGGCGAAAATGAAAGTATTTGGTTGGCTCAAGAAATCCAAGATTGGCTGAACGCCAGATAGAGAAGAGCCTTCTATTTAGCAAGTTGGGGTCAGCATTTTTTTCTCTACCTCTTACCCTATTCCCCCAGTGAGGGAGAAGCAGTAAAAGAGTAGGCTTGTAGGCAGATGCAAAATGTGATTTAAATTAATAAGAGAGTGCAAACCTTCCTAGAAATTTTGGAGGGGGAGAGGATGCCCTTGGTTTTTAGGAATATTTCTCACCTTCAAGGCTTTAGCGATTGCTATTACATCCTTATCAAGCGTCCGCTCCAAAGCATTCCCTGGACAACTAATATCAGGGGATTGTTCCGCACCCAGCCGAATTGTCGTCGTTGTACCAAACGAAGCTGGCTTGACACAGCGCTTTAAGGGTAATTTTGATAAGGGTTCAGCGGCCTGGATATCAGCAAAAAACTTTTTTGTCAAAGCTTGTGAGATTTTACCATGACCTTGTCCCTTACCATCAACATAGGTAGCCTCCCCAGACGGGTTTACATAAATACGGTAACCAATCGTGTTAGTTGACCCACTATTGAGGATAACTGCAACATTAATGGGAACAGCAGCGAGTGAGACTTGAGACGAAAACGCTAAGATTGATATCCCTGCTATCCCCAGCAAGTTTTTAAACAGAAGTGGGCGCATCACGAGAAACCTCCAGTTAATCTATTCATCTCGATTCGACAAGATTCTCCATTCTCTGTAGAGTAGAGTTGTCTAATTTCGGTTGACCCACCTTAGGGGAAAAGTGTTCCTATTTGTTCTAAGCAACCCACCTCAACGCTAAAAAGTTATAACTGTTGTGCAATAGTGCTGAATATCGAGAAGCTAACCAAATCCTACGGCAAACGCCAAGTTCTGCAAAATTTAACTCTGCACATCCCAACAGGAGAAATTTATGGATTGTTGGGGCCAAATGGAGCAGGAAAAACGACAACCATTAATATTCTGTGTAATTTACTCAGGGCGGATAGTGGGATAATTCAGATTAACAATCAGCCCATTTCAGAATCCACCAAGCGACTCATTGGAGTTGCCCCCCAAGAAAATTTACTTTATAAGACTCTGAGCTGCGAAGAAAATCTGAACTTCTATGCTCGGATTTATGGGTTAAATACTCAGCAACGCAGGCAACAAGTAGAAGTCAGCCTTGCGGCTGTCAACCTTTTAGATAGGGCGAAAAGTCCAGTAGAAACCTTGAGTGGGGGGATGCAACGACGGTTAAATATTGCTGTTGCTTTGGTGCATCAACCGAAGTTATTGATATTAGATGAACCAACTACAGGATTAGATATTGAAGCACGTTATGAAATTTGGGATTTAATTCGGTGTCTCAAAAGTCAAGGAATGACAATTCTACTCACAACTCACTTATTGGATGAAGCGGAGCGTCTATGCCAGAAAATTGGCATTCTTAAAGGAGGACGAATTATTGCGGAGGGACGTTTGGAGGAGTTGCGAAAACGAATCCCTGCAAAGGAAATTGTAGTGGTACAGACACCTGATGAAGAGCAAGCGATCGCACGCGCTCAAGAATTCGGCTTCACACCACGACGTTATGGCAATGACCTCGCTTTTTGGCTACCTGAGCAACTAGAACTTAAGGAAATTATCGCCCGTTTTGATGGTATTCCTCTCGATTCCATTGCTCGCCAACCCGTTCGGTTGGAGCATATTTATGTGGAAGTAACGCAACAAGGTTAGAGGTTGATGTCGCTAACTAACGGGATGTGGAATGAGACTATAAGGTGTCATCAATTCCGAGCACTGAATCTTCCAATGTCCGTTCTACTTCGCCTAATTCTTTTTGAGTCGATGGAACAAGTATTACTGATTCTTCCGAATTAGCGCTTTTCTCGTACTCATCAACCGCTTCGTTTACAGCTTGCTTATTAAGCGCTGGGTTGTAGGGAATAGCCGCTTCTTGGTCTTGAGGTTTCGATGCTTCGGCGTTCATTTTTAAACTCATCTTGTTATTGCTGTTTCAGCATCACTCAGACTAAGTAGAAGGAGCATCTATCTGGGGTTAAGGGTTTGGTCAGTGAAAAATGTGTAGCGCAGTAAACGTAAAATGGTATTAGCCAGGGTGGCGGCAACTTGTGATGCGGGACGATTCGGAAAACAGCAAGAGGCAGGGAACGTTTTTTGCATAAGTGGCAAGGTAACGAGAGATATAACAACTAGGAGCCGCAATTGACGTTGACAAGCGTTTTTATTTCCATTGAGGTCGGTAAAGTATGCAACTCAAACATCAAGCAAATTCCTCTCCAGATGCCTTTCAGCCCACTGACTCACTCGTTTTAGAGCCAAGCCTAGATTTTCCGCCTCAAGAGAATAGCATCCACGGTTTGTTACAGGAAGCGGATGTAGTGCCATTCATACCTGAGTTAGTCCCGCAGGCAACCCACAAGAAACGGCGCTCTTTTTCTGGAGTGGGTGCACTCACTATCCTCTCGGTTTTAGGCCTTGGTGCATGTTTAACGTTGCCGAGTCTTCTGAGTTGCGCTTCTAAAGCGAAGCAGGCAGAAGCGAGGATTAATCTTGGCGCACTCAACCGCTCACAGCAGTCTTACTACTCAGAATTTAAGACGTTTACCAACTCTCTTACCGATTTGAGTATCGGCATCAAGCCTCAGTCAACGAATTACGACTATTCAATCCGTACCTTAAAGACAGCAGCATTTCATTACGCAATCGCACGGGAAGGACTACCGCTCAACAGCTATGTGGGAGCGGTTTTTCGCGTCCCTACTACCAAGACAGCTCAGAAAAATGAACTGACAATTTTAGGTATTATCTGTGAGGCAGTACGTCCGGGTTCAATTCCACCAGCGCATCCCACTCTAGTCAAGGGGGTTCCAACTTGCGCTTCTGGCACTAGGGATATATTACAGGTTAAGCCTCGGTGATGGGATGGCGTTGATTCTCCGTTTCCAGGGAGCAAGATACATGACAAAGGGCAACCGATTTAAAGGGTTATTGCGTGATAGCCGCTTTGTAGGGATGATTCTCGGCCTCAGTTTTCTCGGTGTTGGTGCACTCACTATAATCGCGATCGCCAAACACATGGATATTCCAGCGTTAATTACGAGTTGGACGACCAAACAAGTCACGGTGAATCAACTACAGCGAGGTCAGTTAAAGCCCATCATTTTAATTGATGTGCGATCGCCAGAAGAATACGCACAAGACCACATAGCTCAAAGCCTGCTCGTCCCCTTGAGTGACATTGAAGCGGGGGCTGGAGTTAGGCAAATTCGCGCCCTAGTGCCAACGTCGCCGTCGCCTCGTCAAAGTCAGCCCACGCTTGTACTGTACTGTAGATCAGGTCAGCGAGCGGTCACAGCCTACCAGTACTTACAAAAAACTGGGCTAAATTTTGTGGTTCTCGACGGCGGCATCACCGCATGGCGGCAAGCCGTGCCTGCGGCAAAAGACACCCAGATTTTAACTCCCATCACGTTCCCTGTGCGCTAGAGAGTTGCCATAAGTTAACGAACTCAATTGAAAACCGCCATAATCGTAACTCCTTAACTATCAGGATTTTATGTAGGTTTAAAATGAGTGGGATTAGCCTTTCCATCCAGCCTCTTGTCAGTACGCTATGTCTAATTTTTTACTTGAAGTAGGTACAGAAGAATTACCCGCAGATTTTGTTGCTCGTGCGATCGCGCAGTGGCAGTCCCGTATCCCGGAGTCTCTTGCCGAGCAATTCCTCACCACTGAGGGGATTGAGTTTTATGGAACGCCTCGACGCTTAGGCGTGCTGATTAAAGGGCTTCTTGAGCAGCAACCGGATCGCGAAGAAGACGTGAAAGGCCCCCCAGCACAGGCGGCGTTTAAAGATGGCAAACCGACGAAAGCCGCAGAAGGATTCGCCCGCAAGCAAGGGGTAGAACTAGATGCCCTGGAAGTGAGAAATACGGATAAAGGCGAATTTGTCTTTGTTCTCAAGAAAATACCTGGTCGTCCTGCCACGGAAATTCTCACCGAACTCGTTCCTCAGTGGATTTTTGGCTTGGAAGGCAAGCGGTTTATGCGTTGGGCCGATGGGGATTTGAGATTTTCCCGACCTATTCGCTGGTTGGTGACGTTGTGGGATGGGGAGGTGTTGCCTCTCACCCTGGAAAATGGTTCGGAAACGATAACGAGCGATCGCATTTCCCAAACGCATCGGATTTTGCACCCCGAACCCGTTAAAATTGCCCAGGCAACGGATTATGTCCAGTGTTTGCACTCCGCCTATGTGGCAGTAGACCCCAACGAACGCCGCACTAAAATCCAAGAGCAAGTGAAAGCCGCCGCGCAACAGTTGGGAGGTTATGCTCCAATCTACGAGGATTTGTTGGCAGAAGTCACCAATTTAGTGGAATGGCCTACAGCCGTTGTGGGGAAATTTGACCCAGACTTTTTAATTTTGCCGCCAGAAGTCGTTACCACCGTGATGGTAACTCACCAGCGGTACTTCCCTGTTTTCAAGAACGAACAAGCGACTGAACTCCTTCCCTATTTCATCACCCTTTCTAACGGTGACCCTGCTAAATCTGACATTATTGCCGCAGGAAATGAACGGGTGATTAAGGCACGGTTAGCCGATGGTCAGTTTTTCTACAAATCTGATATCGCTTCACCTCTAGAAAGTTACTTGCCCAAGCTGGAAACGGTGACGTTCCAGGATGAATTGGGTTCGATGCGGGATAAGGTGGGGCGAATTGAGAAAATTGCTGCTCAAATTGCTGCTCAACTCTCTGTTTCAGAGGCGCAGCGCACAGATATTTTGCGGGCGGCGTTGCTTTGTAAAGCCGACCTCGTCACTCAGATGGTCTTTGAGTTCCCCGAATTACAAGGCATAATGGGGCAAAAATATGCGGCGACTAGTGGGGAATCCGAAGCAGTAGCAACGGCAATTTTTGAGCATTATTTACCCAGAGGGGCAAGTGATAAGTTACCCTGCACCCTAACGGGACAAGTGGTTGGTTTGGCTGACCGTTTGGATACGTTGGTGAGTATTTTTGGGTTGGGAATGTTGCCCACCGGCTCATCTGACCCCTTTGCCCTACGTCGTGCGGCGAATGCGGTAATTGGTATTACCTGGGATGCCGATTTGCCAATTAATTTAAAGCAATTAATCGAGCAAAATGCAGCAGATTTTGTCGCAAACCATCTCGATAAAGCTTCACCTGTAGCCTCGTTAGAAGAGTTCTTTTTGCAACGGATTCGTACGCTGCTACAAGAGGAACGAGGAATTGATTATGATTTGGTGAATGCGGTTTTGGGCGAGAATGATGCGGAGTATACGCAACGGGCATTAACTGATTTGTTGGATGTGCGCGATCGCGCTTTATTCCTCCAAGAAATTCGTAATAACGGTAAGCTAGATGAAATTTACGAAACCGTCAATCGTTCTACTCGACTCGCAGCTCAAGGGGATTTGGACACTCAACAACTCGAGCCAACGGCTGTTGTCAATCCTCAGTTGTTCCAAAAGTCCTCAGAACGAGCATTTTATGAGGCACTTGTCAATTTAGTGCCACAGACGAAAGCCTCGCAAGAGCAACGAAATTATCAACAAGTGGTGGATTCTTTAGCCAAGGTAACTCCGACTGTAAGTACGTTCTTTGATGATAAAGAAGAAGGTGTTTTAGTCATGGACCCCGACCTAGATATTCGGCGCAATCGCTTAAATCTTTTAGGGTTATTGCGGAATCATGCTCGTGTGTTGGCGGATTTTGGATTGATTGTAAAAAGTTAGAGAATGGGGAATTGGGAATGGGGAATTGGTAATAGCAAGCCTCCTCACTACTAATTACTCATCTCTAATTTATAACTATGATTTACCCATTACCCATCACCCATTACCCCTTACTTTAACTTTCTCGAATTGCAGAAGCCGTTGCTAAGTTGTAGGCGGCTTTTTGCATCGCTTCCATATCTGAAGGCGTCCAGGAATGTACATCTCGGCAGTGATGAGCGATAAGTAATCCCCATAGTCTTCTGGGAGTTAAAACGGGTACAGCTAAATTGGCACGAACCTGCATACTTCGCAGGAAATCTCGGTGGCAAGGGCTGATTAATTCTGTTTCAATATCTGCGATCGCCCGTACTCGTCCAGCAAAATACAATTGAGCATACTCATCATTAAAACACTCATCAGGGCCAGTTGAGCCGAGGATAGATAGCCTACTGGAGCTTAAAGACTCAAATGTAACCCGACCTTCCCACTCGCCATAAAAGTAATATAAGACTACGCGGTCAACCTGAAGTAAGTCTCTTAAATGGTTGACGGTTGTTTGAACTAATACATCTCTAGACAGCGTACTACTAAGACGTTCGATTACTCTCTGCAAAGTTGGCTCTGACATAAAACCTAATAGAACCCAAGGAGGGCTTATCACACTTCACTCATGATAAGCTCATGTACCACTCAATGACATTTTAAACTTATATTTAATCGGAAAAAAGGTTAAAACTTAGGAGGTTGAAGGCTGTAGATTGAAAGTTAAATAAAAATTAAACAGATTCTAAGTTACTAAAAAGTTGGCAATTGCCACCACTAATCAGCTTTTCAAATATAGCCAATACATCTTCATCGCTGTAATTTGAGTTAAAAAAACGGAAGGCGGAAGCAGCAAGATACTCATGATTTTGTTCAAAAGCAATCCATTTACGTCCAGCACTTTCAGCCGCTGCCCCGGTAGTATTAGAACCTGCAAAGATATCTAGAACTGTGTCACCGGGTTGTGTTAGGAAGTTCATAAAGAAAGCTGGTAGCTTTTGCGGAAACCGAGCAGGATGAGCTTTAACTCCTACGGCTTTACACAATTGAATGTACCGCGAATTACTTTCAGTGTTCGGGATTTGTAGTAGGTTGGACGGTATCGCGCCACCATTGTTGGTAGCGAAGCTTTTACCAATATCATGTCCTGAAGGACGCTCCTTGGGTCGGTAGTACTTCTCAGGGTTTTCATGAAGTTTTTTCATTCTATTTGAGTAAGGCACAAGAACCTGACTCACATCAGCTTTTGGATAGTCGGTTTTAGATAGCCACCAAACCATGTTTACTGAATCTTTAACCCGAATTTTACGCTTATTAACCCATTCAATCGGTGAGGGAAGTTTAGAAGGGTTGTACCAAAAGAATTCCTCTGCCAATCGGAAATCTAACTCATCGCAGAGCTTGAGTAGAATCCGGTAGTTGTGCAGGGAACGCACAGGACGCTTGCTTTGATAAGCTCCTCCCAAATCAAGGACAAAACTGCCCGTAGGGGATAGAACTTGATAGACCTTCTCACAGAATGCGAACAACCAGTCTACATAAGCCTGTTGGTTAACGTTACCATATGTTTTTTCCCGTTGCAAAGCAAATGGAGGCGATGTCATTACCAAGTCAATAGAATCAACCTCAAGCTGATCTAAAAGCTTAAGTGAATCACCTACGTAAGCGGCCCCGTAATCTGTAATGTATAAAGATTTTGGAAGAGCCATAACTTCACTTATCGCCCGTACTTGCAGTACGTATTATAGACTGTGACACTACATATTTGGATTAAGAGTATCAGTAAAGTGCTTCTGATAAACCCTTAATAGAAGCTTGGAA
>DATNPV010000065.1:0-26123 GCA_036703055.1 Waterburya sp.
GCTTGCTCCACACCCGTTAAATCAACAGCTTGAGGTGTGGGAGCCTGCTCTAAGCGTTGTGATACGACAGCCAGTTGTTCGCTCAACAGTTCAATTGCTTCGGTTTCAGGTCGAGTATTAAACTGCTGGCTGAGGCTATCGAGTTGACCTTGCAGCTGAGTAATTGCTTGCTCCACACCCGTTAAATCAACACCTTGAGCGGTCGGAGCCTGATCTAGACGCTGTGATATGGCAGCGAATTGTTCGCCTAAAAGTTCAATTGCACTGTGAGATTGTTCCAGTGCTTGGGCTTCGGGTCGAGCATTAAACTGCTGGCTGAGGGTATCTAACTGAGTTTGAAGCTGAGTAATCGCTTGCTCCACACCTGTCAAATCACTAACTTGCGCGGCTGGAGCATTATTCAAACGGAGTGTTAAATCGGCTAGCCGCTCAGTTAGGTGTGTAATTGTAGTTTGTGACTGTTGCAACGCTTGAACTTCGGGTCGAGCGTTGAACTGTTGGCTGAGGCTATCTAACTGAGTTTGCAGGTTGGCGATCGCTTGCTCAACACCTGTTAGGTCAGTCGATTGAGGCGTTGGAGCCTGCTCTAGGCGCTGTGATACGGCAGCGAGTTGGTCACTCAATAGTTCGATCGCTGGAGCTTCAGGTCGCGTATTGAACTGTTGAGTCAGGCTATCGAGCTGACTCTGCATCTGTGTAATCGCTGGCTCGACACCCTTTAGCTCAACCGCTTGAGGTGTTGGCGTCTCATCCAGACGGAGTTTTAACGCGTCTAGTTGACTCAGGATATCTGCGATCAGGGCTGCGTGTTCTGCCGGAGGTATCACTGGCTCGACACCCGTCAGCTCTATCGCTTGGGGTGTTGGGGTTTCATCCAAACGCAGTGTTAAAACCTCCAGTTGCTCGGTCAGTTTGGCGATCGCTAATTGTGTCTGTTCAATCGCTTCAGCTTCAGGTCGAGCATTAAACTGTTGGTTGAGGCTATCTAGTTGGCGATTAATGTCTAAAATCGCCCATTCTAATCCACTAATGTCAGCGGCTTGAGGGGTGGGGGAACTATCCAAACGCTGTGTTACATCGTCGATGCGCTCGGTTAGTTTGGTAATTGCCAGTTGTGCTTCTTCAAGGGCTGAGAGTTCAGGTCGAGCATTAAACTGTTGGTTGAGGCTATCCAGTTGCTCGTGGAGTTCTGCCATCAGTGCAAAGTGTTCTGCTCCGGGCATCACCTGTTCTTCCCCACTCAGCTCAAATGTTGGAAGTGTTGGAGTGTTGTCCAAACGCTGTGTTAACGTGTTTACCTGGCTTTGGAGTTGCGCGATCGCCTGTTCCACTGGTGTCAGGTCAACCGTTTGTGACGTTGGGATCTGCTCGAGATGCGTGGTTACAGTGGCTAACTGCTCAGTGAGTTGGGCAATCTCCTGTTGTGATTGCTCCAGGGTTTGAGTCTCAGGTCGAGTATTAAATTGTTGGCTGAGTTCGGTGAGCTGAGATTGGAGTTGTGCGATCGCCTGTTCTACTGGTGTTAGATCAACCGTTTGTGAAGTGGGAATCTGATCGAGATGCTCGCTTACAGCGACTAACTGTTCAGTCAGTTGGGCGATCTCCCGTTGTGATTGCTCTAGGATTTGCGTCTCAGGTCGAGTATTAAACTGCTGGCTGAGATCGATGAGCTGAGATTGGATTTGTGCGATCGCCTGTTCTACTGATGTCAGGTCAACGGATTCAGGGGCTGAGAGCTGATCGAAACGAACCGTTAACGCATTCAACTGCTCAGTTACCTGTGCGATCGATTGCTCAACCTCAGGAAGAGAATCCTCTGTTGCTGTTGGCAGTTGATTCAGACGGAAAGTCAAAGCGTCCAGCTGAGCGTTGATGTCTGTAATGTTCTGCTCTATTCCACTGAGGTCAACCTCTTGTGGCGTCGGTAAATTATTCAGACGCAAGCCCATGTTATTCAACTGTTGTGTCACCTGCGCCATTGAGCTTTCTAAATGCTCAATGGCTGGGACTTCGGGCCGAACGTTGAGTTGCTGGTGCAAGTCACTGATCTGACGATTGATAACAGGTAGCCTCTGGACTTCCCGTTGTAAAGATTGAACGACTTGATACGTTTGGTTGAGTGCCTCTGCTGTGTATTCCTGTGTTTGTTGATCATAACGACGCCGATTCGCTAGATTCAGCGATAGAGCCACCGTCAGAGGTGCAGCGGCGAAAAGCACCTGCCCAGATGCCGCAGCCACGACGGAACCTACAGCGGAGCCAGCAAGGGCGACATATTCAAAAATCTCTAGCGGTTGTTTTTCCATATATGTTTGTCGATAGCTGGGCCTGGTTATTCTCAAGAGTGGTTCATAGTGAAAAGTCTTTCCACAGGATGGGACACGTCTCCCGATCCCCAGTTGAAGGCATTCATTAGGGCTGTCTCCCCATGTCTTGGCGTCCTCGCATTCTCTCGACGAAGTATTATTTGTAAGTGCAACGGAGTAGGAGTGAGGCTCCGCCCCAGATGAATTTCACAAGCTAGAGCGGCGATTTGCAGCTGTGTTTTCACTGCCAGTTCTTTGGACATTGGTATTGAAGCGAGGCCAACTGAAATGGGTGCATCTCATGGTTGCAGAGATACACTTTTTAGTACTTACCGATAAAAGTCGTATTTATCCGGATTGTTTCGGCAAGGATATTGGCCTCAACTGAGATGCTCCCGAACTCAATCCTTACTAGTAGGAATGATTAACACAACGGCGGACTACTAACACTAAACAGTCGTATAAAAATGAATCCGGTTTAGTCCGCTTCCTATTGTCTGTTATTTCTCTATCAACTGACAACTGACCCTAGACAGGCCATTTGCTGTTAGTCCTTTATGAAGCCAATCATCTTTTGAGCAACCCCAAACTCGTATGGCTGATACTTCATTACTTTGTCAAGTGCTGCTGCAGGGGAATTTGGATGAAGAACTCTGCTCCCTGCTTTGGCTGGGAAATGCAGTACAGTTTTCCACCATGCCTTTCTACCACAATCCGGTAACTAATCGATAACCCTAAACCAGTTCCTTTCCCAATAGGCTTCGTGGTAAAAAAGGGGTCAAATAGCTTAGAGGATTGCTCCTTGGTCATACCCAGTCCATTATCTGCAATACGGATTACAGCCCAGTCTCGGTCTAAGAGTTCGGTGCAAATCCGAATCCAGGGTAACGTATGGCACGATAACTGATTCTCCTCCTCATCTAGTCTGAAGTTCTCCTCTAGGGAATCGATCGCATTGGTCAAAATATTCATAAAGACTTGGTTAAGCTGACCGGGATAGCACTCGACTAAAGGTAACTGACCATATTCTTTAATCACTTCAATATACGGATGCTTGGATGTAGCTTTCAGGCGGTTTTTCAGTAGCAATAAAGTACTATCAATCCCTTGGTGGATATCCACCGATTTCATGTCTGCCTCATCCACACGAGAAAAGTTTCGCAACAACTGAACAATCTCCTGAATCCGCTCGGCTCCCACTTGCATGGAATCCATCATCTTAGGGATATCTTCGACGAGAAACTCTAAATCAAGCTCTTCTAGCTTCTCCTGAATTAAGGGCGGGGCATTGGGATATTGCTGTTGGTAAGATTGCACCAATTCTAATAAATCTTTGGTATAGCCTTTGGCGTAGATAAGATTGCCATAAATAAAGTTGACCGGGTTATTGATTTCATGAGCTACACCCGCTACCAACTGGCCTAGACTCGACATTTTTTCAGTTTGAACGAGTTGAGTTTGAGCGTGTTGCAGTTCGTGTAGCGCTTCCTCTAACTTCTGCCTTTGTGCTAGTAATTGAGCTTGCGATTTTTGGAGTGATTCAGCTACTCGCTTGCGCTCAGCCACTTCAGTAGCTAATTCTTGGTTCGTCGTTAATAATTCTTGAGTGCGCTCTTTAACTCGTTGTTCGAGATGTTCTTTTGCCGTTTGGATTTCCTGAAATTTTTGCTCAAGTAAACCTGCCATAAGCTGGAAATTCATGACCATAGCGTTCATTTCCGTTACGCAGCTTTTCGGCCAAGTAATTGTTTTTTGCTCTAAAATCTCATTCGGTAAATTGGTCGTCACTTCAGCAAGTTGCAGCATTGGCTTCGCTAACCAACGGCTAATTGAGTTAGCTAAAATTAGTGCTAATACGGCAATCAAAAGCATGAGTTCTAGGCTTCTAATGTAAAGATTCTGTAGGTAACTAAAGTGTGGTTTAGTCGGAAGTTCAACAACTACAGTCAACGGTAAGTTATCACCCACCTGGGTTTTTTGTACATAGAATGAGTTTTTCCAACGCATCATGCTTGGCATTTTCCCCGGTGGTAGCCATTGATAAACTTGGGCATTGAGACGACGAACGTTTCTGCCCTGGCGCTGACCAAAAGGTGTTAAACTTGACAAGTCCGAACGGTTACTGATCATCACGCGCTCTTGACGATCCAAAAGGGTAATTTTCATCTCTTGAGGATAGATGAATGGCTTAAGGATTGGGTCAATAAACCTCAAATCACTCTTGCTCACGATGTTGCCCAGAAAGCGATGATCACGAGTAATGGGAACACTTCGGATGAGCATGGGAGAAGAAGTCTCATCATTGTTAAACAAGACTTTTGATGTAATCATCGGCTTGGTGACGGTTAACATCTTCAAGTCAGTGAGATCAGTAGTAGTTTGAGTGATGGGAGGATAGGAGGTAATGACTTTACCTACCGCGTCAGTTACAAACAGTTGATGAATTGATGGAAAAGTACGCTGCAAGAGTTCCGTCCCTTGCTGCAACGCGGGTGACTCCCTCATGTCAGAATGAGCGGTAAGTTCGGCTAGTTGTGTGAGTGCGTTTAGGCTGTGTTGATGCCATAAGCGCATTTCAACCGCGATGTCTGAGGAGATATAATGAAGTTCGCCTTGAATGCTTTGTTCGATATTGCTCATGGCACTTCTGCTATGCAACACCATAAGCGTTAATGCTGGAAAGAAGACGAAAGATACTATCAGATGAAATAATGTGTGTTGCAGGGGGAGAGTTTTGGTGACTTGAGGACGAGCAACCCAGTTTTGGATCGGCGAGTGAGTGAGCAGGAGACTGGCAACAAGAGCGTTGAAGATGCCATTAACAGACTGCTTGAGCATAACAAGCACTACAGTTTGAGCCTCCACGTCCAGAACCTTACCGTAGAACAGCCAAACCATAGGCATACCAACGAAAACCCAGTAAAACCCATCTAGCAGCAATAAATTTTGGCGTCTACGGCGTAGTCCCCAACCGACGAAAAGTTCTTCCCAGATTAAAATAATGGCGGCATAGGGATGTCCCCACAAAAAAAAGGTGTGTGAGCTAGCAATGATGGCAGCGATTGTACCCCAACCTATGCCATACAGGCATACCACCATTAAGACGGCAATGCTGCCAAATAAAAAATCGACTCCTAAAAAAAAGGGTAAGTTAAAGTAGTTACCGACGTAGCCTGCTATTATCAGCAAAGTCAACGTTAGGGATAATCTGAACTGAACGTTATGTCGGGACACTGCTGATAACTTTCGGGTAGCGAGTAAGTTTTTGAAACTCTTACTCAATTGGGTGTTTATGAGATATTTTGAAGATAACCACATAAAGTTGCTTCAGAGAGTAACAGTTTCCCATAAAATAAAAATATTAATTATTTGAGGAGATTTAAGAACTATTTTTGATTGTCTTAGTTTATCTAATAAAAAAAACAAAATAAATAAAAAGTTAAATTTTTATATAATCTTTAAACTCTTTTAATTATAAGGAAGTTGCTGGAGTGTTTCCATTTAAATATTAGAAACAAAGGCACGGTATGATCGCGCCTTGCTCTATCCCTAATAAAGAGAATAATGACTACTATCAACTATATAGAGTTATCCTTAATTTATCCTGAATCAGCATCCCTAGATTGGAGCTACTGCCAGTAGGGACGACCTTTCCAAAAAATCCCGACAATAATACCCATTAACGGTAAGTAGTCTAACTGCACGAGTAGCTCAGGCACAGGCAGCAGCGATTTCAAAAAAAGAACGAGGGCTAAACAAGGAACTAATGCCCACAAGGTAGCCGAGTTAATAAACACTTGTCGATGAAAACGCTCAAGGAAGTAAACGGCTAAAGCGCCAACCCCCATGGCGGCTGCCAACACCATCACAATATCTAACGGGGGTTGATGCAGAATGGATAGCGTGCGTTGAAGGCTGAGCGATTGGGTATATCCCATCGCTAGCATGAGTTCCAGAATAATTACAATTAGAATGGTAAGGCCAGAGACCTGCAGCAGCGATCGCCAAGGTAGATATTTCAAGCGACGTAGTGGATCTGTCATATCGCAAGCTGCCAGTAGATTGCCTTGATTTTAGCTTGAGTGGGGGTCGATTGCTGGTTGCAAAACCAAAGTCAAAGAACGATTGTTGTGTTGGAGGTTGATGCGTCTTACTACCTAATATTTTAAGCGCTAGCGCTTACCTTTACTTGCGACACTGCCCTAGTCGTAGACTCCAGTGATGTGAGTCTGGACTTGGTGTTACTACCAATGACCTGCGCTGGTAGGTGTACAGTAAACGTGGAACCTTGACCTAGTTGGCTAGACACCGTAATTTTGCCACCCATCATTTTGCAGAAGTGGCGACTAATGGTTAGCCCCAAACCCGTGCCACCATACCTTCTGGTGGTGGAGGCGTCTGCTTGAGTGAAGGCTTTGAAGATGTGTTTGAGTTGATTGGGCGTCATACCGATACCAGTATCCGTCACCCGAAAAATGATGGAGGAATTCATTGGCTGCTTCGCCGCCGTCAGTTTTGACTTTTGTTGACGGCTGATGTCCAAAGTGACTATCCCCTGTTCAGTAAATTTAGCAGCGTTGCTGAGAAGGTTGAGCAGGACTTGACGAACTTTAGTTGGGTCAGCGTGCACAGTACCTAGATTACGGTCACAATTGACGACTAGGGTATTCCCGTTTTTCTCAATCATGGGTTGCGTAGTCGTTACAATGTCATCAATCAAGGTCGCCAGATCGAAGGTTTCTAAATAAAGGTTTATCTCACCTGCTTCAATTTTAGAGATGTCAAGGATATCGTTAATTAGGGAAAGTAGGTGAGTGCCGGAGGTGTAAATCGCTTCCAAGTCAGGGACAAAATCGCTATAGTTTAACTCAAGCGCATCTTCTTTCAAAAGCTGGCTCAGACCCAGAATGCCGTTCAGGGGTGTGCGCAATTCATGGCTCATATTAGCAAGAAATTGGTTCTTGGCTCGGTTGGCGGATTCGGCGGCTTCTTTGGCTTTTTGTAGTTCTGCTTGTGTCCGTTTGCGCTCAACAATCTCTTCAATAAGTGCTTGATTGGTTTCCTCTAATTGAGCTGGACTGGGCAAAGCCAATGCTTGAGGAAGTAATGACATCATTTCTAGGCCTGTATAGAGGGAAACTACAGCCGTAATGGTTTTGACTAAACCCGATAGCCAATAATCTGGATGCCACAGTGTCCATATTTCCATCACATGAGTAGTGCCGCAGGAAATAATAAAGGCTCCAAATAATAGGAAAAGCCGATGAAAGGGTAAATCTCGTCTTTTGCGGGCGAAATAAAGCAACAGGATGGGAATTGAATAATAAGCCAGTGCGATTAAAGAATCAGTGATGATATGTAGCCATACCAATTCTGGCATCCACAAATAGCAATGTCCGTGAGGAATAAACTTATTCGCATCTAAAAAATTGTTTAAGGATTCCCACATAACCCCTGTTTCCTGAATCGGAGTTCACTCAGTTCAACCTGAATTTAATTCTTTGGTCTAAATTTGTTCAGATTTTTTATAGAGCTTTAATAAAATTAAACAAATCTCTGAGGAAATTGAAAATACTACTTTAGGAAGACGATGAAGAGTGCTACTCCTCGGAGGAGGTAAGTGTAATACAGCTTGAGATACATTCCTGGTATAGCTCGAAGGCTCATAGAACCAGGTTCTACAGACAACAAGACTCTTGTCAAGGGTCACTAAAGTATTGATAGCGGAGAAAAATAGGATGAGAGGATTATTTACAAATATTTACAGTAATACAGATTCGGATGAATTTTCTCTCGAAAAAGGTTATTTTTCATGAGTCTAGACGTTTTGCAAGAGCTAGTGATCGCGGTGATTAAATCGCATTGTGTCAGCACTGGAAAGAGGCTGTGAGTCCAAGTCATTCGCCAGCCGAGTTTGCTCATGAATCAATTGTTTTGTTGGGTTGCGATCGCACAGCACCCAGTATCCTTGAAAGGTCTGGCTCTCATTCACACTTACCCTCAGAGCTTTCTTGACCAATCCGGTTGCAGGACTCAACCTCAATACAGCCTAGCAAGGCAATAGTAGTTATTTACTTACCTTTATTTTGGGATTTTTCAGATAGGACTTAGCCCAAGCATATCGCTGCGGATCTTTTTTCAATAGGTACTCTATAACTTCACGGCGCTTGTTCTCATCCTTGGCATTTTTGACGATTCGTTTAATTTCGGCATCTTGGTCTCTGGGAGAAGCCCCACGTTTTATAGCCTCTGCAAACCAATATTCACCTCTTGGGTATTCACCTCGTTCAAAACAAATTGCTCCCATTAAGGTGTAAGGATGATGGCTACTTGGCTGATACTCAATGGCTTTTAGCGCACATTTTTCCGCTTTACTTAAATTATTAATATCTCGAAATGCGCCACCTCTAGTTGTTAGCAATGCTGACTTGAGCTTATTTTCTTTAATTTTGTCAAAGTTCAGATTTTCTGTCAGCTTCAAAGCCTGTCGCGGTTTATCTGCCTTACGCCAATGACTACTCGCATTTGGTAAGTTCCATTGATTCCCAGTGCGCTGGTGCTCCTGCTCGTAGAATGTTGCTTCATTTTTGTGGTAGGTGATGAAAATCTTCCCAGAGAACAGTCTACGTCCTTCATACCTACACTCTTCTCCCTCTCGCCATCCATAATAATGATAGGTCGGTTGATGCACTTCAGTTGAATTCTCTTGAAGCCAAGCAACATCTGTCGGTTCTAAGCGCTCTCCTTTTTCAAGCTTTTGCAGAATTGCGTACAAAGGGCTGGAGGGTAATTTATCTTTATAGCCTGAGACATCATACTTAGACTTGAGAGTAGCAAAGTGTTTTTGTTGAGCGATCGCAATGATGTTTTCACGTCCATTTCCATTCAGCCAGTTTATCTCTGACTCCTCAAGCTGTTTTCCCGACTCAATTTTGGACTTCAGTGTCGCTGCGTATTTGTCTTGAGCAATGGTAATCGTATCAGTAAGTTTACGTTTTTTCAGAAAGTTAATATCCTGTTCACCTAAATGGTTTTCTGATTCAATTTTCTTTAGGACTTTGTACAGGTGACTAGAGGGTGATGAATCTTCGTATTGGGTAGCTTCGTATTTTGCCTTGAGTTCAGTAAAGTGCCGCTTTTGCTCCAACTCCCGAACAATCTCAAGCGTCTCGGTAAGTTTATGCTGTTTCAGCCAGCCTATTTCTGACTCGTTCAACGGCTTATCTGCATCAAGTTTTTGCAGAATCGGATACAGAGGACTGGAGACTGATGAATCCGGATGTTTATCCGCTTGGTATTTAGCTTTGAGCTGAGTAAGCGCAGCTTCCCTCGCTACCTCTTGTTGCTGGAAAACTACCAGAGTTTCAAAGAGTTCGTGTTGGTTCAGCCAGTTGATATCTGCATGGCTTAACTGTTCTTGGGTATCCAGTTTCTTTAGGATGTTATATAGAGGACTATTAGGTGATGAATTTTGATGTTTAGTAGCTTTGTATTTTGCTTTCAACTTGGCAAACGATTCAATTGCTTGTACCATATTATGAGCAATATCAACTATGCCCGGAACCCCCTTATGCTTCAGCCATTGAACATCAGAATGAGTTAAATAATTAGCTGATTCAAGTTTCCAAAGAATTAAATATAGAGGACTAGATAGCGATGAACTCCAAGGTTGCTGTGTAATCCAGTAAGCAGTTAATTTGTACTTACTTTTAAGAGAGGAAAATTCCGATTGTAGTTCTCTGAGTTCTTTTTCTCTATATCTCTGTTCCTTCTGGATAGCTTCAAGTGTTTCCAAAAGTTTATGTTCTCTAAGCCAATTCCGCTCTATCTCAGTTAGCTCAATTCCCAAATCAGCTTTTCGCAGGATGAAATACAGAAGACTAGCGGGTGATGAGTCCTCACATTGAGCGTGGTACTTGGACTTGAGGGCAGCAAAATGTTCTACCCGTGTTTGAGCCTCGTTGTTCATATTGATAGATGGCGCGATCGCCCCTTTCTTGTTGAGTCACCATCTACAATTTAGACAGCCCCTACACAATCGTCAAAATACGGCTTGAAGAATTAGAAGATAGGGTTTTAAGTCAAACAACCGAGTCAGCACTGAAAAACTTTTGCCTGGTAGGCGTAGAAACATTTACATCAACACTCCAGCAATTGGCAAATGGCGAGGCTGGATTGGCGATCGCAATGAAGATTACGTTGGACAAACGTCTAGGAGGCTGGCGGCAAAAATACTAATTAACGGCGTTTGGCGGATGCTGCTTTAATACCTGCTGCAAATACTGCCCGGTATACGACCTCTCATTCTGAGCCACTTTTTCCGGTGTTCCCACTACAATAACTTCTCCTCCTTTATCACCCCCCTCTGGCCCCAAATCAATCACCCAATCCGAACATCGAATCACATCTAAATTGTGTTCAATCACCAAAATTGAGTTGCCTTTATCTACCAAGCGCTGCAACACATTTAACAAGTGATGGACATCGTAAAACGATAAACCCGTCGTTGGTTCATCAATTAAATACAACGTTTTTCCTGTAGCACGACGGGATAATTCCGACGCTAACTTCACCCGCTGTGCTTCTCCACCCGATAACGTTGTGGCGGGTTGTCCCAAGTGAATGTAACCCAACCCAACATCTACTAATGTTTGCAATCGCGTTGCCGCTCTTGGGATATTTTTAAAAACCTCTAACGCTTCTTCCACAGGCATATTCAAGACATCGGCAATGGAATGTCCTTTATACTTCACCTGCAAGGTTTCTCGGTTGTATCGCGCACCTTTGCAAACTTCACACTGGACGTACACATCGGGCAGAAAATTCATTTCAATGACATTTACCCCCTGCCCACTACAAGCCTCGCAGCGTCCACCCTTAACATTAAAGGAAAATTGTCCTGCTTTGTAACCTCTCGCTTTCGCTTCAATCGTTTGAGCAAATATGTCTCGAATTGAATCAAAGACACCAGTATAAGTGGCGGGGTTAGAACGGGGAGTGCGACCGATGGGAGATTGGTCAATGACAATGGCTTTATCAATCGCATTCAGCCCCTTAATCGCGTTTAATTCTTTGGGAAATGGCACCTTGCGAGTCAGGTGATGTTGCAAAGCGGGGTAGAGAAGTTCATTGACTAAGGTAGATTTACCCGAACCCGAAACCCCTGTAATGCAAACTAATTTACCCAAGGGAATTTCTACATCAATATGCTTGAGGTTGTTGCGCTGAGCATCTTTGATTACCAGCGTTCGCCCATTTCCTTCTCTTCTCTCGGCAGGTGTTTCAATCACTCGTCGCCCCGACAAGTAAGCGCCTGTGAGTGAATGTTCTGCTGCTAACAATTGCTCTAACTTCCCCTGTGCGATAATTTGTCCGCCATGAATTCCCGCACCAGGGCCAATATCAATAATATGGTCAGCCGCACGAATGGTTTCTTCATCGTGTTCCACGACAATTAAAGTATTCCCCAAATTCCGCAATTTAGTTAGAGTTTGGAGCAAGCGCCCATTATCGCGTTGATGTAACCCAATACTCGGTTCATCTAATACATAAAGCACACCCGTAAGACCTGAGCCAATTTGTGTAGCAAGGCGAATTCGCTGCGCTTCTCCACCGGAAAGCGTCATGGCGGCACGGTCAAGGGTAAGGTAATCTAACCCCACATCCAAGAGAAATTGCAGACGCGCTTTAATTTCTCTGAGCGCCAGGTCACCGATTTGAGCTTGGCGATCGCTCAACTGCAATTGCTCAATTCGTTCCCGACTTTGTTGAATTGAAACACTGGTTAAATCCAGAATGCGATATTGCCCCAGCCGTACAGCTAGTGCTTCCGGTTTTAAGCGTTTTCCCTGACAAACTTCACAAGGCTGATAGATGAGATAGGGTTCCAGCTTTTGTTTTTGCAGTTCGGAACCCGTTTCATCGTACTGCCGTTGCAGTATCTTAATTACCCCTACGTAGTGCCTGTAATCTTTCCGTTCTTCTAGCCAAATCGATTTTTCCGAACCGTACAAAATAATCTGTTGTTGTTCACAAGTGAGTTGCTGCCAAGAGGTTTGGAGTTCAAATCCATACGCTTGCCCCAAACTGTAAAGTAGGGACAGGTAATACGAATTCTCTTTATCTGACCAAGGCGCGATCGCAGCATACACCGGTGCTTCCGGGTCAGGCACCACCAACTCAGGTGAAAACGTGCGCAAACTCCCCAACCCATGACAGTGCGGGCAAGCACCATAGGGAGAATTAAAGGAAAACAATCGCGGCGATAACTCCTCCATCACTGCCCCATGTTCCGGGCAAGCAAAGTTTTCGGAAAAGACTAATTCTTTGGGACTTTGTTGATAGGAATCTACCCCATTCGTCGCATTTTCTGGTATGGTAGCCTCATGCTTTGCTGCTTCGTCTGACTCTACCGAAGTATCATTTAATACCTCAACCACCGCAATTCCACCCGTACGCTTCAGGCAGGTGGAAAGAGAATCGGTTAAACGCTCCTGTAGTCCTGGTTTCTTAATCAGTCGGTCAACAACGACTTCAATGTTGTGGGTATAATTTTTATCTAATTCAATCGAATCACTGAGTTCTCGCACCTCGCCATCCACCCTCACGCGCACAAATCCTTCCCCGCCGAGACTGGATAGCAGCTTCTTGTGGGTGCCTTTTTTGCCCCGGACGACAGGAGCAAGGATTTGGAACCGGGTGCGATCAGGGAGTTCCAGGATGCGATCGCACATTTGGTCGATGGTTTGCGGGGCAATATTGCGATCGCAGATGGGGCAATGCGGCACTCCTGCCCGTCCAAACAATAGCCGCAGGTAGTCGTAAATTTCGGTAACCGTGCCAACGGTAGAGCGAGGGTTATTAGAGGTGGATTTCTGGTCGATGGAAATCGCTGGACTCAAGCCCTCAATCGCATCCACATCCGGCTTATCCAACTGCCCCAAAAATTGCCGCGCATAGGCACTAAGGGACTCGACGTAGCGGCGCTGTCCTTCAGCAAAGATGGTATCAAAAGCGAGGGAGGACTTGCCGGAACCGGAGACGCCTGTAAAGACGATGAGGCGATCGCGCGGTAGTTCTAGGTCAATATTCTTCAGGTTGTGCTGCCTCGCCCCCCGGATGCGAATGACATTCGAGTTGTCGCGGGTAGAATGATGCCCGTTGGAGTGCACAGTAGTTGCAGGTACCGTTTCTAAAGGGAGGGAATCGGAAAGATTAATCGGGTCAGGCATGAGCGGCAAGCGAAACAGTCCTTAACAATCTTAGCGCTGTGCCTTATAGACCGAGCTGAATCAAAGGATAGGGATTGCCGTATGGAGGCGATTCGCTCCTCAGTCAGGGTTTCAGATTAGGCGATCGCTCGTTCACCTACAAGCATGATTCCCAATTTGATAGTCTTGTTACAGCACTTTTCAGGTGAGCGAGGTACAGAGATACCCGACTTCTCCAAGAAGTCGGGTATCTAGCTTGGATATGCTGTACTTCATCAACCTGAAATATGCTGTATTAGCCGCGATCGCAACATTCGGTACTGAAATTTCTCCATCAAGCTGACTGTTGGTTGTAGTAGAACTGAATTACGCACAAGCCGTACAAAACGCCCTAACCACTTCAGCGAAATGTTGATTTTGCTCCATCAAACACATATGTCCACCAGGTTTTAAAGCCACGAATTCAGCTTGAGGTAATTGCGCTCTCATACGCATACTAGCGGCAGGTTGAGTCGCGATATCTGAAGCCCCCACAACGAGCAATACCGGAACATTAATCCCAGCAAGCGTTGCCGTTTCATCGTACTTAAACATTGCCAAAGTGCCGCGAGCAAGCACCCCAGGCGAACCTAATGCCGATAAGAGAGCGGAAAATTCTAACTGCCCCCGCGTTTCCGTACCCTTAAATCCCGATAGTTCTACACTAATGTGCAGCGAACCGTTTAAATAGCTCAACCACGTCATTAGCCAAAGCAGAGGTGATAACCCAATGGTAAGGTATAGCAGAGGCTCGAGCAGTGGCTTCTGTATGGCACGTAAGAACTTGCTAAAAATAGCCGTCTTTACCGGATTGGTGTATGTGGTATCCGCCAGAATTAAACCTGCTACCCGACGCCCCAAATGCTCTGGAAACAACCGACAGAATGTTAGATTAATCATGCCCCCCATACTGTGCCCCAGCAGGATAACAGGTTTGTCCCCCGTTAGAGCAACAACTGCTTCAAGGTCACGGGCATATTTTTCCAGAGAGTAGTCCTTGTTTTTCGGCTTACCCGATTTTCCCAAGCCTGGTAAATCCCAGACAATCACGCGGAAGCGATCGCTCAATTGTCGCTTGGCATAATACCATACTGTACTGTTAGGCCCCCAACCGTGGGATAAGATAATCGGTTGACCGTCCTCAGGGCCATAGAATTCTACTTGCAGCACTGTACCATCTGGACGCCGCACCCGCTGCACCGTACCCGAACGAATACGCTTGGGTTCATCCCTGCCTGAGCGACGAAACAGCGGCAAGCTAATAAAACGACCGCCCAATGACCACAGCACCATCGCCAGTCCGCCCAACAAGTAAGATATCCCTACCAGTTCTCGTTCGTACCACTCATAGAGAATGTAAACGCCCCCGCCAAGTATCCCGATGGACAGCAGTCCAACCAACCACAGGATGAGGAAATTGAAGGGCATGTACACCATAAGCTGCAACCTTGGATAAGATATTCTTCACCTTATCAACAGCGTAATACATCAGGTTAGGCCAGATTCAGCTTAAGAGCAAGTCCGCCTTTACCCCATCATGACGATATCCCGATTAGTCTTCAGTCTGATTCAGAGGAATCGTCACCGTAAATGTTGTACCCACCCCAACTTCACTGCTCAAACTAATACTTCCCTTGTGTACCTCCAAACACTTTTGCACAACAGTTAATCCTAACCCCGACCCCGGAATACTCCCAATATTATCTCCCCGATGAAATGCTTCAAAAATATGAGATTGCTCAGACAAAGAAATGCCTATACCCTTATCACAAATATCGAAGACAATCGCTCTTTGATCAACTTTAGAGATTAATTTAATTTCACCTCCTTGAGGTGAATATTTAATAGCATTCATCAAAAATTTACTCAAAATACAACTGAGGAGCTTTTCATCAAAAAATACCCAATTAATTTGGCCTTGTTGAGAAAAAATTAGATGATGCTGATCAGTGGTGTAGAGCCGCATTTGCTCCAGCAGATTTTGGCAAAATGAATTCAGATCGATTTGGGTCGGTTCAAATTCTAATTTTCCAGTTTCTGCTCGATTGATAGTGAGAATATCATCCAGCATTTGTCTCATTTCTTTAACGGCTAAGACAATGCGCTGAAAATTGCGTTTTCGTTTCTCCTCTGACCATCCCTGAGCGGACGATTCGAGAATTTGTGCCGTGAGTAAGATGGTACTCAACGGGGTGCGAAATTCATGAGACACTAGAGAAAAAAAGCGGAGTCTTAGCTCACTCAGTTCTTGCTCTCGTTCTAAAGCTCGCCGCATTTCTTCAGCTTGTTTGCGCTCAGTGATGTCAATACCGATGCCGATAATATACTTAATTAATCCATCAGAATCAAAGAGTACAGTATTCGACCAAGACACCAGACGGCGGCTGCCATCTCGTGCGACCCAGTAATTTTCATATTCATTGGGAAAATTAGCCGATAGCAATTCCTGAAACACCGCTGTGACGGGTTCTACTTCTTCAGGAATGAGTAGAAAATCCCAAAAATATCGACCCTTAACCTCCTCAAAAAAGTACCCAGTTATTTGCTCACAGGCTCGGTTGAAACGAACAATCTTTCCCTGCTCGTCAAGCACGACAATTAAGGCATTGGCTGTATCCAGAATGGCTGAGACAAAATTGCGCTCTTCTAGCAATTCTAGTTCAGCTCGTTTGCGCTCAGTGATATCTTGTGTCATAGCCAATCCAGCGAAAATTTCTTCTTTATTATTCTTTACTGGCAACACATGTACGAGGTAAGTTTTGTGATAGTAATTAATTTCAAAAACGTTGATTTTGTCCTCAAGTGCTGCTTGATAATAGAGTTCTAAGACGTTGCAGATTTCCGGAGAAAAATTTTCCCAAATCGTTTTTCCTTCCAATAACTCTTTAGTCAGACCAACCTCTGCTAACCCTTTTCCTTCAGCGAGAGTATAGCGTAAATCGTGATCGAATAAGATAACCGCACCATTCGGGAAGTTGTGGGTTATGGCACGATACAACTCTTCAGTTCGGCCTCGTAGTTCCTCAGCCTGCTTACGCTCAGTAATATCACGCCAAGCTACAGCAAATCCATCGCCGAGTTTAACAGCGCGGATATCGAAAGTTCGACTGAGGCGTTGACCCTTATAAGTATCTTCGTAGTCAACAGACTCTTTGGCTAACGGTTGACCGATTTCAACAAGCTTTACGTACTCGCTAAATAATTCTGTTTCCTGATGTGCAGGCAAGAGTTCGCACAAGCGTTTACCAATCTGTTCCTCCCTCGTCATGCAGTTGTTCGCGCAAGCCGCTGCATTCACATACTCAATCAAAAAGTCTACAATTTGGCCAGATTCATCGCGAAGAGCTGTATAAATCCCAAAACAATCGAGCATGTTCTCAATCGACGTGCGGAACCGTTCCTCACTCATCGAAAGTTCTGTATTTGCCTGCCTTAGCTGTACTGTACGTTGTGCTACTCTAATTTCCAGTTCTTCATTCGCCTGCAACAGCGCGACTTCGGCTTGCTTCTTGCCACTGATATCGCGGGCAATGCTATAAGTCAACCCTTCCTCAAGAAAAGGTATCGCCGTCCAAGACAACCACTTATAGGAACCATCCTTACAGCGATAGCGATTTTCCAACTGAGTGACAGGGATACCAGCCCCCAGTTTTACCATTGCCGCCTGGGTGGCTGCGACATCGTCGGGATGAACCAATACAATACAGGGTTGTGCTTTTAATTCGTCAAGGGTGAAGCCAAGAGTTGTCTCCCATGCCGGATTGAGATGGGTAAAGTATCCCTCCATGTTGCGAATCGCCAGCATATCCAGCGGCAGATTAAAGAAGCGATCAGATTGCTGTTCTGCTCGCGTGGACTGAGTGATATCATGGACAAATCCTATCCGGTGAGCAGCATCGTCGCTCACGAAGGTGTCCAGAAAATTATCAACAGCCGTATGGCAACCTTGCTGACTCGGTTGTACGGCATCTTCTAACTCCTGATGTTGGGAGAGCGTTTGCCAAAACAGAGCGTAAATCCAACCTAGCAACACCACGCTTAAGCTATTAGCGATCGCAACTATCAGGCTGAGAGAGAGAAGCCCGACGATTGGCTGTCTAGTGATTAGGCTCCCATAAAAAAGAACAGTCACACTGCTGAGCAAAAACAGCACTATCCTCAAACCGACAATAATCAATTTTTTGTGGCTCAATTCCCTCATTTTTATCAGCTTTATTTATGTTTTTGAGTTGTGTACAATCTTTGTAAAGCTTGAACGCATGGCGGCAGGCTGTAACAAAAAACAAATTGTATAGTGAATCCAGCAGACTGAATTAGTAATAAATAACTATTTCCAGCTAGACACTATGAGCTGCGCTCACAACTTACTCCCTTGGGGAGAAGCAACCTACGCGCAGCGTTCTGCCCGAGGGAGTAGGCATGAAAATTTTCTCTCCCCCAACGCCCTAAGCCTTTAAGCCCCTGAATCCCTAATCCCTCACCTTTATTTTCCTAGAGGTCGAAAGGGATAATGTCAAGTCCACCATCTAGACCAGTTAGCTAACTTTTTTATTAAATTTTACTTAACGCTTACCTAATCTGGTGCATAAATCAATCTGGACTACGCCCATTAATAATTGGAAGAGTTTATTGGACTGACTTTTCTTTTGACTCAGATTTTTTCTCTTTGTCAATCCGTCAGTTCTACTTGTGGGGATTTCGCTATTTGGGTACTAAAAAATTACGAACTCTGGGCAAAGTCTATCTCTTCCAGTTCACCTTTCTCTACTGGTCCAAAGGTATGTATTTTCTATGAGAGTCTTGTTAGTAGAAGACGATGTAGACTTGTCAGATGCTCTGGTAGAAGCTCTCACAGAGCAAAGGTATATTGTTGATGCCGTTTATGATGGGGAGGCCGGTTGGGCGGCAACCCAAGTTATGGATTATGACCTGATTGTGTTAGATGTGATGCTTCCCAAGTTAGATGGGATAAGCCTGTGCCAACGACTGCGGAGTCATAACTACAGCAGCCCTATTCTCATGATTACTGCCCGTGACACGAGTGCGGACAAAGTGGCTGGCTTAGATGCTGGAGCCGATGACTATGTTGTTAAACCTGTTGATTTAGCTGAGTTATCAGCTCGGGTTCGCGCTTTACTGCGTCGAGGAAATACTGCCTCATCACCCATCTTAGAGTGGGATGGTTTAAAGCTTAATCCTAGCACTTATGAAGTCACTTACAATAACCAACTCTTGCATTTGACACCCAAAGAATATTCTATCTTAGAGCTTTTTCTGCGAAGCGGGCGGCGGGTACTCAGCCGTAGTCTCCTGATCGAACATGCTTGGTCATTAGAGGCTCCTCCATCCGAAGATACAGTGAAGGCTCATATTAAAAGTTTACGCAATAAACTCAAAGTTGCAGGAGCACCGAATAATTTGATTGAAACGATTCACGGACTCGGTTATCGCCTTAATCCAAATTCTTAATTCTTGTTTACATAATCTAGCGGCTTTTTGCTGATTTATTACCCAATTTTTTCACTTCTGATCTATAGGTTTAGTAGTGTAAGCCAGTGGGAAGATATTTGACCTTCCTCATCTCTGAGCTGTTGATAAAAGAACCTATCAATCAAGGCAGCAATGCAGAGTAGTCTAAGCTTGCGTACAAAGGTCTATTACTTTTAGAAACATTACTGAATGTTCAGTTTTGTGAAGTGGAGTCGCGTTAGCTGGTAGCCCATCGATTCAGAGGAGCGCAACAATGTCAACAGCCATGTCCAAAGAAAATGAGAACTTAGGGTTTGTGGTCGTCAATGAAGAAATTGAAAATGCTTTGGATTTGTACCCAGAGGAACCTTACAAGAGAGCTTTTGCTAAT
The DNA here is from genome assembly GCA_036703055.1 of Waterburya sp. GTDB lineage: Bacteria > Cyanobacteriota > Cyanobacteriia > Cyanobacteriales > Coleofasciculaceae > DATNPV01. The sequence continues at coordinate 19,416 of DATNPV010000065.1, forward strand.
CCTGAATTACGCCAAAAATTAGTGAACTATGTCATGAACGGTATCCAGGGTATTTATCCGGCCCTCGAACATCAGTCCAGCCTACCTACCAAACCTAGGTTTCCTTATCGCTCCTTAGAGTTGCGGTTACATATCGAAAGTTATGTGCACTGGGGGATTGAGTACCTTATTGATACCAATTCAGCTCACCTTGGGCATCTGGTCGCCAAAGAAATGTAATAGGCCAGTCAACTGAAGGATGAAGGGTGAAGTTACTCCACTGAATCAAGGGATGGGCCAAGAATCATTGAGCCTAATTTTTTTTCTCCTAAAGGATGAGGTATGTACCGATAAATCCCCACTTCATCCTGACTCGCGGCGCGGCATCCGAGTAGAATTTCTGCGTCGCTATAGCTGCGCTGCACGCTTCACCCTAACGTCCTTCCTTTATACTCCAGATTTCCTAACTTCCTTCAGCCGCACCCACGGCTTCGATCGCAGCTTCCAGCGCGATGGCAACATGAGTCCAATGCGTTCCCCCTTGGCAAAAAGCAATATAGGGTTCTCGCAAAGGGCCATCTGCCGAAAATTCTGAGGTACTGCCATCAATAAACGTCCCTCCTGCCATCACCAACTGACTTTCATAGCCTGGCATTTCTGCGGGTACTGGATCGAGGTAGGAACCGATTGGCGAGTGCTGCTGAATCGCCCGACAAAAGGCAATTAGTTTCTCTGGCGAACCGAATTGAATCGCCTGAATCACATCGCGACGGGGTGCCATTGGTGCTGGGTTAACCGGGTAGCCGAGCTGGTGGAAAACATAAGCGGTTAAATGATTGCCTTTCATGGCTTCCCCAACCATTTGGGGAGCCAGGAATAATCCTTGAAACAGCAACCGATTCTGCTCAAACGTCGCCCCACCTGAACTACCAATGCCAGGAGCCGTCAGGCGACAAGTAGCGGCTTCGACTAAATCTGTTTTTCCAGCCACATAGCCACCTGCTGTGACAATAGTACCCCCAGGATTTTTGATCAGAGAACCGGCAATCAAATCAGCCCCAACCGCAGGTGGTTCCCGCTCTTCGACAAACTCCCCATAACAATTATCGACAAAGCAAATTGTGTCAGGATTTTGCTGTTTGACCAGCTGGATAATTTTTTCAATCTCAGCAATGGAGAGGCTGGAGCGCCAGGAATAGCCACAGGAGCGCTGAATCAGTACCAGGCGAGTGCGATCGCTTACCGCTTGGCTTAAGGCGTGCCAATCTACAGTTCCCTCCATTGTTAGAGGTAACTGGCGGTAACCAATGCCAAACTCTAAGAGAGACCCTTGATTTTGACCGCGTAAACCAATGACTTCTTCTAAGGTGTCGTAAGGAGCACCCACCACCGCCAACATTTCGTCACCCGGACGTAGGACACCAAACAGGCAACAGGCGATCGCATGAGTTCCCGAAACAAACTGCACCCGCACGGCGGCGGCTTCAGCTCCCATCACTTCAGCAAATACCTTATCCAACGTTTCACGGCCTAAATCATCATGACCGTAACCACTGACACCCGCAAAGTGATGTACACCAACCCGGTGATTCCGAAAGGAATTTAACACTTTTTTGAGATTTTGCTTGACGGCAGCGTCAATTCCATAAAAGATCGGAACTAGTGCCTTTTCTGCTTCTTGCAGCTGCTGATAGCTGTCCATTAATCCATCAATTGGCGATTTGTGAGCGAGGAAGATAGGAGTTTCGTTAATCAAAACGCCAAAATCCAACCTCCCAAACCAAACACCATAACAGATTGGGCTGCACAATTTGAATTCAACTTACAAATGACGATTGCTACCTCAACTACAGAACAAGCAAAAACTGCTTCTCCTCTACGCCCTGATTGGGTCACCATCATTTTTATGGCGGTGTTACACATCGGAGCGCTGTTTGCCCTATTGCCCAGCAATTTTAGCTGGAAAGCGGTAGGACTAGCTCTGTTCCTGCACTGGGTCACTGGTGGCTTGGGGATAACGCTAGGATATCACCGCTTAGTTACCCACCGGAGTTTTCAGACACCCAAATGGCTGGAATACTTCTTCATGTTCTGCGGCACCCTAGCTTGCCAAGGCGGGCCAATTCGGTGGGTTGGGTTGCATCGTATCCATCATGTACATTCTGATACAGCACCCGATCCCCATGATTCCAATCGGGGGTTTTGGTGGAGCCACATGGGCTGGATGCTTTATGATATCCCAGCCAATGCAGAAATTTCCCGCTATACCAAAGATATTTCAGATGACCCTGTTTATCAGTTTTTTCAAAATTATTTTGTCCCCCTGCAAATCGTTCTAGGCTTATTTTTATTTTGGCTTGGAGGTTGGCCTTTCGTTGTTTGGGGAATTTTCTTCCGGATTGTATTCGTGTTTCACTGCACCTGGTTCGTCAACAGTGCAACTCACATGTTTGGATACCAAACTTATGAATCCAACGATAACTCAAGAAACTGCTGGTGGGTTGCCTTACTCACCTACGGTGAAGGCTGGCATAACAACCACCACGCCTATCAATATTCAGCTCGGCATGGGATGAAATGGTGGGAAATTGACCTCACTTGGATGACGATTCAGTTTTTACAAGTTTTAGGTTTAGCCCAGAAAGTCAAACTAATGGAGAAATAGTTGAAGGTTAGAAGGTTGAAGGTTGAAGGTTTTAACTTTCAACCTTTTAATACTTCCCATTTCCCTGAACAACCTGCTTAATTGTGGTTAGCGCCTCTAGGCTAATCATTCCTCGACGATAGCCTTTCTGGTTAGACATTCCCAGAAAAACGGCATCTCCCCGTTTTGGGTTGCGTGCAAATCTCGGCGAGGAATTGATGTAGACCGAGGCGCTATCGACGCCTAAGGCAAATTGGCGGCTTTCTTGATAAGACTCTGTAACAATACAGTCGGCATGACCACTACTGTACTGGTTGATCCAGCCAATCGCCGACTCGATGCTATCAACAACCTTAAAGGCGATGGTTTTATTCAGATACGGCTGATTCCATTCCAAGTCTGCTGTTAAGCTTAACTGGCCTGGGAACTCAGCCACGAGTTCAGCGTCCCCTTTGAGTTTGAAGCCCTTTTCCTTCAGGCTATTCCAAAGAATCATTAAGGATGAGGGCTTTTGATGACGATTGATGAGAATCTTTTCAATCGCATTCACCGGGTCTGGCTCACTCGCTTGGCTGTCTAAAATCACCCAGCGCACCATATCTAAACTGCCAGTAGCAGACCAGTACAGGTAGCAGTTCCCCATTGCTGACCGCAAGACCGGTGCTGTAGATTGTTCCAACACCTGCTGCACCAGTGTGGGTCGTCCGTAGGGAATAACTAGATTCAGATAGCGGTCTTGAGTGACTAAATCCCGAATCGATGCACCTTGTTCCGACGGCAAGATTTGCAGGCATCCTTCGGGTAATTGGGCTTCTTCAAGAGCGGCTTTTAATGCCTGAGCAATCACTTGATTGGATTGGCTCGCTTCACTTCCCCCCCGGAGAATCAGGCAGTTACCCGTCTTAATACAAAAGCCTGCTGCGATCGCACTCAACTCAGGAAACGCTTCGTAAATTAAGGCAATCACTCCCAGCGGCATCAGATGGCAGTAAGTCTGAGAGTGATCCAATTGATACGATGCATTCATCACCCGCCGGATGGGATCAGATAACTCCCCAATCCGCTGCAAGATCTGGATGGTATTGCCAAGCCGTTCTGGTGTCAGCTTGAGCCACTCCCAAACCAGCTCTGGCACTGCCATTTCCCGGCTAGCTTCTAAGTCCAGGGTGTTGGCTTCTAAAATATCGTCAAAGCAGTTAGAGAGTGCTTGAGCCATGGCTTGGACACCGCGACTGCGCTCTACTCCTGTTGTCGTTGCTAAGGCTAGAGAAGCCTGATAAGCACGGAACACAACATCAGATGGGTTAGGCTCAACGCCACTAGTCTCTATTTCCATCTTCTGCTAACGCCGATAAGCGAACCAAGGCCACAGCCCAAGAAACAGGCCTACCAGCACAATTGGTAAAATCCAAACAATGTTTGGTCTTGGTGCGAATTTTAGAGCCAGTAGCATTAAGAACACTGCGATCGCAATCATACCAATTGCCACAGGGAAGTAGTTTTCCCTAAGACCGGCATGGGCACTACTCCACCGATGCCCCGTCCAACGCCATGATCGTTTGTAGGGGTAATTGGTAGACAGTTGCTCAATTACATACCCAGTTTCTTCAACCACAAAAATCTGCTGACATCGATTGCAGCCAAAGGCTTCTGTCAGTGTAATCGGTATTAAAGAACCCCGACGCCGACAAGGACAGGGGTACTCGCTATTCAAGTCTATTTTTTGAGCTTTCTGAGATGGCACAAGCGCTATTTCATTACCCAAATACTTCAAGCTATGATTATCCTAACCTTCAATCGCTGTAATGTCGGTCAACTCCACTAAAGAAGGCGATAGACAGCCACTACAGCACTCGAAGCGTTACAAGACCCTGGTTTAGTTTAATTGATGCAGAGGAAACGTTATTCTTAATCATACTAGCGCTTTCCTGAGGCTGCACGAACCCCGAATCAGCCTCGCTGGCAAGCCAACTTATCCGTGAAAGCCCTAGCTGTACCTGTGCATCAGGAATCAATCGTTTAGCCCTGCCTCGTTCTTGATCAAGGGTTTAGAATTGATGGCCTGATTAGAACAGATAACTTAGCTAAAGCTTTGGATCGTTATCTTCTTCACTTTCTAAGCGGGTAACGCGATTCGAACGCGCGACATTCACCTTGGCAAGGTGACGCTCTACCACTGAGCTATACCCGCATTGCTCACACTTTCATTATTATTCCAGGATAATCCCTAATTGTCAAGTGTTTGTGCGCGACTGTTGATGAAAGATAAGTGTGAGTGAGAAGGATAAAACACGGGTGATCCAAACCAACGGGACGATAGAGTGATGAAACGAGGATGGGGGGAGGGGGACTCTAAGGAGTAGAGGCAAGGGTTGTGGAAAGTTCCGGGATAGGAGTGTAGCAAACCTCGCCTGCCTCCCCGTCTCCCCATCTCCCCATCCTCTGGTTCATCCTTCATCCATTTAGCCTTCTGTTGACTCTGAGGCGATCGTGCGATTTGAGGAAATCGGTAGCACCTGAGGAGTAACAGGACTGTCGTCATAGGAGGCATAGGCTGAGGCTAACCCCTTGCCCTTGAACTGCTGCATTAAACTTGCCATTTCCAGGGCATTGATAGCATAGTCCCAGCCTTTATTGCTCTTGATGCCCGCCCGTTCAAGGGCTTGCTGCATGGTATCCGCTGTCAAAATCCCAAAGATAACTGGCACACCAGTTTCAAACCCAGCGGCAGCAATCCCCTTTGCTACTTCGGCAGCGACATAATCAAAGTGAGGAGTTTGACCCCGAATGACTGCACCGAGGCAAATCACAGCATCATAACGATGAGTGAGTGCAGCTTGGCGTGCCATCAGGGGCACCTCAAAACTACCGGGCACCCAAATATAATCCACTTGAGTGCCGTGGGGATTTGGATCAACACCGTGGCGTTTCAAGCAATCTTGACACCCCGCCAAAAGCTTGCCAGTCACTAAATCGTTAAATCGACCAATGACGATCGCAAACCGCAAGGATGTAGGTGACGTAAAATTTCCCTCGAAAACTGCCATGGCTATTGCCTTAAATCTTTAAAACTTAGCATTTGTGGGGTTTAGGCAGGGGTCTATACCACCAAAAAATTCAAGATGCCCACTAAAATGACAAGAGCAGCCCAGACACCGGAGCCCAAAAAGATCAATCTTTTGGATTGAGTCCAGTTCTGCGGAGTGGCATAGGCGACGGGAACCCCGACGACCAGGACAAAAGACAAGGCAACCAAGGCAGCGAGTGCTATGTCAAATACGACAGTCATTTCATTTTCTCCCAAAACAGCACAGGACTGGATAAAAACTATTCAGCCCCAATTTTGACTGATATTAAATCTTCCTGTAAGTTAAGCTACCAAACTTTGACACGCTTTGGCTGAACTTACTGGAGCTCAAGTCAAGGCTGAAGGATGAAAGCTGAAGGATGAAGCGCTACAGCCTTGTTGCCTAAACCGAACGATCTCGCCAATCAAGACAGGCAAGGCTGATAACCAAAATTTCATGCTTCATACTTCATACTTCACACTTGCTTATGGATTTGATTTTGTGCCACACAACTACTGATTTTGATGCCTTGGGAGCGGCTGTCGGGTTGACGCGCCTCATGCCCGGAACCAAGATAGTCCTCACCGGCGGTGCACACCCAGCCGTTCGAGATTTTTTGGCGCTACATCGGGATGAGTATGCGCTGATTGAACGCCGCTCTGTCAATCCTAGACAAATCCAGTCCCTGATTGTGGTGGATACCCAAAAGCGCGATCGCTTAGGAAAAGCGGCTGAGTGGTTTGACTTGCCGCATTTAACCTCGATTGAACTCTACGACCATCACCTGAATATCGAATGCGATATTCCCGCCACACAGATTGAAATTGAGCCAGTTGGAGCGACAACGACCTTAATTGTCGAACAGTTGCAGCAAACCCCCATCCTGTTGACTACGGCTGAGGCAACGGTAATGGCCTTAGGTATCCATGTTGATACCGGTTCGTTGACCTTTGACCAGACTACACCCCGAGATGCCGCCGCGTTAGCTTGGTTAATGGCGCAAGGGGCGAATGTGCG
>DATNPV010000067.1:0-3109 GCA_036703055.1 Waterburya sp.
GGATTGGTTCCATGGGCAGACTCCGGAATTAAACAAATATTCCGATGCCCTTGACCTCGGTGTTCGTGATATTGACGAATCACTTGCAGTCCCGCATACTCACCCTGAGAACCAGCATTCGGCTGAAGAGAAATTCCCGCAAAACCAGTAATTTCTGCCAACCATTCCTCAAGCTGCTGAAACAAAACCTGATAACCGCCAGTTTGCCCTAGAGGAGCAAAGGGATGAATTGTGCTGAACTCAGGCCAACTCACAGGTATCATTTCAGCGGTCGCGTTCAGCTTCATCGTGCAGGAACCCAAGGGAATCATTGAAGTCGTTAGGGACAAATCCTTGGCTTGTAGGCGATGAAGATAGCGCAACAACTCGGTTTCCGAGTGATAGCGGTTAAAAACAGGATTCGTTAAATAACTGCTTTGGCGGGCAAACGGTGCATCAAAATCAACGCTGACTCCCTTAGCGACATCTTCCACCGCAAACGGCAAATCTGCCAACCCTTGCACCCCTACACCCGCAAAAATTTCCCAAAGGTCGCGTAAGTCTTCTAACGTAGTAGTTTCGCTGAGTGTGATACCAACGGTATTGGCATCAAAGACCCGTAAATTAATGCTACGAGTCTGGGCCGCGTTGAGAATCTCTTCTAAACTGTGGATGCCCAATTCTACCCGCAGGGTATCAAAGAACGGTTCCGATCCAATTCTGTATCCCAGCCGCTTCAACCCTGTCGCCAAAATTGCTGTTAACCCATGTACCTGCTGGGCAATTCGTTTCAATCCCTCTGGCCCATGATAAACCCCATACATCGAAGCCATCACCGCCAGCAGCACTTGGGCAGTACAGATATTACTAGTCGCTTTGTCGCGACGAATATGTTGCTCACGAGTCTGAAGCGCTAAACGCAGTGCAGGCTTGCCCTGAGCATCCTTCGATACCCCCACAATTCGCCCTGGAACCTGCCGCTTGTAGGCTTCTCGCGTAGCAAAGTAGGCAGCGTGTGGCCCCCCATATCCCAGAGGCACACCAAATCGCTGGGTGCTTCCTACCGCAATATCTGCGCCAAATTCTCCGGGGGGTGTAAGGAGGGCGAGGCTTAAGGGGTCAGCCGCAACGGTGACTAAGGCTCCTACGGCATGAGCCTGTTCGATAAACTTTCGGTAATCGTAAATCGTGCCATCCGTTGCTGGATACTGGAGCAGTGCGCCGAAGATGGGTTGGTCAAACCCAAACGTTTGATGGTCGCCCACAATTACTTCAATGCCCAAGGGGCGAGCACGGGTTTGTACTACTTCAATGGTCTGAGGATGACAGCCACTGGAGACAAACAAGGCATTAGCCTTTGTCTTACACAAACCATAACTCATGCTCATCGCTTCAGCAGCAGCGGTGGCTTCATCCAGCAACGAAGCATTGGCAATTTCCAAACCCGTCAGGTCAATGATCATGGTCTGGAAATTCAAGAGTGCCTCTAGACGCCCTTGGGCAATTTCGGCTTGATACGGAGTATAGGCCGTGTACCAACCTGGGTTCTCTAGAATATTGCGCCCAACGACTGGCGGGGTAATGCAGTCGTGATACCCCATGCCAATAAATGACCGGAACACCTGATTTTTGGAGGCAATTTCTTTGAGTTTGGCTAAGGCTACGTACTCACTTTGGGCAGCAGGTAATTGTAGAGGTTGATTGAGCTGGATGGTGGCAGGAACAGCGTGATGAATCAGGTCGTCAAGGGTGGAGAACCCCAAAATCTTGAGCATTTGCTCAACTTCAGCCGTATTAGGGCCAATATGGCGTACGGCAAATGAAGCAGTAGGCGCAAGCCCCTCTAGCAAAGAGAAATTCTGCTGAGAGTCAAGAACACTATGAGTGTCTTTCGCTTCGGGGTTAACTTTGACATCCAAGTTAGGCATAAGAAACCGACTCAGTGAAGGGATGTGGTGCGTCACAAATGTCAAGTCTTGGCGCTACCACTTTATTAATTTGTAACAAACACTTTTAAAGGATGGAGGATGAAGTTGTAGTCTTCATCCTCCATCCTTACTCGCTGCGCTGCGTCCGCTACGCTAATCACCTTCATCCTTACTCGCGGCGCTGCGTTCGCTACGCTAACAGCCTTTGTTCACTCTTCTCCTTCTACCTGTTCTCGATACTCATTGGCAGACATCGCATCCATCAATTCGTCGGCGTCGTTAATTCGTAGCTTTAACAACCAACCTTCCCCATAAGGATCGTCTGCAATTTGCTCAGGAGAGTCAATCAGTATCTCATTGCGTTCAATCACGGTACCAGAGATCGGAGCATACAAATCCTCAACGGCCTTGACTGATTCAATGTTTCCAAAGGTTTCCCCTTTTTCCAGAGCATCCCCAATTTCCGGCAGTTCTATAAACACAATATCCCCCATCTGGTCAATTGCAAAAGCGCTTAGGCCAAGGGTGGCAATCTCCCCATCCAGCCTGACATACTCGTGGGTTTCCAAGTACTTTAAATCTTCAGGATATTCCAGGGTCATCTCACATCCTCACTACACAGCAGAGCTAAAGTGTACAACTTCCCATCAGCGCCAACTCAAAGATTAAGCTAACTGATTGTGTAAAACCGAAGCAGTTACTAGAAATACGGTAGAGCTATCTTACATTTCCAAATTGAGCAGTCAGTCTAGTAGTTACAGCTATGCTGAGTCAAGCCTCAGGTTACACTTATCCCTTACTCTTTCCCTGACTAATTGGCAGACCAATGGATAAACGAATCCTCCGACGACTGCTATTGGGTGAATTTACTTGGCAACGACTGTTCCATTCCCTGATCTTTATCTACATTTTCTTTTGCCTCTACGTTTTCTTTTATTCAGACCGGATGATCTTTTTGCCGCAACCCTCTAGCTATCGGGACAACAGGGACATTCTGAAGATCATGACGGACGAACAGATTCAGCTTTCAGGCGTTTATCTGCCCAATCCGGCATCTGTCTACACCATTTTGTATGTTCATGGCAACGCTGAGGATTTGGGAGACATTCAGCCTGTTCTACAACAACTACACGACATCGGGTTTAGTGTTTTTGCTTATGATTATCGCGGGTATGGAACTAGCCAGGGCAAGCCTTCAGAAC
>DATNPV010000076.1:0-9657 GCA_036703055.1 Waterburya sp.
CGCACAGGAATGCGGCTGACTCCAAACTGAGCGGCGATTTCATCCTGCCTGAGAGATTGTCCGTCCTGAAAAATGCCCCGCAAAATCGCTTCCCGCAGTGCCTCTGCAATGAGGTCTGGGGTACTGCGTTGCTGCTGTAGCACATTGGTTGCTAGGTCACCTAAGTTCATACTTTATGATGTATATTGTATACAATCTACAATATTCACTCAAAGAAAAGACACCTGATCCAATCGTTTCTTTGATTGACACTACGGGAGCATAGTTATGAGCATTCGACCTCAACCCGACCGGGTCATCATCTTCGACACCACGCTACGAGATGGCGAACAGTCACCGGGCGCAACGCTGAACGTACAACAAAAGCTTGCGATCGCTCATCAACTAGCTCTCCTTGGAGTCGATGTGATTGAGGCCGGATTTGCCGTGTCTAGTCCCGGTGATTTTGAAGCAGTCAGAAGCATTGCTCAGCAAGTTGGGGTGCCCGGTGGGCCGATAATTTGCAGCTTGGCGAGAGCAGTTCGGAAAGACATTCAAGTCGCAGCTGAAGCCTTGCAACCTGCTGCTCACCCCAGAATTCACGTATTCATCTCCACCTCAGATATTCATCTTAAGTATCAGTTGAGAAAGTCCCGCAGCGAAGTCTTGGCGATCGCAGAAGAAATGGTCGCCTATGCCAAGACGTTTGTGGATGATGTGGAATTCTCGCCAATGGATGCAACTCGGTCAGACCGGGAGTATCTTTATCAAGTGATAGAACGTGCGATCGCCGCAGGTGCCACGACGATTAACATCCCCGATACGGTTGGATACTGTACTCCAAAAGAGATGGGTGCGCTAATTCAGGGCATTCGCGAAAACGTTCCCAATAGCGATCGCGTGATTCTCTCCGTTCACACCCACAACGATTTAGGGTTAGCTGTCGCCAATGCGCTAACCGCGATCGAACATGGCGTGCGTCAGGTGGAATGCGCAATCAACGGCATTGGCGAACGAGCCGGCAATACCGCCCTGGAAGAGATTGTCATGGCATTGCACGTTCGCAAGCCGTATTTCAACCCGTTTTTCGGTCGTCCGGTGGACTCAGACGCCCCCCTCACCACTATCAATACTCAGGAGATTTACAAAGCCTCTCGCCTAGTGTCCCAATCAACGGGAATGTTGGTTCAACCCAATAAGGCGATTGTCGGAGCAAACGCCTTTGCCCATGAATCTGGAATTCACCAAGATGGCGTCCTCAAGCACCGCGAGACTTACGAGATTATGGACGCCGCTTCTATCGGAATGTCGGAGAACCAAATCGTTTTAGGCAAGCACTCTGGACGCAACGCCTTCCGCACTCGATTGCAGGAGCTGGGATTGGATTTGAGCGAAGACGATTTAAACAAAGCCTTCCATCGGTTCAAAGAAGTTGCCGATAAGAAGAAGGAAATCTCAGACTGGGATATAGAAGCGATCATCCGAGATGAAACGCTGCCTCAAGTAGACAGTGGCTTTCAAATCGAACACGTCCAAGTGATTTGTGGTGATTGCGCTTGTCCCACTGCAACCGTCACGATTATGAATCCCAATGGAGAAATTCGGACAGATGCCGCTGTGGGTACAGGGCCGGTGGATGCGGTGTATCAAGCGATCAACCGACTGGTGAAGATTCCCAATCAACTGATTGAGTTTTCAGTTCAGTCTGTGACAGAGGGAATTGATGCACTGGGGACTGTTACGATTCGCTTGCGGCATCAGGAGCGTACTTTCTCCGGACAGGCATCCGATACCGATATTGTGGTGGCATCGGCTTATGCTTATGTGAATGCCCTGAATCGGCTCTATCACTACCTGCAAACTAAACGGGACAATGGTCAGAAGGCTACTATTCAGTCAGCAACATTCTGAAAGTGTCGAGCGTTCAGTAAAAAGATGGTAATGGGTAATAGCTAATGGGTAATGGGTAATTGGAGCGTCTTCCCCATTACCTCTTGACCGTTACCTATTACCACTCATCGACAAGCTGACATCGCTGCTTTTCGTTTCATTCTGCTGTGACTAACTCACTCTAGCTCAACTCCTGCAAATGGGTTTGAAAGAATCGCATGAGTTCATGCCAGGAGTCTTCTGCTGCCGCTTGATTGTAGGAAGACCGCTCATTGCAGAAAAACCCGTGATTGGCATCTGGATAAAGCTTCAACCTGTATTCTTTTCCCAGTTCCTTAAACCGGGACTCGACTTGTTGAATGCGATCGCGCCCAATAAAGGGATCAGCACCCCCAAAAAACAAGTAAATGGGCACCGTAATGTTTTTGACTGCCTCAATCCATTCATCTAAGACCATGCCGTAGAAAGCCGCTGCCGCTGCAATTTCAGCCGATAGCTTGCAGGCAGTCAGAAAGGTTAGCCCACCACCTAAACAAAATCCAGTCACACCGATCCGATCCGGGTACACATTCGGTCTGGACTTCAAATACTCCAATGCTGCTCGGATGTCTTCCTCAATGGGTTGACCAAAATCAAGGCGATACATCATCGCCATCGCCTGCTCCACCTCATCATATCCAAACTTGTTGTTGGGCAATTCGCGGTAGTATAAATCGGGCGTGAGAACAACATAACCAACGCTTGCAATTCGGGCTGCCACGTCGAGAATATGCGGTGTTAAACCAAAGGCTTCCATGAGCAAGAGGACAGCAGGCTTACAACTATTGTCAGGATGCGTAAACAAACAGGCGGGCATCTGTCCATCGGCCGTGGGAATCATTACCTCTGTTTGTTGAATTTGCTGATTGCTGTAGGTCATTCCATCCTTCCTGTTCGTAAGTCTTGAGTAGAATCATATTGATACTGTTACCGACTGCCGAGAGTGCCTCAGGAAGCGGCGAACGAGAGGGGGCGGGCATTGCGAGTCAAGAGCGTACTCCGTTGGAGAATCCGGAGGGTAGCGCCGATCGCACTCTTTCTTCCCATCCCTTAAACTCTAATCATCCTACTGTCTCACCCCTTGTGGAAGCTTCTGGGTGGATGTATGGCTCTTATGGGGAGGTGATTCTCGTAGCACGATCCTCTACGGTTGCTCCTGGCTCTTCTTGGTCAAAACCCCGTACGTGTGAGAATTGAGAGATAGAGTACAAGTCTGGATACCTCAATGTTTAGTTATGTAGGCATCATGAGACTTCATTGAACCAGCTCTCTATCCTGAGTTTCGGGCAGAAGCGAGGAAGGAACTGGATTGAATCAGGTGGCTTCTATCTGAGGTAACAGACTGACACATAGATGAAAGCACCTCTGTTGGCGGCTTCAACAAGTACCCTTTCGCCAGCGCTCGGTAGGCTTCAATCTGCTCCTGCTGCCAATCTAGGCTTAGACCTAACTCCTCTACCAGAATGGCTGCCACCCTGGGTGCTGCCTCAAGGCTAGCCTCAGCATCTAGAAACAGCGATCGCGTTCGGCGAGATAGCACATCTTCTACCGTCCGAGCCATTTCATAGCGTACTGCCCAGCGCACCTCAGCTTCTATATAGGGCAGACGGGGATGAAGCAGACTTTCAGCCCCAGGCATCTGCTGGACGCTGCTTGCGTCGCTGCCGTAGACATCGAGTGGTGCGGCAACGGGTGTTTGAGTCCAACCGTGAAGCTTCAGGGTTTCGGTTACGGAGGGTTGCGGCGGCAGGTTGCCTTGCTGCACCACCAAATCCACCACGTCTTCGCCCATTTTGCGGTAAGTGGTCCACTTGCCTCCAGTAATCGTCAGCAGACCCGAGTTAGAGACGCGAATCGTGTGTTCGCGAGAGAGGGCTGCCGTTGATGCTGTGTCATCAGCTTTGACCAAGGGACGCTGCCCCACGAACACGCTGAGTACATCTGCATGGATTGGGGCAGAGCTAAGATATTGAGCCGCCGTCCGCAAAATAAAGTCAATCTCTTCTTCCAGGGGACGAGGTTCATACTCAGGCTGTTCTACAGGAGTATCGGTTGTGCCAATCAGCACCTTACCGTGCCAGGGCAACGCGAACAGCACTCGCCCATCTTCAGTTTTGGGAATCATCAGGGCACTGCTGCCGGGGAGAAACCGTTGGTCTACCACCACATGCACTCCCTGACTGGGAGATAGCATATCCTGGGCAGTTGGGTCATCCATGCGCCGTACTGCATCGACAAATACACCCGTTGCATTGACAACTACCTTGCCCTTGAGGTCAAAGGTTTCTCCGGTTTCGGCATCCCTTGCCCGAACTCCAGTGACTTTTTCTTCAGTCTTTATTAAGCTGATGACTGGAGCATAGTTGAGAGCTATCCCGCCTACGTCGATCAGGGTACGCATCAAAGCGATCGCGAAACGGGCATCGTCAAACTGCCCATCATGGTAGAGAATACCCCCTCGCAGACCTTCCTGCTTTAGAGTCGGCACTCGCTCTCTTGTGTCTTGCTCGCTGAGGAATCGACTGTGACCCAAGCTAAGTCGCCCAGACAGGAGATCGTAGAGCTTCAACCCCGCACCATAGTAAAGCTGAGACCACCAGGTATAACCGGGCACGACAAAAGACAGGTCGTGCACCAGATGGGGCGCGTTGCGGCGCAGCAGTCCCCGCTCGTGCAGGGCTTCTCGTACCAAGGGCAGGTTGCCCTGAGCTAGATACCGCACTCCACCGTGAACTAGCTTAGTGGAGCGGCTGGAAGTGCCTTTCGCAAAGTCGTATTTCTCCAGCAGCAGGGTCTTGTAGCCTCGGCTCGCTGCTTCAACGGCTGTACCTAATCCAGTTGCACCGCCACCAATAACAATTACGTCCCACTCGTTGGACTGCCGCAGCGTATTAAGGATGTTTTCTCGAATCAAAGGTGTATTCACAGAAATATTCGTGACATCTCCCACACTAATCCTTGATCGGATATAGTGTAGGATTCCAAGACAATCCGGCTATCGCGCGAGGAGGCTCTTGGCTTTAAGAACGGAATGCCCTACCGCTCTATTTTTGATATTTATAGCTGCGTTGGTGTCCCGGTCGTTAACACTACGACAGGACGGACAGCGCCATCTCCTCACATCGAGGCTAATTCATCTAAGACACGAGTTACGATGAGATCGCACTCTGAACATTTCCCCTATCGGTGGCGGGCTTGGGACACCGCACGTCGCCATGCATCCCGCAAGGTTTGCCGATGGTCAGCGCTAATGGTTGGCTCAAAGCGCTTGTCCATTTGCCACAGTTGAACAATTTCCTGCTCGCTCTCCCAATAGCCAACAGCCAAACCTGCTAGGTAAGCGGCTCCAAGGGCAGTGGTTTCAGTAACCTTGGGGCGCACTACGGGCACACCTAACACGTCTGCCTGGAACTGCATCAGTAGGTCGTTGCGAGATGCGCCCCCATCCACCCGCAGCTCGGAGAGGTCAAGTTTTGAATCCTGACGCATGGCATCGATCGCATCTGCCGTTTGGTAGGCAATACTTTCCAAAGCAGCGCGGGCAATATGGGCTGCTGTCGAACCGCGAGATAGCCCGACAATCGTACCGCGAGCATGGCTGTCCCAATAGGGCGCACCTAAACCCACAAACGCAGGCACGAAGTACACACCGCCGTTATCGGGGACGCTGCAAGCTAGAGTTTCTACCTCTTCACTGCGCTTGATGACACCCAGTCCATCTCGCAGCCACTGCACGACCGCTCCAGCAATAAAGACGCTACCTTCTAAGGCGTAGTCCGTGCGACCATTTACTCGCCAAGCAACAGTGGTGAGTAGCTTGTGGTAGGAAGTGATGGGCTTTTCCCCCGTGTTGAGCAGCATGAAGCAGCCGGTGCCGTAAGTATTCTTAGCCATGCCAGTTTGCAGACAAGCCTGGCCAAAGGTTGCTGCTTGTTGGTCTCCGGCAATGCCTGCAATGGGAATTTGATCGCCTAGTAATCCGTCTGCTGTATGTCCGTAGATTTCGGAGGAACTGTGTACCTCAGGCAGCAGGCTGCGGGGAATGTCCAGCAGAGTTAGCAGTTCATCATCCCAGTCACCAGTATGGATGTTGTAGAGCATGGTGCGGCAGGCATTCGTGACATCGGTAATGTGTAATGCTCCGTGGGTCAGCTTCCAGACGAGCCAGCTATCAACGGTGCCAAAGGCAAGTTCACCGCGATCGGCTTTTTCCCTAGCACCGGGGACGTTGTCTAGCAACCACTTCAGTTTAGTGCCGCTAAAGTAAGCATCGATCACCAATCCCGTCTTACTTTGAAATAGAGCTTCATGACCTGCGGCTTTCAGTTCATCGGCCAAATCTGCGGTGCGACGGTCTTGCCATACGATCGCGTTATGAATCGGGCGACCTGTTTTTCTATCCCAAACAATGGTGGTTTCTCGCTGGTTGGTGATGCCAATCGCTGCAATGTCACTGGCTGCAATGCCGATACGAGCCAGGGCTTCGTTAGCAACCCCAATCTGAGACGACCAAATCTCATCCGCCTCGTGCTCTACCCAACCTGACTGGGGAAAGATTTGCTGGAATTCTTTTTGGGCAAGGGAGAGTATGTTGCCCTGGCGATCGAAAACAATAGCGCGGGAACTGGTAGTGCCTTGATCGAACGCAAGAATATATTTCGTCATCGGTTTGTCCTAAAGGAAATTGGTTAAAGAATGCTTGTAAAGGCTTCGCACTAAATGCAAGGTCGCGCGATCGCTAAAACTCAGAACGCTGCATCTCTTGCCGATAGGCTTCTTTAAGGCGATGTCGCCACCGTCTTTTTCCGCAAGGATGGCAGCTACCAGGACATTCCTCTGAATACCCGTGCCACTGGTCCTGATCTGTCCCTGTTCCAGCACAGCAGGCACGCGCTATGCGTCGTCTCGGGATTGGGTTAAGGTGGAAGGACTGCGGGCTGCGCTGATTGGTCAACTGATGAATGAACTCATTGTTGATGAATTGACGGCAAGAGTTCTCCTCAATGGGTGAGAATGAAGGTTCAACTCTTGTCAGTGCATAACATCTTGGCAACATGGAAGCCAATCAGGTATGCTGTCATTTGCGAGCTGACCCGAGGCAACGGGACAGACGATAAGTCCGCTACATACACATTTGCCGACCCATATACCTTGCCAGTGTCCATAGGTTTGTTGCTCCCTGCATCAATCGCCTTACCGAACAGGCATCCCCCCGATAAGTGCTGCTCAGACAGTAAGAATTTTTTGCTGTACGCATCAACGTAGTCGTTAACCTGTTTCTCCTCGTAGGGAATCTTTGTTAGCAGGCGGAAGAAGCATTTGAATATCCAGGCAGGCTGGTTCCCCAAGCTTTCCATCAGTGCCAGTTGCTTGGCTATTGCACGTTTGGCTACAGCTTTGTCCTGATTCAACGGCTTTTGCTCGTCTGAAGCAAAGAAGTTTAGTACGATTTGAGAGCCATCACCCGTATAGTAGCCCTCTCGTGCAGGGTTGAACTTGATGATTGCAGTAATCAGCTCCTTTTTACGGTTCCAAGGTTTACCTCGACTTAGCTTAGAGAGTCCCCAGCACAGGTTAACAATCAGGTTGACCGCCTGAATAAATATTCTGACACTGTTCTTGATAATGACAAATACCCAAGGCACCCGAATGGCGATCGTCTTGAGCCAGTTGGGTAACAGGAAAGCCAGGTACAGGTGGGAGATGAAGAACCAGAGCTTCTCAAAGTTCCCAGCGAAGAAATCCAAGCAGCAGACTGTCGCCTCTTCAAGTTGTTCGGGTTGGCATACCGTCGTCGCAAACACCGGGACGTAAACATCCTGAGGCGTGACATCAATTTTCTTATCCAGAACGTAGATGCCGAAGGGGAGAAGGATATGGTCGCTCACATGCTGCCCTATCTCGTAGTTGTGAAGCTTTTCCTGATGCGACCATAGCAAACGTGGCGTGGCAGCACCCGCACACAGGATTAGCTTTCCCCGTTCCGACAGAGACAAGCACTGTGTCTCCCCAGTGTCCAGATCTTTTACATGCACACCTACGCACCGTGCTTTTTCGTCATCAGAGGAAAATTCGAGCCGTACGACTCGACACCGGGTCTTAAGTTCTACTCGTTTGTCGAACCAATCTACAAGCGACACTCCGCTATTCGTTCGCTGCCCGAATTGGTCGAACTGGGTGGGAAAGATGTGCAGCAGGTTGGCATCGCCTTCACGATAGTTGGGAATGTGGTAGATGGCATCTGTGATACGCTTAAAACCAACAGCTTCAGCTGCCTTGAGGACGTGTTTTGTTACGGATGACAGGTTTTGGGACGGGTCAATACGAGCGAATTTCTGGTTGAGTTCTGCCTTGAGTTCATCCCAATAGGCGACTGTCCCACCGATGTGTGTGACTAGCCACTCGGACGACTCGTGAATCATCGTGTAGTTGATCGACCCGCCACCGTCCATCGTGCAAGCCCGTCCCGATATGATCGGCGTTCCGTCGGGTGTAAATGCCTTATGCAGCTTGAAGATTTTTCCCTCGGCGTAAGACTTAGTCCAGTTGCCCTGGTGGGTGATATCGCTGGTGTTAAAAAAGTCCTCCCCCTCCTCCACAACGACCACTCGCTCTGCTGGAGAGTTGTTAGAGCTCGCTTGCAGGTAGTGGCTTAGAAAACCACAGGCTCCATTGCCAGAGCCTACCACGATTAGGTCATAAATCATTTCACCATCCTCAACCGATGCTTCTGATACACCAGCAGCGCTAGCTCGATACTAGAGCCATCGCACACCTACTTTTAATCACAACAACAGTAGTCAGGATTCCGTAAAATAACGACCACTCCCTGACCCAAAAACAAATTTAATCTTTTAGTAATTGCTCCAATCGCTCTCCCGCTATCAAACCCCCATTCCTTGATGATCAATTTTCAATAAACTTTAAATTTTATCAAGAAAACCGAGTACTCTTTTGTCAATGGTGCTGGTAGTTATGCTTTTTATAACCCCTATTTCAAAAGGCTGGCAGGATTGTTACAAAAGATGTAACTAATGCATAGGTGTAAAAATTTATCTCAACTGAATCGAGCTGTACAGTGTTTCCCCATTGCCTCTTATTTCGATGGTTTGGATGACTTTTAGCCGAGACGCAATTTGGTATAAATCCTCAGCAAACTGCTGCTGTAAAGCTATTGCATCATCGCGTAGGGGGCAATCAACGATCAAGTTCTCGTTAACTAGCACGACTGTTGAAAACCTGATCAGTTGCCGATAACCAAGTCGGCCATCACCGAGAAGTCTTAATTTAATTGAATTCATGGCTACCTCCTTTCTGGACACCCTCACCTTCCATAAGCCTTTTCAATTCCTGGATTGCCCTCCTTCTTGAGTTGGGTTTTTGCATTACTGATATAGCAAGCTTCATGTGATGCTTATTAAAAGCCCTCGCCAGGAGGATGGATTTTGGCAGGCTTCTGTTGATACAATAAATTATCATTGGTTCTCGTTTAATATAGCGTTTCTCAAATAGATGAGATACACTCACCAGTATTAAGCAAGCGAATTCGAGATGAAAGCATATTCAATTGATTTACGACAAAAGATCATTGAGGTTTACCAAAGGGAAGAAATTTCTCAACGTCAATTAGCTCGACGGTTCGGTGTCGCTCTCAGTTTTATCGTCAAGTTACTCAAGCAATATCGTCAAACCCAAGAAATATCGCCAAAACCTTTCAATGGGGGAGTGAAGCTCAAATTAACACCAGAT
>DATNPV010000094.1:0-34021 GCA_036703055.1 Waterburya sp.
CACCAATCCTGTTCTTCTTCTTGGGCATGTTAGCCGTTTTTGTCAAATCCGACCTGGAAATTCCGGCTCCTTTCCCCAAATTGTTATCTCTTTACCTGCTATTTTCCATCGGATTTAAGGGAGGAGTAGAACTCATCAAGAGCGGTGTCACTCAGGAAGTCGTTTTGACACTTCTAGCAGCGGTATTAATGGCCTGTGCTGTCCCTATCTACACCTTTTTTATTCTCAAGCTGAAGCTGGATATCTATGATGCCGCTGCGATCGCGGCAACGTATGGTTCCATCAGTGCCGTGACGTTCATCACAGCAGGAGCATTTCTGCACGAGTTGGGAATTGAGTATGATGGTTATATGGTGGCTGCCCTAGCGCTTATGGAATCTCCAGCCATTATCGTTGGCCTGATTCTCGTCAACCTCTTCACGGCTAACTCAGAAGAGCGAGAGTTTTCCTGGCCAGAAGTCCTGCAAGAAGCATTCCTAAATAGCTCTGTCTTTCTGCTAGTCGGTAGCCTGGTGATTGGAGTCCTGACAGGAGAGCACGGTTGGCAGGTTTTGGAACCTTTTACTCAAGGATTGTTTTACGGCATCCTGACATTCTTTCTGCTTGACATGGGACTGGTTGCTGCCAAAAGGATTAAAGACTTACAAAAAACGGGTACTTTTCTCATTTCTTTTGCCATACTCATCCCCATCGTCAATGCCACTATTGGACTCCTCATTGCCAAATTGATCGGAATGGCTCAGGGAGATGCACTTTTGTTTGCCGTGCTATGTGCCAGCGCGTCTTATATCGCTGTTCCCGCTGCTATGCGGTTAACGGTTCCAGAAGCCAACCCCAGCTTGTACGTTTCCACTGCCCTAGCTGTCACGTTTCCTTTCAACATTATTGTGGGGATTCCTTTATATCTATACGGGATTAATACCTTCTGGAGATAACATCATGCATCCAGTTAAACGAATAGAAATCATCGTGAATTCAGTTGAACTTGGCAAAATTATAGATGGTTTAAAACAAGCCAGTGTACCGGGTTACATAGTAATCCGAAATGTTGCTGGACAGGGTCTTAGAGGAGGCTCTGAAGATTTGGACATGACGATGTTAGATAATGTCTACGTGATTGCCTTTTGCCCTCCGGAAAAACTTAAATCTACTGTAGAAGTCATTCGACCGATTCTCAACAAGTTTGGAGGCTCTTGTTATATCTCGGATGCGACGGAAATTCGCTCGATGAGATGCGTCGCATCAATATAGTGAATCTAAATGAATTGTGAAATCTATGGGTCAATGAATGATAATGGGTAATCGATAATGGGGAAGACGTTCCAATGACTCATTACCTAATTACCGTCCTTTGTCGTTTTCACGAATGATTTAGACTGGCTATATTAAGATGATTGCTCTTGTCTCCCTTTGTAAATCTGAATAAATAGAAAAACAAAAGCTTTGGTCAAAGCTAGATGCGGTTTTGACTCCAGTTTTTCATTTGCAATGTTGACTTTTCTCAAGAACCATGAATAAATCTAATGGGTGGATAGGCCGTCGCAGTTTCTTAAACTTAACAGGAACTGGTGGAATGGCTTTGGTCGCTGCCTCTGCGGGAAGTGCATTCTGGAGCATGAAGTTAGAGCCAGCGATCGCGGAACCCGTTGAACTTCTCAGTCCCGATGCCGCACTAAAACGGCTGATGGATGGCAATCAACGGTTTGTGAAGCAAAAGAGCAAGCATCCCGATCAATCCAAGGCACGGATGAAAGAAGTTGCCCAAGGACAACATCCGTTTGCGACTGTGCTCAGCTGCGCGGATTCACGAGTGGCTCCCGAAATCTTATTTGATGAAGGAATTGGGGATTTATTTGATATCCGAGTTGCCGGAAATATCGTGATTCCGGAAGTGCTGGGCAGCATAGAATATGCTGTAGATCTCCTCGGCACACCTGTGCTGATGGTTTTAGGTCACGAACGCTGTGGTGCTGTCACTGCTGCCGTTCAGGGAGAACGTCTTCCCGGTCATATTGGTTCTTTTGTTAAAGCCATCAAACCCGCTCTCTCCCGAACAAAAGGTCAAGCAGGCGATCCGATTGATAATGCCGTGGTTGCGAATGTTCAGTATCAAATTGAGAAATTGAAACGGAGTTCAAAAATTTTGTCTGGGCGATCGCTTGATGGCAAGCTCAAAATTGTTGGAGGACGCTACGACCTTGATAGTGGAGAGGTTACCCTGATTTAGGCTTGGAACAACCGTTTTACCAAACCTAAAAATATCTTAGTGCGATCGCTTTCAATCCTAGACAAAAGGTAATTATCCGATGGGTAAAAGTGATCGCAAAAAAGCGATTGCCATTGTTGGGCAAGGCTTGCCTTAAGGTGAAAATGGTTAAGTTTCAATCCACATAGCCCAGATGAATGATTACCTAGATGCCCGACAGTATGCCCCAGCTACGGAACGCAATCGGGAACCTATTCTGGAGGTGCTGTTACCAGTACTGCCACCTAAAGGCACAGTCTTAGAAATCTCCAGTGGAACAGGGGAACACGCGGTCTTTTTTGCCCCTCGACTCATCGGGAACAAGTGGATTCCATCTGACCCAAACCCGCTAGCACGAGCCAGTATTGCAGCATGGCAGGAACATTACCCTGCGGATAATCTGTATCCCCCACTCGCACTAGATGCTTGCGACTCAGTCTGGGCGATCGAACGGGATGAACTGCCAGAATCGTTGCAGGGCATAGACTTTCAGCTCGATCCGATTGTAGCGATCGTCAACATCAACATGATTCACATAGCCCCCTGGTCAGCCTGTCTAGGATTGATGGCAGGGGCAGGGCGAATTCTTCCTCCGGGTGGAATTCTTTATTTATACGGTCCCTTCAAACAAGGTGGCAGGCATACAGCAGCGAGCAATGCTGCTTTTGATGAGAGTCTTCGGATGCAAAACTCAGAGTGGGGCGTGCGGGATTTGGATGACGTAGTGGCAGTTGCACAGAATCAGCACCTCTCGCTGGTGAAAACCTATGCCATGCCAGCCAATAATCTTTCCGTTATTTTCCAAGCCCACAAGTCCTGAAGTTGTCTGACTCCAAAAACAGCTTATATGCCAGATTCTTGTTTTCATCCCAATAGAGATCGCCCTACCGCTAAAACCAGGATGTGATCGCCATTATTCCATCACATCATCCGCCGCAGGTTCACCTGGATAAAAGCCATCCCTAAAAATTTCTTCCAATGTATACGGGCAATTCTCCGGGAAGGTTTTTAGCGGCAGGTTTGTTTCTCCGACAGCCAAATCTCTACCACTTTCATATATCTTTTGCAATGCTTCCTCAAGATAGGGCTTAAGGCTGGGATTTTCTTCCAATAATTCTTGAGTATCGCGACGCTGAATGCGAATCGTCATCAACCAGCTACGGCTTCGTCTTTCTAGTTGATATTCCCATTTTAAAAGATGTCCAATTAACACCTTTAAACGATTTCTCAATTCTGCACGTTGTTGTTTTCCCAACGACTCAATCTCTTCAATTAAATTGGGAAGATCGAGCTGGTTCCATTGCTGATGTCTAAGGAGTTTTGATTGTTCTTGTATCCAGGCATAGAAGTCAGTTTCATAAAGACTCTGCGTTAAAGCTCCGGGTGTCTGTCCGGTTTGTGGCGTTTGCATAAAAAGGTGAAAACCTGGCGTTCTTTGCTTTATTCTAAAAAATCAAATCCACCTGTGATGAAATCGCCTTATTCCAAAAATAGCTTGTAAGCTGGATTCTTGTTTTCATCCGAATAGCGATCGCCTAGCGTATCGAGAAATGCCCGCCCATCTTCCATCTCGTGAAGAGCGATCATGCTTAATTGCCAAGATACCCCATTGCCAAAACCGTCTTCTCATTGCCTGTAGGAATGTTCAGCTCGGTCCTTAACTGCTCCAGAGGCATCTCCCACAGTGTGTTCCAACGAATACCAAACAAGGGATGAGCCTGTTTGCCCATCATCCATCCCCGTGTCAAGGCATCCATGCGTTGATCGGCTTGCTCTATAGCATCAATTGCAGTTTTCAGCAAGTTCTTGGCAAGCATAGCCCAATAAAAGCGAGCAAAGTGTAGTTGTGCAGCAGTAAATGCATGGAGTTGGAGTTCACCCTCCATACTTGTGTCAGATCCTGTTACCACATGCCAGATATCATGAATCTCGGTCATGTGAAGCGCTATGTAAGTGTAATCGTCTTCAACACTTGGCATCTGAAGGGGCTTTAAGCCATTGTCGAGCATATGCGCTGCATACGCGTAACCAAACGTGTCGGTAGGGAAGCGATGGAGTTGCAACAGGTCAATGTTTCCTAACTGAAAACGTTCTTGAATGGCAGACTTAGCTTGGGGATAGCGCGAAAGCGATTCAATAATCTGCTGAAAGCTTTCAGCGTCGCGGGTTGCTCTGCTCAGGTTTCCAATCGCAGCAAAGTCACCATAAGGAGCCTTGACAATCTCCATGAAGCGTTCCAATAGCTGGTTTTCCCATTGCTGACTTTCGTAGTTGTCCATCTGCTCGGTTCCTCTGATGATTCTCAACAGCTAACGAGGACTAATCTGAGGGAAGAAACCTAACCGTTCAAGAGGGAATCAGCCATATCTTATCCCAAAAACAGTTTGTAAGCTGGATTCTTGTTTTCATCCCAATAGCGATAGCCCAGCGTATCGAGAAATGCCTGCCACTGTTCCATCTCGTGAGGGGGTACTTGCATCCCGACGACGATTCGCCCGTAGTCTGCACCGTTGTTGCGGTAGTGAAACAGGCTGATATTCCAATCGGGACTCATGGAACTGACGAACTTCATTAACGCACCGGGACGTTCGGGAAACTCAAATCGATAGAGCAATTCATGATGAGCAAGGGGAGAACGTCCGCCAACCATGTGCCGCAAGTGCAATTTCGTCAGTTCGTCATCGGTTAAGTCAAGGGTTTTGAATCCGCAAGCTTCAAAGGATTCAGCCATCTTTGCCGCGTCGGCACGGTTTTGAATTTGCACACCCACAAAAATATGGGCTTCTTTTTTATCAGCAATGCGATAGTTAAACTCAGTAAGGTTGCGTTTGCCCATACAGTCACAAAACTTGCGGAGACTGCCTGGTTCTTCGGGAATGGTGACGGCAAAAATAGCTTCGCGACGTTCGCCAAACTCTGCCCGTTCTGCCACAAAACGGAGGCGATCGAAGTTCATGTTAGCACCGCAGGCAACGGCAACTAACGTTTGTCCCTGGATTTGTTCTCGTTCGGCGTAGGATTTGGCGGCTGCGATCGCAAGTGCTCCAGCTGGTTCTAGAATCGATCGCGTATCCTCAAACACATCTTTGATCGCGGCACAGGTGTCATCCGTATCCACCAGGATGATTTCATCGACATATTCCTGACACAGACGGAACGTTTCTTCCCCCACTTCCCGCACCGCAACCCCATCGGCAAATAAACCCACATTCGACAGGCGCACCCGTTTCCCTGCTTTAAGGGATTGATTCATGGCATCGGCATCCACGGGTTCAACGCCAATAATCTTGATTTCGGGACGCAACCGTTTCACATACGCCCCAATCCCAGAGATTAATCCACCACCGCCAATTGCGACAAAAATGGCGTGGATGGGTTGCTGGTATTGCCGCAGAATTTCCATGCCGATGGTTCCCTGTCCGGCAATCACATGCGGATCGTCAAAAGGGTGAATGAAGGTTAAGCCCTTGTCTGCTTCCAGTTGACGGGCATAGGCATAGGCATCGTCATAGGTATCCCCATGCAACACCACCTCTCCCCCACGGGCTTTAACGGCGTCTACCTTAACCTGGGGTGTGGTGATGGGCATGACGATAATCGCTTGCGTTCCTAGCTGACGGGCAGCAAGGGCGACTCCTTGGGCATGGTTTCCGGCAGATGCGGCAATAACGCCCTGTGCCAGCATATCCGGCGGCAGTTGCGCCATCTTGTTGTAAGCACCCCGCAGTTTGAAGGAAAAGACGGATTGCATATCCTCCCGTTTGAGCAGGAGTTTGTTGTTGAGTCGTGCGGAGAGGTTTGGGGCGTATTCTAGGGGCGTTTCTTGGGCGACATCGTAGACACGAGCCGTCAGGATTTGTACCAGGTAGTCGCAAAGCATGGGGTGAAGGGGGTGAGCAGATGCTGGGTGTAAAGAAAATTTTACTTTACTCGTGGCTCTGAGGTGTGGGGGTGATTGGACGTGTGCCCAGTGCAATCTATGCGATCGCGCCTGACTCAGACAGCAGGCTATATCTAAACCTATTTAATTCTTGAACAAGAGGGACAAGAAAGACAAGGGGGATAAAGGAGAGGAGTTTGCAACTCATTTAGCATTGCTCTATCTGTTGCTTCGGTTGAGTTAGCCTTTTGGGTAGATAGTTTCTGAAAACTGACACTTGATAGTGCCATGAAGTATCAACATATAGCCATATATTCGGTCAAAGGACTTTTTCTTCTACAATTTGAAAGTGATGAGGTTGAGATTATTATTAATTATACCAATAGCTTTCGTGCTGTTCTAACAAACAACCCAGATGTTTATTCCAGATGTTTATTGTTTTGAAGGCGATCGGAAAATTGCGCTAGCTAATTTAATGTTGAATCTCACATTTGGTCAAGTCAAACCAGGTAGTATTGACGAGCAGCTTCAAGAGGAAATTGAAGGGATGAAGCATTCTCGAAAACAGAAATTTGGCACAGAACTGTTTCTCGTATATGTTAGGGAAGGAAGCGTAGATACTTTTACGGCAAGTAATCCAGTAGAAAAAGAAGAATTTGTAGTTAACTTTAATGATAATGGGACACCAAAGGACTCTATTCGAGCAGGTTCCGAGCCTCATATGATGGCTGCCCTTTCTGCTGTAATGCTTGCTGCAACTAATGTTCAAGGAGTTAAGCCGGTAATTGATGAAGTTGTATTCTTTCGTGAAGACAATAAGCCAGTATACTCATACGCTTCCTCTGCAACAGCAACAGGGTATATATCCCGGAACATCACTTCAGAGGAAGTTAATTCTGTTGCAAATTGGTATAACATCTTAATTGCAGATAAAAATTTTAAACGAGTTGTTAGGCTTCTAGTTTCATCCCTACAAAACGACAATGACATACTACGAGCTTTTTTAGCTGCATGGATGGCACTTGAAATTTTTGTCAAGAAGACATTTAGCGTTTACGAAGATTGTTTCTTTCAGCAAATCAATAATGGCTGTTCTCCAAAAGTATTGGAGCATTTCCTTGAGCGCATTCGTGATGTCATAAAAGATAAATATCATTTTGGTAGTAGTAATATTATAACTATATTGCGTCAAAATCATGGAAGCATTCGCTCTGATATGCAAGGTAATAAGTATAGGCTATCCGATAAATTCTCTTTGATTATTTCGTTTCTCTCTTTAGAGACAGGAGAAAAAAGATATTAAAGAATTTATTAAGGCTAAAAAAGAGCGAGATCAGCTATCACATGGTCAAGATATAGCGGCTCTCAATTACATGAGGTACACCTTGAAGCTCAGTGTGAGGTTCCAGGTGTGTTTATTGCCATGAACTATGAACTATGAACCATGAACAAAAACCTAGATGTTTGTACTTCACCAAGGTGAGAACCGCTATATCATTGAAGAAAATCTGCCAGTTGAATCAGTTCAACAATTGACTCAAAAGTATCTCCAGTTGCATCTAACACCTCCACCTAATACTGTCGTGGAGCGAACAACCGATTAAATTATCAACGACATAGAGCATGTTTATCCAACATGCTCTGTTTTTTTTACCCAGTTTATAAAGATATCAAAATTTTAATAAAATCATGGAATTTCTTTGTGCAATACTCTGTCGTAGTTGTATGCTGACATATACTTTTTAATCGGCTATAACAGATACAACATTAATCTTCAGAAACTTAAATGACTAAACTACAGAAAGCTCTTATGACTGAGGTCATTCTTGCAATCTTTAGATATTGTTTTTCGATAGATGCGGCTGAAAGAGAATCTAGATATAGAAAACAAATTGAATACTGTCATAATAACCCTTGTTTTAATATCCCATCCAAAGAATAAAAAGAATTTAGTTTTTGGAGTAAAAAGGGCAGATAATACCAGATAGCTTGCTCACCTTTGCTTAAGGACGATGCCGAGCGATATTGTTTGTACTGTTCAGGGCAACTACGGCTAAATTCACTCTTGATGAGTCGCCATCCAGTGGAAAAGTTGGCATCTCCTTCAGGTAGCGTCCAAATACAGCGAAGATGATCGGGTAAAACAGCGATCAGCTGTGTCAGCGCCCAAAGCGCGATCGCATCATGGGCAAAACCCTGTCCGCTATATTTGAGGTATACCGCCGACTCTTCCATTTAAGTTGCTCAGCATGGACATCACAGCTACGTTGAATGAAATAGCAGCCCTCAGCATTGAAGATAGAATTCGTCTTGTGCAAGCAATCTGGGACAGTATTGCAGCCGAGCAAGCCTACCCTGATTTGACAGAGGCACAAAAGCGGGAACTTGATGATCGGCTCGATGACTATGAGATGAATCCAGACAATATACTGACTTGGGAGGAAATCAAAGCATCGATTAAGAGACAGCGATGAATTATGCACTGGTATTTCGTCCAGAAGTTCGCGAAGAACTTGATGAGGCGTACAGTTGGTACGAGAGCCAACAAGCGGGACTTGGTGACGAGTTTTTGGACTGTGTGGACGAGATGCTAAATCGAATTTGTCAAATGCCAGAGTCCTATGCAGTTGTATATCGTGATGTGCGACGGGCAGTGGTGCGACGCTTTCCCTACGCTGTGTATTATCGTATTGTATCGAGTCGGGTAATTGTGACAGCAATTTTTCACAGTCGGCGAGATCCAAAATCCTGGCAGGCGCGAAGCTAACAACCCTATTGCAACGAACGGACGAAAGCTGCTGTCAAGCAAATCGCACTTCTTCTTAGTGTAGAGTGAAGGCGATCGCTCCCACCAAACCCTACAGTCAGACGATAGAATCAGTTGGTTTTGGCTACATGTAGGGATGGGTGCGCTCGCGCAAGCGAAAAGAGCCAAGTAGATCACCTCTTTTCAAGCGCCATCCAACAAAATGCTAAGTGCTCACCCCAGTAGGAATACCCCCCATGACTCACTCCCCCTCTACGGAACCCACAAACCACACCCTCTTTTAGCGCAGGAAAATAGAATTGGTGTAGGAAGGCAAGTATGAGGAATACGGAAACCGCCGCGTTCAATCTATCAAATTAGTGAATTCGTTCAACACCACAGAACAAAAGAACCTCTCTGGGGAACGATTTGATCAATGAGCAAAATGAAGTAGAAATAGAATACTAAATCTCATGGAGATTGTATTCTGTGAAACTGAATTATTTTACGAAACGGCTTTCGATTGCAGGACGCTGGATAGCTACAACTCTATTTTGCCTGTCAGCGATCACATTCATTTGGCAAGGTTCGTTTTTCTCGAACACCGCAGCAGTAGCTGCTCCTGCTGCCAAGTTGATCGCATCGGCAGACGCGGGCAATCAGGTTAAAGGGAAAGCCAGTGAAGACGCTGGACGAGCCAAAAATTTCATCGAAGATACGAAAGCTAAGGTTAAGCAAACTGCAAATAAAAATGCCAGTCGCGTTGAGCAAGCAACGGATGAAGATGGTAGCTTCGTTGAGCGCAAAGCCAAGAGAGATAGAGATCGGATTGAGAAAAGAGCGGATGAAGATGCGGCTATGACTAAGAAAGCAGTAGACAACACAAAGAATGCTGTTGAACGCACTGTTGATAGCATCAAGGATGTTTTTAGCAAGTAAAGAATAGATATTAACTGGAAAAGTCAATGTACATTGTTTCATTCATTGAACCTAATTGGACTTGAATGAGCGATGTACATTGATTGGCTTTTGCCGTTCTTATAAACGTAATTTTGCGAAAAGTTATGCGGAGTCAATCCACTCCGTCCAGATCGCGGCAAAAGGCTTGGCGTTGGTAGGTTAAGAGCGTTCGCTAGTCATACGAACACAATATAGAGCCTGTACAAGCATCAAGACGAAGTTGATGGATAAATTTTTGGTTTAGGAACTACATTTCTCATTCCACCTTTACCACCGACGGCATCACCTTGGTAGCGAGGGATAATATGAATATTAGCGTGCATCATACTTTGACCAGCAGCTTTATTGATGTTCATTCCTACATTAAATCCATGAGGATGAAATTCTTTGCTTAAAATTCCTTGTACTTTATTAGCCATAAACCAGCAGGCAGATTGTTCTTTAAAGGGCAGTTCAAAATAATTAGATACATGACGTTTAGGTACGATGAGGACATGACCTTTATTTAAAGGATAACCGTCAAACATGGCATAAGCAGTTGCTGATTCTGTAAGTAAAGTTATATTTTTATGGGGATTACAGAATATGCAATTGTTAGGTGAATTTCTTTGATAGTTATAATGATTGTACTCATAAATTTCGCAAGATTCATCTAAGTGAATTGATTGAAATGGAAGTTTAACAATGCATTGATAAGTAGGTTGCTTATGAATGTAATGCTCTCGGAATCCTTCTTTTTTTATATCTCTCCTAACCGCGTAATAAGCTTTTCCTCCCGGTTTTAAAAGGTGCGAAACTTCCATTATAACATTCGCCTGTTCTTCAGAGAACAACACGTTTAATACATAAAAGCAAATGATTGTATCAAATTTATTATGAGGGTGTTGGGGTAAATAATAAGGGTCATACCCTGTAATATCAAAGCCTTTCTGCTGGAGTAAGTTAACATCATTGCCCAAGCCACAACCAAAGTCTAGCACTCTCCCTTTAAGCAAATTTCTCTCTAATAATAGCTGAGCAGGGAATGAAAGTTTTATTCTTTCTATTGCTGTGAGATGGCTAAACTTATTGGCTTGCTTTTTCATCGAAACATAAGCAGTATTTTGGTTAATTTTCAAAATAGGCTAAGCCGCTCTTTAATTCTTCAGTATGATTACTGAACCAAGAAAACAAAAAACTTTATTCTCAGTGATGCTACTGAAGCAATCACGGAAAAATCGGCAGAAAGCCTATCCCCTCGCTAGAGGTGGGAGGAATACTCTCTTCGCCGATTCGGTAATGGAGGATGAGTTCAATTACTGATTACCCACTAACCATTACCAAGTGGTTAGTTTTAGCGGCATGGATGTGGTTATTGCATTGCCTTAGGGACAGCCTCACAACCTTCTTTCGACCCTCAACATGCGCTGGTAAGAAAGCCATCCCCCGACAACCATAATTAGAGCAAAGACACTTAAAAACCCAAAATGCGCTTGAATGTCTGCTAAATTTTTGCCGCTTGCCCAAACCCCCAGTAAGGCTTCATTCATGTGATAAATCGGGTTAAATTTGGCGATTTTCAGCAACTTATCCGGGAACAAGGATGTTGGCAGAAAAGCTCCCCCTAAAATCAACAGAGGCACTCCGAAAGCCGCAACCAACGCATTGACATCCTCCGTCCGTCGAGCAAATTGTGTACCGAGTACAAATCCTACACCCACATACGAAATAATACTGAGTAGGATTATCAAGACCCCTAGCAGCACAGAACCTTGAAACTCTGCACCCAAAAAAGCCGACAAGGTATAGACGAGCAGAGCTTGACCGATGCCAATGCAACTGTGGGCGAAGAAAATGCCCAGAAAATAGGAGGTTCCGCTTAAGGGGGAGATAAATAAGCGTTTGAGCGTTTGCTGTTCTCTCTCGGCGACCACTGTTGCCACACTACCGCCCAGGCAACTGAAAAACAAAGCAGCACCGACTAAGGTAGAAGGGGCAGCGCTTTCAAAGGCTTTAGCGGTTGAAAGCTTAGCTCGCTCTGCCAGAATAAACCCGTTGAGTAAGAGGACAGAAATCGGAAAAATACTCCAAAAAATCAGGCTACGCCGTCGTCGCCCCAATTCAATCAAGATTCGCTGGGCTACAGCCAGTGTTTCGCGCCAATATTTCATGGTGAGGAGTGAGCTAACTAATTGATGAGTTCATTATCTAACCTTGACAAAGTCAAGATATCCTTCCAAACTACTGACTAGTAGGTAGACTACCAATTACTAGGTAAGTTGCCAATCGCCCAATTGACTTGACGTGTTTGACCAAGTTCCATTAAACGCACGCGAACGTATCTTGATGGCGGCTGAAACTCTCTTCCGTCAACGGGGTTACAACGTCGTTACCATGCGAGATATTGCACAGGAGGTGGGGATTCGTCAGGCATCACTCTACTATCACTTTTCCACTAAGGAGCAACTGTTCATCACCGTGACCGAACAAGTTTTTGAACGGCACCGCAATGGTTTACAACAGGCACTCTCTGGAGCTGGGTCAGATTTGAGGGCGCAGTTACATGCGGCTTCCGGCTGGTTCATCTCACAACCTCCTATCAATTTCTTCAGCCTGATGCATACCGATATGCCATCTTTGAGTGAGGAGCAAACCCAGCGATTGGCTTTAATGGCGCAACAATGCATTTTTGACCCAATCAGGCAAGCGTTCGTAGCAGCGCAGGAACAAGGTCAGATTAGATATGTTAAGCCTAATTTTCTCGCTGGTTTTTTTCTATCGCTGATAGACGGACTTAACTACGCCAGCACTTTACCGGATACCTCACCGAAGGATGTGATGGCGTCACAGATAGTTTCAGTCATGTTAGACGGGTTGCAACCTCAATAATTTTTTGGCTTTCAGGTCTATTCACCTACCTATTAAATAGGTAGACCTGGCTCGTCGTGTGAGAATTTAGTTCTAGCCTCTCATGAATCAATCATCCAATTCTCCTGTGTCACCATCTCCTTCATCTTCTCCCCAAAAGCAGGAGGGTGCAGAATTCAACTTTCAATCGCTCTCTCGACGGACTGCTCTAAAACTGCTGAGTGTGGGTGCTGTCGGCAGTGTGCTGGGATACTCCCGCTTCTCCAAGCCTCAGCCGACGATTTTTCAGCAAGATACCTTGGATTTGCCACGACAGTTGAGCCAACCTAAACGTGTTGTTGTTGTTGGGGCGGGACTGGCTGGGCTAGCTTGCGCTTATGAACTCAGCCAACGCGGATTTATTGTGACGCTTTTAGAGCGATCGCCTCAATTGGGAGGGAAAATTGCCAGTTGGCCCATTCAAGTAAGTAATGAAACCTTCATGATGGAGCATGGGTTTCACGGCTTTTTTCCCCAATATTACAACCTGAATAGCCTCGTTAAAGAACTCAATATCCGGGATAATTTCATATCATTAAAGTCTTACTCTGTTGTTTTCCGGGATGGCAAATACCAGCCAGAAGTGTTTCGCCCTAGCCGTTCGGCCTTTCCCTGGAATGTCGTAGATTTAGCGATCGCCTCTCCCAATTGGTTGCGCTGGGGGATAAATTTGACCCATCCCAAACACTGGAAAGTATTTCGGGAGATTGGTGGGTTCGAGATTCCGGCAAGTTTTGAGCGTCTTGATCAGTTGTCGGTGCAAGAATGGGTGGGGCAAGATTTCCCACAGGGACTTTATGACTTGTACTTTTTGCCCTTTGCCAAATCAAGCCTGAACGCCCCAGATGTGCTTAGCGTGGGAGAACTTATGCAGTTTTTCCACTTCTACTTTTTTGGCAATCCAGAGGGATTAGCTTTTAACGGTACGCGGCAGGATATGGGAACAAGTTTAGTCCAGCCAATTGCCAGAGCAATTCAGGGTAAGGGTGGAACGATTGTCACGGAGGCAACCGTAAGCCAGATTAACTGGCAACAAGAGCGGATTGAATCCCTTAGCTACCAGCAAGGGAATACTCAGAGCAATGTTCCTTTTTGGGTAAAGCGTAGTGTGGGAACTGGGGACTGGGAACTGGGGACTGAAGGCAAGAGTGACAAGGAGGACAACGGGGACAACGGGGCAATTTCTCCCACATCTTCCAATTTTGAATACTACGGTGCTGGGGATGCAGTTTTTGCCGCAACACTGGGAGGGAGTGAAGCGATTTCTCTTACCTGCACTCACCAAGGGTGTACGGTACAGCCGCAAGCAGATGGCAAGTTTCTCTGCCCTTGTCATGGTGCAACCTATGATGCGGAGGGGAAAGTTGTAACAGGCCCAGCAAAACGAGATTTACCGCGTTTCCAAATTGTTCAGCGTGCTACAGATGAGGTGCAATTGGTCGAGACAATGCATAAATCACCACAACAAATGCCTGGGGAAACGATTCAGGCAGATTATTATGTCTTTGCCACCGATGTACCTGGAGTCCAACAGCTATTTAAGTTGTGTGAGGGTGAGGTGAATACTCAGGTGCGAACTCAGGTGGAGAAATTAGCGATCGCAGACCCCTTCGCTGTTGCCCGTTTCTGGTTTGACCGCGACTTTGAATGGGAACACAGCAATTTTACTTCCCTCTCCGGCTATCAACTCACGGATAGCATCACGTTGTATCACCGAATTCAAGACCAATTTATAGCATGGCATGAGAAAACAGGGGGTAGCGTTGTGGAATTACACGCTTACTGCTACAAAGAGAAGGAGTTCCCAAATCAGCAAGCGCTGTTAACCACCTTTGAGCAGGAACTTTATGCCATTGTGCCGTCTCTTAAAGAGGCGAAGATGCTGCATCGGGAACTGGTGAATCAGAAAAATTTTTCGGGTTATCCTCCTGGAAGTTATGCCGATCGACCCGAAACTTGCACCAGCGTCTCCAATCTCATCTTTGCCGGTGACTGGGTGAAGATGCCCTTTCCCTGTGGTTTGATGGAACGGGCAATTAGTAGTGGGTTACTGGCAGCCAATGAGATTTTGCATCAGGAGAGGTTGAAGCGGCGATCGCTTTTGTGTGTCAATCCCGAAGGCATTCTCACAATTTGAGATGAATCTACAGATAAACTCAGATGGAAGTAGCCTTGATCTGCGTTTAAGCAGGTGGGCGCAAAAAAACCTCACACCCAGAAATCAGGTTTCTTGAAGAAACCCGACTTCTCGACTACTGCGAGTTTTAGGTTTAATTGTGCCTATCTGCTTATCTGTCGTTGGAAAATTTAACTATCAACCTTAATTTTTCTTACTCCCTATGGAGTTATACCAACAAACCCAATTCCAAAACCTGCCTGTAGAACAAACTCCAAGGACAGCCAACTCCAAAATTGGTTCAGTTGCCCAGCACCTTGATATTCGTCAGCTGGGTATTAACCCTAATCATTGGTATGTGGTTGCACGTAGTAGTGAGGTTCAAACTCAACCGCTAGGCGTCACCCTTTGGAATCAGGCAATTGTACTGTATAGAGACGACAAGGGTGCTGTCCATGCCTTAGAAGACCGTTGTCCCCATCGGCAAGTTAAACTCAGTCATGGTTGCGTTATTGGCGATCGCATCGAATGTTCCTATCATGGATGGCAATTTAAGTCAAAAGGTGAGTGTGTCGCTGTCCCCTATCTAGCAGCAAATCAAAAACTGCCTAATTGCAAAATTCGCTGCTATCCAGTCCAAGAACAAGATGGTTTTATCTGGTTATTTCCTGGCAATGCTGATGCTGCTTCTCAACAGTTAATGGGTGTACCCGAGTGGGAACTTTTGAACTACATTGCAACTGTCTCAGTGATTGAGTGTAAAGCTCACTACTCTTTTTTAATAGAAAATCTGATGGATATGTATCACGGACATTTGCATCAGGATTTGCAAGCTTGGACGGATGCAATGTTAGAAGATATCCAAGAAGATGCTAACCGAGTGGATGCTCATTATCAGGCTAAAAGTTATTATAAAATTGATAAAATTTGGTCAATCTCTCAGCTATTTTTCCCTGCTTTGCGTCGCCTGCATCCGGAACCTTTAGATGTGAGTTATGTTTATCCACACTGGGTTTCTACACTAGGGAAGGATTTCAAAATTTACTGCTTACTTTGTCCAGTAAGTGAAACAGCAACTCGTGCTTACTTAATTCACTTTACTTCGTTAAATGCCTTTTGGCGACTACATAAGTTGCCCGTATGGTTTCGTCGGTTTGTGAAGAATAGTTGCTTTGGTTCGGCACAAAAGTTATTGGACGGGTTGGTGCGCCAGGATGTGCAGATGATTGAGGAAGAACAACAGGCGTATTTGAGTAATCCTGAACAACGGAATTATGAATTGAATCGAGCATTGGTGAGTGTACAGCGGTTAATTAGAAGTCAGGTTGAGAGGGATGGGTAGGCTGTTCCACAGCTAATGCAGTACGTGGAATAGTACTCTATGCTTCATGTTCCATGACCTATGCCCAGTCTCCACAACTGGGTTAAAGGTGGAATAGCTTGAGACATTGTATCTACCTAGAGCTCCACTCAGCGTCTAACAACCGTACCATTGGCTAATGTGGGCAATGAGCTGCAAGTAACAAATTGTCAAATTTTTCTTGCACCATCAAAAGTATCCTTATTCTTGGAAGGCTGACACTACTTGCCCCAACAGGACTCACGCACTTCAACCGAGGACTGAAGCTCTCGGAGCTTGAAGTTTTGTTGCTAGGTGCGTCAGTTCTCTTTTGATAACTAACGACTACTTTAAAGATCACTTCCATGATCAAAAAAATTTTGTTAGCCGTAGCCGGTCGAGGACTGTGTGAAGAGATGCTCAACATGTTGCTGGAGATTCCTTCCCTGCAACAGGTATCTGTCACTGTCCTGCACGTTGTACCTCCTCAAATCACTGCCGATGCTATGTCTGCTCAGTTGGAAGAGGGAGGTAAAATACTAGCACAAGCTGTCAAGTCTATCAGGTTAGACCCCAGCCAAATTACAGCTCGACTCAAACAGGGTGAACCGAAAGACGTAGTGCTTGAAGTTGCGGACGAAGAGGATTCTGACCTAATCATTATGGGGTCGCGAGGACTCAAGCGATTGGAAGCCATTTTGGAAAACTCAGTGAGCCAATATGTTTTCCAATTGTCTCCCCGCCCCATGTTGCTGGTCAAAGACGACACTTATGTCAAACAAATTCGTCGCGTCATGGTGGCTGTGGATAAATCCGAGGCAGCTCAAGAAAGCTTGAATGTAGCGCTCTCACTGAGCCAGAACATCTCTGGTGGTGAGTTGTTCTTAGTGCATGTCAACCCCGACACCCGTAAAGGCAGTTCAACTGCCCTAAACCCACAAGAGGATCCAATCCTAGCTGCTGCTGCCGCAGAAGCGAAAAAGCGAGGGATTACTTACCATTGCCTGAACAGTACAGGTAAGGCAGGGGAAGAAATTTGTCGCTTAGCAGACGATAAGAATATCGACCTGTTGATTATCGGTTCACCTGACCGTCGTCCCTCGATCGCTAAGACTTTACCAGATTTGGATCGCTTACTTGGAGGTTCAATATCCGATTACGTCCGAGTGTATTCTAACTGCCCCGTGTTATTAACACGTACCGCGGGTTAAAGTTGGATACTAAGCAATAAACCTATTTCCTCTTAACCGGGGAAGGGTAAAGGGTCAGAGATACGTCTGGCCCTACCCTTTACTTTTACCTTTACCCTATTTCCTGGACTCATCTCTAAGGAGGCCCAAAGAAAATCCCCTGCTTGCGTACGGCTAAGGCAGGGGGTTCTGTTGACTACATATTCTTAAGAATTTTTGTTGCCTTCGCGGCTAGCTGTTTGGATATACAGAACCAACAGGAAAACTGTGGGAACCAGCACAAATAGAATGCTGGCGATAAACCCTAAGTCGTTAACTTGCATTGAACTAGTGCCTCTAAATTGTTTTTAACCCTCTTCTTTTAGAATATCATCAACGTTGCTGATGCAAGTTATCGATTCAGGTCTTTGGCTTTGTCTTTATACTTACAGGCCCATTCACTAACACTTGACAGGCTAACCGATAGGTATCAGGTCTTTTCTTCAATTTGCGTTTTTCCACCTCGGTGCGAGGTGAAAGATTTTCCATCCCTTCTACAACCTCAACAATACAAGTACCACATTGACCGTAACCTCCACAATTCATCATTTTTCCCATGAAACTGTAGAGATCAATGCCGTTTTGCAGCGCTTTTTCTCTTAAGTTCGCTCCATCAGCAGCAATCACTTCCTGGCCTTCTTGGACAAATTTGATATTACCCATCAATTTTCCTGACTCTCACTCTACCCCTATCTTATTAAGAAATATTAAAGAATTTCGCGACCTGAGAAAACTGCTAGTGCAGACTGGCAGAAATAATCCATCAGTTTTCTTGTCGGCGTTTCTCCCCCTCCCCCCCTCCTTTCACCTAGCTGGTGGGAAACTTTCGCCGCCTTGCACTAGGCTCCACTCCAGACGAGTGGCAACGACAGAACCGACGCTTGTTAACGAAAAATCAAGGATTGGCGTCGGGGGCGGGCTGTACCACCGTAGAGAGAGTGGGGAGTGGGAGAGGTTTTCTACTCATATCCGAGAACTTTCCCACAAACCTTCCCTCCTCCTCTTCTTCCCCCACACCCTAGCTCCATCGGGAAGGGGTTGGTCAGTTAGTTCTTCCACACAGCTTTAAGGTAAGTTCTCAAGATTGCTGTCTGGCAGATTACTGGTGGCCCGTTGTAGCTGCGCCAGCGCTCGATTGTAGTCCAAAATAGCCGTGAGTCGGTTCACTCTAGCACGGGTGAGGGCTGTTTGTTGGTTAATGACATCGGTTTGAGTGCCGACCCCCGCTTGAAATCGCAACCGCGCTAACCGCAAGCTTTCTTCTGCCTGTGCTAGGGCAAACGTTGCCGTTTGAATGTTCTGAGCGTTGGCATTTAATTCAGAAAAAGCTTGTTCTACCTGGAACCGTATCTGATCACGTTGGTTAGCAAACCGAGTTTCAGCAATCTCAATATTTCTCCTCGCCTGTCGTGCTCTCGCTCTAGCCGCTCCACCATCGAAGAAATTCCAGTTTAGTGTTGCCCCTAGTCTGAAGTCACTGGTAGGACTAGGACTCTGGCTATTGTTCAATACCCCTAGGATATTGTAACCGGCAGACAATGAGGCTTGTGGCCTGATGGTAGATAAAGCAATGCGTCGTTGCTGTTCACCAATATCGCGCTGTACTAGCTCCTGTTCCAACTCCGCTCGGTTTTTCAGCGCCAAAACGATGGTCTGCTCCAACGATAAAGTCCAGTCGCCAGCCACCTCAATCGGGTCTGCGGCAGTTACATCCACCCCTTGCGATAAATTCAACAACTGTACTAATTGGCGTCGAGCAATTCGTTGCTGACTCTGCGCTCGAATCAAGTCTTGATTGGCCTCAGCTAACCTTACTTGTGCCTGCAAGACATCAAATCGAGTTCCCAACCCCGCTTGTTCCAGCAACTGAGCATCCCGTAAGCTCTGAGCCGCCTCGGTCACGGCAGCCTGACTAATATCAACTTGGGCATCCGCCTGCTGTAGGGCGTAATAGCCAGTTGTGACATCTAGGCGCAATTGTTCAGCGGTGCGTTCCACCTCTAGCTCTTGCAACCTTATCTGTTCCTCCGCCTGCCGAATTTGGGCAGGACGACGCCCAGCCGTAAACAAGTCGTAATTTACTTGTAGCGATGCACTGAAAGTTTCGCTGATCGATTTGCCGGTATTGTCAAACAATCCCGTCACTGTATTAATATTATTCAACAGCGAGTTGCCTGTAGACTGATTACGAGAAAACTGAAGATTGACACCTGCTGTAGGGAACTCAGCCGCTAATTGCTCTTGTAGAACCGCCTGATTGCGCTCTAAAGTCAGCCTTGCCTCTTCCAGAGTTCGATTGTTGCGCCGAGCGAGTTCTATCGCCTGTTGCAAGGTAATCGGTTGGATAGTACGCACCCGCACTTCTTCGCTGCGAGTTGGAAATTGCAAGGGATTGGGGTTGTGGTTGAGGAATTCTGGAGCTGAGGGGTCTCGCTGCGTCGAGCGGGGTGACTGTACAATGCTGGCTCCTTCTAAGGAAGGAGTAGAAGTATCTTTACCGAACTCTTCCTCTGCCACCTGTGAACCCTCCTTAATTGTCTGGGGAGAGAGCGCGGCAGCAGGACGAATCGCGGCTCCTGGAGAGGGAGCAGAACTTCTCTGCTTTTTCTCTGTTGGCTTGACTGAGAGAGAAGGATCTGAAGTGGAAGGCGGCAAAGATGCTCCGATCCGAGGAGATTCATCAGAACGTTGATCTAACCTTTGAGCGTCTTCCCCTGATTGATTGTAGGCTTCAGATGCCGTATCGTCTTTCTTCCTTGGGCTGAGGCTACGAATAGGATTAACCACTCGCTGGTTCAAGTCAGCCTTAACGGCTGAACGGCTTGACTCGCTGTGAGGAGAGCGACTTTCCTCAGCACTGGGGGACGAGACAACCGCCTGACTGGGTGGATCTGTCTCAGGCTTCGCTTCAGCCTTGGGTTGTTCTGGACGTGGGGAAGCCTTTGATGCAGAGGAAGCAGGGGTCGGCGAGGGAAGTTGGTTTACTATTACCCATTCCTCATTCCCCATTACCGAATCGGCAGACGGCGTTCCTTCCACCCCTAAAAGGGGATGGGTTTCCCGCCGATTTTTCTGTAATGGTACTTCTTTTGCACCACTGGGTTCCACTAAGCTTAAGGCAAGCGCGGCTCCCACACCTACAGCCACGAAATGACGAAAAGTTGGCATACGTTTTGAAGTTTGGCCTCTGGTTTAAAACACTGCTTTTTTGGCAAAATTTACCAGTTATTTGCATAATCATCGCTTGCGAGAGGGCTCAGCAAACGAAATGATGGGCTTACTTTGAGTTAAAGAAGTTCCGAGATTCTCTCACAACCAACCGACACGCCACGATACTGCT
The DNA here is from genome assembly GCA_036703055.1 of Waterburya sp. Lineage (GTDB taxonomy): Bacteria > Cyanobacteriota > Cyanobacteriia > Cyanobacteriales > Coleofasciculaceae > DATNPV01. The sequence goes on from DATNPV010000094.1 coordinate 20,742, forward strand.
CAATTATTTAATTTTTTGGTTCACTTTAATGATGGATAGAAGCAATGGCCTAAATTTTTAGCTTCCGCTCACTGTCGTGCTGTTGTTTGTGTTCTTTGACCAGTTGTTCGCGTAACCATTCCAGCTCTGAGCGCAGGACAGCCAGACATTGCTGCCAAACGGCTTTTTGGTAAGGGTCAGTGGTTGGCTGATGTTCGATTTCCACAGTTTCTAGGCGTAGTTGGCTAACTCTTAAGCGATGCTCTAAGAGCTTAATCCGCTCTGTCGGTTCTAAGTAACTGAAGAAGAAATATTTGATGAAGAATCGAGAACGACTGTTGACCCAGCTCTCATGGGGATGTTCCATCATCTTTTCATACCATCGCTGACGCCCCTTAACTGTGATGGAGTAAGTTTTTCGGCTGGGGCCTGCTTCAGTTTGGTCATTGGCTAAAGTCACGATGAACCCTCGTTCTTCCAAACGCTTGAGTAAGGGGTAAATCGCTCCATAATTTACACTAATGCTACTGCTCATAAATAGTTCCAACTGCTGCTTTAAGCGGTAGCCATGCAAGGGTTCGCGGTGAAGGAGACCTAGGGTGGCAAGTTCAAGCATTTCCTTAATAATTTTTTCTTTATCTATAGCAGACTGATATACTAGGCAGAAATGTCGGCTCTAGTTTACATCGATTTTCAGATCATTCCTAAAGCCGCAACCCATTTAAAAATAAGCTCTTTATCACACTAGCCAAGGCAAGTCAATGGCTAAAGTTGGTGCGCTGCTCTCTAGCAAGTCACTTATTACAATACTTATACTCGGCCTAGTTACGAGTGCCTGTAGTCGTGGGACTCCCCCCCCAAACGCAGGGAAGCCTCAAACTGTTCCCGTTAAGCTGCAAACTGTGGCAACCAGTCCGGTTGAAGACAGTTCGGAGTTTGTAGGCAACCTAGAAGCGGCGACGCGGGTTGATTTAAAACCAGAAACCGAGGGTCGTGTCAGTCAGATTTTTGTGGCATCGGGCAATCGTGTGGCGCAAGGAACGCCCATTGTGCAACTGCGTCCTGAAAAAAATCAGGCTCAAGTGGGTGGTGCCATTGCCAATGTTAATGCGGCTCGTGCCTCGTTGGAAAACGCACAAGCTCAACTCAAGTCCGCCGAAGCCGATCGCGTTCGTGCTGCTGCCGACCTAGAGCTGCAAAACCAGCAGTTTGAGCGGATTTCACAGCTTGTCACTCAAGGCGCCTTTGCTCGGCAACAACTCGACCAAGTCAGACGCGATCGCGATACAGCCCGTGCTACCCTCGCTGCTGCTGATCAGAAGATTCGCGCTGCCAGAGCCACAATCGACCAGCAAAACTCAGCACTCAAGCAAGCTCAATCCAATGTTGCTGTAACAACCGAAGAACTTAGAGAGACAAGAGTTGTTGCCCCTATTGCTGGAGTAGTCGGCGATATTCCCATTAAACTAGGCAGCTACGTGAAAACGACTGACACATTAACCAGCATTATTCAGAACGACACGCTAGAACTGCGCCTCTCTGTCCCTGTGGAAAAAGCCTCCAAACTCCAAGTTGGGCTGCCAGTACAGTTAACTGGAGCCAAAAGCGAGGACACCTTGGCTACAGGACGCATTAGCTTTGTGTCACCCCAAGTGAATACTCAATCCCAATCGATTTTGGCAAAAGCCAGCTTCCCGAACCCAAACGGTGCTTTGAGAGATGGGCAATTTGTCCGCTCAAAAGTGATTTGGGACAGGGGTTCTGGCGTATCTATCCCCACGACAGCCATATCCCGTGTGGCTGGGCAGAATTTTGTCTTTATCGCACAGCCGCAAGGACAAGCGAAACTCGTCGCGCGTCAAAAGCCCGTAAAATTGGGCTCAATTCAAGGGAACAATTACCAAGTTCTTGAAGGATTAAAGCCAGGAGAAAAAATCGTCGTCTCCGGCTTGCTCAATTTAACAGATGGTGCTGCTATCCAACCAGAGCCGTAGTCATGGTAAGGGCTAATCGGTAATGGGTAATCGGTAATTACAAAGACCCATTCCCCAGTTACCAATTACCAATTACCAATTACCAATTACCAACAACTATGTTCGTTGATTTCTTCATTAAGCGACCGGTCTTTGCCACTGTTTGCTCCATCGTCATCCTTCTGGTTGGAGCAATCAGTATTCCCACGCTACCCGTTGACCAGTACCCGGATATCAGTCCTACTCAAATCAGCGTTACAGCTAACTACAGTGGAGCGAATGCTGAGACGGTAGAAAATGCGGTCACGACTCTGTTGGAGCGGCAGATTAACGGGGTCGAGGGCATGAAGTACATGACTTCATCCAGCAGTAATGATGGTACTAGTAACATTACTGTGACCTTTGATGCCTCACGCAACAAAGACCTTGCGGCAGTCGATGTGCAAAATCGTGTATCGGTTGCCCTGCCGCAACTCCCAGAAGCGGTGCAACAAACAGGGGTCAAGGTAACCAAGCAGTCCACGAGCATCTTGCTGGCGATCGGTCTGTATACCGAGCATGGGGAATACGACAATACCTTTTTAAGCAACTACGCTGACCTATACCTCACCGATGCGGTGAAACGATTAAAGGGCGTTGGGGATGTCCGTATCTTTGGTGAACGCAAATATGCCATGCGCTTGTGGCTTGACCCCAATCGCCTTGCCAGTCGAGGCCTAACCGCTCAGGACGTAGTCAACGCTCTCAGGGAACAGAACCTACAGGTTGGTGCGGGGAGAATCGGTCAGCCGCCCACCCAAGAGGGGCAAATGTATCAAATTGACTTGCAGGCCATCAGCCGATTAACCGATGCCTCTCAATTTGAGGATATTGTCCTTAAATCAGACAATGGCACGCTTGTCAAGTTAAGAGATGTGGGTCGAGCGGAACTGGGGGCAGAAAGTTACAGTTCGTTCCTACGATACCGGGGTAACGATGCGGTAGGTTTAGGGATTTATCAGCTTCCTGGCAGCAATGCGTTGAGTGTTGCCGAGGAGGTGAAAGCGGAAATGGCGAAATTGCAGAAGACGTTTCCGCCCGGAATGAGATATCAGGTGGCACTGGACACGACGCTGTTTGTGGAAGAGTCCCTGGCGGAAGTGCTCAAGACGCTGGTTGAAGCGATCGTCTTGGTTATTTTAGTGATTTTTGTGTTCTTGCAGGACTGGCGCACTACTCTGATTCCTGCCATTACGATTCCCGTCTCGTTGATTGGGACGTTTGCCTTTATTAAAGCGTTCAACTTTTCCATTAATAGCCTTTCCCTGTTCGGCCTAACCCTAGCAACGGGGTTGGTGGTGGATGACGCGATTATCGTGGTTGAGAATATCACTCGCTTAATTCAGGATAAGGGGATGAATCCGCGTCAGGCGGCTTCAGAGGGGATGACGGAACTGTTTGGCGCGGTCATTGCCACCTCCCTCGTGCTGATGGCGGTGTTTGTCCCAGTGGCGTTCTTTCCAGGGACAACCGGGGCACTTTATAAACAATTCGCGCTCACGATCGCCTTTTCGATCGCCCTTTCCACCTTTAATGCTTTAACCTTATCCCCAGCTCTTTCGGCACTTTGGTTACGCCAGGGACATCATACGGGTGGCATTCTAGGTCGGATTTTTGCTCCGATCAACCGATTCATCGATTGGATGCGTCGGGGGTATGAGCGATCGCTCTCCTACTTAACTCACTTTAAATCGGTTGTGGTTGGGCTGTTTGTGGTGTCCTTGGGACTGACAGGCTGGCTCTATTTGCACGTCCCCCAAGCCTTCCTACCCGAAGAAGACCAAGGGTACTTCATTACAATTGTCCAAGGGCCAGAGGGGGTTTCGCTGAACTACACCGGCGAAGTCATGAATAAGGTGGAAAAAGAAATCCTCAAACACCAAGACCTTGTGGTGGGGACGTTCTCAGTAGGAGGCTTTAGTTTTAGTGGTAATACTGCTAACAGTGGCATTATCTTCACCGCCCTCAAGCCTTGGTCTGAACGCAAGCAACAGGGTAAGTCAGCCAAAGACATTATCGGTCAGTTGCGCAAGGAGTTATCGGGAATTACAGAAGCCAGAATCCTGCCAACCAATCCGCCTGCAATTCGGGGTTTAGGGAGTTTCGGCGGCTTCCAATTTGAGCTGCAAGACCGCAAAGGGAATAGCAGTCTCGACCCCCTCGTGCAAGCGATGGGTCAGTTAATCAAGCAGGCGAATCAAACCCCTGGATTGCAAGCGGTATTTACCACGTTTGCCGCTAATACGCCCAAGTTCATCGTCGAGGTAGACCGAAACCAAGCGAAAGCGTTGCAAGTTTCCATCCAAGATATCTTCAACACCCTGCAAACCTTGCTAGGTTCGCAATACGTTAACGACTTTAACTTACAGCAGCGGACGTATCGAGTGTATGTTCAAGCCGACAAGGAGTTCCGTGCTAAACCGGACGATATTGGGCAGTTGTACGTCCGTTCCGCCCAAAATCAAATGATTCCCCTGAGTAATTTGGTGAAGATTACTCAAGCAACAGGTGCACAGACAATTAACCACTACAACTTATTCCGCTCCATTGAAATTTCCGGTGCCGCAGCGCCTGGATTTAGCTCTGGACAGGCAATTCAATCGATGGAGCAGCTATCGGCGAAAATTTTGCCATCCGGCCTAGGCTATGAATGGTCGGGTACGGCGGCTGAAGAACTTGCCGCAGGCGGTTTGGCACCCCTGATTTTTGGGCTAGGGCTTGTGTTCGTGTTCTTGGTACTGTCTGCTCAGTACGAGAGCTTCGTTGACCCAATCATCATTCTCCTGTCAGTGCCTCTGGCGATTTTCGGTGCTCTGGCGGCTCAGTCGCTGCGAGGTTTAGCTAATGATGTGTATTGCCAAATTGGATTGGTGATGCTGATTGGTTTAGCCAGTAAGAATGCGATTCTGATTGTGGAATTTGCTAACCAACTCCGAGAACGAGGTTATTCCATTACCAAGGCAGCGATTGAAGCGTCTCAAGAGCGCTTGCGACCGATTCTCATGACCGCCTTTGCCTTTATCTTGGGGATTTGGCCTCTGGTTGTGGCATCAGGAGCCGGAGCTGGTAGCCGACAATCGTTAGGAACGGCTGTGTTTGGTGGCATGATTGTCTCCACCTTTTTGAGCTTGTTCATCGTGCCTATTTTGTACATTGTGATTAAAAGTATTGGCGATCGCTTTAAGTCGGGTGGCAAGTCTGATAAAACCAAGAGAACTCACTCCCGCTCTGAGGTGACTGCTTCTCCTGGAAGTCATTAAGGGACTTTCAACCTAAGCTATTCAGCAAACTTTTTTGGGGTGGGTCGGCAAGCCCACCCTTACTCATTGGCGGGTGAGATGCCTGCTCCATAAAATCGGCTCAGTTGTTTTCTAACACCAATAGTGACCAGCTAACAATAGAGCCAAAAGTAAAAAGTACAAGCCTTTTGACCTTCTACCTACTCCTACGGAGAACGCTGACGCTCCTGACGTCGCTACCGCTTTGCTATCGCGAACTGCCCCCTGCCTTCTGCCTTCTTGCACTAGTTACTCATTGCCGTAAACTTTTTGAGCGAAGCGGCAGTCTCTTCAGGTTTTCCTGAGGAGGGAAACACTAAAACACTTTTGATTTTCGGGTTATTAATCAGTTCTTTTAGTCGATACAACTGCTGATCTGAAATGGCCACTCCCGCATACTTTTGGGCATAATCTAGTTCTTGGGTAAAATTAGCATCGTTATAAGTTTGAATGAAAACTCGATCAACATTCCAATTTTGCCAATCAGCCGCAAAATAACGTTTCCCCCAATAAGGATTATGATGGCAAAGGTCGAAACTAACAGCCGGGTTAGCTTTCTTTATATCAGCCCTCATTTGCCGCACAAAATTAGTCAAACGAGTGGTGCGATCAACTTTGCCGGGTAAGTCAGCATGATAACCCAGGTAATCATCCCACTGAACGGCATCGATCGAAGGATACTTTTGAACGAACTCTACTGAGATTTTTTTGAATAAATTAGCCACCTCTGGAATCTCTACATCCAGTACATAGTGATCGATGCCAGAGTAGGTTTTATCGACTCCAGGCACAATCCAGCGTTTAGCAATTGCTTCATCAAATATCGGGCTATCTTTATCGAGTTTAATTCCCTTCTCAAAATAGGCGTGAACTTGCATTCCCTGCTTGTGCGCCTCATCAATCAACCAATCTAACCATTGCTCTTGAAATTGGTTGGGACAACTTTTGTATCCGAAGGTTTGCTGCGTAACATTACTGTTATACATCGTGCAACCATTCCCCCAAACTCCTTGAATAATTGTATTTATTCCTTGCTGGTGATAATAACGAACTCGTGAGCGAATCGTTTGTTCGTTAGCATTATTAGTTGCTTGATACCGACTTAAATAAATGCCTCTGATTTCCTTTTTCTCCCAAGGAGTTTGAGGTAATGGTGATTTGTTTGCGGTTACGGGTGATGGTGGAACTGGTGGATTGGTTGCTGGCGTCCCAGTCGGAATAACTTTCTTCAGGAGAGAATTGACCACAGGTAAGCGCTGCGTCGCCACAGGAGGCAAATTAGGATTAGATGGTTGTTGCTTATCAGGCAGAAATTTGCTGAGGTTTAGTTGAGCTAGATGCGTAAAACCCCAATAACCAACACCTAACAAAATTAGGATTAATGAAATTGGAATACTCGCACATCCACATCCATCATTTTCTTTTTTCGGTGGCATGGTAACAAAGGGTGATTGTTCAACTCGGACAGCAATTATCTTGACTCGATTAAGGCTTGCCTGTAGGAATACCAATTCTCTATAAAGTTGCACTTTATGAACCCCCATCTGTCGCCGTCCCCATTGACTTCGGGACACTGCAGGGGGGAATGAATTAAGTGCATTATTACGGGGAAATGGTATAACCGCTACTCTTAAAGTACTCCAGGAATGATTTAGGGTAATGGTGCTATATCAAGCTACTTCATTAGGTCATCGCTCAATTCCGCATAGAGACCTGAAAAAAGTGTGCTCGTTGGCTGAAGCCTGGTCTAATACTATTAATAAGTTATTCCACATCTAACTTGCTCCCGTAGGGACGGGCAATGCGTCCCATCCCACAAGATTTTTGTCAACAACGCTAGTTGCAAACTAGATGTGGAGCATTTTATTAGACAGGGGCAGTCACAGCAGGAAGCGATAAAGAGTGTTCAAAAATCGAATATAACTGCTATAAATTTAATTTTTAATAATTTTAGGACTTACACATTTGCCCCCCCTCTCCCCCCTGCCCCTAATCCCCAAAGGGGACCCCGAGTTCCCCAGAGGGGGCCCCATGCCCCCCCAAATCTGGGGGAAGTAAAGCTCTTGTTCCCCCCAACCTTGGGGGGTTAGGGGGGCTAATCGATCGCTGCTAAGCCGATTATTAACCAATCGCTAGGGGGGCTACAAGTTCCTGAGAGTCAAAGTTTGCTGTTATTAGGCGGCGAGGTGCAGTTAGATGGCGGGGTTTTAGTCGCTCCAAGGGGTCGAGTTGAATTGGCGGCGATAGGCAAGAGGGATTTTCGGGGATTTTATTACATTTCCCAAATATCTCTTGATTTTTACCTTTTGATATCAGGCTTGGTTAGTTGCACGAAATCCGGATTAACTACCCTTTTTTTTTACGAACCACTCCAGGCTCAGAGTTCGCAGAGTAGAGAATGAGAGGAGATAAGAGGAGTTATGGATACGGATGTGGTGTGATTAATGGCCTACTGGCGCTTTAGCCGCCGCACCCCCTTTACCCAGAAACAACAACAGGGGCAGTGAGCACAGGAACGCCACTCCAACCACCCGAAAGATGTCAGCGAACGATAAAACGGCAGCTTGTTGACTAACCGTCTGACTCATCAAAGCAAGGGCTTGTTGATGAGCTGTCACCGCATCCATGCCCCGGCCTTGGAGTGCTCCTGTGAGTAAGTCAAGGCGCTGATTTGTTTCCAGATCGTAAGGCGTAACATGTGATAGCAGCATCGCTCTATGAAACGCCTCCCGTTGAGCGAGTAGGGTGGTGAGTAAGGCAATTCCAATACTGCCACCTAATTGACGGGTGAGATTGTAGAATCCAGACCCAGCTGAGACATCCTGCTTAGGAAGCGGCCCTAAGGTTGCCAGGCTCAACGGGAGAAACATCAAAACTGTAAACGCTCCGCGCCAGATCAACGGCCAAAATAAATCGTCTGTTCCTGTCAGTGGAGTGATGTTCGCCAATTGAAACATGACGAAGGTAGTGCCAACCGCACCTCCTGCAATCAAGACTCTGGCATCAACCTTTGTCGATATCTTGCCTAATAGAACCATCGTGATGGCTGAGGCTAAGGCACCTGGAGCCAATAACAGTCCCGTTTGTGTCGCTGTAAAATGGAGTATGCTTTGGGCAAAGATCGGCACGGCAAATAGTGCGCCATAAAGTCCCATACCGAGAATTCCTGAGTAAATACTCCCAGCGGCTAGGGAACGGTGACGCAGTACCCGGAGGTCAACAGCAGGATGTTTGGTCGTCAGTTCACGCCAAATAAACAGTCCTAGTCCAATGATGCCAACGACGGCTAAGGTGGCGATGAATGCAGAGTTGAACCAGTCTTCCTTTTCCCCTTCCTCTAAAAAAGTCTGGATGCTGCCTACGGAAATTGCCAACAGTGCAATTCCCCACCAATCGACGGCTTTGCTGCCCTTCTTGCCCTCTACGTTATCCTTGGGCAAAAATAGCCAAGACATGGCAACGGCTACTATCCCAAAGGGAATATTAACGAAGAAAATCCAGCGCCAGCCTAGACCATCAGTTAGGTAACCCCCTAAGGTCGGCCCAATAGCAGGGCCAGCAATCACCCCTACACCAAATACAGCCTGGGCGACACCTTGCTCGTGAGGAGGGAACGTCTCGAAGAGGATAGCTTGAGCTTTGGCGAGCAGCCCACCCCCACATAAACCCTGAAGAATACGTGAAATAATCAGCATCGGCAGGTTAAACGACAGACCGCACATTACTGAGGCGAGCGTAAAGCCTACCAGTGAGAAGATAAAGTAGGTCTTCTTGCCAAAGTAATCTCCCAGCCAAGCCGTTAAAGGAATCAAGATTACATTGGCAACTCCATACCCGCTTACAACCCAGCCAATTTCACTCACCGTTGCGCCCAAGCTTGCTTGCATATCCGTTAGGGCAACGTTGACAATGCTGGTATCGATGACTTCCAGAATAGCTCCTAAGGATGCCGTGAATGCGATCGCCCACTTGAGAGGCCCCTGGACATAGCCACCCTGCAACGATGCCGGACGTGAATGTTTCTGGATTTTAACCATCGTTTATGGGTAAGGAATGGGTTGTATGAATGGGTGCCGTGCTAATGCCGCGCACGAAAAGATCGACACAGGTTTCGATGTAGCACTCGCGACTATATCCTCGTGGGATAGGGGCTGCTGTGTGGCGTAGCATCCCAGCCAGTAACATGCCCGTGAACATATCCACAGCAGGTAAAGGGTCGAGATCACAACGCACTGTCCCGCGTTCCATACCACCACGCAGGTAGGTAATGAGTTTGTCCCGTAAAGGTTGAGCGGCTTCTTGAATCACTCGACGTGCAGCTTCAGGATGCCGCTTCGCCTCCCCAATAAACGTCCGAATTAAGGCTTCATACTCCTCCAGCATGTTGTTGTAGATCTGCGCATAGTGAGTGAGGTCACGGTATAAGTCCTGTGTCCATTCCTCTTGATGAGTTAAGGCTTCAGCTTGTAGCGCTATCACATGCCCAACAACCGCACCGAGGAGTTGCTCTTTACTCTGGAAATGACGAAATAAGGTAACCTCGTTGACTCCGGCGACACGAGCAATTTCACGGGTTGTCGCTCCGGTTACACCCGCCGTGGCAAAGACTTCTGCGGCGGCTTTGAGGATACGGATATGAGTTTGTGCAGACTTTTGCACGGAATAGTTCCTAGTAAGTATGCAAGTACTTACTTGCATTTTAACGAAAAAAAATAGGGGAACGGGAGAGGCATTATGAGCTATAGCTCACAACAAAGGAATGAAAATCCCTCTGCCTTCCCTAGTCCCCATCCTCTCCAGCTCCCCCGGCTATTTCCCGATCAGGGGTAAAAACTGAGCCGAGGCAAGCCAAGAGTTTCATCCCAACCCATCATCAGATTCAAACACTGAATCGCCTGACCCGCTTGACCCTTAATCAAGTTATCAGTAACTGACATAACAATTACCCGGTCGGTACGGGAATCAACTTCTACACCGATGTAACAAAGATTCGTGCCACAAGCCCATTTGGTTTGGGGATACGTACCGGCCGGCAATATCCGGATAAAGGGCGAGGCTCGGTAGAATGCTGTATAAATGGTCGCTAAATCTTCTCGAACCAGTCCGGGATCGCGCAGAGTCGCATAAACCGTTGCCAGCAGCCCCCGCACCATAGGAATCAGATGGGGAGTAAACCGCACCATAACGTCATGACCCGCCAACTCGCTGCAAATCTGCTCAATTTCCGGGGTGTGCCGATGTCGAGCCACGCTGTAGGGAGCGAGGGAGTTGTCAGCTTCTGCCAATAAAAGATTGGTTTTTGCCGTGCGTCCAGCCCCCGATGTCCCTGATTTGGCATCGATAATCGCCGTTTCTGGAATAATTAAGCCTTGCTTCAACAGGGGTGCGAGAGCCAACAGACTCGTCGTCACATAGCAGCCTGGACAGGCGACTAACTGAGCTTCGGCTATGCGATCGCGGTACAATTCTGGTAAACCATAAACAGCCATAGCCGCAGTTTCCTGGTCATGTCGCTCTCCGCCGTACCAAGCTTTGTAAGTTTCCAAATCCTTAAAGCGATAGTCCGCTGAGAGATCGAGAACCTTACATCCTTTGGCTAACAGAGTGGGTGCCATTTGATGAGCCAAGCCATTGGGCAATGAAAGAAAAACAGCTTGACAACGTGACGCGATTTTGTCTAGATCAATCGGCTCGATCATCAGATCAACACAATGACCTAAATGAGGATAGAGTTCAGCAAAAGGCTTGCCCGCGCTGCTCTCTCCCCCCAAATAGGCCACCTCGACTCCTGGGTGATCCATCAAGAGCCGTACAAGTTGCACGCCGCCATAGCCTGAAGCGCCGATAATTCCTACGGGCAGGCGTCCCAAATCACCCATGATATTTCTTTCCTAAAAGAGCTGAAGTCATAAACGGATTAACATTTGCTGCATTTTAGTACCAAAAGTGAACTTTGGTGGTAGAAATTTTGCCCTAATTGGCGATCATTATTCCTAACAATCCCTACAACTGCTTTACTCAAACAAACGGGATACAATTGAGAAGAAACAAACTTTAGAAATCTTTACGGGTTTATCGCTCGCACTCTAAACGTGGAATCGCCTGAAACCGATTTATTTGAATTTGACTCGATTGATGATGCCCTGGCAGACCTCAAAGCAGGCCATGCTGTGGTCGTGGTAGATGACGAAAATCGAGAAAACGAAGGCGACTTGATTTGCGCCGCCCAATTTGCTACCCCTGACATGATTAATTTCATGGCAGTAGAGGCGCGAGGGCTAATTTGTCTGGCCTTGATGGGTGACCGTCTCGATGCCCTGGATTTGCCGTTAATGGTGAGTAAAAACACCGACAGCAACCAAACCGCCTTCACCGTGAGTATCGATGCGGCTCCACACCTAGGGGTGAGTACTGGCATCTCGGCTGAAGACCGGGCAAGAACGATCCAGGTTGCCATTAACCCGGAGACTAAACCGGAGGACTTGCGGCGTCCTGGTCATATTTTTCCTATCCGTGCCAGAGATGGAGGAGTATTAAAACGGGCAGGCCATACAGAAGCGGCTGTTGACTTGCCACGGCTAGCCGGCTTGTATCCCGCAGGTGTCATTTGTGAAATTCAAAATTCCGATGGCTCAATGGCTCGCTTACCGGAGTTGATTAAGTACGCAGCACGTCACCAGCTGAAATTAATCAGCATTGCGGACTTAATCAGCTACCGCCTCAAGTATGACCGCTTTGTGCATCGGGAAACGGTGGCGAAATTACCCAGTGCTTTTGGCGATTTCCGGATTTACGGCTACCGCAACACCCTGGACAATTCGGAACATGTGGCGATCGTCAAGGGCGAACCGGCGGATTTTCAAGACAACCCGGTCATGGTGCGGATGCATTCGGAATGCTTAACTGGAGATGCCTTGGGGTCATTGCGCTGCGACTGCCGAATGCAGCTAGAAGCCGCACTGAAAATGATTGAAAATGCGGGTCAAGGCGTAGTTGTGTATCTACGCCAAGAAGGGCGAGGAATTGGTCTGGTTAATAAATTAAAGGCGTATTCCTTGCAAGACTTGGGATTGGATACGGTAGAAGCTAACGAACGTCTGGGATTCCCGGCTGACCTGCGGGACTATGGGATGGGAGCGCAAATGCTCAATGATTTGGGTGTCAAAAAAATTCGCTTAATTACCAACAATCCCCGGAAAATCGCAGGGTTGAAAGGCTATGGGATCGAAGTCGTGGATCGAGTGCCGCTGCTGATTGAAGCCAACAACTATAATTCCACCTATCTAGCAACCAAGGCTCAGAAGCTGGGTCACATGCTGTTGCAGACTTATTTGGTGACAGTTGCCATTCAATGGGAGGACTTTCCCCAACCTGTGACAGAGCGCTACGAACGCTTGGAAAAACTGCGCTATTTAGTACAGCGTCACCACCTGCTCCTGCAAGAAGAGGCACGACCTGTCGCGATCGCTTTGTTCGGTACATCGTCTTTAATTATCCACATCGGATTTGATCAACCTCATCTGGCGTCAACGGATTGGTACAGACACCGCAATCATCCCTACCAGCAAGCGATTGCTAACATTTTGGATGAGTTAAGTGAATGGCCTCAAATTGGCAGGTTGGAATTTTTAGTAGCTTCTGGAGACGACCCGATGATTGGCTTGCAGGTTCAGCTCGACCGACAAACCTATCCTTTATCAATACGACCCTCGTTGATTTGTGATAATATAACTACTCAAAAAATCTACAGTTTTCAACGAGACTTTACCTCAGAGTAATGGAATGGTAGGAGTAAAGATTTTGTGAAATGCTGACACCCGTTTTTGCATAAGCAGCTTGCCAACAGAGAGATAGGTAAGTAAGACCATCGGTTGGAGGTAGCGATGAAGAAGCGATTGGTTTCTAGCATTTTCATAACAGCCTGTTTGTGGGCAGTCGCTAATCTTTCTCAGCGTGTACAGCCATCTCCAGCAATAGCAAAGGTATCGTTATGCTCATCCTCTGTTGTGCA
>DATNPV010000096.1:0-38347 GCA_036703055.1 Waterburya sp.
GAGGGTAATCAACAATCCTCTTGCAAACCGCTATTTGATGACCCAGGTTTAGGAATTGTTGATATCAATCAATCCGTTTGGGGCAGTTATCTTCATGGTCTTTTTGACAATGGCCCTTGGCGGCGTGCTTGGTTGAATTACCTGCGGCAGCAACGAGGACTTCCCTCGCTTCCCACCGGGGTGGCGAATTATCGTGAACAACGAGAAACCTTGTTCAACTTACTGGCAGATACAGTGGAAGCCCATTTAGATTTAAGTTTGGTTTTACCGTCGCAAAAAATATGACCGAAAAGATAAAGGATGAATTAGGGTATGATTTTTCAGAATTCATCCATTAAATCTCAGCTTTGTTGTACGCACAAATAACCTCTAACCCTAACCCCTTAAAATGAGTGTTAGCATCCGATTTGTACCAGACAATGTAACCGTTAATGCCCAAGTGGGAGAGCCCATGCTTGAGGTGGCTGAACGTGCTGGTGTTTTTATTCCCACGGGTTGCCTGATGGGAACTTGTCATGCCTGTGAGGTGGAAATTGAGCAAGGAGAGACGATTTGTGCCTGCATCAGTGCCGTACCCGCAGGTTGTAAAGAGTTGACCGTTAATCTCTATAGCGACCCGACTTGGTAATCCAGTACTCATACCAAATCCTGGTGCGACGATCGATGACATCCCACAACTGAACCGAACCGTCATAACTGCCACTGGTGAGCATCCGACTATCCGGACTCTACGTTACTTCAGGATTGGGCAAACACAGACTTACTGAGTTCAGCGTTCTGGAAATTGACACTCTTCAAATTCACTCGCCTCAAGTCAGCTTGCTTGATGGTCAAATTTGAAAAGTCGTAGTGGGCTAAATTAATCTTGCTGTAGCTCAATAGGTTAATAATATTTCCTGCTCCATATCCTAATGAGCTAGCAAATTCCTCTCGGAGTTGGGCTAAAATCCTTTGCAGTTGCTCTTCAAGAGTTTTCTTGGATTTAAAGGCAAGGAGGAGTTTCTTGACGACAGGCTCTAAAATCAGGCGAGTCTGAGTTTCTCTGATATAGTCCTTGGCTGTCGCTTTAATCAGCGCATGACTCACCAATAATCTGATGTCTTCTGTGGCAATTTCCTCATAAAAGAACTCAATTAAGCGTTCAGTCACGTACTCCATCACCACAGGTTGTTGCGTGTAGCAAACCAACTGCTCTTCTAGCAGCGTAGGTGCAGCTTTTTCGATCAGGGTTCGCGCCCAGAGACTTTCTAAGGCTTCCAATAATTTTCCCCTCGCCACTGCAGGCACCAAGTCTGACTCCAGTTCGGCAATCGTCGTGCCCTCACGATTAATGGCTAACCAGTACATGATGCTTCTTTCTCGAGGAGAAAGGCGATCAAATTGCTGGTCTAGCAATCGCCGAACGCCGTTGAAGACCAGCGTATCCTGTTTAAGAAAGGCTCCAATTTCTCCATCAAACAAATCTCGAATTGAGGTAGCGACAATTTTTACTGCAAAGGGATTGTTGCCGTAGCGATCGCACAACTGCTGTTTTTGGGTGTCATCCCCTGTGAGTCCTTTAGCACCAAGCAAGGCGCGAGCGGCTTCCTTTGAGCCACTCAAGCGTAGCGATCGCACAGCTAGTTCTACCCCTTCACTGACAGCAATTTCAGCAGGTTTTTCCCGACTGGTGAGGATTAAGCAACTAGAATGGGCAACTTCTCCAATGAGTGTGAGTAGTTCGCCATATCCTTCATAACCATTACGGAATTGTCCGACATAACCGGGCTTGAGAATCGCTTCCATGTTGTCCAAAATCAGCAGGCAACGTGAAGCACGCAGGTAATGAATCAGCCGCCCGATCTCACCAGATGTTTCCTGAAACTCAGACACAAATCTCACCAAGTCACTCAGAAGCGTTTCCAGGGATGGGGCTTTACGAAGACTTCGCCAAATCAAGTACTCAAAATCATGCTGTATAAGTTGTGCCAACTTAATAGAAAGAGCTGTTTTGCCAATCCCACCCATCCCCAGCACTGTCACTAGACGACAGCGCTGTATCACAATCCATTGCTCTAAGGTTGTGAGTTCTTCAGCGCGCTCATAAAACACTGAGACATCAATCGCCTCTCCCCAGTCTTGGCGCGTGTTGGCAATCCTTCCTTGAGCCTTTTCATCTCTAGTTGAGGAGCGAAGGGCAACATCCAGTTGAGCGATCTCTTCACACTCCAGTGCCAATGTCTGACACAGTTCTACAAAACTAGCGCGATCAACGGGTTTACCTGTTAGGAAATTGCTGACTGTGGCTAGAGACAGTCCTGCCCTCTCCGCCAAAGCTCTTTGGCTGGGCAAGCCGTTACGCCTGACTGCCAATTTGACTTGCTCAATGTATCTTTGACGAACTCTAAGCGACCTCGACATGGCTTGTCTGACGAAACCACAGGGATAATACGCAATAAAAGTCAGTCAAGCATCTGTCAAAAGTCAGAACAAGTCAGGTATTCTCAGGCAGGAACTCAGTTAGCCGTAGAATTTAATGAATTTGTAGAGCTAAGGACTAAACTTCAGAGTATCCACCCCAGGGGAAGTTGAAGACGGCATCAATCTGATGAGCTTTTTAACGTCTAGTCAAAGCAACGAAAATACTTAATTTGCTTCCCCAATCAACCTGAATACAGCCCAATCGCCGAGGTTAGGATACTTTTGCATTGTTGCTAGCATCTCCTGCTGCAACATGTGCATCTTGGACTCTCCTTTACTAAAAGTGGAAAAACCCCATTCTCTTGACAGATTTCTGAGAATATTGATTTTGAAATTTCTGCCTTGTAAGGCTTTGAAAAAAATCAGGTTTACTGCTGGCTCTAACTAAAAGTAAAGGATAACTAATTCATTGCTTAAGTTTCTTTACTTGCTTCGTAGTTGTTTTTTTTCTCGCTCAATTTTTCTGTCGTAAAAAGGTTTTGCAACACAAATTCAGCAAGTGAGACGACTTGTAAGCAGATATTTTGCTGTAGTCAAAAGTAAGAAAGGACAAATATGACAAATACCACAGTTGATAAGGTTAGTGAAAGTAGACAAACATCAACGCTAGATTCTACATATCCTACACTTCAACCAAAGAGTGAACTGCGAAGATATGAAAATTTTGCCATTTTAAACAAATGGTTTAAGCAAGATTGGATTGCTCTGCACCCCTCAGAGGCTGTGATGATTGCACTGTTTAACGGAAAGTTATCTGTGCCCCAAGCGGGGAAGCTGTGGGCTTACATTTACAATCTACCAATTGAAGACGGGCTAGCTATGGCAGCTACTTGTGTGCAAAAATGCAGCAACTTTCTTGAACTGCGCTCTCAACCTGCTGAGTTTCCCCTCCATCGTTTCAATCCTAAAGACTTCATCTATAACATCCGCGATGAATCCGTTTATCAAACAGCTATTACATCTCATGAAACCGGAGATCGCTTTCCTATTCCTGTCGAGTTAAGCCTCAATCTCACTCAGTACTGTAACTTTAAGTGTGAGTATTGCTACGCAGAAGTAACTTCTAGCGCTCCGTCCCCTAAGAGCCCCACTCAATGGTTGGATTTACCCAAATGCCTTTCTCTTCTAGAGGAAGCCGCCGATCTCGGTGTCATTTTTATGGGGATAACAGGAGGGGAGCCTACAGCGTTCAAGGGCTGGATGGATGTTGTACTCAAAACGCTTGAACTCAACATGATTCCAGTGATGACCACTAATGGCTCTATTATTTCCCGTCAGCAATTTGAAACACTTGCTGCGGCTGGGATGAAAGAGATTACCATCAGCTTGGATGCCCCTTCATCTGACCTGCACCATAAAATAACACAAACTCGCAATACCTTTGACCGAGTAATCGCAGCGATCCAAAATTCGGTAGCAGCAGGTATACACACTCTAGTGAAGTGTGTCTTAACTTCTTCTAACTATCAGAACATACCAGAGTTTATCGATTTTGTTGTTGGGTTAGGTGTACAAGAGTGCGGTATTACTTACATGGATGATGGGGCTCGCGATTCATGCGCTACAAAAGTTAACCCGCAAGTGCAGTATGAAGACCTAATGACACTTCGCCAAATTGTCCTACAGAAACGTCAAGAATATAAGGGGCGATGCGAGATTTGGCCTCCTAAAGATCCTAAGCAGAAACATCGTACAGGCTTTGTACCCTGCGGGGGAATGTACAGCAGCATCGTCGTAAACTCCAAAGGCGGAGTCAATATTTGTGACAAGCTTGTCAGTGAAGAAGACTTTATTTTTGGTGACACCTTCAATCAGTCTCTTAAGGAAATCTGGGAAGGTGAAAAATATCGGGCACTACGAGATAAGACTTGGGATTCGCTAGTGATAGACCCCATTTGCCAGGGATGCGCCAAGCTGAAAGTTTGTCGTACTGGTTGCTACATCAAATCTCTAATTCAGACAGGTAATCCTTTCAGCAAAGACCCTCACTGTGGTGGGCCGTACTGACATGAAAGCGTATCCCGGAGAAAGGTCTCCCCCGGACAAAACGGGACTAATACACTACTTGCGCTATCTCCAAGATAGCGCCTCAAATTGCCAACTTTAACACAAAGATAATTACCAAAGGAGAAACAAGATGTCCAAGCTCGAAGATTTGCAAAATCCTGAATTTCTCGAATCAGCAGCAGAGGAACTGCGCGCCGAGGCTGAACGTGTCCAAGCCGCTGCACAACGGCTACGAGCAGGGGAGTCTCTTAACGTGGGCGAAAGGACTGAACAAGGCTTATTCTCAGGATTTAGTTTTGAAGCTTGCTCGAATATCTGCGGTCAATGCTGCTTCTGCTCTCCTTGCTGATTTGTTGAATTAGTAAGGCAAGTACAAAAGGAGAAACACAATGTCCAAGCTCGAAGATCTGCAAAATCCTGAATTTCTCGAATCAGCAGCAGAGGAGCTGCGTGCCGAGGCTGAACGTGTCCAAGCCGCTGCACAACGGCTACGAGCAGGCGAGTCTCTTAACGTGGGTGAGAGAGGCGCACAAGGGCTATTCTCTAGCTTTGAAACTTGCTCAAATATCTGCGGGCAATGCTGCTTTTGTTCTGTTTGCTGATTTCCTAAATTAGTCAGGTAGTTTTAGGCTGGTACTGCCACCTTAAAATTTCCCTGAAGGCAGGGGAAAGAGATTAAAACAGATTAAGGAATAATCAAACTCTTCCCCCTGTTCATAAACTGTTCTCCGAACTCATTCCTATTGGTGTGCCTATGCAAGCCTTAGAAAACAAGCTATTCAGTTTTGCCACTTGCAAACTGAATGATCAGGGTAAGGTTGATGATTTTGGTTTGATGGTTCTGAGGCTGAAGAACTACGCAGACTCAACAGCATTAGAGTTCTTTTTTGAGCTGGTCAATCCTCAATTGGAAAAGGCTCTTCCTATTGTCGCTGTACCTTCCAGTACAGCGGAAAAAACTAATTCTGGAATTGTAAAACTAGCAAAGATGTTATCACAACCCGGATGTGGGCGCATTGATGCTACTTCTTGCTTAGTTCGCAAAGTTAGTGTTAAGCCCAACCACATGAGAGGGGAGCGGAGTATAGCCAAACACCTCAACAGCATTGAAGTGATTAATCGCCATCTGATACAAGGGCAAACCATTATTCTCTTGGATGATGTTTGCACAAGTGGCAACACCTTAGCTGCCTGCACTCAGCTTTTGATGGAAGCCGGTGCCGCTGGAGTCAAGCAGTACACACTTATTCATGATGATCCAAAAGAGTATTACACGGGTCAAAATGAATCTAGAGAATCTGGTTCTCCCGTACTTGTGGTGGAAAACCGCATTTTTGGTGATTGGTAATACTTGCTGCACTGCGCCCGGCTTCGCCTATCGGTAATTGGTAATTCCTCACCCAATAAGTGTTTGGCTTGATTAATCAGTTTATCTTATCACCCTATCGACAAGAGAGCCGACAATTTAAACCAGTTTGACCTTTATCAATTGTCAATTCCTAAAATTTAATAGATAGATTGATAATTGTAATTGAGATAGATTTGAGATTTAGAAGTGATCATGATGAATAATTATTCTCCTGATGAGCAAGCCCTAGACTTAAAATACAGAGAAAATCAGGAAAATTTAATCTCTATTAATGAACGTCTTGCTCGGCAGAGACATATCAAGCCTAATGTATTACAAATGGCGATAAACTTATTAGAAACAGTAAGAGAAGTAGCCAAAGCAGAAGGTAAACTACTCGTCTCTCAAGAAGAGCAGCAGGAGCGTCTCAAAATTTGTTTGGAATGTGATCAACTCTGGTTGCCAGAAGAGGGAAAAGGAGGAGCAAAATGTTGTGAATGTGGGTGTTTTATTCAATTAAAAATACCTGTAAAAGCCGCTGATTGTCCTCTTAAAAAATGGCCTTTAATGTAGTTTGTCATAAGCTTATTTTTTAAGCCATAATTTTTCAAAGAACCAGAATAAGTATGTCAAAAAATAAAGTTGTAGTCTTGAGTGACGTTCATATTGGTACTAACATTCCAGTTAACTGGTATCAACAAAAGTTTCATGAACCTTATTTGTCAGCCATCTTGGACTATGTAATAGCTAATAGCGACTCAATCCAAGAGCTACTTTTACTAGGTGATATATTTGATTTTTGGACTTACGCTCCTGAGGAAAAACCACCTAGCTTGACTGACATTATAGCAGCCAACCCAAATATTTTGGGTTCCACTGGAAAGTTGAGTCAGGCTTTAACATCTCTTGGTGGCAAGGTTACCTATCTGAATGGTAACCATGACATGAACATCTCTCAAAGTAATTTAGATAAAATCCAAAACCAATCGGGTTACAAAATCCAGTATTGTTCTAATCCAATTTACTATATTCCCGCCGCTGGAAATAAAAAGATTGCCTGCACCCACGGGCATACTTTTACCATGTTTAACGCACCGGATACCAGTACTCAGCTAAACCCTTTACCCGTCGGGCAATTTGTTACCCGTGCGTTTGCTTATATGTTGGAGAAAACCCTTCAGCCAGGAGAAACTGTTGCTGATTTGCCCAATCAAGGTGCTCCTAATGGTTTAGATATTTCTACACTAGTCACTACAATCTTATCGGGTCCTTCATCAGTAGTTGATTTGCTTCTCGACTATACAATGAATGTTACTAAAATATCAGCTAATGAGCCAATTCAATTGGCGAATGGTCAAACAATGACTATGGCAGCAGCCAAGACGATGTATAGTGCTTTATGGAGCCAATGGGTCACTGCATGGGGAGGGGGTAAGGATGGTCAATTAGCCGCTATCAAAGCAGCGATCGCAGATGCAAATGGCACATATATTGCGTGGTTCGCACAACAATCTGCTCTACTATCTAACTCAGATCTGATTGTTTTGGGACATACTCATATACCAAAACTTGGTCTAACTAATGGTTTAGTTCAATATGTCAATAATGGATTTGAATGTGCTTCAAACCCTGATATTCATGCTCAAAACAATCAAAAGACTATTAGCTTCACGGTTATAGATACAGAAAAATGTCAGGCAATACTTTACCAGGTGGTTAACACCAATGGTTCCTATAGTATTCAACCTTATTCTGCTCCACCGGACTCAGTAATTGGTCCTCAGTCGATGGACTATTCTTGTTATATCATCGTTGACAATACTAAGGGGAAGTCAACGTTGCAGTTAACCAACTTCACAACCAGTGAGGGTCATTATGTTGTCCCTCCTCCTCAGCAGATTGCGCCGGGACAACAAGGGCGATTCTGGGTACAAGATTATCCAGGGCCAGAAGGAGCAGGAGGACGTGTTACTTATTCCACAGGCACTGGTTCCCTTTCTTTAACCTATGCTTGTCCTCTTGGTGTGTGGCCAAACCAATGCTCTGGTGCGAATTTCTATACTAGCCTTGATGGGGTAAATTGGAGCGGTCTTAATCAAGTCAAACGCTATGGACATCCGTTTTTCGTAAGATTTGTGCTGTAATTTGGTAAGTGGTGTAGAAAGAGTTTCCCTTAAAAAAAAGATCGCTTGTTTTAATCTTTCAAGAACTATTGATGATGCGAGTTGCCTTTGATCTTGGCGGAATCAATAGCGTGTTTTATATCGGTACTGCAATCGCGCTCAGCTCCGTTTGTGCCGTAGGCAATCGCAACCCTTGTTAGTTTTACCTATTGCATCCGCATAGCAATTGCTCGATAAACTTATGTCATTTAGGCAAACTTGAATCAACATAAGTTATCGTCCAGTTTTCTGGTTGCTTGAGTGGGTCTAACGCCCCTTGGATAGTTAACCAAAGTGCCGTGCGAGTCCTTATATAATGTTTCGATAGGTAGTATCCAGAGCTTACTTCTAATCCTTCAAAATGTTGACCAATAGAATCTGTTGCCTCACAGTACTTGCCAGCTCCGACAACTGTTAAAATAACAGGCTCGCCGGGAGGACATTTCTCACGTTCCATCTGAAAAATGGCAAACACTTGATGCCGACCTAAGAATGGCTCAACAATTACTTTGATCGCATGGACGCTGCTTGTGGCACGGTTGGTAGGCAGATATCCGACTCCAGTACACCAATCTTCAGAGGGTGGTGCTACTAGATAAATCATGCAAACCAGTCCTACTGCGATCGCAAAAAGCTTGATGAAGATGTGCTTGCGCTGCCACAAATTACACCTCTAGCATTGTTCAACACACATGGTCTTTGATTATTAGACCCCAAGCACTAGCGTTTCGCGAACTCAAGTTTTACCCACCTTGCAGTTCTTCCCATTCGTGTCATCCTGAGAAAAGAGACTCAAAAGGTAAAGGATGTCAGAAGCATCAGAACACAAACGGGTAATTGTCGTGGGTGCAGGGTGGGCAGGATTAGGTGCAACCTACCACCTAGCCCAACAAGGCTACGACGTTACACTTTTAGAAGCAGCCCCCTATCCCGGTGGCTTAGTCGCAGGTTGGAAAACTCCGGGTGGACGTTCTGTAGAAGGCGGGATTCATGGCTTTTGGTATCCCTACAATAATATCTTTTCCCTCGTTCGAGAATTAGGACTAAACCCCTTCACCCCCTTCACCCGTTCCTCCCAATATTCACCCGCAGGGCTAGAAGTTGAATCACCGATTTTCCAAAACGAACAGCGACTTCCCACCCCACTAGGAACATTTCTTTACACCCAGTTTAAGCGGTTGCCCTTGATTGACCGCCTTTCTGCCCTACCTTTGCTTTATGCTGTCATCGATTTTGACAATTCCGATGAGGCATGGCAACGTTACGACAAAGTAACAGCCCGTGAACTGTTCAAACAATTTGGTGTCTCCGCCCGACTGTATCAAGATTCTTTTGAGCCAATGCTGTTAGTTGGCTTATTTGCACCTGGGGAACAGTGCTCCGCCGCCGCCGCTTTGGGTATGCTTTATTACTTTATCCTCGCGCACCAACCCGACTTTGATGTGGTTTGGTGTCGGGGAACGGTTGGGGAAATGATATTTAAGCCTTGGGTAGAACGCATCCACCAAATCGGCGGTAAGGTATTGACCAACAAACGGGTTAGCGACATTCTCCTTGATAGCAGTGGCAAAGCAAAAGGGGTTGTCTGCGGTGATGAACTCTTTGAGGCAGACGCCGTGATTTTTGCCATCAGCGTTAGTGGCATGAAGAAAATTGTGTCTGGTAGTCCTACCCTGCAACGTTATCAAGAATTTCGAGACTTAATGAACTTGGGCGGGATTGATGTCTTAGCAACTCGGCTATGGTTCGACCGCAAAATTCCTATCCGCCATCCCTCGAACGCCTGCTTTGGCTTTGACTCCACAACAGGCTGGACATTTTTTGACCTCAATGCGCTGCATGATGAATACCGAGATGAACCCGGTAGCGTAATTGAAGTTGATTTTTATCATGCTAACCAGTTCCTGCCTCTGAACGATCAGCAGATTGTACAAAAAGTTCAACGTGACTTAACCACTTGTATTCCAGCATTCCAAGCCGCAAAAATCATCGATAGTAGCGTCATCCGAGTTCCCCAAGGTGTCACTCATTTTGCCCCCGGTAGCTATCAGTACTTACTAAGGGCGAAAACGAGCTTGGAAAATATCTTTATGAGTGGAGATTGGATTATTACAGCTCACGGTTCTTGGTCACAGGAAAAGGCTTATGTGACAGGTTTGGAAGCCGCTAATTCTGTGATTGATTACTTGGCACATGGCAGGAAGGCGAATATTATCTCTGTTGAGCCTGATGAACCCCATATCCAGTTGGCTCGAATGATTAATAAAACAGCGCGCGGCTTGGGTCAAACTTGTTTACCAGATTTTTGGCTGCCTTGATGATTTGTTACTTTCTTGACCAAGTCCTCAAGTCTGATGACTCATTGGTATAGACGCCTTCTAAATTTGCCTCTCTTGTTAGCGAAAGCTATTAAGTAGGTGCGCTTATGTAAACCAAACCTACTTGTAGGGTGGGGATTGCCTACAAACGAATTGTCGTCAGGGTTGGAGGGATTATCGTGGGCAATGCCCATCTTACGATTAATTAAATCCCTCTACTTATGTGGGAGAGGTATAATACATTTCTGCTTTCTTAATTGAGGCGAGATAAGGCTAAGCTTGTATAGCCTAACGATGGCTTTGCTGCCACTGCTAATTCAACAGCTTTCCATTCCTTATGGAATAATTTGGTCAACTCTCCCGGTGCAAATTTTCCGCTAATTGGTCGGCGTTCTTGTCGGGGTGCCTTCAGATAAATGTAATCACAAACTGCGCTATCAAGCTTCGTATTGGTGTCAACTCTCCAATCTTCTAGATTGGCTCCTGTGAGTCTTGCCTGTTCCAGGCTAGTACCTAAAGCTTTAGTACTAACCAAACTGGCTCCACTAAGATTGGCTCTATTTAAGCTGGCCCCACAAAGGTTAGCTCCACTCAAGTTAGCTCCTGTGAGGTCAGCACCACTTAGGTCGGCTCTACTCAGGTCAGCACCACTCAGGTCGGCGTTACTTAGGTTGGCTTCTCTGAGGTTGGTGCCACTTAAGTTAGCTTTACGCAAGTTAGCTCTACACAGAATAGCTGTAAAAAAGTTGGCCTCACTCAGGTTGGCTCTACTTAGGTTGACGCCACTCAGGTCAGCTGTAAAGAAATTGACGAAAACGAGGTTAGTTTTTTCCAGCTTGGCACCACTCAGATCAGCCCCACTCAGGTTGGCTCCCGCTAAATCTGCGCCAGACAAGTCAACGTCCGAAAGGTTAGCATGTCTCAGGTCGGCTTCTATCAGCTCAATGTTCTGAAGATTGGGAATTAAGGAATTATTTTCCTCTCTCCAATTGTTCCATGTATTAACTCCTAGTTGAAGGAAAACGCTATAGTTTACGTCTGTCATCTATCTTAGGCAGTAATTCATTCTATGTATCCTAAGTTACCATAGCCAATCCGTGGTTTTGTGAAATTATTAAGAAAAACAGTAAAAAAATTTGAAGAAACTGACTATTTTTATCTAGACTTGGCTCTTAGATTTAGTCTTTTATTAGAAGATTATTAACAAAAATACATAGCTACTTTTCCTAAGTAAGCTAACCCGCCCACTTGTGATCTCAATAATCATAGGGTGGGCACTGTACGCCAAGGCTATGATGAGATGTTTAAGTTCTGCTAAGCAGTACTCAGCTTACAGGCGAAAGCTTTGTTGACTTGGGTGCAAAACCTCCCATGAACTAGCGCTCACAGCCAGCCCTGAAAATCTCTCTTCCCCGTTATCGATGACCGATGACCGATGACCCATTTTCAAGTTAAATCTGAATAGAGGCATTGTTCAGGAATAGTAGATGGCCGTTTATCGAGTCCGGTTAGTGAATCCAACGCTCAACCTTGACCGCACGATCACAGTCCCAGATGATCAGTACATCCTGGATTTAGCGGAGGAGGCGGGTATCCGATTACCCTCTGGATGCCGCGAAGGAACCTGTTCATCCTGTATCGCCAAAATCATCAAGGGTGAGGTAGATCAAAGTGAGCAAAAATTTCTACAACCGTCAGAAATAGCGGCGGGATATACGGTTACCTGTGTTGCTTATCCTTTATCAGATTGCACCTTAGAAACTCACCAGGAAGAAATTTTGTATCAATCGTCTCTTTACTTTAAGCCGAATCCAGCGAAGGGTGAGTAGTTTGTAACCAACAATTTAGCTTATTGATCATTAGCTCCTTCGATCACCGCCTCCGCTTGTAGTGCGATCGCACGCAGTTCCTCCAACACGTCTGTGTTTACTTCTTGCCATAAGCCGCGTTGATGTGCTTCCAGCAATCGTTCTGCCATATCTCGCAACGCCCAAGGGTTCTTTTGTTGGATAAATTTTTGTACGTTGGAATCCAATAAATACGCCTCAGTGACCCCCTGATACATGTAGTCTTCCACGCAATTTGCACTGGCATCGTAGGCAAATAAATAATCCACCGTTGCCGCCATTTCAAATGCCCCTTTATAGCCGTGACGCATTACCCCTTCAATCCACTTGGGGTTAACAACACGGGAACGGTAAACTCGTGCAATTTCTTCCCGCAATTGCCGCACCTTGGGATTTTCAGGCATTGAATGATCACCAAAGTAGGTGTGAGGGTTCTTACCGGTTAAAGCCCGTACAGAGGCGGTTAAACCCCCTTGAAATTGGTAATAATCATCGGAATCGAGCAAATCGTGTTCGCGGTTATCCTGATTGTGCAGGACAACCTGCATCTGCTTGAGCCGTTGCTTAAAGGCTTCCGGTGCTGCGATCCCTCCCAGCCCCCCCTTTATAAGAGGGGCGGTATCAGCGTAGGCGTAACTGCTCCAATTGATATAAGCACGGGCAAGGTCTTGCTCATCAGTCCAGTTTTGGGCTTCAATTAAACCTTGTAATCCAGCTCCATAAGCACCCGGTTTAGAGCCGAAGATACGGTAGCGCGATCGCACCTGTGCCTCCTGTTGACTCAACCCCCTTGATTGCCACATCTCAGTTTCCTGCTGAACCTGCGCGGCTAAGGGATTGTCTTGTGGGGGTTCATCCAACGCGGCAACTGCTGCCACAGCTTGGTCAAATAGACTAATTAAATTAGGAAAAGCATCACGGAAAAAGCCAGAGATTCGCAGCGTCACATCCACACGAGGACGCCCTAACACCGACACTGGCAGAATTTCAAAATCCACAACTCGGCGCGACGGATAATCCCAAACGGGCTGAACTCCTAGTAAGGCTAGCGCCTGTGCTAAGTCATCCCCACCTGTACGCATGGTTGAAGTCCCCCAGATTGATAATCCCAGTGTTTTGGGATATTCACCCTGTTCCTGGGTATAGCGCTCAATTAAGACTTCAGCCGCCTTCCGTCCAACCTCCCACGCTGTCTCGGTAGGAATGGCACGAATATCAACCGAGTAGAAATTGCGTCCTGTCGGCAAAACTTCCGGACGCCCTCGTGTCGGGGCGCCAGAAGGCCCACTGGGCACGTATTGCCCATCTAATCCTCGCACTAACTGCGTGAGTTCTTGGTTAGTTTGTTGCAGGGGAGGCAGGAGGCGATCGCTGATCCAATCCAATTCTCGTTGTGTTGCATCTTTGACCGAGGAAGTTTGGATTTTAGATTTTGGATTTTGGATGAGTTGTTCTACTAACTCAGCCGCATGTTGTTCGAGTAACTCAACCCAATCACCAAGCGTGCGGCAATTCATACCTCTAGAATCCCTGGTTTCTGACAAATCAGCCGTCAAAGGGTCGAAATCCAACTCCCAATCTTGAGCTAAGGCACGAGTTAAACCCAGGCGACTTTTCGTAGGATGACGCGCAATTGCCACAATCAAATCTCGTAACTGACGTCCCTGTGGACATTGCCCAAAAATGTGAAGACCATCGCGAATTTGAGATTCCTTCAATTCACACAGATAGCCATCAGCACGAGTCAGCAATTCCTCGGGTAGGGACACAGAAGCCTTAGCCTCTACGTCTATCTCAATACCCAAATCTCGGTGTAATTGTTCTTGCACAACGAGTTGAGTAATGCGATCGCTAATCACAGGTAGCCGCGAGGGGTCTAAACTTTGCGCCTCATAATACTCATCAATCAAACCCTCCAACTTTTGCAAAGGGCCATACAGTTCAGCACGAGTCATCGGCGGTGTCAAGTGGTCAATAATCACCGCTTGTGAACGACGCTTCGCCTGAGAGCCCTCACCCGGATCATTCACAATAAACGGATAGAAATGAGGCATCGCCCCCAAAGCCACCTCCGGATAACACCGATCCGACAGCGCCACACTCTTACCCGGCAACCACTCCAAATTGCCATGCTTGCCCACATGCACAACCGCCTGCGCCCCAAAGTGCTGCCCCAACCAATAATAAAACGCCAGATAAGCATGAGTCGGCTCCAAATCCGGCGCATGATAATTCAAACTCGGGTCAACATCATACCCGCGCGACGGCTGA
This sequence comes from Waterburya sp., assembly GCA_036703055.1. Lineage (GTDB taxonomy): Bacteria > Cyanobacteriota > Cyanobacteriia > Cyanobacteriales > Coleofasciculaceae > DATNPV01. Next base: position 14,414 of record DATNPV010000096.1, read on the forward strand.
ATCCCAACAAACACATTCCCCAACACAATCCCTGAAATAGCAAAAGAACAATCAGAACCCCCTCTCCAATTCTCCTCCTCCGCGTCCTCCGCGCCTCTGTGGTTCGTTTCCCAACCAAACCCCCATCGCTCACCCATACCCCGCTGAACCTCCAACGGCAACCCCTCAAAAAACCCCCGATACTCCTCCCCAGACACCGACTGCCGTACCAATCGTAACTCCCGCCCTTCCGGGTCATTCGTCACCCCAGCCGTAAGACGCTCAATCAATTCATCCCCCGTTTCCGGAATATTTTCAACCTGATAACCTTCCTGCCGCAACGCCCTGAGAATCTCAACGCAACTCGCCGGCGTATCCAGCCCCACCCCATTCGCCAGACGTCCATCCCGGTTCGGGTAATTTGCCAAAACTAGAGCAATACGTCGTTCAGCCGCAGGGGTTTGGCGCAGCTTTACCCAATTAGTCGCCAAATCAGCCACAAACTCAATGCGATCGCGCACCGGTTCATACACCACCACATCGGTTTCCAAGCGAGGGTTCCAAATTCGGACTGACTTAAACGAAATCGCACGACTAATAATTCGTCCATCCACTTCCGGCAACGCCACATTCATCGCTGTATCGCGTGGAGTCAGCCCCTGAAATTGATTCGACCACTGTTCCACCGTGCCACCGCTGAGGATCACCTGCAACACCGGAACATCTAAACGCTGCCACAACTCCAACTGAGGGACTTCTGTTTCCAGTTTGGCTAAAGAAAAACTGGTTGTATTGAGCAACAGTTTAACCTGAGAACCTTCTTTCGGCTGGAAATGCAACAACAACTCATCCTGCACATCAGAGTCGCGTAGCGAAGACACGAACACAGGTACAGGTTCCAAATCCCGATCCACTAAACTTTGACAAAGAGCATCAATAGGTGCTGTATTACCCGCCAGGTAATGCGCCCGATAGAACAGCAGTCCGATTTTAGAGTTTGGACTTGGGATTTTGGATTGAGAAGGAATAAATGAAGACTTCGTCTCTCCATCTCCCCATCTCTGTGTCTGGGTACTTCTCCAAAAATAAAGTCCGACACGCGGCACAGGGTTGGGTGGTGGAGGATTATAAGACTGCCCCAGGCAGACATCGCCAACAAACTTGAGAGCGTTGACAAAATTTTCCACACCCCCTTCCGTGAAGTAACGCCATAGCTGGTTAACGACTCTCAACGTGACTGTAGAGTGGCTCATTAAATCTGGATCAGGGCGGTCATCTCCTGGCAGCACCACCAAGGTAGCACCTGTTTGCTGTACAGTCTCTTGTACGACTTCTATCCCATAAGGCCAGTAGGCACGTCCTCCTAAGAGCCTTAAAATAATTACCTGAGCAGACGATAAGATTTGTTCAGCATAGGTATCAATTGTCAGTTGCTGCTGCAAATGCAACAAATTGACTACCCTGAATTCAGGAAAACTGACTGGTAATTGGGATCTTGATGCTGCCAGAGTCTGAATATCTGTGTCCGCTGCCGTGAGAAAAACAATGGGTGCGGGTGACTGTTCAATAAAAATAACGCCTTCGGCTTGAGGGTTCCACCCTCCTGGTGTTGCAGCGATACGATGCATGATTTTGTCCTCTAGCTTTGTCGAATGGCGACTCTAAATTGTTACCTCTTTTTTTAGTCGGCAGGGAGATTCTAAAGATGAAGATTGAAGAATATATTTCGACTGGGTAGCCTTATCCTGGATAGCCTTAACAAAGGGGCGATACCCACACCAGTGCATCAAGCGGTTGGGGTAAGTGCAAGGTATATCGATGCAGCAAGTCGCTTTTTAAACATAGACCAAAGCAATGCCTATATTGGGTGATCCGAAATTCAGCCGAACTTTGCCCTTGGCGATGTTTGAGCGGCTGCAAGAATTATTACAGCAGATGAAGTCCAAACTTGGCGAGGGGGCTGTCCTCTTGAGTGAGGATGTACGTTTTCAGGAGGCAAAACGTTCAGAGCCTCAGAACCAACGCTTTACGGTTCTGGTTTCGGAACGGTTCTGTGCGCTGTTGTTAGGGGAACCCCAACAGCCAGAGCCATCGACTGGCCATCATACCCCGTCGAAATTTTATCAAGTCGGGTTGACCTTTGAGTCAGAGGCGATCGCTAATTTTCTCACTCAGTTTTCCGGAGACTCAAGCTACCCCGCAACCGTTCTGAACTGGGTTGCTCAAGCCCAAACTTACTTGGGCAACCTCCAAACCAACGAGCCAGCCCTTGAGAGTGAATTTACCCTCTCATTGCTGGAAATCTTTGCCTCTGGAGGCATCAAGGATTCCTCATGGATTGATGACCCCTTTTCTCCCCAAATGGCTGTTTGTAAACCCGTTGTTGGCAAAGCCCTACGCCAACAGATTGAGCAAGAACGACTACTCAATCAGGTTACAACCCAAATCCGTCAAAGCTTGGAGTTACCCGTCATTTTGGAAACAGCTGTGGAACAGATGCGGGATTTTCTCAAAGTTGATCGGTTGGTAATCTATCAATTTGATGAATTCAATTACGCCTCTGCTATCGATTCAGAAGATACTCTTTTAGAAGAAGACCTAACGGAGTCCTCAAAGTCCAATCTTGCTGCTTCAGTTTCTCCTCTAAACTCTACAGTACGCTGGGGTTGTGTTACCTACGAAGCTAGAGCCTCAAGTGATATTTCTTCAGTCCTGAATTTGATTGAGGAGAAAGATTGTTTGACTCAAGTCCCTAACTGTAGAGAGAAGTATCATCCAGGGGTAACGATCGCTGTTGATGATATTGAAATAGCTTATGCCTCTTCTCCTTGCTTACTGAAACTGCTGCGAAGAATTCAGGTACGTGCCAAATTAGTGGTATCCATTTTTGTTCAGGATAAACTATGGGGATTTCTCATTGCTCACGAATGTTTTAATCCGCGCTCTTGGCAAGAGAGTGAACAAACATTTCTGAATTTGATTGCAGAACATTTGAGTGTCGCCATTTACCAAGCACAGTTGTATGCACAATTGCAACAACAAAAAACGACCCTCGAACAGCAGGTTATTGAGCGCACACAAGAACTGCGGGATACTCTGCAAGCGGCTCAAGCCGCAAGCCGTGCCAAGAGTGAATTTTTGGCTACGATGAGTCATGAGTTACGCACACCTCTTACTTGTATCATTGGCATGTCGGCAACCCTGTTGCGTTGGTCATTTGGTCAAGAAGGCACAAAGCGGGTTCCTCTTCACAAGCAGCGAGGCTATTTACAAACGATTCAGGAAAGTGGAGAACACCTGCTGGAACTGATCAACGATATTTTGGATTTGTCTCAAGTTGAGGCGGGGAAAGCTGTACTCAATATCAGCGAGTTTTCCCTCACTAAACTAGTTCACCAAACGATAAGAACCCTCCAGGAAAAAGCGCTTGTGCGCCGGGTGACTTTGGAACTGGATTTCCGAGTCACAACCCAAGCCGAACGCTTTAGGGCGGATAAACGTCGGGTTAAGCAAATTCTTTTTAATCTCTTGGGCAATGCTATCAAGTTCACTCCACCAGGTGGGAAAGTCATCCTACGAGTGTGGAGAGAGCAAAAATTGGTTATTTTTCAAGTTGAAGACACGGGTATCGGCATTCCGGATGATCAGATCCCTCTACTCTTTCAAAAATTTCAGCAACTAGAGACGGTATACCAACGTAACTACGAAGGAACCGGTTTAGGTTTAGCGTTGACCAAACAGCTAGTGGAACTACATGGAGGCACTATTGAAGTCGAATCAGTGGTCAGTGAAGGTTCTGTATTTACAGTTTCCTTGCCCAATCAACCCTTAGTCTCTGCCGCCTCGCTCAAACAAATAGCAACTCACCAGAATCATTCTAATTCTCATGCCAGTCTTGTCTTAGTGGAAGACCAGGAAGAGAGTGCGACGCTGATTTGTGAAATTCTCACGGCGGCTGGCTATCACGTTGTCTGGCTAATTGATGGTTCCACCGCCCTTCAGCAAATTGAATTGCTCCAGCCTAAGGCTGTGATTGTGGATTGGCAGTTACGGGGAATTGATGGTTCTGAGATAACCCATTGCCTGCGTAACTCACCCTCCACTAAACATATCAAAGTTCTGGCCTTAACCACTTCCAGCCTAACTGAAGGCCAAGCGGAAGACCTGAGTATAGTTGTTGATCATTGTTTACCTAAACCCATCGAACCCAGACGATTGTTACAGCAAGTGAAGGCATTGATGTCCGATTAACAGGAAGGCGTCCTAGCGGGTTCGCCGCGCTCGAGGACGGAAATGGCTCTCGTCTGACTCCTGGCTACTATTTTCCTAGAAGCATCCAGCCAAAAATGCTATACGTTGGGTTAGCGACGGTCAATTAAACTGTAGGTACAGGTTTCTTTTTCTTGCGTAACAGCTGATGCACGGCATTGATAAGTTCTTGGGGGTGGCAAGGCTTAGAGATGTAAGCATCAGCTCCAGAGGGGCTTTGTTGCTTAACATTAAATTCTTGTTCTTGCCCGGAGTACATCAACACAGGTAAATCCTGAGTTTTGTGATTCGATTTGAGTTCCCGACACACTTCGTAGCCATTCATCCGGGGCATGAGAATGTCTAAGATCACCAACACGGGAGACGTTGATTGAACCCGTTCTAGGGCTTCAACGCCATCACTCGCCACAATCACATCTAGACCCATTGTTTTGAGGAGTTTAGAGATGATGAGCTGTTGGGTTGGATCATCATCTACAACCAGTGCTAAACACATCGGTAATTTCTCCTGTTATCCCTATCACCTAGTATTTGTGATCTGATGACGAGCTGCGGTGAAAATTCCATGAAGAGAGGTAAAGATTCTGTGATGGGCTTGTTTCTCACCAAAACTCCGCTCTTGTAGCCCCCGTCTTTTTAAGCAGCGGAGGAGCTTAAGGCTCGTGGCTGGGCATCGGGCATGGAGCCAAGGGCATAGACAAGACACAGTTCCGTTTATAGCGATTCTCGATTGAGTGGAGTACAGCTAAACTTTTGCCCTGGAGCCTTCTGCCTTAAAACCATCACCCCTGTACCTCATCCCAATGCAAACCGCTATATTTATGTCCACCTACTTAGCAGGGATTTTGGTATTGTGATGAGAATCCTAAATTTTGTTCTGTTTTTAACCTCTCGCCTACGTAAAAAGCAAAATACAAATAGTCCCCCTTGTTCCCGTGGCTCTTTTAAAAACTTTGGAGGAAACAAACCAAAACCTTGAAAAATCCAACACGGGTTTTATAGAAACCCCCACTTCCTCTAATTCTCAGCAGATGAAAGAGGAATTGAGACGGGTAATCGCCAAATTAGAACGGCAGGACATCGGATGGATTGACATCCTCAAGGCAATGGTAAATATCGTAGAGCAACAAGGTGATGAGCAAATTGCTTCTGCCTTAGAAGCTACTGCTCCCCACTTGAAGCGCAACAGACGAGTCTTACGCGATATCTAGCGTGAGGGAAAGCCAGAGTCGATTAGAGGAGCGAATTTCACTCCTGTAATCGATACTAAGTTCTTAATGCCGCTTAAGAGTGGCTTAACAGTATCAGTTTTTCCAAATCTATGTAGTTAGTTTAATCAGGCAAAAAAAGACCCATCGTATTCCCCCGATGGGCTAACTTAACTAATGAAGTCTCACATATCCAATCTTAGGACGCTCTATAAAAATGGACTTCCCCTGATTGGTTCATCCTATTGGGTGAATGAGCTATTCACCCGTTCTGGGTTAACGTTGAGGGCTTTAAATCAATAATCCTGTCAAGCCGTCGATCTAAAAAAGCTTAAGAGCGAGATATTTGGAAAATTTCAAGAGTGAGCCATACTCTTAGTCTTTAGATAGAAAAGATTCCGAAAAAGCTTAATATTTCTCTACCTTACGGTTATACCCTCTGGTAGAGGTGTCTGATTCGTTCAAATTGATATTCTGAACCTATCAAATCAAAGAAAAAAAATTAATTAAAAAAGGAAAGGAGAAAATCAACATGTGGGGAATTATTGCGTGGATCGTTCTAGGTCTAATTGCAGGTGCGATCGCTAAAGCAATTTATCCAGGTTACCAAGGTGGTGGAATCCTTGCTACAACGGGCTTAGGTATTTTAGGTGCTCTAGTTGGAGGCTATCTGGGACAGGTCTTGCTTCCAGGGACGGGGGCATCCGCGGCTTCAATCGGAGCTTTAACACTACCTAGCATTATCTTTGCCGTTCTCGGTGCCATTATTCTTCTTTTCCTGTGGGGCTTGTTGACTCGGCGCGCTGTGTAAATATTTGTAAATTTCTTGAAAAGTTCTGGTTTGCAGATAGCCAGGAAAAGAACATTAACCAACAAGGGGAAAAATCAACATCATGGGCATTATTGCGTGGATCGTTTTAGGCTTAATTGCGGGTGCGATCGCAAAAGCGATTTATCCGGGTCACCAAGGTGGTGGTATCTTTGCGACAATTGGGTTAGGAATTCTTGGTGCGTTGATAGGAGGCTGGCTAGGTAGTGCCTTGCTTCCAGGAGCGGGGGCTACAGCCGCTTCAGTAGGAGCCTTAACCCTACCTAGTGTAATCTTTGCCGTACTCGGTGCTATTATCCTGCTCTTCCTGTGGGGCTTGTTAACCCGAAGGGCTGTCTAGATTAAAAAACAGCTTTGTGAGACAGGGCTGAATCATTAGCAGCACTGTCACCGTCTAGCTCTGTTCAAAAGTTCTGTTTCATGAGTCACCTAGCTCTTAATCCCTCATTTTTAGTAATGGGGGATTTTATATGCACTATTGGGGAAAATTAAACAGAAATTATGATTTTCAAGTTGTATTTTCATCTTGATGACATACTAGCTGATTACTCCCTTAAACACCTACCTCAAGTGGGAATCATTGGCGAAATACTGAACAAACCGTAAATTGCTACATTCGTCAGGCAGCAGGTAGTAACCTGGAAGCGTTAGATTGACAGTGTCCGCAAACAAACAGCAAGGAGATACAAAGTGCTTGAGTTGTACCAATTTGAATTGTCACAATACTCTGAAAAAGTACGGCTCATCCTGGATTACAAAGGGCTAGCCTATCGGAAGATTGAAGTAACACCAGGAGTTGGACAGCTAGAAGTCTTCCGCCTGTCGGGTCAACGGAAATTGCCGATCCTCAAAGATGGGGATACTGTAATTAGTGATTCTACTGCGATCGCCATGTATTTGGATCGCAAGTATCCAGACAGACCCCTGATTCCCACCGATCCCAAAGAACGAGGACTGTGCTTGCTCATGGAAGAGTGGGCTGATGAGTCAATTGGCATAAAAAGCCGGAAAGTTCTCTATGGGGCATTAAGCCAAAACCCCAGCCTTCGGACATCAATCTTACCCAACACGACACCTGATTTTCTCAAAACAGTAGTCGGCGCCGTCCCTTCAGAATTGCTGGATATCTTCGGTATGGGTGTTGGGTTGAGTGCAGATGTGGTAAAAGAAGCTAAAGACGCCCTCAAGCAAGACCTAGAAGCCCTGAGTCTGCTATTACTGGATAGTCCTTATCTAGTAGGTAACCAACCTTGCTTAGCTGATTTTGCTGTTGCTGGCTTAAGTATGCTGCTTAAGTTCCCAGCAGGCCCTTACCTAGAGATACCCGAAGAACTCAAAGGAAAAGGAATTCCTGGCTTAGCTGATAGTAGCATTTACGAAACCTTCTTCAACTGGCGCGATCGCCTGTATGCAGAGTATCGCAAGCCAACAACATCTACTAGTACTAGGACAAACGGTTCAGCACCAACATCCATCGAGATCGAATAAAACGCTTAGCTGCCTACACTTCACTTAGGTAAAACTGTTAGCGACCCAATTACTGGGTCGTTAATTTTTTAGCTTAAAATTCAATAAACTTTCTGAAAGAATAACGAGTTATCACTTATTCATCAAATTGAGTGGTGAGTGACTCATGACTTCCTTAATTTGCAGAAGGAATTGACAAAAGTTCTCAACTATAAATGATCATGATACACCTGAGGTTGGAGCCGAGAAAAACACGAATGAAGTGCAAAGTAGTTGGAATGATTGGGGCTGCACTCAGTTTGGCGATAACTGGTGTAGTTGGCAACCAGCTTGCGAGTTTTGCTGCTCCACAACCTCGTCTTTCACAACTGGATAACCCTTCAGCCCCCGTCACCGAAGCCCCTTTAACTTACAAGCTTGAAACCTACAAAAGTCGAGTAATTCGAGGTAAGCGCACTTATGGTGTTGCTCTTCCTCCGGACTATGACGAGAACCCCAACCAACGCTATCCTGTGATCTTTCTCCTGCATGGAGGACACGGTACTCCAACCGCTTGGTTTGAAAAGGATAAAGGAGCTGCCCTAACAACGCTCCAGCAACTCTATGCAGAGGGTAAACTTCCGCCCAGTATTATCATCACACCCGATGGATATGACCAGCGAGGTACTAGTGCCTACCGAGATCCAGAGTATCTGGATGGCCCAAACGGTAAGATTGCCACTGGTATTGGGAATGAGTTGGTGAGCGTGATTCAGTCCCGCTACCGTACTCTTCCCGCCCCTAATTTTTGGGCGATAGGAGGACTCTCTTCAGGAGCGTGGGGTGCTATGAATATAGGGCTACATTACCCCAATCATTTTTCCATTCTATTTAGTCATAGTGGATACTTCCGACATAAGAGTGGCTCCCAGAATAGTCCAATTTCCCTTGTTAAAAGACTAAATCCTGAACAACGGCGAAAACTGCGGATTTATCTGGATACAGGTGAAACAGATAGCTTTTATCTCAAGGAAAATCAGCAGTTTAGTACCGTTCTCAATCGGCTCGGAATCAAGAATGTTTTTCATGAGTTTCCTGGTGAACACACCTGGCGTTACTGGCGTGAGCATCTAGCGGATTCTCTGTCTTTTGTGGGTGAACAGTTTCAACAGGCTCAGCAGGCAAAGCCGTCTAGCTCAAACTTGTCCACTCCCTAGAGCAGTTCTCCTGGGGGTGGGGAAGGAGGGAAAGAGCCACTGTCGCAAAATTTTTATCTAATTGTCACTCTTTCGTCACATACCTTTTGTATGCTGGGTATTCAAAGGTGAATGAATGACGGAGCTCTCTTGTTTGCTAGAAACAGGAGAGCATTTTTTACTTATATTATATTTTTTACAATTATTAAATTGGCCAGAGACGCCATGAACTGCGTACAAAACGAAAACATTAAAGTCTCTCCCCATCCCCCATTGCCTCTAATCCCCAAAGGAGGCCAGAGAGTTCCCCATTCCCAACTTTCAAGATAAGTATTAATACTGGCTTGCATTCAAACAGATAACTATGTCTCCCCCTGCCTCCGGGAGCTTCCGAGAGTCCCCTTGTTGTCCCTAACTACTATGACTGAACACAACTTGGTATAAGGGCAATTACTTCTCGCACGGGTAACTTTTTGACTTCGTTTCAAAACCGATGTGAGTAAATTTTCCTGAAACAGGCAAAACTTCTGTATTCGCAACCCTGCACGTCATGCAAGTATTAATTTATTTTACAATATTAGAATTTTTTTAATCTTTCTTCAGCAAACAATAAGATTATTATATATTATATCTGTTTCTCAAAAAATCGTGAAATGAAATTTTTATTATGATTATAGAACGAAAAATGATAACACTTATCAGGCAACTTTAAGAATAGAATGTATCTATCCAAAAACCAAGTTCGTGATTAATCTTACTAATTATAGATGTTTTAAAGCTTCTGGCAGAGCAAAATAATTACTGATTTTATATGTTTGTTTATGTCATTACCTTTATTTTTCTTTAAATTAACCACAAATTCCCATTAAATAAACTTTCACGACAACCAAGTCCAGGGATATTACAACTTGTGGTACGTGGTGAAAACAGTCAGGAGACAGTTTTGCAAGTGGACGAATTGGCTCACCCAAGGACAGTCATGCGTGAGTACATAACTGGGCTAAACCAGAAGGTTAACCCATTACCTTTAGTGCCACAAAATTTGCTAAAGGAAAGCTTCGAGGAAGTCTGTATCGCCTCAGAAGAACAATCTGTAGCTCAACAAGAGCTGCTCATGCACAATCAAGAGCTGGAAATCCAACCTGAGGAGCGCACAGTGGCATTACAGCAGGCGAATCACAAATTACGTAGAGAGATTATTGAGCCCAAGCCGTTTGATGAAGAATTAGGTTGTAGTGCGCAGGAGCTTTTAGACTTTGTCCACAATGCACCGATTGGCCTGCATTGTGTGGGAGCAGACGGGTACATTTTGTGGGTAAATCAGGCTGAGTTGGAGCTTCTCGGCTACTCTCACCAAGAGTATATTGGGCACCACATCAGCGAATTCCATGCTGACCAAGACGTAATCAACGATATCCTTAGGAGACTACAAGCCAAAGAGACGCTGCACGACTATGAGGCCAGATTAGTGTGCAAGGACGGCTCGATCAAGTATGTCCTAATTGACTCGAATGTGTTGTGGAAGGATGGTAAGTTTATCCACACGCGATGCTTTACACGCGATATCACCGACCGCAAGCGAACACAGACAGTGCTACGAGAGAGCCAAGAGCAGCTACAGGCGATCTTGGATAACTCCCCAGCCCTCATTTACGTAATAGATGATCACAACAGACACCTGCTGGTAAACCATCGCTACGAAAACCTAGTTTCCCTACCTAGAGAGCATTGTCTAGGCAAAAGCTTATACGATGTTTGGCCCGATGAGACAGCTAATGGGTTTGCGGTCAATAACCAAAGAGTTCTTGAAGGTGGAATTCCTATAGAAGTCGAAGAAGTTGCTCCTCACGACGATGGATTGCACACCTACCTCTCAATCAAGTTTCCTCTACACGATGCCCGTGGTTTTCCGTATGCCGTTTGTGGCATTTCTACTGACATTACCGCTCGCAAGCAGGCCGAGCAGAAGTTGCGGGAGAACGACGAGCGATTTCGCTCGTTGAGTGCTTGCTCGCCAGTTGGCATTTTCATGACGGATGTCGAGGGACGTTGCACCTACACTAACCCACGTTGTCAGGCAATCTGTGGCTTGACTCTGGAAGAGAGCTTGGGAGAGGGTTGGTCGCAGTCAGTTCATCCAGACGATCGCCAGAGGGTATTTGTAGAGTGGTCAGAGAGTACTCGTGAAGGTCGGCAATACTCCGACGAGTTTCGCTTCCAAATCAAGGGCGGAACGGTTCGTTGGGTTCACGTCCGCTCATCCCCCATGTTCTCCGATCAGGGCGAACTTATCGGTCATGTTGGTACAGTCGAAGATATCAGCGATGCCTATCGGCAAGCTGCCCTACGCAAACAGGCAGAGCAGCAGCTCAGAGAAAGCGAAAATCGTTGGCGGACTATTATCGAAACCGAACCGGAATGCGTCAAGCTCGTGAAAGCGGATGGCACTCTACTGGACATGAATGCGGCTGGACTTGCCATGATTGAGGCTCTCAGTGCGGATGCCGTTATTGGTCAGTGTGTCTATTCCCTGATTGCTCCAGAACATAGAGAGGCGTTTGTTGCTCTCAACGAGAGTATTTGCCAAGGCAACAGAGGCATCCTTGAGTTTGAGATTATCGGATTGCAAGGTACCCGTCGCTGGATGGAAACTCATGCCGTCCCCCTACCTATTGAATCTGATGGAACGCTGGCACAGTTGGCAATCACGCGGGACATTACGGTTCGCAAACAGGCAGAGGAAGCTCTCAAACAGGCCAAACAAGAGCTGGAAATCCGAGTTGAAGAGCGTACAGCTCAATTAAGGGCTGCCAACGAGCAATTGTTGACGGAGGTTGCCGAGCGCAAACGGGCGGAGGAGGAACTCGAGCAATCGCTTTCAATACTGAAGGCGACACTCGAAGCCACTGCCGATGGCATCATCGTCAGCCAAAACGGGAGATACATCGCAACGTATAATCAAAAGTTTCTTGAAATGTGGGGCATCCCTGAATCTGTCATCACATCACGAGATCTAAACCTTGTGGTGCCCTTGATTGTGGAGCAGCTAAAAGAGTCTGAACCCTTTATCAGTCAAACACAGGATTTGTTGTTCCAGTTGGATGCACAAGGCTACGGTATCTATGAGCTCAAAGATGGGAGAGTGTTCGAGCGTTATTCGTATCCTCAGCGCATCGGAGGAAATATTGTTGGCAGAGTCTGTAGCTTTCGGGATATTACCGAGCGCAAGCGGGCAGAGGAAGCACTCAAGAACGCTAAACAAGAGCTAGAAATTCGAGTCGAGGAGCGTACAGCACAATTAAGGCAAGCGATTGGGCAATTGCAAAGTGAGATTGAGGAGCGCAACATTGCACAGAAGGAATTACAGCGAAGTGAAGCAAGATTTCGACAAGTAGCCCATCGGGAAGCACTGCTCAACCGCTTCGCCAGTTTGATTCGTAACTCCCTCGACCTGGATACTATCCTAGAAACCGCCGTTCAAGAACTCCACAACCGATTAGAAATTGATGTAAGTCTCTTTGCCTGGTATCGAAAAGACGGCACACCTACCGGTTGGGATGTGGTTAAAGAGGTGAAAAACCCCAATTTTTCAAGCTTCATAGGCTTATATCCCTTAGAATGCTGGCGTCCGTTCACCTGCAAGCTGATCAATCAACAAGTGTGTCAACTCGATAACGTCACCGAGAGTGATTGTGCAATGCAGCAGATGTTGCTGCCTTACGGTACGGCGGCTATGTTATCGCTGCCCATTCACACTCAATCCGGTAAGCTGGGTGCCATTACCTGTGGTCGCTTGGCGTCTTCACGCTCTTGGACGGACGAGGAGATAGAACTGCTGCAAGCGGTTGCCAACCAACTGGCGATCGCAATTAACCAAGCTCATCTTTACGAACAAAGTTGCATCACTGCTAACATCGCCCAAACCAAAGCGGCTGAACTCGAAGTTGCCCTACGCGAACTCCAACAAACCCAAGCCAAACTCGTTCAAAGCGAAAAAATGTCCTCTCTAGGACAGTTGGTTGCGGGTGTTGCCCATGAAATTAATAATCCTCTTAATTTCATTCACGGCAATCTCACCCACGTCAATCAATATGCTCAAGACTTGCTCGATCTGATTCAACTCTATCAGGAGTACTACACTCATCCCGCACCAGAAATTCAAGCCGAGATAGAGGAAATTGATCTTGATTTCATCAATGAAGATCTACCCAAAATTATCTCATCCCTGGAAATGGGAACTGAGCGCATCCGCCAGATTGTCTTATCGTTGCGCAACTTCTCACGGGTGGATCAAGCCGAAATGAAATGGGTGGATATTCATGAGGGTCTTGATAATACCTTGCTAATTCTCGCTCACCGCCTCAAAGCCAAAGTTGAGCGCCCTGGCATTGAGGTAATTAAAGAGTATGGCAACTTGCCCCAAGTGCAGTGTTACGTTGGACAACTCAATCAGGTGTTTATGAATATCCTGAATAATGCCATTGATTCAATAGAGGAGTACAACAAGGAGCGAACGAAAGAAGATATCGAAAACCCTGTCAGTACCATTTGGATTGATACAAAAGTCTTAGATAACAATAGTGTGATGATTCGGATTGTTGACAACGGCTGCGGTATGAGTGAGGAGGTACGCCGTAGGTTATTCGATCCGTTCTTTACGACGAAACCTGTAGGTTCAGGTACAGGTTTAGGGATGTCTATTAGCTATCAAATTGTACAAAAACATGGCGGTCAATTGACCTGTATTTCAGCACCCGGTCAAGGCGCAGAGTTCATAGTCCAGATTCCGATTCACCAGGGCATGGGGCATGGGGCATAGGGCATGGAGTGATACCAAATCCGTATAAAGGTTAGGACTTTCTTTAACGGCTGAGATGACCACTTACTAGTAATAAGCATAAAAGCCCTTTGCCTTGTGTCTTTTGCTATAAATAATTAATCATTGATTAATATAGCAGTCGCCAAGGCACTTAGGACAAAGCTAAATACTGAAACTTTGACCAGTCAAGCTTTTCCCTCCTGCCTACTCCTGCGGAGAACGCTGCGCGAACTGCCCTCTGCCGTCTACCTTTTGCTATAACTGCTGCCAAAAACATTGTGAACCAAGCAAGGTTGCCTGGTTCACATAACGCTTATTCAATACAACGTTCTCATTAGGGTTTACAACTGCTTACAGCATTAACTAAACAGTCTTGCGTATTCCTCCATTTTTGGGTGTTAAGTGTGGTTGGGCTCTCTGCTTTAACTGCTTTGTTAGCGATTCACTGCTGGACTTTCTGCTTCAGCAGCTGCCACAAGTTTAGTTAAAACACGCGCCGTCCATTTTCATCTCTTCTACGAAGTTGTAGTAAGCTGTAAGTGGCTCAGAGCGGGAGGCACAGCCCTGAATCCTCTATCTTTTGTGTGCCTATTAACAACATACCAACTGTTTTCTAAACTTACTAGACCTGTTTACAGAAATTTGCGTAACTTAAGCTTGCATCATTCAACTTCAGCTAGCCTTACACGCTTAGGATAAATTTCTTAAAAAAACGACTTTTTTGGAGCGTGAGAGCTTTAATCATCGTTACATAACGGCCCTGAACCCATGCTGTGATGTGTAGTGTTTAGGAAGAACGCACTTTCCATCGCGATCGCACTTCATAGAGTCCCAGTAACCCTGTAGCTAGGATGAGGGGAAGTAAGTAATAGACTCCGCGATACACTAACAAAGACCCTAGAACAGAGGTGGCGGGAACTTGAGACGAGAGGAGCAGCAAGATAATACTTTCAAAAACTCCCAACCCCCCAGGAACGTTACTCACCACTCCGGCTGCCATTGCCAGTAAATAAAGACCCAAAAAGCCTGTATAGGGTATAGATGTATTTGGGGGAAGCAGGACGTAAAGAACTGCGGTAGTCGAAATCCAATCTAAGCAGGAAAATGCCAACTGAGCCAAGGCAATGGGTAAAGAAGGGAAGCGAAACTCTTGTCCATGAATGTTTAAAGGTTTCTTGGTGATAATGCTCCCCACTAAATAGGCGGCAACCAATAACAGGAAAATCACACCAATCGGGCGCACACTCACAAACGGCAAATGCAGCTGAGTGGGAATTTCTAAAGGGTTGAACAGAAACATCACACCACTGACGGCACACAGTCCCAGCCAGAAACTAATATTTTCGAACAAAATGATTTGCGCGATCGCCAGCGCTGATACTCCCCAAGCTGAGTACAAGCGATAACGGATGGCACTACCCGTGAGGAAGGCAAAGCCGACTGTATTGGTTGCTGCGGCACTAATAAAGCCCGTGAAAATGCTCTTACTCAAGGCAAGAGGATGACCGATGTAGCGAAAAGCTAGTGAATCGTAGGTCGCTAGCCCTAAATAACTTAACAGAGTCAACCCCAGTGCCCACAACAAACTACTTCGAGGTAGCGTCGCTAGACTTATGAATACATCACGATAATTATATTCCCGCAGTTCGTGTGCGATCGCCCAAAGGGACAAGCCGAGAAGAAAGAAGCCCAAAAGTGAGCTGAAGTGATGGAGGAGCTTTTTTCCCATAACAACTAAGGGATTAAGGACTGAAGGCTAGGCAGAAGAGTTGAACGTTGGCAAGTTGAACGTTGAAAGTTTTAACCCTCAACATTCAACTTAAGTTATGAGCCAGGTTTAAAGTAATCCAGTAAACGGTCTCCTGAGTCTGCCCGAATCAGTGCCACAACGACTTCTGGCAAAGCCGCTCTTCTGGGATAGATAAAATAGCGGGGTTCCCAGCGAGGTTTAAATTTCTCCTTGAAGGCATGTAGTCCCTTGATGTTATAGAACTGATTCAAGTGTTGGTAAAGATAGTGCAACGCTTGTTCTAGACGGGGAGAATGGGGCTTTTCTCCGACACCGGAGAGGACGACAAGACCGAGGTTAAACGTGTCATATCCTCGTTCTTTAAAGTGCTGAAACATTGAGGTAAACAAAAAGTCCATAGTGCCCTGCTCCACCTCTACCCGTCGCCGCATCAGGTCAATCGTAATTTCGTTTAACTGATACTCCGGGATCACATTAGCAAAGGCACTAATTTGACCATCGGCTGTATGCACAGCAACAATTTCGCAATCCCGGAGATACTCCTCATGAAACCAGCCCAGAGAGAACTGTTTTTCCGAACCTTCAGTTAGACGGAGCCATTCATCGCTCACCACTCTTAATTCTCGTAGCAGTTCATCCGAGATGGGGGGTTCGTAAAACTTAACCTCATGCCCTAATTTTTTCATCCGGTTTAGTGCCGCTCTAAAGTCTTTACCCGCTTTACCTTGCAAAGTAAAGGCGTTGAGGTCTGCGATCGCTTCTTCCCCAATATGAAGAATACGAAATCCTAGCAAGCGGTAGAGTTCCAGATCGTCGGGCAACGTTTGGTAAAAGGCGGGATACCAGTCATTGCGCTGACAAAATTGCTGAAAGCCAATAATCACCTCCTTACGATCATCATCAGGGCCAATCGGGTCTCCTAAGGCGATCGCACCCCGACCTTTCGGCACATAAGCGATGACACTGCGTCCAGAAGGGCTGAAGTAGTAAGCCTTATCTTTTAACAGCGTCAGACGTGCTAACGAAGACCGCCCATACTTTTCTACAATCTCCTGAGCGCGTTGCCGTTCCTCTGGGGTGGCAGGTTCTCCCCGCAGCAACACGGGTCGCAAGAGCATAAATAGAGCATAGGTCAGCGTGATCGCACCAACCAAGTAAATGGAATTGGCAAAAAAGCGCCCAAACTGCGTTCTGGGTTCCAACCCGGCATTGTCTTCAGTGAAGAACATTGCCAACGTCTGATACAGAGCCTCTGGCAGACTATAGTTATAGTCATAGTGCCGCAGGTCTACCAGATAAAACCCAACGGTTCCATAAGCGAGGGTAAACAGCAACGCCCCAATTAATACTTTGAACCCTTGAGCAATCGAAGGGCGGTCTGACTGGCCTGTATAAATATCCCGAATCAGCAGCAGTTGAACCAACAGTACAAACGCTAGCAGACTCTCTTCCCAGTCCAGTCCCTTAAGGAGGTTACTGACAATCGAGAGCAGGAGCAATGCGACGGTTACGATCCACGCCACTCGCTTACGCCTTAACAAATTGCTCGCTAGCATCAGCAGGAAAAATCCCGTGATGGCTGCAAACAAATGCCCGCCTTCCCGCACTTCAAAGGGAAACATCGTTTTGAGCCACTTAAGCCGTGTCCATTCGCTGGCTGTGACAGCAGATACCAAGTTAACCACTCCGACTAGGCCGGTTAGGAGGGCTGCTGTCCATACACCAATTTGAGTGCGTCGCGTTAGCACTTCGATATCCCCACAAGACAATAGTTGATCAACGCTGATCAACTATAGTTTAGGAGCTGACAAGCCGTGTACGCGCAATGTTGGTCACCTAAGCGACATGTGTAGAAGGACAATTTACGCTTGGCTAGATATCAGCCACGTACTAGGGACGCTTTTGTTGATTTTTTGGCTGTACTAAACCCTTCTTGAATTGCTTGCCCACAAAAGATAGAGAATCGTAAGCATGTTTGTGGTCATAATTCCAGCCATAATCTGGCCCCTTCAACCCGTGACCCCCAGGAAAGGCATGAAACTCATTATCTATAGCCAATTTATCCAGCGTTTCATGAAATTTTTGACTTGAATCAAGAAATTCTTTTCCCATCAAGTCATCTTTCCCAGCATCCATATAAAGGTGCAAGTTCTTGCGCTGCTCTTTCGGTATCTTTTTGACATACTGTTGAGGACTATTTTCTGGGCCACTTTGGTCAGTAAAGTAACCGATTTGACTAAACATAGTATTGAAATTATTCGGGTGATGTAGCCCAATGTTGGTCGCACCCCAACCTCCAGAAGACAAACCCCCAATTGCCCAAAATTGCGGCTCCTCTAACGTTCGATAGCGGGATTTTACAACCTGAACAAGTTCTGCCCCAATGAGAGTACCGACCTTACCATTAGGGCCATCGTAATACTGAGGGTCCCACAAAGGGCTTGAACCACGCTTGTCATTGCCATCGGGTGTAATCACAATAGAAGGCGGCAGTTTCCCAGTCTTGTAGAGGTCTTCCAGCACCGGCATGATCCCAATCTTCTTCACCCAAGCTGTAGCATCATCATGTCCCCCGTGCAGCAAGAAAATCACGGGATAGCGTTTTTTGGGGTTTTGGTCGTAATTGGGAGGCAGAATTAGACCGTATTGCCGAACATCCCCCATTGCCTTGCTGTTGAAGGTTTGTAGGCTAAAGGTTAGCTTGTTATCTTGAGTGTTAGTTGCCGGCGCATCTATCTGTCGCGCATCGAAAACAAACACATACACATAACCTGCTCCCGCTAAGAGTGCAATTATCCCAATACCTACAAACAAAAAGTTTCGGAATTTGAGCGAATTAGAGTCCTTAACTTTCATGAGTGCATCTCATCACAATTTTGTAGTTCAACCCCCTGATTATCAAAAGTTAAATAATAACTTAATACATGATATTTGTACCATTAAATCAATTAAATTATTATTTCATCAATAACCCTAAAACTTAAAAATAAATGCATCGGAGTTATAGAATCTATCTACCACCTCATATATCAACAAAAAACTTAGCTAATTCCTCTCATCTTCTTCCTCCTCCGAGTCCTCAGTGCCTCTGTGGTTCGTTAAAATACACCCTACCAAAACCCCTTAGCCGTCCTATCAAACTTCCTCAATCAAATCAGCGATCGCGCCGTTCACTACATCAGAATACTCTGCCATCAACACATGACTACCATCCGGCAAGTGTAAATGTTTCCCTCTAGCAAAGCCAGCCGCCAACTCTTCTCCCATAGTGTACGTGAACATGGGATCATGTCCGCCACTAATCACCAAAATCGGCACATTGAAATTTCTCGGAGAGGGACGCTTGAAAAAGTTATAATTCCAGAAAATTTCCAGCGCCGTGTAAGGGTGTGACTCAGTTGGGATAGGGCATTCAGCAAAAAAACGCTCCAGAACTTCATGGCGGTGATGACTTGATAAAGCATGAGTTAGCTGCTGTACACCCGGTAAGTGATAAAGATACCTACCACCCCAAGCCAAAAACTTCATCAGTGGCACTTCCCACCAAGGTGCAAGGTTATGAGTACCACCTGCAATGAATACTAAAGCACTCACTGGATGCCGCCGCGCCCATTCTAAACCAATGGGCACTCCGTAGCTGTGGCAACATAAAACGGGAGCCGTGATATGGCAGCGATGTAACAGCCGCGTTAAGTCTCGGCGATGTCGTCCGATCGAGTAGCGAGGGTAAGGACTAGATTGTCCGTGTCCCGCTAAATCATAGGCTAAAACTTCTCTTCCTTGACGCTGGAAAAAATCATACTGCGATCGCCAATTAAAACGATTACCCATTCCCCCATGCAGAAAAACCATAGCAGGACTTTGACCTGGACTATGGCAAACCTGCAAATTCACCCCTCGACGCAGATGAAGAATTTGACCGGCTAAAGTGTCTTGAGAAGCCTCTGGGTTAACAAGAGTCATCGATTGAATTGCCTATTTGTTGAAGTGTTGCCCCAGTTTAATGATTTCCCCGCAACTTGTCACAGATGTGTCGCCTAAAATAAATTACTGTGACACAAACTCTCAATCTAGTTTTAAACGTTTAGCTCAAACTTAGACCAGAACGTGTGATGGTAAATAAAAGTTGTACGGAAAATTTCTTTCCTCTAACTCCTACAACGCTTTTCAGGTGAGCGAGGTACAGAGATACCCGACTTCTTCAAGAAGTCGGGTATCTTGCTTGGATATACTGTACTTCAAAGAAAAGATAAAAATATCCTCTCCCTTGACTCCTGAACACCGCCACAAAGGACGTTAGTCTATTGGGCACCGACACCTGACTCTTATTTTGAAGATAAAACCATTCCAATAATGAATTTAGATAAGCCATTAGGCTCAGTTATTGAAGGCTCTCTTTCCTGTGGACTAGAGGTACGACTGCATCCCGATGTCTCAGTGGAAGATATGCGAGTGGGCAAGTTTTTGGTCGTACAGGGGATGCGATCGCGCTTTTTCTGTATGCTTACTGATGTCACTCTTGGCACATCCAGTCAGCGAATTCTAGCCAATCCTCCCAGTCCCGACGACGACTTCTTGCGAGAAGTTTTGGCCGGTAGCGGCACATTTGGTACGGTTAACCTGACACCGATGCTGATGTTTACGCCACAAGAATTGAGCACTAAGCCAAGAGGCGTTGCTCTTAATGGAGACACTTCCTTAGCCTCCTTTCAAGTACAAAGTAGTGAGGCGATGGAATTGCTACCCGTGAAGACAATTCCCAGTCACTTCTCTCAGGTATATGATGCCAGCGAACGCGACTTCCGTGCCGTCTTCGGTTGGGAAGATGACCCCACGCGGCGGAACTTTGCGATTGGCAATCCCCTTGACATGGAGGTTCCGATATGCATTGATTTAGACCGATTCGTGGAACGCAGTAACGGTGTCTTTGGCAAATCCGGTACGGGTAAATCGTTTCTGACTCGGTTACTGCTATCAGGAATTATCCGCAAGCAAGCTGCGGTTAACTTGATTTTTGATATGCACTCGGAATATGGGTGGGAAGCTGTCTCGGAAGGTAAACAGTTCAGTACCGTTAAAGGTTTGCGTCAGTTGTTTCCGGGGCAAGTAGAAATTTACACCCTCGACCCCGCATCAACCAAACGCCGGGGTGTGTCCAACTCACAGGAACTTTATCTCAGCTACGACCAGATTGAAGTCGAAGATATCATGCTGGTGCGTCAAGAGTTAAACCTTTCCGAAGCGAGTCTAGAGAATGCCATTATCCTCCGTAACGAGTTTGGCAAATCCTGGATTACGCAATTACTTAATATGACCAATGAAGAAATCCAGACGTTCTGTGATGAGAAGCGAGGCAGTAAACCGTCCATCATGGCATTGCAGCGCAAACTGCTGCGCCTGGATGAGTTGAAGTATATGCGTAGCGCCTGTCCCCATAATTATGTGGGTCAGATTTTGCAATCCTTGGAAGCTGGGAAACATGTGGTGATCGAGTTCGGTTCTCAGTCCAACATGCTGTCCTATATGTTGGCAACCAATGTAATTAGTCGCCGCATTCACGCCAGTTATGTACAGAAAGCAGAGAGGTTTTTGCAGACGAAAAATCTTAGCGATCGCCCCCGCCAACTGGTGATCACAATTGAAGAAGCACACAGATTTCTCGATCCCGCCACCGTCCGCCAAACTATCTTCGGGATTATTGCCCGTGAGATGCGCAAATACTTCGTTACATTACTGGTGGTCGATCAGCGTCCTTCTGGGATTGATAATGAAGTGATGTCCCAGATTGGGACTCGGATTACAGCCTTGTTGAATGATGACAAAGATATTGATGCCATCTTCACAGGGGTATCTGGGGGGCAAAGTTTGCGATCGGTTTTGGCGAAGCTGGATTCTAAGCAACAAGCGTTAATTTTAGGCCATGCAGTCCCGATGCCGGTGGTAGTGCGGACTCGTCCCTATGACCAAACTTTCTATGACGAGATTGGGGATAAGTCCTGGAATGAGGCGTCGGATGAGGAGGTGTTTGCGGCGGCAGAGGTGGCTAAGGCAGATTTGGGGTTTTAACGATAGGACTTAGGCATTGGCCCCCCTACCCCCAATTCTGGCGGGAGTAAAATTTTGTCCCCCCGAAATTTGGGGGGTTAGGGGGGCTAATCAACGGATATTGCGTAAGTCCTAAACGAATTAAACCAAATGAAGCTTTTGTAAAGGAGGATTTTGTCAATCCTCCAGAAGACATAAGATAAGTACGATATGGAGAACCCATAGCTTGAGCCAAAATTGGCTTGAGTTGGGTGATTACTTGAATGCTCATCAGGAGAATGATTGCAACACCTAGGCGCAACGGTTTGGCAAGGACAGGACAACCAAAGGGCTACGTCTCAAGTTGGCAAAGATTTCGCCCAGTGCGATCTAGAAACGCTACATGATATACACTTCAGTGGCTTTCCCACCTGTCCTATGAATTGGCTCTCAAGGATGTGCTTTCAACACGGGATACAGGATGCATCATGAGCGAAACAGGTAATGCAACCGTAGAAGAACAGATTTCTTTCCAGGCAGTGCTCAGACTTGTAGATACATCTGTTTTCACCAGCACTGGCAAACACTTGTCTAACATTGAGGTGATCGTTTTGCGAGGTTCCTGGCAAGGTCAGAGGTATCCTCAGATCGCTACTGAAAATGGCTACGCTCTCGACTACCTAAAAAACGACATCGGTCCTCAACTGTGGAAACGATTGTCCCAGGCACTCGGAGAGAAAGTGAGTAAAAACAACCTGAAGGCAGTCCTTGAACAGCGGATTTATCAAAACGAGCAGGAGAGTAGGAGAACTCAGCAAGCGGCTTTAGCTCAGCAAGACAGGGTAGCATCCCCTATTGTGTCCTCTCAGAGCCACCCAGTAAGTTGGGATGAGGTGACGGACTCTAACCTTGAACAGAGATTAGTTGAAGTAAATGACAGCCAAATCCAATCGACGAATCTCGGACTGGAAACTCCGGAACCAGCAAGCCGAGAATTAGACAAAAATTCTTCAACAGCTGAAATTTCTGCTGCAATTTCCCAGCCAAAATCTCAAAGCCAAACTCTAGAACCACTGAAGCTGCCTCAACGTGTTTATCATAATCTGCCACCTCGCGATTACACGAGTTTGGTGGGGCGAGAACCTGAAATTCAAAAACTTTTAGAATGGCTTTCCTTTGAGCATCCAACTCCTCGGATTAGTATTGAAGGGATTGGTGGTGTAGGCAAGACAACCTTAGTCTTAGAGGTTGCCCATCGTTGCTTAGAAGCGAGTGAGCAGGCTCAAACTGGAGAGGCATTAGGGGAAACTTTGCCCAGGTTTGAGGCAATTATCTTTACCTCTGCCAAACCTCAACATTTCACAGCGATGGGCATCTTACCTCGCTTTAGGCGAGAGCGCACCCTACGAGATATTTTCACCAGTGTTGCCCGAACCCTGCACTGTCCTAATGTTCCTGCCGCCAGCCTTGAGGAAGCTTGCGAACAAATTCACGAATGCCTTAGGAATGCGAGAACGTTACTCATTGTCGATAACTTAGATACTCTAGAAGAACAGCAGCATGTTCTTGGTTTTTTATATGAACTGCCCTCAACAGTAAAGGTGGTGCTCACCAGCCGAGAAACTACGCCGTTCACCGCCCTTCGTCTTACGGCTTTGCCCCAAACCCAAGCTCTTAATTTAATTCAACACCAAGCACAGGGAAAAGGGGTACAGCTCAGTTTAAAAGAATCCCAAAAACTCTACCAAACCACCGGAGGAGTTCCAGCCGCCATTGTCTATGCCGTGAGTCAGTTAGCGGCTGGTTACGCCTTACCCGATGTCTCTCCTTGCTTACTGCAACCCGTAGGCAACTTTTCGCGTTTTTATTTTGAGAGTGCTGTACAACCGTTACAAGGAAAAGCTGCCCATCAGCTATTAATGGCTTTAGCCATGTTTACCAAAGCGCCTGTACGGGAAGCTATCTGTGCAGTGGCTGCCGTCACTGACTCCAACACCACTGCTGAGGGTTTAGCCCGGTTGCAGCAACTCTCCCTAATCCAGCAGCAGCAGGGACGGTACACCATGCTACCCCTCACTCGTGGTTATGTCCTGTGTGAACTTTCCACCCACCCAGAGTTTGAACGCGACGCACGAAATCGTTGGGTTGATTGGTATCTGAATTGGGCGCGATCGCAGGGCGGTAAAGATTGGACGGAGTGGAATGACTACCAGCCTTTGGAACAGGAATGGGAAAATATCACAGTAGTGATGGAATGGTGCATCGCCCGCAATGCCGAAGGCGGCTCGCTTCGCGATCATCGATATCCAGATGCCTGCCAGCTTTGGCGAGATGTCAAGTGTTATACCTACTCCCAAGGCTATCGGCAATCTCGCCTCACCTATTGGGAAACTGCCCTAGACTGGCTAGATTGG
>DATNPV010000174.1:0-93652 GCA_036703055.1 Waterburya sp.
TGAACCAGCGGATGCTCAACCGAATGACAACCTAACAAAAGTAGAGCCGCCGCTTCGGCTTCAACTACTGCTTTTAATTCGGTAGCCACATCACCGAACCGAAGATGAGCTTTGAAAGCACCTCGCCATTCTTCAGCCAAACACCGGGCTTGCCATAAAATACGGTCGGCTTGCTCAAACCAGTCTGACTGAGAAGACGTTGCTTTGGTACGGCGTGACTTTTTTGTTTCTTTAGAAGTTACCTTCAAGCGCTGGACACTTGGTTTATTTATGATAGATGTGATACAATTTCTGGACACCAATGAATTGGACGACTTTGCAGGTAACTGATGAAGTGACGCTCTCCTTACATCAGTCGAGTTAAGGGAGTCTTGGATTGGAATGTTTTGCTTTTCATCAATAACGTAGACCACCTGAACAGTGACTTGTTTTTGAGTTGCCAGACGTGTTTGATGAGCAATCCACATCGTCAAATCCAAAGCTGTTTGGCTTTTGGGCGAGGCATTGTATCCTACAACGAAGTTGACGGCTGGGCTAGGCTTAGCTGCCTTGCGAGCTAGCGATGCTGGCTCAGGCAGTAGAATCATTTGCTCTGCCAAGTCATCTCGCTGCATTGCGCCTTCAAGACGTACTAATATTGGCTTGATGTTCACAGCTTAAATCTCTCTCAAACACAACAAGTAACAGATGAGAGTTGGGTCAGAAACGGATACCAATGATGTCCAAAGAATGAGTGTGAGTGATATCCGCAAGGAGACTTGAACGGCCCCTGAGTATAGAAGACAAAGTCTTAGTTTTCCTTCACTAGCTGCCAGATAGCTCAGGCGGGTAATACAAGAAGGCGTCTCTCTCACGCTATAGATTAGCCCTGAAAATTGGTTTTTCCGCTCAAAATCCAGGGCTAACAAGCTTTGACTGTCACCCTGGATTAAATTAGGCTGCCCACTCCATAACTTAAACTAACAATTTGTGATTTATCGGTCTTGGTTTAAACGGCGATCTAGGAATTTTAGGGCGTGATGACGCAAATCATCAAAATTGGGTTTGATGCACATAGTTCCTAGTGATCGCAAGACTAGGCGAAAGACACTGTAATACTTCATAATTTTAGCACTGCGGCATTAGTCATCCAGATAATACAGGTTAACTTATAAAAATCCGCTACCCTGATCAGAAGATTTGATGCTTTATGTAAGCTTAAAATCGATCATCTGTACTACTTTCCCCTCTTACGTTGAATAACACAAGTCTGTGGGAATTCCCAACACGGAACAAGGGAAATTAGAATCCAATTTCTGGATCAGGGGATGAGTGACGGAATTACAGCCCACGAACAGTAGAGTTGCGGCTTCTGATTCAACAACATTTCTTAATTCAGTAGCAACATCACCGAAGCGCAGATGAGCTTTAAAAGTACCTCGCCACTCTTGGGCTAAACAACGAGCTTGCCATAAAATATGGTCGGCCTGCTCAAAGCAATCCGATTGGCTATTGGCGACTTCGGCGTAGGGTTTCTTGGTTAATTTTTTCTCTGGCGCTAGGGCTAATGCAGGAGATTTAGCTGGAGTGAGAACAGCCGTGGCAGCCGTCTGGGATGCTGCTGTTGTTGGAAACCCTGATGGAAAAGAAGGGATAGGTGAGGGGTTAATATCGGCTGAGGGGAAACCATTCGGGCAGGAAGGGATGGGCGTTTCACCAATCACATAAACAACTTGAACAGTGACCTCTTTTTGAGTTGCTAAGCGGGTTTGATGGGCAATCCACATCGTCAAATCTAGAGCCGTTTGGCTTTGAGGAGAGGCGTTATAACCGACGACTAAGTTTACGGATTTTGTAGATTTAGCCCACTTGGAAGCGGCTGAAGCTGGCTCAGGCAGCAAAACCATTTGTTCAATTAAGTCATTTCGTTCCATTGCGCCTTCAAGACGCACTAATATGGGCTTGATATTCACAGTTTTAACCTCTCTAAAAAAACAAGTAACGAATGAGAGGTAGGCCAGAAATGGGTATCGCGATTAAAGGCTGAAGTAGGAAGGATAAAGATTTTTTTCACATTCAGATTTCACAGCTCATCCTGCTTGTCAATTTTTGTATCCTTTATCCTCTCCACTTCCTACGTTGTGGTGAAACCCATTAGGAGACTCCAAGGCCAACTGCTAAAAAAGCCAAAGTCTTGGTACTCCTCCCATTGCCGACGGAGTTAGCTGACGGGCTAAGACTGGAGGGTGTCTCTCTCATCAATGAGATTAGCCCCGAAAAATGGTTCCTCCGCTCAAATCCAGGCTGGCACATTGTAGCTATCAGCCTAGATTAGATTAGGCTACCTACTCAATTATCCAAGTAACAACTTACCTTCTACTCATCCTGACTGAAATGCCGATCCAAGAAGTTGAGAGCATGGTTACGTAATTCAAAGTACTCTCTGGTTTCTCGTAGCGCTTGGCGATCGCGCGGATGAGAGAAAGGCACCTCTAAAATCTCACCAATTTTAGCATGAGGGCCATTCGTCATCATTACGATGCGGTCGGACATATACAAAGCTTCATCTACATCATGGGTAATCATCATTACCGTCTGGGGATTGTTCTCCCAAATGTCGAGTACCTGCCGCTGCAATTTGCCGCGAGTTAGGGCATCAAGCGCACCAAACGGTTCATCCATCAGCAACAGCTTTGGACGAATAGCCAAAGCACGAGCAATACCCACCCGTTGTTTCATCCCCCCAGAAATTTCATCGGGGTATTTATTAGCCGCTTGCGTCAAATTCACCATTGCTAGATGCTCGCTCACTAGTTGTTTTTTCTCAAGCGGAGTGGCTTTTTTCAGGACTTCATCAACAGCGAGACGCACATTTTCTTGCACCGTTAACCAGGGCAGTAGAGCATATTGTTGAAACACCA
This sequence comes from Waterburya sp., assembly GCA_036703055.1. Taxonomy (GTDB): domain Bacteria; phylum Cyanobacteriota; class Cyanobacteriia; order Cyanobacteriales; family Coleofasciculaceae; genus DATNPV01. The sequence continues at coordinate 2,901 of DATNPV010000174.1, forward strand.
TCATCCGATCTGCACCGGGTTTGCGAATCTCTTTTCCTTCTAGTCGGATTGAGCCAGAAGTAGGTTTTTCTAACCCAGCAACCATTTTGAGTAGCGTGGATTTACCACAGCCAGAGTGACCAATAATCGAGATATATTCATCCTCATGTATGGTCAGATTAATTCCGTCTAAAATAACCAGTTTACTTCCTTCAGGAGTAGAGTAGGACTTTACCAGATTTTCAATTTCCAGAAATCCTTGGTCCAACTTATTTCTTGCCTGTCTACCAGTTGTGGAAGGAAATTGCTTCATGATTGCGCTCCTGAAAAGGGTTAAGGTTATGAGGTGTCTGGGGTTGAAGGTTGAAGGTTGAAGGTTGAAGGGGTGAAATTATAATTGGCTCTCTTGGCTAACTTGCAACCTGCTAACTAGCCAACGTTCAACCTGTTAACGTTCAACGTCTAAATCTCAGGACAGGTAGAAACGTTGAGGGGCATCTGCCCGAATTTCAAAACTCTTGAGATAGCCCACTGGGTCGCTGGGGTCAAAGCCTTTTTTGTCAATAAAGACATCAGGCGGTTCGACTTTGAAATCATCCTTGGGACACTCGATGCCCATTTCTGCGGCAATCTCTCGATACAGGTCAGCTCGCCAGCCTTTTTTAGCTAGTTCTTCTGCATTTTTGGGTAATTCCTTAATTTGTCCCCAACGAGCTGCTTGGGTCATCAACCACATACTTCTAGACCGCCAAAGAAATGTGGAGTGTTCTCCAGGTGCCTGAGGAATGTTTTTGGGGATATCAAAGAAAATTGTTGTGTCATCTGACTGGATAGTCCGGTCTTTGCCATCAAACCCACCATAGTTGTAGTTGCCAACCAGTGCCGGCCCAGTGAATTTAGTAATGCACTTATCCAATGATTTAATGTTGTCTTCATTAATCATTGGAGGTGCCTTGCACTTCTTCGGTTTTGCCCCGGTGAAAGACTTACCGGTAATAATTTTGGCAACCTCTTCACGATTTTCAGGTTTACCGCAATACTGGCAAGCTTCAATCATCGCCTTGACCAGAGAGCGATAGGTTTTGGGATACTTAACAATGAAGTCTTCCATCACCCCAAGTAGTCGGTCTGGGTGACCGAGCCAGACTTCTTTGCCTTGAGCAAACGTAAAGCCAACGCCTTCGTTACCTGTGATTGCCCGTGTATTCCAAGGTTCTGCCACCATATATCCCTGCATCGCACCAATCCGCACATTGGTGACCATCTGGGGTGGGGGGACAATGATGATCCGAAACTCCTTGAGGGGATCGACACCACCAGCGGCAGATAAGTAACGGATGAAGTATTCGTAGATAGAAGAACTGAGAACGACAGCCCAGACTTTGCGCTCTGGCGGCTGTTTATCAAAGAACCTGCGGAAATCTCGCCCAAACGCTTCTAGATTCCCGTTGTACTCATGCCAAGGACGCAACCCCGCATCCCACATTGCCTTGTTCATTGTCATGGAGTTGCCGTGGCGGTGAATTGTCATCGCCGCGCAGAGTGGGGCATGGCGTGCACCTTCCGCCCCGATTCGGGCATTGGTTACAGCACCAGATACTACAGGTGAGGCATCTAGGCGACCAAAAATAATGCCATCACGAGAGGTAGCCCAACTGGCTTCCCGGTTGAGCTTAACATTAAGACCGTACTTGCGGAAAAACCCTTTGTACCACGCGATCGCAAACGGGGCACAGTCATTGACTGGCACATAGCCAACGGTGAGATTCGGTTTTTCTAACTCTTTGGGATTGACTACCGGTTCCACTGCCTCAGCGGTTTTCGTCAGTCCCTGAGGAGAGCGGTTACTGCTGATGGCACAAGAAGACAATGCCATACTCGCTGCCGTCGCGCCCATCCCGACAAGAAAGTCGCGCCGAGTCCATTGATTTGAGAATGTGTCGCTCATAATCAGTTCCATCCATGCGTTGATGCCTAGCTGAACAGTGGAGAATTCAGCTTCTTCAATTCGGTTAAATAGGCAAGGAATGGGGGCGTTGATACGCCCCAACTACTGCTAACTGTGTCCGTATAAAACTCTTGATTTAGATATCCGTTGTAGGGGCTGCTCGCCGATGCGTGATCAATTCCTGAAGTTTGCTGACAGCAAAGTCCAAAAGCAGTCCTGTTAATCCAATCACCAAGATGGCGAGAAACACTGAATTCAGGTTAAGACGGCTCCATTCATCCCAGACAAAAAAGCCAATACCAATTCCACCCGTGAGCATTTCCACGGCAACAATCACCAACCAGGCAATTCCCAAACTAATCCGCAAGCCAGTGAAAATGTAGGGTAAACTAGCAGGCCAAATAATCTTGGTAATCCTTCGCCAGCGAGGCATTTCTAGCACTCGTGCTACATCAAGATACTCTTGGGAAACGCTAGAAACGCCGAGGGCAGTGTTAATAATTGTGGGCCACAACGAGGTGACAAAGATGACAAAAATTGCTGAAGGGTCTGCCAGGTTAAAAATAGCTAGGGCGATGGGCAGCCAAGCGAGGGGTGAGACGGGTTTAAATATCTGAATGACAGGATTCAGTGCCATCATCGCTTGCTTAGACATCCCTACGAGGAAACCAAGGGGAATAGCAACCACAGCACCTAACAAAAATCCAAGTAACACACGACGGATACTGGCAATTAACAACCAACCAATTCCCAAATCACCCGGCCCGCGCTTGTAAAATGGGTGGGCAATGTAGTCCCAATTCGCGGCTAGCGCCTCATGCGGGTAGGGCATCAACTCGTGATTAAAGCTGGCAACAACCCACCACAGGAGAATCACTCCTAAAATCCCAAGGGCGGGAAGTAAAATCACATCCCTAACCAAGATCGGTTTAGCCCGTTTCCAAGCAACTTGCCCCGCAACTGCGATCGCCGCAGCCAAATTGAGCTGATATACCATTTGCAATGCCTCGTGTCAAGAGTAGGTACACAAAGGTAGAGCAGTACCAGCCAGGATACTGATGAGCTCAAGACATTGCTAAAAACCTTGACTCTTCAGTCTCCTCTCAATGCCTACGAAGTTAGCTGACGGGCTAGGACTGAGAGATGTCCTTCTCTGCCTTCTGCTTCCTCAACGAAACAGACTTTAGAAATACGCCCCAGATTTTGGTTCCTCCGCTCCAGCTGTATTTTGCTTTTGGGCTACTCCCACAGCAAACAGCTAGATTAGGCTGACTTACTCTAGTTAAGGAAGAACTATAGCATAGCTTTTCAAATTTGTTTCTCTTTCTCAAGAAATAGTCACAATAAATGTCATCTCTGGGGCTCAAACGCTGAGAGATTGCAGCACAAGGAATTTGCCTGCTCAAGGTTGTCGGTTTCTCCGGCTCTTTTTCCTGCCGCTGAGATGACCAATGCTCTGGTAAACACCCATGATTCCACCCAGTAGAGCGGCAACCGGGTGTCTGGGGGTTGGCTTATTCAGTCGTTGTGGGGGAGGTGTCTCTTGGGCTTCCCTGTCTTGAGCGGCAGCAGCTTCAATGTGAGAGGTGCGGGGGATACCCTGCTGTACCCTGGCTTTCTCGGTCAGAGGTACGGCATTTTTCGTAGGAACAATCCGAGAGCCGTATTTATTGGCATACACTTGTGTAAACTCGGCCCCAAAAAAGAGAATTTGGGCTGAATAATTCACCCACAACAGTAATACAACGAGAGAGCCAGCAGCGCCGTAAGTTGACCCAACGCCGCTATTACCTAGATATAAGCTAATTAGAGATTTACCAATGGTAAACAGTAGGGCAGTGATCACAGCCCCAATGCCCACATCCCCCCAAGTAATTTTGACATCGGGCAGGAATTTATACATCAGAGCAAATAGCAGGGTAATCACCCCGAAGGAGAGGAAAAAGTTGAGGACTGACCAAAGGGCTTGAAGACCGGGCATCATACCGCCTAAGTAGTTGCCCAGTGCTGCTAAAACCGCGCTTAAGATGAGTGAAACTAGTAGTAAAAAGCCAATTCCCAGCACCATGCCAAAGGATAAGATGCGGTCTTTGATGATCCCCTTAATCCCGCGTCCGGGCTTCGGTGCGACTTCCCAGATGGTGTTGAGAGAGTCTTGTAGCTGGGTAAAGATATTGGACGCACCAAAAAAGAGGAGTGCAACGCTGATGAGGGTAGCAATTGTTCCTTGTGCTGGCTTACGAGAACTACTTACAAGCATGGACTGAATCGCTTCTGCGGCCTCTTTGCCGACTAAGGTTCCCAGTTGCGCGGCAATCTGACCTTGGGCCGCTTGTTCACCGAAGACAAAGGCCGCGATCGCAATGGCGATAACCAGTAACGGTGCGATCGAGAACGCCGTGTAATACGCTAGTGCTGCCGCTAACCTGGACGCCTTATCCTCCTGCCATTCATTCCATGTGTCTTTGAGCAGTCCTACAATCATTCGGGAATTCATAACTCGTAACTCCTCTCGCTAGCGCTGCATCGCCCTACTGTTTTAAGTTTTCAGCGTTGAGAGGAGAGTTGCAAGCTTCTAAAGTTAGAAATCAAGAATTAATAAAAACAACCTTTTTTCTCCAAAAGGCTATCCATCTTGAGGAATAATAAGAGCTCAAATGTATCGCTCATTAGGTTGTTGACACGACCCAGAGCCAACACAACATTGAAAAAACTCTGTCACTCGATTTAAAACACTGCCTGAGTGCAAATACTACAAAGGAGAGAAAATGGACAACGAACGGGCAAAGGCGATTGAAGCCCTTGCAGCCGAACGCTGGCGTGTATCTCTATTGCTCACTGGAGCAATGATGCTGATCTATTTTGGCTTTATTCTACTAATCGCCTTCGACAAACCACTCATGGGGACATTGCTACTTCCCGGACTCAGCTTGGGCATCTTGCTGGGTGCATTTGTGATTGTTGCAGCGTGGGTACTGATTTACCTATACGTGCGCTGGGCAAACACCCACTACGACGAGAAAATTGCTCAACTGACAAAGAAGTAAACCATGAATACAAGTCTTGGACAATTTAATCCTCTGGCGATCGCGTTCTTCTTTCTGTTCGTTGCCATCTCGCTGGGGATTACATACTGGGCAGCACAGCGCACTAAAAGTACAGCACATTTCTATGCGGCTGGAGGTAACATTACCGGCTTGCAAAACGGACTCGCCCTTGCCGGTGACTTTATGAGTGCGGCGAGTTTCTTAGGCATTGCTGGATTGGTAGCGCTCAACGGCTTCGACGGCTTGATTTACTCCATCGGCTTTTTAGTCGGCTGGCCGATCGTTATGTTCCTAATTGCTGAGCCACTCCGCAACCTGGGCAAATATACCTTTGCCGATGTCGTAGCTTATCGCTTGCGCCAAAAGCCAGTGCGTATTGCCGCGGCTGTTGGTACATTGGCCGTTATCACCTTTTACTTAATTGCCCAGATGGTGGGTGCAGGCAACCTGATCAAATTGCTGTTTGGCATCAATTACGATTTAGCCGTATTGATTGTCGGCGGCGTGATGCTTGCCTACGTGATTTTCGGCGGCATGATTGCCACAACTTGGGTACAAATCATCAAGGCAATTTTGTTGCTAGGCGGAACTATCATATTGTCGATTTTGGTACTTGCTAAATTTGGCATGAACCCACTCGCCCTTTTTGATGCCGCCGCCGTCAAATATAAAGCAAGTGTCCTCGCTCCTGGCAAACTGGTATCCGACCCTTGGAATGCGATTTCCTTGGGGATGTCGCTGATGTTCGGCACGGCGGGATTGCCTCATATCTTGATGCGCTTCTACACGGTGCCAGACGCGAAAACCGCTCGCAACTCAGTGACTTATGCCACAGCCTTCATCGGCTTCTTTTACCTGCTCACGTTTATCCTTGGCTTTGGAGCCATGGTGCTGGTAGGGCAAGCTGATATCAAGAAGGTTGACGTAGGTGGCAATATGGCTGCGCCGATGTTAGCCGAAGTATTGGGCGGCAATGCCTTCTTGGGCTTCATTGCAGCCGTGTCTTTCGCCACAATCCTCGCCGTTGTCGCTGGTTTAACCCTGTCTGGAGCTGCCGCATTATCCCATGACCTGTGGGTGAATGTAGTGCGCGGCGGTCATGCCGACGAGACCGAGCAATTTACAGTGGCTCGTACAGCGACGCTGTTACTCGGTATTGTAGCCATTATTCTGGGGATGGTTTTCAAGGGGCAGAATGTCGCTTATATGGTGGGTTTAGCGTTTGCGATCGCAGCCAGTGCTAACTTTCCTGCCCTTATCCTTTCCATGCTCTGGCGACGCTTCACAACCAACGGCGCGGTAGCCAGTATGCTGGTAGGCACCATCTTATCACTAGTACTAATTTATCTGTCCCCAGCCATTCAGATTGATGTCCTCAAGCATTCAATGGCACTCTTCCCTCTGAAAAATCCAGGGCTGATAACCATCCCGCTTTCTTTTATTGTAGGAATTGCAATTTCTTTGCTTGCTCCTGAGAAGCTAGCTCAACAAAAATTTGCTGAAGTTGAGCATCAAATTCACATGGGGCCGGTTGCTGAAGACATCCTCCCTTCTTAAGGATTAAATCTTGTAGGGGCACAACAATGTTGTGTCCTTACCCTGTTGGTAAAATTTCCTATTAATCAATCTAGGTTTAGGTCAATTTGTGTTATCAGAAATTTAACTATACTACTCCAGAACCTAATTAATTTAGGCTACCTGCTTTTAAATGAATTCATCCATTTTGGATACTTGCATAAGTCTAGATTGTTAAGAACCAATCCGAGATTATCAAAATAGATAGAGATGACAATTATTTTCCTCTCCATAAACTGTACGAATCGGGTCTAATCCCTCTTGACCTATATTTAATCGGTCAAGCTTGTCGTGAAGTTAGGCGTCTAGTTGACTCACGGCAATAGCACCCTAACTGATACAATATTTTTACTTAAAAGCAGTCTTGTTGTAAGCTTTAGCTTGCCTACAATGAGTTTCGCACAACTGATCACGGTTTTGGCATGACGATTTCTAGCAGGGATTGAGATGCTAAAAACCTGGACTTACCCAGATTGAAATAATGCCTGCGCCTACTATCTCCTCTACTGTCTCTACCTTCCCTCTGACGGCTGTTGTCGGACAAGAAGCCATTAAACTCGCGCTGCTACTGGCATCTGTTGACCCTGGACTGGGAGGAGTGGCGCTCGCGGGTCGTCGTGGTACGGCTAAATCCGTAATGGCACGCGCTCTCCATGCCCTACTGCCACCCATAGAAGTCGTTAAAGGCTCGATTAGTAACTGCGATCCTCGTTACCCAAATGAGTGGGATGACCAACTGGTGGCTCAATATCTATCGGATAAAGAGGGAACCACCCCTGTCTCTACCATTACTGAACTCCCCACCGAAATTATCCCTGCGCCCTTTGTGCAAATTCCACTTGGGGTAACAGAAGACAGACTGTTGGGTTCGGTGGACGTTGAGCAGTCTGTGAAGCAGGGGGATACGGTGTTTCAGCCTGGATTACTAGCACAGGCGCATCGGGGTGTTTTGTATGTGGATGAGATTAACCTGCTCGATGACCAAATTGCCAATCAACTGCTGAGTGTTTTAACTGAGGGGCGCAACATCATTGAGCGGGAGGGTATTAGTTTTCAGCATCCCTGCAAACCCCTGTTGATTGCCACCTATAACCCTGAAGAGGGGCCATTACGAGAGCATTTACTTGATCGCATTGCCATTACGCTTTCTGCTGATGGGGTGTTAGCCTTAGACCAACGGGTCGAGGCGGTGGAGCAGGCGATCGCATTTGCTAAATCTCCCCAAGCATTTTTGGAACAGTACAACGCAGACACGGATGACCTGAAAACCCAAATCATCCTAGCGCGAGAGTGGCTCAAAGAGGTGAACATCACCCACAACCAAATTGCTTATCTCGTTGATGAAGCGATTCGAGGCGGCGTCCAAGGACATCGGGCGGAACTGTTTGCTCTGAGAGTTGCCAAAGCCTGTGCTGCTTTAGATGGGCGGCAGAATGTCATCGCTGACGATTTGCGCCGTGCGGTGGAATTGGTGATTGTGCCTCGCGCTACCCAGATCCAAACACCGCCAGAAGAACCACCGCCACCTCCTCCCCCACCACCGCCACAAGATGAATCGCAGCAAGAGCAGGAGGAACAAGAGGAGAAAGAAGAAGAGGAAGACCAAGAACAGGAGCAAGAACCACCAAGCATCCCAGAAGAGTTTGTTTTTGACCCAGAAGGCGTGCTTCTCGACCCTAGCGTCCTGTACTTTGCTCAAATGGCACAGCGTCAGGGTAAGTCAGGGAGTCGTAACATTATCTTCTCCGAAGACCGAGGGCGTTATGTAAAGCCGATGTTACCCAAAGGGAAGGTACGTCGAATTGCCGTTGATGCAACGCTCAGAGCGGCAGCACCTTACCAACTCAGTCGGCGCAAGCGCCAACCCGGTCGTAAAGTGATTGTTGAATCGGGAGATATCCGGTCGAAGCGGTTAGCGAGAAAAGCGGGAGCACTAGTCGCTTTTGTCGTGGATGCCTCTGGTTCAATGGCACTAAACCGGATGCAGTCGGCGAAGGGTGCAGTGATGCAGCTGTTAACGGAAGCGTACCAAAACCGTGACCAAGTTTCCCTGATTCCCTTCCGGGGAGAACAGGCAGAGGTGTTGCTACCTCCAACCCGCTCAATTGCTTTGGCAAGGCGGCGTCTGGAACGCTTACCCTGCGGTGGAGGTTCACCCTTAGCGCATGGTTTAACTCAGGCAGTCAGGGTGGGGATGAATGCCAAAATGTCCGGGGATATCGGGCAAGTGGTGATTGTAGCTATTACCGACGGACGGGGGAATATACCTTTAGCTCGTTCCTTGGGTGAACCGCCAGCAGAAGGTGAAAAACCGGATATTAAAGGAGAATTGTTGGATATTGCCGCTCGAATTCGGGCACTGGGAATTCAGTTGTTGGTGATTGATACGGAGAATAAGTTCATCTCCACTGGTTTTGCCAAGGAATTGGCAAAGCAGGCGGGAGGAAAGTATTATCACTTACCAAAGGCGACCGATCAGGCAATTGCAGCAATGGCAAAGGGTGCGATCGCAGATATGAAGTCTCGGTAGGATGAGGATATGCCAGTGATCGCCAAAGGATTATGAATATCGTAATCTGGGCTGCATTTATCCTTGTTCTCCTACTGTTTCTGTATATAGTGTATTGCAGTATTGTGGGACGAAGACCTCTAGCGTATTGGGAGCGGGATTCGCAACCGCAGATTGCCGCCCCCCCTGCTAATCCAATCCCGGAAACCCTCATTCCAATACAGTTTCCCGCTTTTTCTTTACTGCAATGGCAGTTGGGGGAACTGGCTAAGATAGCGTGGACGACAGAGGAGTCCTTGCGGCATCCGCAGTTTCTGCTGCACTCGAGTGATTTCGCCCTTACCACTGCACCAGCCCAAGTCGTTGAAATTCTGCTGCGCCATGCAAGGCGGATTGCACCAGGGTTCGAGGTGCCCTACCTGGTGCCACGAGTGCTTGTGGAACCGATACCATTTGCAGCGGGGAAATTTGAGGTAGATGAGGAGGGCTGGGTCATTATTAAAGTGGGGTTGGAATTCTTGGAGGACAAATTGGCAGCACAGGCTATTCTGGCGCACGAAGTATGTCACTATATCTTGGACAATTCCGGCATTCGTAAAAGTGATACCGAACTCAATGAACGCTATACGGATTTGTGTATGTTTGTCTGTGGTTTCGGGCAGACTTTTCTGGCTGGGTACAAACGGGAAACAGCACACAATGAGTACCGTCCAGGACACCGTTTAGGTTATCTGACAGATGCAGAATATGAATTTGCTCAGGAGTATGTGATGCAACTGCGCCAGTCTAATGAACTAGCCCCCTCTAGCGAGTTGGATAGGCTCAAGAAACGATTGGCTCATCTCATTCAGGATGCAGATACTTGCCAGCGAATTATTGAGGCAGCGCGTAGACGGCATCCGCATAAATCGGAAATTGACTTGTATCGGGATGAAATTTACCGTCTCGAGCGCGATCGCGGGCGGTGAAGCACAATACTGATTAGCGGTCGCTGTACCGCTTTTGACTTGTGATTTTCCTGACTCAGCTAGCTGGTGCAAAGATCGCCGCTTCGATCTTTTGCAATGCTTCTTCCATGTCGTCATTCACAATCTGCACATCGAATTCATCGGCGGCATCGATTTCCGCTTCAGCCCGATTGAGGCGTCGCGCGATCGCTTCCTCACTATCTTGACCTCGACCCCGAATTCGCTGCTCTAGCTCGGCTAAGCTTGGGGGCAAAATAAATATACGCAGGGCAGCCGGGAAGGTGCTGTGAATTTTCCTAGCACCAACCACTTCAATTTCTAGAATGACTAACCGACCCTGTGCAATTTGTCGCTCGACTGCTGTGCGGGGTGTACCGTAATAGTTACCCGCAAACTCAGCCCATTCTAAAAGTTCACCTCCCGCGACCATTTGTTCAAACTTGTCACGGTTGACAAAGTAATAGTGCTGCCCTTCGATTTCCCCAGGACGAGGTTGGCGTGTTGTCACAGAGATGGAATAATACAGTTCTGGGTGACGCTCTAAGAGAAATCGCAATAGAGTCCCCTTACCCACACCACTAGGACCCGTCAGTACGATCAGTTTGCCTGCTTGCATCTTGATGGAGAGAGAAAGTTAGTTATTACTGCTTTGACCATCTTTACTGATCACAAAGCGATGAGCAACTGTTTCAGGTTGAATCGCTGACAGAATGACGTGACTGGAGTCAGTAATAATCACCGCTCTAGTCCGACGCCCGTATGTCGCATCAATCAGTTGCCCGCGATCGCGTGCATCAGTAATGATGCGCTTGATCGGAGCCGACTCGGGAGAAACGATCGCGACAACTCGGTTTGCCGATACGATATTGCCAAAACCGATATTAATCAGCTGAATGTCCATGAAGAACTAGCGGCAAGAGCCGCGTAAAGAGCGGTTTTCAGGATTTAATTTCCATGGTATCCACAATAATTTAGCCTTACAAGGCTAAATTCCACAGAAAAACCTGATTTTAGTTTTTATCTTGCTTGACTCACCGGTTTGGCTGAAACAGTCTTGAGGTAGATATACACCCTATATCTTTCTCTCCTTCTCCCCTTCCCTGATTTTGTCTCACTGGCTGGACAACTCAAGAATGCTGTTGTTGGGTGTTGCTATGTCGATTATGGCAGACAATCTTCACTATAAATTTAGAAAAATACCATTAATGGTTAAGTTTGTGTAAATCCATCTCCCTAATAGGCGGGAGATGGATTATTCCAGTTTATGCTGACAAGAGAAAATTCTCATAAAAAGCCACATTTCAACAATAATATATAACAGTATATTTTCTAGAAATATCATTCACAAATTATTCACATAGCCTATCTATAGTCAGCCATATAGATTTATAGAGTTAGTCATAAACAGAGTAAAGTTATGGGTGTAATCCATTCATTTTTTACAATTACGTTTGCAACGCTTGGGCTATCTCTGTCGCCGATTGCTGCCACTGCACTCAATTTGAGTACAGTATCTTCAGAAAACGAGCTGCAAGACCTATTGCTCCAACCTGCGTTTGTAGCTGAAGGCCGATATAACAGTATTCAATTAGACACAAATGCCCAGGCTGGTAGCCAAGTAGATGGGGTCTGGTCTAATGGGGAAAAGCAACCTTTCTCTCTCTCATATGACGGTTCAACCGTTAAATATACAGTGGGAAAAACCAGCCTAGAAAGTCAAATATCAGGTAATTACAACGATATTTTTATTACTACAAAAACAACAGAAGGTTGCAATAGTGTAGTCCTCAATAACCTGGTACTGACGGACTCGTTCACTAGCCTATCCATCTCTGGGATTTCTGCCTCCTGTGGAAGTAATGAGTTGAGCATTTTTCACTTTTCCGATATTAAAGAGACTTTTACGCTCATGGGGAATGCCCTGTTGAGTTGGATGAACCCGCCACAAAACCCAGCCAACCTGGCTTATCAAATTCGGGTAGGAAATGTAGAGGCTCCAGACACTTCGACTGATACTAACCAAGAGCCAGCTGACCCAGACGATTCGACAAGCACTCCGCCCGAAACAAGCACGGGGATAGATTGGTTCCCCAGCAAAGAAGATGGAAGCTATTGTACAAGCCCTTAGTTCACCCCACTGATCAAGATTCAGGAAATACTTGGCTGACTCTACCCACGATCTGAGAGGATGGATAAGGTGTTGATGCTCAATGTGATTACCGAATAGACGACTTGTGCAACCGGTTGACTTTACGACTTTAATAGCAGTGTGTGATGAACTGCGTTCTGAGTGGGTACCAGGACGCACAGAACAAGTTTATCAGCGCGATCGCTACACCATTTCACTCGGCTTGCGTACCCTGAAGCGTCGGGGTTGGCTCACGATTTCCTGGCATCCCCAAGCGGCTCGAATTGGCTTGGGTGACTCACCCCCACGGACACCCGATACCTTTACCTTTAGTGATCAACTCCGGCATCAGCTAAACGGTCTTGCTTTAGTCGCCATCCAAGTCATTGCACCTTGGGAGCGTGTATTAGACCTACAATTTGCCCGACGCCCTGGAGAGCCTGCAATTTTTCACCTCTACGTGGAAATTATGGGCAAATACAGTAATGTCATCCTCGCCGGAGCCGATAATCTGATTATCACGGCAGCCCATCAAGTTAGCGCTCAGCAATCCAGCGTCCGCCCCATTCAAACCGGTCAACCCTACGAACTGCCACCCGCCCTCACCAATACCACCCCCAGTTTGCATGAATCCCAAGAGCGCTGGCAAGAACGAGTTAGCTTAGTACCAGGTGCATTGCAGCGTCAACTACTGAAGAGTTACCGTGGGTTGAGTCCAGCACTGGTGCGATCGATGGCGCAGGCTGCCGAACTCGACCCCGATCAACTCACCAACAGCCTTAGCGCCTCTGACTGGCAACGACTGTTTCAACGTTGGCAACAATGGCTGCAAACTCTGGGGATTGAAAAAGAGTTGAACGTCGGCACGTCGAGCGCTGAACCTTCTAACCTGCAACATCGCTTTCAACCCGGTTGGACAGACAAAGGATATACAGTCTTGGGTTGGGGTGTCCTGAAGCCAGCCCAGACTGTTCAAACCTTACTGAATGACTACTACACAGCGGAACTCAATCAACAAGAATTTACTCAGTTACGCCACCAACTCAGCCAAAAACTGAACAATAGTCTGGAAAAATTGCGTCAGAAAGCATCTACTTTTACAGAACGTTTGCGGCAATCCGATCAAGCTGACCAGCATCGGCAACAAGCAGACTTACTGATGGCGCACCTCCAGGACTGGAAACCTGGTATGAAGTCCATCACACTGGTTGACTTTGACACCAACGAACCAGTCACCATTGCCTTAAATCCCGAAAAGAATGCGGTGCAAAGTGCCCAAGCACTGTACAAGATTCATCAAAAGCTCAAACGTGCTCGTCATGCCGTTGAACCCTTACTCCAAGAGGTACAGGAGGAAATTCAGTACTTAGAGCAAGTTGAGGCATCGTTATCTCAGCTAGACACGTACAACACCTCAGACGATCTACAAACACTACAGGAAATTCGTGAAGAACTAATTGGGCAAGGGTATCTCGATGCTCCTGAACAACGAGGACGCAGTATCACGGACACTTCTGAGCCTTACCGCTATCGCACACCTAGCGGTTTTGAATTGTTGATTGGTCGCAACAATCGGCAGAATGACCAATTAACATTTCGTACAGCGGGAACCTATGATCTGTGGTTTCACACGCAAGAGATTGCTGGTAGTCATGTGCTACTCCGCCTAGAACCAGGTACTGTAGCAGATGAGGCTGATTTACAGTTTGCCGCTGATCTTGCTGCCCATTACAGCCGAGGGCGTCAAAGTGACCAAGTTCCAGTTGTCTACACACAGCCTAAATACGTTTATAAGCCCAAAGGCGCTAAACCTGGCATGGCGATTTACAAGCACGAAACCATCCTCTGGGGTCATCCTCAACAAGGCAGCAACTATCTGATGGAAGAGATTAACCGATAAACATGTAAATTTTATTTACAAAAAACCGTATTTTCTGTTACAATAAATAAATAAAGAAATTAAAGAAATCTTATTGCTGCCGAATTGGGAACGCGCAGCGTGGATTTCCTCGACGTAGAACGACAACAAAATTTAGATGTATATAAAGCCAGCTGCGGAAATAGCTGGCTTTTTTCGAGGCTTAGTCCACAAAGTGGCAACAATAATCCACTTTAATTACTTCTCTGCCGGATTTTATTCCTTTCTTCTGTACAATTTCGGCCTTTGTCTTCACTGCCATTGTCGATTTTATTTTGGTTTCTGCACTGTTCGTAGGTAATTTGTGCAGCAGAGGAATTGGGCAGTTGATTCAATTTCGCTCCCGCTTGGTTAAAAAAGGTCTGAGCATCCTTATTTTTACCTTGGCTCCTCAAAATTTGCGCTTTAAGGTATAACACCTCCGGGTTATTCGGTGTCAAGGCTAAAGCACGGTTCACAAAGTCCAGGGCTTTATCATACTTTTTCAAATCGCGATAGCCAACGGCAATACCGCGATAAGCTAGGTACTTCGGAGAGCCATAGGTTTCTAACTGGTTGATAGCTTTATTGGGGTTAGAATAGGGCAAATTAACCGCTAACATCAAATCCATGTAGCCGGTTAACAAGCTCAACTCCGGGTCATTAGGGCTAATTTTCTTGGCTTCATTCAGATATTGAATCACTTTCTGCAACTTGCTTAAGGCGCCTACAGCTCCATCTTTTTTGTAGTTGTAAGTTCCTTCCATAAAGTGACCAACGGCTGTGTAAAGATTGCCTCGTAAAGGGTCTTTGGGCATCAACTGTTGTGCTGTTTCCAATGTTTTAGAAGAGTAGCTCTTGAGGCTTGTCCAATCTTGCTTGGTGTACGCTAAAGACGCCAGCATGGCATAAGCCAGAGGTTCGCGAGATTCCGTTGATTGAGCAAGCTTAAGGTAGCGTTCAGCTTCTTTGTAGTTTCCGTCCTTGAAGATGGATTCAAAAGCTGCTTGAGTATTGTTGCCAATATCGTGAGGATTGCTAGTACGAAACGGATCGCCAGCACGAGTGGGCGTTACCCACACACTGAGGAGCATTACCGCTGCACTGGCAAGGGCTTTTACTGTACGTTTTGGTGCAGGA
Source organism: Waterburya sp. (assembly GCA_036703055.1). Classification (GTDB taxonomy): domain Bacteria; phylum Cyanobacteriota; class Cyanobacteriia; order Cyanobacteriales; family Coleofasciculaceae; genus DATNPV01. The sequence continues at coordinate 18,092 of DATNPV010000174.1, forward strand.
AACCAAGTCGTCATTGTCATCCTCACAAAAAATCATGCTTAATTAAAGTTTGACGTTGCCATTGATTCGAGGTTCCAATTTGTAAAAGCTTGGAGTATCAATGTTATCTTGGTCACAGTTGGGAAGAGGACATTGTCCTCTGTAAATGGCAGCGGCTCAGCCAGGTTGAGTGCGCCTGACCAACGAATAAATCAACGTTACTATCCATCCATTGTAGTGATGAGCTTTAGGACAATTGCACAACATGCCGCTTAGCATTAGCAATAGAGGAAAGACGAGGAGCCTGTGGCAGCGACTCATCTGTGCGTAGAAGAACATTAGAGCAATTGCACACGTCTTAACTTCCCAAAATCCTTTTCTTGTACGAATCTTAATGCTGTATCTTAGAAACCTGACTTACCATCCTCCTGCTACCCCCCTCGCCATTTTAAAATCTCTAAACTTGGAACTCGCACCACAACAGCTCGGCTTGGTGATTGGGCCTAGTGGCTCAGGCAAAAGCACGCTATTGGAAATCTTGGCAGGACTAGCACAGCAAACCGCAGGTGGTATTTTCTGGCGAGACCAAGAACTGACGCCGGAACACTTACAGCAACTGGGAGGATTGGTATTTCAGTTTCCAGAGCGGCATTTCTGTGGTAGTACAGTTCTGGAAGAATTACGCTTGGGACATCCGGAGTTGGGTTCACAGAAGGTACATGAAGCGCTTGGCGAAGTCGGGCTGGCTGATTTAGCGCTGCACACCTCTCCCCAATCGCTGAGTGGGGGTCAACAACGACGTCTTGCCTTGGCAGTACAGCTGATTCGCCAACCGAATATCTTGATGTTAGATGAACCGACAGCAGGGCTAGACTGGTCGATGCGACGACAGTTAGTTAGTCTCCTAGCCAAGCTCAAGACTCATTGGACGCTGTTTGTTGTGACGCACGATGCGGGTGAATTATTGCAAATTGCCGATCGCTGCTGGACTCTGAATCATGGAAAATTGCAAGAGGTTGACCCAGCGACGCTAAAGGCTGGAGATGCTGCGCCACAGCTAGCGATGTGAAGCAATTATCGTTGACTCACTAATCCGAGGAAGGGTTGAAAGTTGGCAGGTTGAACGTTATAACCTTCTAACCTGCAATTTTCTTACTTTCAACGTTTTATGAGTGAGACTAAACCATTAATGCTGCCCCAGATGGAAGACATGTGGCAGCAAACTCTGAACTGGCAGCCAACTGCCGAACAACAACAGCTATTCCAGCAGCTTTATGAAGCAATTCTAGAAGGTAACCAACGGCTGAATCTAACTCGCATTACCGAACCTGTGGAGTTCTGGGAAAAACATTTGTGGGATTCTTTGCGGGGAGTCAAGAGCCACGAGTCAGGAGTCAGGAGTGAAATTGATTCGACATCCCTGAAGGTGATTGATATTGGAACGGGTGCGGGATTTCCAGGAATTCCTGTTGCGATCGCATTTCCTGAGCATTCGGTTACCTTGCTGGATGCCACACGCAAAAAAATTACTTTTCTCGACACCTTAATCGCTCAGATGGAAATTAAGAATGCTACCACGTTGATTGGTAGAGCGGAATCTGTCGCCCAACAGCTACAGCATCGGCAAGCTTACGATGTTGCCCTACTTAGAGCTGTTGCTTCTGCAACAGTTTGTGCTGAGTACGCACTTCCATTTCTCAAAAATGGTGGTTTAGCTATCCTTTATCGAGGTCATTGGACAGAGGAGGAAACAGACGCTTTAAAATCAGTTGTTGCAAAGTTAGGGGGTGTTATTGAGTCAATAGAAACGTTTACAACACCTCTTAATCATAGCGCCCGTCACTGCATTTACTTGCGTTCTTGCTTGCCAAATCGAGAAGTTCCCATCAAAAAGAAAGACGAAAAAACAAAATAAGCCTGTTTTCAAGCACCCTGCGATCAAATACCAAAAATGATGTTAATTTGTTTGCGAATTTTTTCTAAGGCTGTCTCTTGCAAGTCAGTAGTATCTGCGAGCAATCCTAAATTCTGCAATGAATCTCGGCGTTCAGATAATTTTTGGGCAATCTGGTCAGCTAAACTTGGGTGATTGACCAAGAGATTTTGCAAGTCATTGCGATCGACCACAAACAGAATAGTATTTTCCAAGGTGCGAATGCTAGCCGTGCGAGGGGTACCCATCAGTAAAGAAATTTCCCCAAAGAACTCACCAGCGTGGAGGGTAGCGATATATTTCTCCGTTCGTTGAGAGAAGACTTCGACTGAACCGGAGAGAATTAGATAAAACGACTCCCCTGGTTCATTTTCCCAACAGACAATCTGGTCAGATGGAAATAGTTGTCGATATCCATACTCAATCAACTCCCTCAGTTCTAAATCACTACACTTTTCAAAATAGCTGACACGGCGCAATAGCTCGCGTAACGTCCAGTTATTGGGTGATTTAGGAACGTTTTTGTGATTTTCTACTGGCAGCTCGTCTTGGATCGAGAGTTGACCATTGGGAACATTATTTTTCTGAGTATTCTGAAACAAACTTCCTAATTCTTTCAGATTTCGGATATGTAAATCCTGCTGAGGAAAGGGGATTTCGATATTATGGCAACGAAATTCCCATTCAATCAAAAAATTTAAAGCACTTTTAATGGCTTCAGTCTCTGGAGGATTGTCGATCCAAACCAAGAGTTGAAAATCCATGGCACTAGCTCCAAACCCCTTAAACCAAACTTTGGGTGAGGGATAAGATAAAACTCTAGGCTCTTTGCGTGCAGCGCCTAAAAGTGCTTCTGTAACAACAACTGAATCACTGCCGTAGGCAACGCCAACAGGGATACGCAGGCAACATTTATTGCCTCGATAGCTCCAGTTAATAATATTATTTTCAACGAATCGATTATTAGGAACAATTACAAAAACATCGTCAATAGTACGGACGATGGTCGAGCGAATTGAAATATTTTCAACCGTTCCTAATAGGTTATCAACTTCAATAAAATCTCCGACTTTAATGGGTTGTTCAACAAGGAGCGTTAGGCCACTAATAAAATTACTGGCTAGGTTCTGGAGTCCAAACCCGAAACCAATGCCGAGAGCACCAGCAATAACCGTTAAGGAGCTGAGGTTAATTCCAGCGGTTTGCAGGACGATTAAAAAGCCAATAGTGACTAGAAGGTAGTTGGTAACGGCGGCGATCGCTTCGCGAGTGCCCAGTTCAATTCTGAAGCGAACTAGCAGCGATCGCTTCATCCATTCGCTAATCGTGCGAGAAACGAGCAAGGCGATGAGTACAAAAAAAATAAGTTCGACAATCGAACTTAAGGTGAATGGTTTACCGCCAAACTCAAACAACTCCGCTGTAAATACTCCAGATAAATTAGATAAAATTTGTTGTGTTTTTGTCACCATCCAATTCATCGCGGCTCAAGATGCTCCCTAACGATTAAGAAACTTTATGAGAAAATCGTCTAATGCTGAGGTCTGAGCGCTTGAATGGAGTTGCAAGCTAGAGCTGTGATAATCAGTACGAGTCCTACAGACTCTGTAAGACCAGGTTGCTCTCCAAGTTGCACCCAAGCCGCCAATACACCAATCACTGGAGTCGCCAGCATCCCTAAACCAGCCGTCCCCGCCGACAATCGATTCAATGCATAAAGCCAAAGTACCCAGGCTATCGCGTTGCCGGGAATCACGTTGTAAATTAAGGCAGCAATGAATGGTATCGACCAATTGATGGGTGGAGCAGGCACAAGTAAAGACACTAAGATTAACGGCAGGCTGCCAAACAGCATTTGCCAAGCCGTGAGGGACAGCAAATCTAAAGAGGCTTTGTGCTGGAGTTTTTTGGCAACAATTGCACTCAATGCCCAACTGATGCCTGACAAAAGGGCTAACCCTTTGCTCGTTAAGTCACTGCTGAGACTGAGGGGCATCAAAATAAACAGCAATCCACCCAAGGCCAAACCAACGCTCAGCCACTGCATTCCCCGTAACCGTTCTCCCAGGAAAATCCAGGCGAACAGGAGTACCCAAAAAGGCATGGTGTAGTTCAGGATAGCTGTTGTCCCTGCACCACCACTGACCAACGCCCACATCGAAAGGCCAAGGACTCCACCTGTCTGTAAAATACCGAGCAAGAACGTTCCAGGAATTTCTTGAGGCATGAGAGGCCTACGTAACCCGATCATGACCAAAAACAAGCACAATGCCCCGAAGAATGCCCGCATAGCCGCAAAATCGAAGGGAGGAGAGTAGCTTACGCCCACTTTCATCATGACCCAGTTATAGCCCCAGATGACCGCAAGTGCGAGTAGGGATAGAACGGCGTATCCTCTAGCAGGTTCTTGTTTAGACACGGCTTTGAACTCTCTTGGTTTGGTAGATACGGAAACCCCAATTCTGATGAGTACCACACAATAGAGTTCTCAAAGGAATACAAAGGGTTACTGTTGGGATAAGCGTTTAACATCTTGCCCCCCTAACAATCGATGGGCATCTTCCAAAAGGGCAGGAATCGTGTCAATGTGGGGACTGTGGCGCAGGCAGTATCTTAAGTCTAAGTTTCTAACTCGGTCGGCTTTATTGCCGGGAAACCAGTGACTGGCATTACCCAGCATGTTGTAACGCATTTTGGCGTATTCAACCATATCATAGGCAAGAGCAAGATTCCTCAGCCATAGAATGGCTCGGATATTCATGTTTCCTGGTGTTTCTTCAGGCGTTGGTAAGCCAATGTGCCAAGTTTTGACCCACTCTTCTCCGAAAGTGGCGATCGCTTCTTGTTCCAAACGGACTAAAATCGGTGCTAAGAGTTCATCTGCCCTATCTAGTAACTCGACTGCCTTGAGATGTTCGTCAAAATCTGAGGGACGTGATGCCCCGATACTCAAGGTGTGTACCTGAGGATGGGACAGACAAAACAAATCATTAAACACCATCGGACTCAGGGGCGCACACAGTTCCATCAACTTCTGAGGAGGTTTGTAGAGCATTCCCCCTTTATCCGAAGGGCTGATGATAAAAACGCCCATATCATGGCGGATAGCAGCTTCTATAGCAGGCCAGTTAACTTGATTAATGTAGTACCAGTGCAGATTGACATAATCAAACTGGTCAGTTTCGATAGCTTTGACAATCACATCAGTTGGCCCATGCGTGGAGAAGCCAATAAATCTCACCTTACCTTGCTCTTGCAGCTTCCGAGCGACATCTAAACACCCACCAGGGCGGATGCTATCATGCAGCGACTCAGGCGTATTAATACCGTGCAACCCCAGCAAGTCAACGTAGTCTAGCTTGAGATTGGATAACGATTTCTCGAACTCACGCCGAAATTCTTTAGAGTCTGCTTTAGGACTAATCTTAGTTTGAACAATCATTTGGTCACGAGCGAACGTCGGTAGAATGCGTCCCAGTTGCAGCTCGGAGGTACCGTACCCACGAGCCGTTTCAATGTGATTAATTCCAACTTCTATAGACCGACGAATCGTCGATTCTAAATTTTGCTGACTATCTTTAGGAATTTGCCATGCTGGAACATCTTGCCACTTAAACTGGTATCTCATGCCGCCGCAAGAGAATATTGGCATCTGCAATTGTGTACGCCCAAATCTTCGGTATTGCATTGTCTGCTCAATCGCGACTCTTCAATTATTTTAAGTTCTGTAACACTTGGATAGCAGCGATTTCTTATATCAATCCGCTCAATGTCTGCTACAAATCACTCCCCCTGCTTCTCCTGCCCTCTATCTGTAACAAACTTAAAGCGAAATGATATCAGGGTGTGACAACTTAATAAGGAGTGATAACGGGAAGAGAGGGCTGACCCCCTAGCTATTTTTTTATGTTTCTTTTATGGCTAATAGCTAGTGGCAATAAACAAGCTCACAATTAGCCATGAGCTAAGTAGGTGGAAAAATTAAACGTGAGGTGGGCATCACCTACTAAAACTCGTGTAACTCGTATACTGAAACGACGCTAGGTAATGCCCACCCTATAACTATGTTCAGCTTATTTATGTCTACCTACTTATTAGCGATTCTACATTTCCCGGACAATCGGTTGACCGTCTTTGACTTCGCCAATTAGAACCTTATTAGCTACGCCGACAAATAAGCCATTTTCGAGGACTCCTGGAATATTATTCAGCGTCTTTTCAAGTTCGGCAGGGTTATTGATCGCGTCAAATTTAACATCAACCACCATGTTACCCTGGTCGGTAATAACTGGCCCTGCTTTTTTGACGCCCATGCGTAATTGGGGCTTTCCGCCTAGCTTTTCAATCGCCCGCATAACAGGTGTGACTGCCATGGGTATGACTTCTACAGGTAACAGAAATGTAGAACCCAAGCGGTCAACTAATTTATTCGCATCAACAACAACAACAAATTGGTCTGCCAACGCATCAACCACTTTCTCGCGAGTATGAGCAGCGCCACCACCCTTGATTAAATTCTTTTGAGGATCGACTTCATCGGCACCATCAATGGCAATATCAATATGGTCAATGGCATCCAATGTGGTTAAAGGAATCCCATATTTTTTAGCCAAGACTTCAGCTTGGAAGGAAGTGGGAACGCCTTGGATATCCGTAATTTCACCCGACTTGAGGCGACTCCCCAAATACTCGATGGCATAGGCTGTGGTTGAACCTGTACCCAACCCGACAATCATCCCTGAGTTGACAAGAGCCGCTGCTGCTTTGCCAACTTCCTGCTTCATCACTGTAACAGGGTCAATTTCTCCAGTCATTACAAAAACTCCTTTAAGGTCACACTCAAGATTGATGGGTTAGGATAGCGTGAGCCTGATAAGGCTCGGACGTTGTATTCATGAATTTACTATCTCAGGGTTATTTTCTCATGAGCTGGGAGCAAGGCTCTAAAAAGTCGTGGCTAGTGTCGCTCTGCGGAATTCACGCCTTCAAAATGCTGCTATTGCAATTGTTGCAGTGTTGGCTGGAGGGTAGCTTTATTTGCGTTGCGCTGTACTAGTGTTCTATCGCATTAGTTGTGATGATTTTATAGTAAGCGTTGTCCTTGCTGGAGCACCTACTACAAACTAGACTTAACCTATCAAAATTAATGCGATGAACCACTAATTAAAATAGGTATTTAAGTAGAGGGATCTAAATAATCGGGCATTGCAGAGGATAACCCCTTCAACCCTGACTACAATTCGTTTCTAGGCAATGCCCACCCTACAACTACAACTAGTTAAAATAGGTATTTAAAAGGATTGATTTTAATCTTTTCTACGCTTATCTTTTAGATTTTAGTAGTCAATAGAATTACGGGTGCTACGTCTCCAGGTTTTCAAGGATAACTAAGAGATACAGCACCCGTTATAAAGATTCACTGCTTTGAACCACTGAATAAATATTGAGAATTCCGCTTAAGGACTCGCCCAGATTTTCAAAAACGATCATCTGAGCGACTTCCAGATATAGCCAGCGACTAAGGGTTGCTGGCTTGAGCGGATAAAAGCTCTTTCAGCTTTGCTAATTCACCAGCCCAGCGTGGATCAGGTTGAAATGCACCGGTGTCAGTTTGTGCTGCTGTGCGTTGCTCGCCACCACGCTTAGTCTTTTTATTGCCTCCGCGACGTGGCTGCGGATTTTGATTCCCTGATGGGCGGGGTGCTTCCTCCTCATCTTGCTGTTGATTTTTCGAGCGAGGCAGCGCTTTTTCAATTTTCAGCGCACTGTCTTTGAACATTTGTCCATTGAACTTCTCGATAAACTCATCAGCCTGTTCATCGGTTGGGACGGTAACAAAGGCAAAGCCGCGACATTTGCCAGTTTTACGATCTTTAATCACCTTAGTAGAAACAGAGTCACCGAGTTCCGCAAATACAGCGTGCAGTTCATCGCGGTTTACTTCTTCTTTGGGCAAATTGCCTACGTAGAGACGAACGGACATGAGAAATACCTCCAGACTTGGATTAAAACAAAGTTGTTCGCATGAGCAGTCATCCTGGCTAAGGATGGATGGGATTGACGAACGGTTCCCGCGTCCAGACAATCTCTGACGATCCTTACCCACCTCAACACAACAGACTGATGTACTAAAATCAAACTCCTATATACCATCCATGCTGAACGTTTGCGAACTACTGACAGAGCTTGGGCTCGCAAGCGGCAGGACTAAAGCTAATGGTTTTCCTTTTATTCTGATTATTACAGAATGTTTACACTATTCATAACCTACCACGCTTTTCCATAGGCAAGCTAGTATAACAGACAGATTTCAGCCTTTAGCTGTAGCTGGCTGAAAATCTGTGTGACCGAGGGAGTGATTGAGGAATAAGTTTACGGCTCGAACTCGCCACTGGTAAATGCTAACTCATCCACTCCTAAATGACCTCAAACGTAATAGACAAAGCTGCCAACTGATTTGTTTCAACCTGGCGAGTGATGCTACGACCAGAGGTCGAACTTCTAGCACTGCCACGAGTGCCCACGGTGATATCATTGAGCAAATCGTCAATCACCTGACCCGCTTCATTCTCCTGAAGAGTAACAGGCCCACCTCGTGAGCCAGCCGGTGATTCTGGTCGTGTGGCAACTATGTTGCGTAAGCTTTGAAGGGCTTGGCGTAATGGTGTCCGGCTAGCGAGAACCAGGACTTCGGCAACACCTTTCGGTTCTTGAGTTTTCAGAACAAATTTATCTTTGTTGGGGTCAGGAATTTTTAGGGTTTGACCCGCCTTGACTAGGGTAATCTCGTCTGCGGTAACCCACTGGTTGGGAAAAACGACGGAAATCTCACCCGTTGGGTCAATCACCAGTACGCTGACATAAAGGTCGCTGGTTTCCTTATTCGTAACCTGAATTTGCACAGCCGTTTTCAGGGGAATTTTTCGAGAATCCAAGGGAACTGGAGGCGTGGGTGGAGAGGTTGAGGTATCTTGGGCAAAACCGCCACTGCGAATGGTAAAGGACTCAGCAATCATCTGCGGTCTATTCTCTAGCTGCATCGAGGCAACCACATTAAGACGCGACGAGTTGGTGTTAAGAACCGTTTTGACAATGCGGGCGGCGAGTAGAGAATTGAGTTTGGCTTGTAGACGAGAAATCGCTGCTGTAACGGTTTCATTGGCTGTACCGAAGGAACCAGGAACCAGTTCCAGTCCTGGGGAGAACAAACCTAAACTGCCAATCTCCGGCAGAGTTGTTGCCCGATTTGACTGCAATTGCTGTCGGTAAGCAGGCGTCATCCGTCCAAATATATAGTGTACCTCTTGTTTTTGTAAGGGCAGGGCTTCGATGCGTGCGATCGCAGTCAGCGCCTGTTTAGCATCTGTAGCCTCGGAACCGAGGGAGGGGTCAAGACCAATTTTCAAGCTGAGGTTAGGGGGAATGCTGCGTGAGCGTTCTTGTAAAAAGGCGCCCGGGGGGGCGGCATCTAGCAGCACCGCTTTCCCCTCCAAGCCATCGCGAGATTCCAGCCGTACTCGCCCCTGCTCACGACCTTGAGAATCTAGTGCAGAAAGAATAGCACCAGCCTGAAAGGCTGCTAGACTGTCGGGGTCGAGACCCCCCAACCACAAGTCTGCTTGATTTCCCTGAATTTTGGTAATAACGGCCTCAGCCGGGGGAGTTTGTTTGTTGATAAAGTAAACAGGGCTTTTGTCATAGTTTTTACCCGGTTCAACCTCAATTAACGGTTCCTGTTCAGTTGACGATATCCGGGTGGTACTACGAGCTATATCAGGCATGACACGGGCAAACGATGCACTACCAGGTTGTTGCCACAGGTATTGCGTCATTAAATAAGTAAAAGCACCCGCAGAAAAGCCATCAAATGTGGCATCAGCGGCGAGTTGGTCAGGTCTAGTGGCGGCAATGACCACACCTTTAGCAATTCCTTGGCGACGCTTTCGCTTAAACTCATCAGGAGAGAGGTTAAGCCGAGAAAGCCACTGTTGCTGATAGGCTTGTTCGGCATCCGCTGGCTGGAATTGAGAACCGCCCTGACGAGACCGAATCCGGAAGTTTCCTCTAGTGCCACCACCGGAGTGACAACTATCTAGGACAACGGTAACGTTTTCAGTTTGCAAGGCGTACATTAACAAAAACAAGGTGTGTCCCATAATGTGCTGCACCGTACCTCCTTGACTGGACAATCCATCTGGGGGAGAACTATCAATGGGCACAAAGGTACTGTTGAGGCAGTCTGGAGGAGAATCGCAGTCAGGGTCTTTCACTTGGGAACCATGCCCAGAGAAGTGAAACACCACCACATCCCCCGGTCTAGCTTGCTTGATTAAGTGTTCCTCAAAGGCGGTGAGAATGCCCTGACGGCTTGCTTGTTCATCAGTGAGGACGTGGATATCTGTAGGATTGAAGCCAAAGCGGTGAATCAGCAATTGCTCCTGCAATTTGACATCGGTAACACAACCTTGTAGTGGGATATCTGAATAATTATTAATACCGACTAACAAAGCCAACTTACGGGGTGTGCTTTGAGCCAGAACACGGCCTAAAGCGTCGCCTTTTTGGTGAAATTCCAGCTGACTTATCCCTAATGTGGCTAAGGTCGAGCCTGCAAATTGCAAAAATTGGCGCCTTTTAATCCGGGACATAAGAGATTTTTCTTGTGTAGGATTTGCTGCTTTAAACAGACGTGAGCTTGATGGAGGCTAAAAGACCCCTCCCCGCCACGGAGAGGGGCTTCAAACCGTAATCATTTCGTGATTCCCCCTCACCGCATTGGAGAGGAGGCAGGGGAGAGAGGTTGGTCGAACTCACGTTAAACAGATATACTTCCCAAGAAAAATTTTTCCTCAAGAAGTTCCCTATGGTATGTCTCAACCGTTTAACTTCCAAGCTTTTTTTACAAGCTGTTGCCAATTAGGATAAAGGGCGCCCAGTAGTAGGGGTGAGAAAAACCAGGGGCAGTACTACTGAGAGGGGACGATGCCGAACCTGGTCGGTCTTCAAGCCCAAGACCCCTTTGTTCAGGATTGTCAGGTATTGAGGAACTACCGCGCAAGAGATTCAGTTGAGCTTGCCGTAAGGCTTGAGCTTTCGTGATGGGAGCAGTTGCTTTTGCTGTGGCTAAGTTGCTGTAAAAATTTTGCATCAATTGGCGCGTACTGTCATCGTTGACTGACCACAGAGATGCCATGACGGCTTTCGCTTTGTCTCTTAGAAAATAAGAACTGATGCCTGGAATTTCTGTACCATTGGCATCTGGTCCACCCAGGGCAGTTTCGCAGGCGGAGAGGACGACGAGATGAACATTACGCAGGTTGCGGAGAAATTGAATTTGATAGATGGGATATTTGTCGCCGTTGCCCAGTAGGAGATAGGATTCTTTGGGATTTTTTGGGACAAAGACTCCGTGGGTTGCGATGTGGAGAACTTTGCGATCGCGTAAATTATTTTGCAATGCGTCTAGCGTAAAACTTTGATTGAGGAATTCTGCTCCAGGATAAATTCCTCTAGAGTCATTTGTTTGTTGTCTGACAATTGCATCTAATTCCAATGGTACATTAGGCAAAGCATTGAAGCCTGCTTTAGCTTCTGACAGTCCGAGGGCTAATACAGGGGTGTTTTGGGGGTTAGGGGGCAGGCGGTCGCTGACATCAGTTAGCCCAGCATTCAGGACGGAGGAGATCGTATAACGTTCGATCAGGAATTTCTCACCGTCGAACAAGGCACCCATCGGGATGTAACTCGTGGAGCGATCGGGTACAAACACCAGGTTTTGAATGTTGTTCTTTTGCAATTCAGGTTCTAGCGGTTTCACCAAGCAATCATACAATTTTTTTCCAGTTGCTTTGACAGTGGCGATATCACTTCGTGGAGTTCGTAGAAGCTCACGAAATTCTGAGATAGTTTTCCAAAGTTCTGTCTCACCAACATTACAGACTTGATTGCTAAGAACTCCACCTTTAGAAGCCCACAGTAAGCGGACTCGATCCTGCAATACGAGGGGATAAATCAGTACTGTATTGGGTTGAGCACTGACAATCTTTTCTGCACTAGCGATAAAGTCCTGAGTGCCAGTGGTGACCTGCTCTAAGCGACGAGCTGCAACTTGCTTTTCAATTGTTTGTACCTCTTGATCGAATTTCTGAGCGAGCACATTGTATTGAGTCTGCAACTCTGACAGTTGTGAACAGGGTTTGGCATCTTGGCTTTGCTCGCATTCAGCGAGTTTTTTACCAAAAGCAATTAAGCTGCCATGTTTGTCTCTAATTCGTGTTTCAACAGCATTTAGCTCGACATCGGATATCTTATCGGGCGATCGAGTTCCTCGCGCAAAATCATTGAGTTCCTGAACCTTCAACAATTCCAAAACTTGTTGCGCTTCCCCAACTCGCCCTTGAGCGATTAACAAATCGGCTAGTTCACGGTATACATCTGCCCGCTTTATTTTGTCCAGAAAGCCAAACACTGCATTTTTGAGCAAGGATTCCTGCAAATCAATAGACAGTGACTGTAAAGATATACGCTCTTGCTCGATCTGACTAACTGCCTGCTTGTAATAGGTAATTGCAGTAGTAGGTAAATTCTGCGTTCGATAAATTCGCGCTAAAGAGATTTGGGCATTTAGATTTTTATTATTAGTTCCAATTAATTTTCTGTATTTTAATATTGCCTCTTCTGTACGTCCCTCTTTCGTATCAATATTGGCTAAAATCGCCAATGTTTTATCATCTTGGGCGACTTTTCTTTCCTGTGAAAGCGCCAAACTTTGCTGAGCGAATTGTCTAGCTTTCTGATAGTCACCTAAACCACCATAGCTTTGTGCAAGCATATAGAGTGCAAATAGCTCAAGATTGGTATCCTTGTTATCACTAGCAGATTTTAGAATTTTTTGAGCAGCATCAATGGTATTCTGGTAGTCTCCTTGTTGAAGCGCAGCAAGCACTAGAGAAGCAAATAGCAGGGCTTTAGCTTCTTTATTCTGGGACGTTTTCCCAATCAAAATTCCTTGCTGAGCCAGTTCAGTACCTTTTTTATAATCTCCCAAATATATGTAAATAAACGATAGTAATGACAGCCCTGGTAGTTTTACTTCCTGATTTACTGTATCTTGAGTATCTGCCAAACCTCGCTCAATCATGTCAATAGCTTCCTGCCATCTATCGAGTTTCATATAAAATAAACTGAGCGTAAATTCAGCATATTTTTTTGCTTCGTAGCTTGTGAGCTTACGACCCTTGACTTCTCCAGATTCAAACAATGATTGTAGGGTATTGATTGTATTCTGTTCTTGATTTAATTTAAGATAAGCAATCGCTAATGCAATTGATGCCGTTTGCTTGAATTCAGGATTTATTGACTGGCCAAGCGCCAGCGATTTTTGAGCGAACTCCACCGTTTTTGTATAATTTTCCAATTGAAAGTAACCTAGACTTAGAAGGAATGTAGATAGGGCTTCTAATTGGCTATTCTTGGTTTGCTGAGCAATATTTATTGCTTGCTGAGCAAAATCAATTCCTTTCTGAGGCTCTTTTAACTGAATGTAGCCACTGCCCAGAAAGGCAAGCGCACGTCCTTCAACAAGGTTATTTTTGATTTGCCGTGCCACCACTAAGGCTTGCTGGCCAAACTCAATGGTTTTCTGACCATCACCTAGAGAACTGTAAGCTCTAGTGAGCGAATCTAAAGCAACTGCTTCTGCTCCGGAATTTTTAGTTTCTCGTGCGAGTGTTAAAGCTTGTTGAGCAAATTCAATCGCTTTTTGATGCTCTTTCAAGGAAGCGTAAGCGTTACCTATAAATGCTAAAGCTCGTACTTCAACAAGCTTATTTTTGATTTGCCGTGCTACCGCTAGGGCTTGCTGAGCAAATTCAACAGTTTTTTGAGCATCACCTAGAGAACTGTAAGCTCTAGTGAGCGAATCTAAAGCAACTGCTTCTGTCCCGGAATTTTTAGTTTCTCGTGCGAGTGTTAAAGCTTGTTGAGCAAACTCAATCGCTTTTTGATTTTCATTCATTACAGCGTAAGTATCACCCAAAAACGCTAGAGCTAGCCCTTCCCCTTGACGATCTTGAAGTTCTTTATAGATTATCAACGCCTGTTGCAAAGACTGTATTGCTGCTTCCATTTGACTGGCACTCTGCTGCTGAAGTCCTTGCTGTAAAAGACGGTCTGCTTCCGCTTTACGGTTTTGAGTTGTTTGCGCCTGTACTGGAACCTCTGAAATTTTTAGAGAAGTTACTTTCAGGGAGATGGGAGAAACTAGAGACAGGAGGACAGTAACGGTTATCAAGCTGAGGGACTTTACAGGTTGATGCATAGGAGAATCCTTACAGTCGTGCGAGTCGGCAACTTGCTTGTATTTTTAAGCCGTATCTCTCAGGCTTAGGAGGTTATGCAACAAAAGATTACCAGCAACGGCTTTGTGGTGGGCTACAACTATGCCTAACCCACCTTACACACTTGCGATTGAGTATCAGAGCCTCATTAATGGAGCTTGGAGCTTCTTTAGTGGAGTTCAACGCCCCATTAACAAAGTTCAAAGCCTCATTAACGAAGCTCAGAGCTTGATTAACGAAGCTCGAAGAGTGTGATCGCAGCAATTCATTTCGAGCCATGCATTTTGATACACTCAGTAGGATGTCCGCCTAGCAGCGCACTGAAGTAGTTCTGGTTGAGGGACAAGCTGATGGTTCTACAAATCCCATCCACCACAGCAGAGCCAACGGTTACCTGGGAAGCCCTGCCAGCCGACTTTGTCTTACCCGACGATCCTGTGGAAAATATTCAACAACCTCTCCTGGCTGCTGCCCTCACCGATGCACTGGGAGCTGCTGGGCGCATCCAGCCAGAGATGCTGATTGTCTCAAACTTTGGACTGGTAGCAACGGTGAAGAAAAAGATAGTCGTCAAAGCACCGGACTGGCTTTACGTTCCCCAAGTACATCCTGTAGCAGAAGGTATCATTCGCCGCAGCTACACCCCTAACTTGGAGGGGGTTCCCATTGCCGTTGTGATGGAGTTTCTCTCGGAGGCGGAAGGTGGTGAACTGTCGATTCGCTCGACCCCACCCTATGGCAAACTCTACTTCTACGAACGGATTCTGCAAGTACCTACCTATGTGACTTACGATCCTTACGAACTCAGTCTGGAAGTGCGGTGCTTGCAAAATGGACGCTACGTTTTGTCGGAGGCAAATGCTCAGGGACGAGTATGGATTCCAGACTTAGAGCTGTTTCTGGGAATTTGGTGGGGGGAACGTCTACAGCAAACAATGAACTGGTTGCGGTGGTGGGATAAAGCCGGAAATTTGCTGCTATGGAGTTCCGAGCAGGCAGAACAGGAGCGCCAACGGGCAGAACAGGAATGCCAACGGGCAGAACAGGAACGCCAACGGGCGGAGGCTTTGGCGGCTAAGTTGCGCGAATTGGGAATCGATCCAGACCAATTGACCTAGATAGGGGAATTCAGATTGTCAAGAAATTTTGGGTAGTGATGCAGCACTCTAACTTATCTATACACGGCATTGAGAAGCTTGCAACCTGGATAAGCCCAGGGTAGATGTTTACTTTACTACAAATAAAGTAAAGTAAAGACTTATGTCTATCGTTGTCGTTCAAAACCTGAGCAAAGTCTACCCGGTTGCGGTCAAGGAACCAGGTCTTAAAGGCACATTGGTTCACTTTCTGCATCGTACCTACCGCTCAGTCCAAGCTGTTCAAGATATTTCTTTTGAGATTGGAATGGGCGAAGTGGTGGGTTTTTTAGGCCCCAACGGTGCAGGAAAGACCACTACGCTTAAAATGCTCACGGGGTTGATTCATCCCTCAAGCGGTCATGTCAGAGTAGCAGGTCACGTCCCATTTCGGCGTCAGCCTAGCTTTTTACAAAAGATTACCCTAGTTATGGGACAAAAGCAGCAGTTGCTGTGGGACTTGCCAGCTCTGGATTCCCTGAGAATTAATGCGGCTGTCTATGGTATCTCAGACAAAGAGTTCCGCTATCGAGTTGGGGAACTTACAGAGATGCTTGCCCTGGAAGGCAAGCTTACCCAACCCGTGCGGAAACTTTCTTTGGGTGAGCGCATGAAAGCTGAACTCTTGGCAGCACTGCTCCACCAACCTCAGGTACTCTTCCTTGATGAACCAACGTTGGGATTAGATGTCAATGCTCAGGTTGGGGTACGCGATTTTTTGCGAGAGTACAACCGACGCACCGGAGCTACAGTACTTTTGACCAGTCACTACATGGCGGATATTACCGCTCTATGTCAACGAGTATTGCTCATTTACCAAGGCCAACTCATCTATGATGGTTCTCTGGAAGGGCTAGTTGACCGCTTTGCGCCGTATCGTGAGGTTCAGGTGGAGCTTGCCAACCCCTTGCCTGAAACAAACCTCGCTGCTTATGCTGAAGTACAAACAGTAGAAGGCCGAGAAGTTCGTTTTTTGGTCAAACGTGAGACGCTGACAAAGACGGTATCCCGGATTTTGGCCGATTTGGAAGTGGTGGATTTGACGGTAACTGAGCCACCCATTGAAGAAGTGATTGGTCGCGTCTTCCGGGCTGGGGTTGTCTCATGAACCAAGTATTCCGAAAAGCTCTGACGTTTCTCTCGGTTTACTATGCCCACATGCTCGAGTATCGGGCAGAGCTGTTTTTGTGGGCACTTTCGGGAACGCTACCGCTGATTTTAATGGGGGTTTGGACGAAGGCATCCCAAAGCGGACAATTTGGTTTAAAGCCTGGTGATTTTGCGCGTTACTTTTTGATCGTTTTTCTCGTCCGCCAATTTACGGTGGTTTGGGTGATATGGGAGTTTGAGAAGGAAGTAGTACAAGGAAAGCTCTCTCCTCGACTCCTCCAGCCTATCGATCCGGTGTGGCATCATGTTGCAAGACACCTATCTGAGCGAGTTGCTCGCCTGCCCTTTGCCATCGTACTGGTGGGTTTGTTTTTCTGGCTTTATCCTGAAGCGATTTGGCTACCGAGTCTGAGCCGTGTGTTACTGTTCATGCCAGTGTTAATACTGGCTTTTACCCTGCGCTTTTTATTGCAGTATACATTTGCCTTGTTTGCCTTCTGGACAGAACGAGCGAGTGCGCTCGAACAACTTTCGTTTTTGTTCTACTTATTTCTCTCTGGTATCATTGCTCCCTTGGAAGTTTTTCCTCCAGTAGTACGTGCGATCGCGCTATGGACACCGTTCCCTTATCTCATTCACTTCCCCGTTGCTGTTTTAATTGGGTTACCAGTCGATATTAAGCGAAGTATTTTCGTCACGCTGGGTTGGACTGTGCTGTTTTTTATCTTAAATCGCTGGCTGTGGCGTAAAGGACTCAAACAGTATTCAGGCATGGGAGCTTGAACCATTCAAAATTCAATTGGATTAGAATTGAGCCATTCGCCCCGTAAACAGATAGTATCGCGTACAAACCAAGAGCTGAACGTTCGTCCAATTGGAGAAATCAACCATGCTTCAACCAAAAAGATCTTGGGTCGCTATTCTATTGAGCACTGCGATCGCTAGCGGTGTTTTCTTAGGTTCAACCAGTTCTGCTCAGCCTTGTGAGTTGAGCAAATCTAACTATCAGGAACAAGATGAGCAAACAAATTGGTTACATTCTCCGTGGGCCGTGGTGCTAATATTGCCTGGACTTGCTTTAGCAACGGCGTTATCTGTAGGCGAACGCTACTACAGAAATTGAGCGCTGGGTGACTCTTAACTCTCAACTCTTAAAAGGGCAACTTCATAGGCTTTTCCACATCTAGTTGCATAGCAACTAGTACTCCATGCTCCATGCCCCGCCAGGAGCCGTGATATTTAATTTCACCGACCTAACTTATTAGCCATAATCAATCCTAAAGCCTAAAGAGTGGTGATAAACGCTTGGACGCGTTCAAGAATCTGCTCTATCGCCAATATTAAGTCAGATACACCGTCAAGCTGGTTTTCACGAGCCTGGTGTTCCAACTGAGCCGCTACCTCTGGCATCTGATAAATAGCGACTGTTGCACTTGAACCTTTGAGCTGGTGAGCGCGGCGAGCAAGGGAGACACAATCTCCAGCAGCAAGCGAAGTCTTTAACTCTTCCAGGTAAATTAGAGCATCTTCTACAAAGACTTGTAAGAGTTCTTGCTGAAACTCGGCATCTCCTCTAGAGAACTCTGACAAACGATCTAAATTTACAGGCACTTCCGGGTAAGGCTCACGAATCCACGGGGAAAGTTTTGATGAGCTTGAACTAGAGTCGTGATGCTCCGTTGGAGCCAGGAATGTTTCTGAATTTTGACGTTTTAGCCCACTCAAATGCCCCGTTTGGAATTCTGGCTGCTCGGTTTCTTGGCAGTTCAGTTTTTGCAGGCACTGAGGTGTCCAGCGTTCTAAAACCTCTTCTAGTTCTTGCAGCGTCACTGGTTTACTAATGTAGTCATCCATACCCGCTGCCAGGCACTTTTCGCGATCGCCAACCATTGCATGAGCCGTCATCGCAATCACGATGGTTCGGCGCGATTCCCCTTCAAAAGCACGCAAGAGCCGGGTTGTTTCGTAGCCATCCATCACAGGCATCTGACAATCCATCAGGATAATGTCGTAAGGACAAGGAGGGGCGTCAGAAGAAGACTTCAAAAGGGGGAGACACGGGGAGGCGGAGAGTTTTGTAGAGAAATCTGCACTTCCCTGTGTCTTCACGTCTGCGTGCCCTCTATCCCCCCTGTCCTCATGTCCACTGTTCAGAGTTCTAGAAAAACGTGTACGACGCATGAGTAGGTCGAGTGCTTCTTTCCCATTAACGGCATAATCCGCCTCATAGCCCAGTACTTTGAGTTGGTTAAGCACCACCTTTTGATTAATTGGGGTGTCTTCGACCAACAAAATCTTCACCATTGAGCGTTGAACTACTGTTGCAGACTTTGCCACTGGAGCTTCAATCTCAGCCGCCTGAACATTATCTTGATCTTGAGCTTCATCTTGGAGCGTCAATACCTGATTGAGACATCCCAAAAGCTTAGACGCTTTTAAGGGCTTAGTGATACAGCCACTAAACCCCAAATCCATCAGTCGTAAAGCCAGCGATCGCTCTTGTACTGAGTTCATCAACAGCCATTTCGTGGTTCGCACTCGGCTGTTACCCGCCTGCATGGCTAGTGGTAACGGGGAGTCAGCTTGCTCTGAAGCGGGTGTTCCAGCACGGCTTTCCCTGGAAGACTCAACAGATTGATGGGTGTGTACAACCAAAGCCAACGCAGCCCTTACACTCTCAGTTTCCCGCTCTAGCAGGTTCATATCGAAAATTGCCACATCAATGAATTGGTTTTTGCACTCCAAAGAGCGCCAAACCGTGACGGCATCTGCACAACTTGAGGCTTCCTCTACCTGCATCCCCCAAAAGGTTGCCAGAGAATGCACCACTCTCCGAATTGTGCTACTACCGCTAACAATCAGCAATCTCCGTCCTGCTAGGTCGAGAGCTGGTGGTGAGGCGGCTAGAGTACCCAATTGTTTAGCCTGGGGAATTGTGAACCAGAAGGTTGAACCTGGCTTTTCGGAGGAGGTGAGCTGTGATAAGGGATGAAGGATTGAGGATTTACGATTGACAAATGGCTCGTTTTGATGTTCGTTTTTTAAATTTTGCAGTTTCACCGACCACCGACCGGGTACAAAGGCAGCGCCTCTACTAGCAACACCAATCTCACCACCCATGAGTTCCACTAGCTGTTTGCAAATCGCTAGCCCCAAACCAGTCCCTCCATGCTGGCGTGTGGTTGAATTATCCACTTGGGAAAACGATTGGAATAGCTTTTTCTGGTCTGCTGGTGCAATGCCAATCCCTGTATCCGTTACAGAAAATCGCAGCTCAGCATAAGTGGACGTCTCAAACTCTAAAGAAACCTGAATGACGACTTCCCCAGAAAAGGTAAATTTAATCGCATTCCCTACCAAATTCATAATAATTTGCCGTAGCCGATGGGCATCTCCAATTAAGTGCCGTGGCACATTATTGTCAATCAAAACGGCTAACTCTAGCTTCTTGCTCTGGGCGGCAGTGGCGAGTAAATCAGCCACATCTTCTATGCAGCGGTTTAAGTCAAATTCCTGCTGCTCTAAACGCATTTCATTCGCTTCCAGCTTGGAAAAGTCAAGAATATCGTTGAGCAGCATCAGCAGATTCTCGGCACTCACGCGCAGTGTCTGCACGAAGTCTAACTGTTCGGGATTCAGGTCAGTTTTTGCCAGCAATTCAGTCATCCCCAACACTCCATTCATCGGCGTGCGGATTTCGTGACTCATATTGGCGAGGAATTGGGATTTTAGTCGAGAGTTTTCCAAGGCGGCTTCCCTCGCTTCTACCAATTCATTGATGCAATCTGTGGCAATGACCACTCCACCCACTGACCCTTCGGGAGTAGACCAAGGCTGAATAGCCCAGCGCAGGTAGAGTGTGGAACCATCTGCACGCTCCCACTTATCTTCCGGTTGGGAGAGGACTTCACCGTTCAAGGCACGATGCACGACGGTTTGCCAGCACTGCGGGAAGTCTGAGAATAATTCACACAGCGCCCGACCGATGATGGACTGTCCTTCTAAGCCATAATCGGTTGACCATTTTTGAGAATGCACCAGGCAGCGCAGTTGAGTATCGAACATTGCTATGGCAACGGGGGCATTGGCAATAATCTCTCGTAATTGCTGGCGTTCTCGTTCTAGGGCTTGCTCCACTTGCTTGCGCTGAATGCCTAAGGCAATCTCGTCAGCGACGGAGGTGAGGGCGTTGAAGGTGGCTTGGGTGATGGGTTGGCGGGCGAACAGGGTTAGTACCCCTACCAGATGATTTTCTACAACTAAGGGGTGTCCTAAAAAAGCGACCATTCCTTCCCGTAAGGCCCATTCATGCGCTTCTAGATACGGCTCATCCAGAAGGTTATTAGTAAGGTAGGGCTGGCGTTCTTGGGCAATGCGACCGACTGTGAAGCGACTCACGAGAATTCGGTCAGGAGTATGTTCTTGGTTGTTGCTCTCCCCTGCACTGGCCTCTAGTTCTAACAAATCTTGGCTGTCTTTGAGCATCCAAATTCGTGCTAAGGCAACATCAAGATGTTTGACAATTGACTGAACGCACTGTTGCAGCATACTAGACAACGTACCCCCCTGAGTCAGCGCCAGTCCAACATCAGCCGCTAAAGCCATTTGACGTGAGCGCTCTAAACCCACTAATTCGGCTTGCTTGCGATCGCTAATATCATGCCAATAAACGCACAATCCCTCTGGAGAAGGGTAAGCTCTGACTTCATACCAACGGTTCCAGCCCAGACAAAATTGCTCAAATTCGACCGCCACCTGCTCGGCCTTAGCCTGGTGATACTGTTGGAATAAGATAGAGTCAACCATATCAGGAAACTCATCCCACACCGTCTTACCCAGCAGTTCTTCCGGCGCTCTCTCTAAAAGCCGTGCGGCTTGCCTGTTAATGTAAGTAAACTGCCACTGGTCATTTAAAGCAAAGAAGGCATCGGTAATACTTTCAACAATACTGACGATTCGCTCCTGACTCACCTGCAAAGCCGCCTCAACCTGCTTCTGTTTGGTAATGTCAGTAATCGACCCGGCAATTTGGTAGGGTTTCCCTTCGGCATCCCGGAAAGCTGTGCCACGGGAGAGGACCCAGCGAGTGTTACCATCCTTTTGCAACAGTCGATGTTCGATTTCTAGATGAGACGTTAACCCTTGCAAATGAGCGATCGCGGCTGTCAGTACGGCTTGTTGGTCATCAGGATGCACACACTCTAGCCAATCTTCGGGGGTATTTCTCTTCTCATCCTCGGCATACCCTAAGAGGGTTTTTAAGTTAGGAGAAACATAAATATTACTAGTCAGGAAGTTCACCTGCCAGACTCCAAGTTTACCCCCACAAATCGCTAGCGCATACCGTTGCTCACTCTCGTGCAAGCGTCGCACCATCTGGTTCCGTTCAACGGCACAGCGTAAGGAGTGAATCAGTAACGAGGAGTCCATCTGTGTTTTGATGAGATAATCCTGCGCTCCTGAGCGAATGGCATTGACCGCTAACTCTTCATTCTCAAGCTCTGTCAGCACCACAACGGGTGTAAGGAGTTGTTGGGAACGCATACGCGCTAGAGTCTCCAGTCCCTGGCTATCGGGCAGAAAGAGGTCTAATAGAATAACATCAAAGCTACCTTGCTCCGAGAGCTTAAGTGCTGCATCAAGCCGCTCTACATGCGTTAGATCACAGCGTATCCTTCGGGCTTCTGATAGAAACTCAGCAACCAGTTCAGCGGCTTGGTGCTGCTCCTCAACCAAAAGTACTTTAAGCAAGTGGACATCCATTGTTGTGTTTGTTATTTCCTCTAGCTGCATTGGCAACAGATAGATTGATTACCCATGATGTGACAACAGTTGCTGAAGTTGATTTAAGAGGACACAAGAGCGGCTTTGGGCTAAATGGGTTGGCAAAATCACGAAAAATTTTTCTCCCCCGTAACGGGTAACTAAATCAGTTATACGTTTCCCCCTTTCCTTCACGATGCTAGCGACCTTTGGCGAACCTATATCGTGAGCTAGATGCTGTCAATCTCGTTCTAGGCTTAAACATAAGCGATATTACTCACAATTGAGAGCTTGGAGTGAACGCTCCTTGGTTAGGTTCGTGTAGACCTCTCGACAGTAGGCTTTAGGCCAACCTACATCAATAACACCTGCCGAACATCACTTCATCGGAGGTTGAGGGGCAGCAATCGCTGGGGACGCCATATCGAAGGAGGTTCGCTAGCTTTTTAAGACTCGTCAGGCTTTCTATGACGTTTAGGGCACTATCAGAGGGCTGATCGTAAATTACTAAATGCTATTCTAAAGGGTCTCTCATTAGTAGGTCAGATGCTTGAACGATTTTGAAGATTGATCATCTGGATAAGGGTAGGTTAGTCATCCCTGTGACTCATCTTGTCTTCCTTGCTCAACGCCCAATCCGAGAAAGTCGTAAAATCAAGATAGGAAGCCAGCTTAAATTGCTGATTACTATAAAGAAAAACTAGTCGGGAGTTTTATAGGGACAGATATATGACATCCTATGCAACCTCTTCTGCCAGAGCCGAAATGAGTGAACTTCGGCGGTTAAAAACCTTACTGCCACCCGAATTGCAGAGCTGGGTCATGGTAGAAGCCTCCACCGAAGTCAATCCCCCTTTGCTGCGTACTGAGGAAATTGGTAGAGATGAGGTTGAGGTACAAATTGATCTCGTGAAATGGGAACAACTCGCTCTTGACCAGCGTAATCTCCTTTTTTGGCACGAAGTCGCCCGAATTCAGAATGACACCATCCCCAAAGATGGCTGGGAAATGGCAGCTCTCGCCATTGGCTTGGGCGGTGCTGTGGGTGAACTATGGGTACAAGATGGCTTACTGCTGTTGTTAGCCTTAGCGCTGTGTGGCGTATCAGGCTGGCGACTGTATCAGAAAAACAATGGGGAGAGAACGTTTAAGGAAGCGGCAGAGGCAGATGAGAAAGCAATCGCCTTGGCGACTCGCTTTGGTTATACCCTACCCAACGCTTACAAGAGTCTGGGCAGTGCTTTAAAAACCTTGATTGAAATCACGCCCAGTCGGCGTCAACGACGCAGATACGAAGCACGGTTGACAACGCTGAAAAAGAGTGCAGCCCAAGCCAAGGCAAGAGTCAAATCCCAACGGGAGGATAATATTTAAAGCTGACCTATCATTTTATGGGTTTGTGGCACTACCCGCACGGAAGTAAGAGTGTGCTTCATCAAAGCTTGCCAAGCAAGAACTTGTTCCGGCAAAGGTGAGAGTACAAGCCACTCAGATGCCTCCAGCGGGGTTGCCGGTTGGAGAAATACTGGGATTTTGGGACTGACATCTGCCACCAAGCGGGCTGCTTGCTCCAACTCAACAGGGTCTGTGTTACGGTCAACAATTATCTTGACAAAAGCCTCCACTGATGCTGTGTGACAAAGCTGGAGAAATTCAGCATGTGCCTGCCACCTATCCTCCCCACTCACACTCTTGAGCTTGATATCCATACCCACCGAGTCTAAAAAGGGTAAAACCATCGCTAGCTGTTCAGGGCGGTGTCCTCCAGTTTCCAGATAAAGGGGGAGTTGAGTTAACGTTCGTAATTGGGGTAAAAATTCCACGAGAAACGGAGCCTGTAGTAAGGGTTCGCCCCCCGTCAGGGCTATGCTATCGTGTAAACCCGGTTGGTTCTGCTGTTCCACCCATTGCCAAAGGAGGCTTCCCGAGACGGGATTGGGGTAAGTTTCAAAATCACGTTGTCCTGGAGTTCGTTCAATGCGACACTGAGAGGGGACGCTCCAAGTGTGAGCACTGTCGCAGAAATGACAACGGAGGTCGCATAGGGCAAAGCGGATAAATAGCTGACGAGTGCCGACATTTAGCCCTTCGCCTTGAATGGCAGAAAAAACTTCCACGAGGCGGGCAGTAAGTTTTGTTTCCAGTGGAATTTCAAGATGGAACATGATTTCAATCTAAATGTTTGGCGAAGTTGGAAATTGTAGGACAGAATAGTTGGTCAGAATGATAGGTTACAACTGAGTACCAAGTTTTTATGGCTGACCCAGTTTCAGAAACAGGTTTTGAGGTAGATTTTTTAGACGATACGGCTGTAATGCAGATACCCGTTCGCTTGGCTGGGGTTGAAGCTGTAGCTTTTAAAGAGGCGTGTCAGCAGCTTTTGCAAAAAAGCCCGCTTCCAGAGAAAATTGTTTTCGATTTTTCCAAAACAACGTTTATCGACAGCAGTGGCATCGGGGCACTGGTTAGCAATCACAAAAGCGTCAGACTTAAGGAAGTCAAGCTGGTACTCAGAGGAGTGCTGCCGCAGGTAATAGCGGTGCTGGAAATGACGGCGCTCGACAAGATTTTGACTATTGAGCCGCTAGATCAACCTCAAGCGCCTAACCGAGCCAGAGCTGAGTTGCCGACAACTCACCCGTCTGTACGCTCTAAGGTGAAGCGCTTATTAGATATTGTAGGCTCACTGGTGGGTTTGGTCATTACGGCTTTTTTGTTGATTCCAATCGCACTTGCCATAAAACTTAACAGTCCTGGCCCCATTTTCTTTGGTCAAACTCGTCTAGGTTGGATGGGCAAGCCATTTACGATCTGGAAATTCCGCTCGATGTATATCGATGCAGAAGAACGAAAAAAAGAATTACTTGCTCTCAATCAAGCCGACGGCAAGATCTTCAAAATGGACAACGACCCCAGAATTACCCCAGTGGGTCGTGTCTTGCGGAAAACCAGTCTGGATGAACTGCCTCAGTTCTGGAACGTCTTGAAAGGAGAGATGAGTCTAGTTGGCACCCGGCCCCCGACACCCAATGAAGTGGACATCTACGAAGTCCCAGAATGGCAACGTTTAGATGTTAAACCTGGGATGACTGGCGAGTGGCAGGTTAATGGGCGCTCTTCCATCCGCAATTTTGAAGACATCATTAAACTCGATTTACGCTACCAGCGAAACTGGAATCTGGCGTATGACCTCAAGCTGATCGTGAAAACAATCGTGGTGGTGTTCCGTAAAGACAGTGGCGCTGTTTAAAAAACCCTGGAAACTTGTCTGGTTGAGGCATGATGAAAAACCTCTGCGGCAATCCAGTCTCCAAGTTGAGACTGACTTGCACGCTGTGACGCAAGTTTTACAGTGGTTTGAGGAGTTCACTGTGCCAATACTGCCTCAGCCCCTGCAGTCGCAGTGCCAACTCGCTTTTGTAGAAGGCTTCACTAATGCCGTGCGTCACGCTCATCAGCATTTACCCTCAACAACTCCGATTGAGCTTGAGTTGAGGGTGTTTCCTGACTGCCTGGAGATGCGAATCTGGGATCAGGGAGAGCCCTTTGACTTGCAATCCAAGCTCGAAGCCCTCTGCCAAGAAGAGCATGATCCACTCGATAAAGAAGGGGGCAGAGGGTTAATGTTTATGCACCAGTTAACAGATGAGCTAGCCTACTTACGTGACTCTGGCAATCGCAATTGTCTGCTGATGCGTAAACGGCGCTAGATTTCAGCAACAGCTCGTTCAATCAAACGTCGTGCGAGGGTTTGAGTACCGGTGTGTTCAAAATAGTTCGTAGACACATCAAGAAAAGCCCCCAAATAATCCAACTTGTTATCTGCAATATCGATGAATCCTTGCAGGTTATTCGCTACTTTTTGAGGGGTTAGCGCTTTAGAGGCCACAAAATTACTCATCCAACCTTTAACCGAGTCAAAGCTACGACCAATAAAGCTGAGCTTGCCACCAGAGCTGTCGCCAGGGATGGCGTCGCTGATGCTGCTGAAAGTCTGATTTTGTTCTAAATCTGAAGGGCCTAACCCCGAAATGATAGATTGCGCTTGTCTGAGAAAATCGGGGCCGAGAGGAATCAGACCATCAAAACACACTAAAGCTGCCATTCGCATCAAATTTTCGCCACTGTACTCCCCTAAAGAGGCGACAAAATCCCCAATACTATCGCCGGGGATACCGTTAATCTGGCAGAAAGCGACTAATTCGACTACTAATTTCAAGCACAAATCGATCGTCTGGGCTTTTTCAGCTTTCGGTGTGATATTACTTAAGAACCCCATCAAAGGGATTCTTTCACCGACTTTATTGGCTAAGGCAGCGGCACCCAGAGCATAATCCGTCCTGTCCACGGTTTGGTACAGCCACAGGGCACGTTGGTAGCCCTGAGAGCGATCATTGTAAAGATAAACCGCGCGATCGCCAATCTGCTGAATGATGGCTTCGTCCGTTTCACCCGTAACAGCACGAATTGTATTTTCAAAGCCCACCAAATTTTGCCACTCACCAGGAACGACAAAGTCGAGTGACTTCAGCGCCATGGTAGTGATATTGTTGGTGGGCAGCTCATCCACGAGTTCATAAATGGGTTTGCTCATACAACCTCCTGTTCTGGATTTTAAGTTTTGTAAGCATCCGTGTTAGCCAGTACAACGCTTTTTTGACAGCTAGAGCGCCGCGCCGGACTACGCCCCGCTACTCTAACGTTTCCCGCCGCCAACGTCAGCATTCTCCTTGGTTAAATTCGCTAATACTCCGATCAAGGATTTACTTAAGTCGGGCAAGACCATTGAGGTCAAATTTTTGAATCCAAGCCTCTCGATCAACAGAGGGGTCAGTGGAGCGAACCGTAACTTGGTAGCGATTATTGACCAGAACACTGGTTTGACTATTGCCCAAAGTCGCTGCTGGGTAACCGGCAACTTTTTTAGTGCTTTGCTGGTATTTGTTCGCTGTAGCAGGAGTGCTTTTGGTATCTGAGATGGATAGTGTGGCAACTTCTTTCCCATTTTTCTTCAGCTTCGCTTGGGCAAAGCCTTTTTTCTCCTGGGTATAAACACGCTCGTAACCGTTGCCACCTTTGGGGAAGAATTTATTGAAATTAGACCCTTGTGTAGCATCTTTGACAACAGCCTGGCCACTTTTCTGCTGACTACTTGTTTGCTGGGCTTGCTCAAAACGAGAAGGCGTCTTGTTTGTACAGGCGGTTACCAGAAGTAACAGGCTCAACAGCAAGGGAGCAAAAATTCTATGCAGACGTGACTTGATCATCGTCTTTTCCTTCACAATGAGAGTACTCGTTCCAATTTTGGCTCACGAGTCGTCAATCTGGAATCATCCCATAGCCAAATTCCCAACCCAGCAGAAGAACAGGCGACCCAATGTCAATCATCCCCTTAGTAAGGGAAGAGTCCAGAGGATGCGTGTGAGCCAATTTTCCAAACCGGATGAGCTAACCAGGCTTGACAATCACGTCTGTTGCTCAGTATCATCACGACTTTGACCAGAGAATTAAAAATTAGCGACCGCGCGTTGGCGGAGTGGCTGGAAAAAGAGCGAGTACATCACCACAAGCCGCGATCGGGCTTGAGTCGCTAAGCGTCCCAGGAGTGCATCACCCTAACCAGATTGAGCCAAGAGACGAGGGATTTCTGAACAATTTAGCTTATGCTAGATTCACGCCTCTGCTCTCAGCCCTTTAGGGTTTATTGCTTAAAATCTTTGGTATTTTGCCATAATTGCTTAATTTGTGTTCCAAGGTGTCTAACAGTAGGTGTAGCATCAATTTTTTCAAGCTTAGGAATTCGATGAACTCAAACGAGTTTCCATTTTCTGCAAGGAATCTTTAAACACCTTTTGTGAGCCTAAGGATAGCCTGAAGAGAAAATCCCTTTAATTCGGCAAGTGTCTACCCACATGGCAGCCTCAAGCTATGCGCATCCTGATTTACACCTATAACTATTTTCCAGAGCCAATTGGGATTGCTCCCCTGATTACAGAGCTAGCAGAAGGTTTAGTAAAACGAGGGCATGAAGTTCGTGTGGTAACTGGAATGCCTAACTATCCTCAGCGTCGAATTTATGACGGATACCGGGGGAAGCTCTACCTCACCGAACTCACCAACGGTGTGGCAGTTCAGCGCAGTTATGTCTGGGTTCGTCCCAAACCCACATTGCTCGACCGCTTGTTATTAGAGTTGAGCTTTGTTGTGACTAGCTTTGTTCATGCTCTCAGAGGTAAGCGCCCAGATGTGATTTTCATAACAGCACCTCCTCTCCCTGTCTCTGTCCCAGCCGCACTGTTAGGCTGGTTACACCGTACACCGATTGTCCTGAATCTTCAGGACATCTTACCAGACGCCGCTGTTAACGTTGGCTTACTTAAAAATCCCAAGCTGATCCGCATTTTTGAACTTTTAGAGCAGTTTGCCTACCGAACCGCCACTAAGATAACTGTCATTGCAGAGGATTTTGTCGATCACTTACTCAAAAAGGAAGTTCCTGCGGATCAGATTGTGCAAATCCCTAATTGGGTAGATGTTCATTTCATCCGCCCTTCACCTAGAGAAAACAACGCCTTCCGTGCTGAGCATCAACTCACGAAGAAGTTTGTTGCCCTTTACTCCGGTAACATTGCTCTAACGCAAGGCTTAGAAACCGTAATCGAGGCAGCGAGACGTTTGTGTCACATTCCGGATATTGCAATTGTGATTGTTGGAGAAGAACAAGCGTTGCAGCGATTGCGACAATACTGCGAAGTTTGTGGCGCTGATAATGTAATCCTGCTCCCACTTCAACCTCGTGAAAAACTCCCAGAAATGTTAGCGGCGGCTGATGTGGGGTTGGTAATCCAAAAGCACAACGTAATTTCCTTTAATTTACCCTCTAAAATCCAGTTGCTATTAGCTAGTGGTCGCGCGCTCGTAGCCTCTGTCCCCGATAGGGGTTCGGCTGCCAAGGTTGTAGAACATAGTGGTGGTGGCATAATTGTCCCTCCAGAAGATCCAGATGCCCTAGCCGCAGCGATTGAGCATCTGTATTACCAACCGGAGCAAGTGAAACAGCTAGGTGACAAGAGTAGACAGTATGCTCTTGATCATTTCACACTGGAACAGGCTCTTGACCAGTATGAAGCACTCTTTGCTGCCGTTCAGAAGCGTTAAGCTACAATAAGGGCACGAACATGTTCTGCTTGCTGTCAGTGCGTAAGACGTGGCTAGGCAGCAGGAAAAAGCTCATAGCGTACCGGGTTCTACTTCGGTGAGGCGTCACTGACGTGAATTTGCCGCAAGGCAGGCGTTGGGAAAGTAGCTCTAGAAGAGTTAGCGCCTCTTGAGTTTGGGCCACTGCGAACGTAGTACGCTAACCTCACAAGCGCCGCTGTCAGCAGTTCACCGATGTTAGATGTTGCCCTTTAGGAGTTTTTTAATGTGATGCGCGATCAGGTCTTATCCTGGTTAGCAGATAATGTTCCTGCTTCTCGGCTTCAGCATATTTTGGGTGTAGAGCAGATGTCCATTGAACTGGCTCGGCATTATCATCTAGATGTCGAAAAAGCCGCCTATGCTGGACTCATGCATGACCTGGCTAAATACTTCAAGCCCAGTGTGTTGTTGCAAATGGCAAGGGACGAAGGGATAGAAATAGACCCAGTCTGCGAAGCCACGCCTCATCTATTGCACGCGGATATCAGTGCCGTTGTTGCCAGAGACCAATTTGGGATGCAAGATGAAGCTGTGTTGCGAGCGATCGCTCATCATACATTGGGACGTCCTGGCATGAGTCCCTTATGCTGTGTCGTTTTTCTGGCTGACAGTCTAGAACCGAGTCGAGGCCATACACCCCAGTTGGAACGATTGCGAGAACTGAGCCAGCAAGACCTATACAAAGCCATTTGGCTAACCTGCGACTATTCATTGAAATTTCTAATGGATAGCCGTTGTTTGATTCATCCCCGAACCATTTTGACTCGGAATTGGGCACTGAGTCGGTCCAGCCAAAAGGTGGAACCAGGCAGCCAACTGACAGACGTTGTAACCGCTTAATTTTTTTGAAGTTTAATGAAGTTTAATTCACAACATCGATACTTACCCAGTGCAGCAGAAATTCTGCATGATTGATGAACAGTTGATTCACATTTGTCTTGTTTTGAACCAGGAATTTAGGATTGAATGAGAGATCAAATTAATATGCCTACTACCTTAGTTTCTACCAGCACTACCCAAAAATTGGAGATGAGCGAAGATCTAGCGTTGACCATTGCTCAGGCCGCAGATGACCGCAAGGGAGAAGATATTATCATCTTGAGGGTAGCTGAGGTATCGTACCTGGCAGATTACTTTGTAATTGTCACTGGCTTTTCTAAGGCGCAGGTCAGAGCGATTTCTCAAGCGATGGAAGATAAGGTCGAGAAGGAATGGCAACGGCGAGCGCTCCGAATTGAAGGACAGGGTGAGGGAAGCTGGATTCTTCAGGACTATGGCGAGGTGATTGCCCATATCTTGCTGCCTCAAGAGCGGGAGTTTTATAATTTGGAAGCCTTCTGGGGGCACGCGGAACAGATAGAATTTCAAGCATCCCAACCGCAACAATGATTGAAAAGCATGATGGAATCTTCTGTTTCTATCTGTCCGGTTCCCACTGAACAGCAGCCGATTAATGAATACCAGGAATTGCAAGAATCCTGGTTCTTTCGCTGGGGCACGCTAGACCTGCGGGGCTATATTATGAAGCTGGCTTGCGTCTGGGTAGGGAGTTGGCTGATTGCTGGGCCTGTAGCCGCTGCCAGTTTTGCTCCAAAGCGGTACATGATACAGTTTTTACTGTGTGGTACTGTCGGTGCCGGTGTATTTTTAGCGTTGACGCTGTTGCGGCTATATTTGGGCTGGTCTTATGTGCGAGATCGGCTCTTGCAGGAGACAATATTTTATGAGGAGTCGGGCTGGTATGACGGTCAAACCTGGACAAAGCCGCCAGAAATTTTGACCCGCGATCGGCTGATTGTTGCCTACCAAATCCAACCCATTCTGCAACGTCTGAAGCGAACATTTACCATTCTTGTTCTATTTGTCTTTGGTGGTGGTCTAATTTGGAATTGTTTATAAGTTCAAGGCGGTCAGTTAGAATTCCCACTGCTCCGCCCACACAGCCGCTTTTTTGTCCCCTTTCAATGTTAGAGTCTTAGGCATGACAAGGGGAAAACGTACTCAAACACCAACAGTAGAAGTCCGTTTGCTACGGGAAGGAATCGTTGAATCGACCCACCGTGTTCAAGCGGTGGTCTGTGACGACCGAGGACGGGTTCTATCGGTTGCAGGGAATCCAGAAACTGCAACTTTTATTCGTTCAGCGCTTAAACCTTTTCAGGCGCTGGCGGTAACGACTACTGGCGCACTAGAACGCTATAAGCTGAACGACCGTGACTTGGCGATTATCTGTAGTTCCCATCAAGGTAAGCTCGAACAAGTGCGACAGGTTTTTAACATCTTGTGGCGCTCTGATGTAGACCCATCAGCACTGCAATGCCCAGTGCCAGAAGGCAAACAAAGTCCTTTAGAGTACAACTGCTCCGGTAAACATGCTGGAATGCTAGCCGTCTGTCAGCAACGGCAGTGGCCCCTTAATACCTACTTGCATTACACTCATCCTGTACAAAAGCTAATCTTGAGCCAAGTGGCTGAGTTGCTGAAGATGCCTGGGGAAGAGTTGATTCGTGCCCACGATGACTGTGGAGCACCGACTTACTTTGTACAACTGCGACAAATGGCCGCACTGTATGCCCAATTGGCTTCAGGTGATAATTTGTCAATGGAGCGGATTGTCCGTGCCATGACCCATCATCCCACATTGGTTGCAGGCGAAGGCACATTTGATACCGAACTGATGCGATTGTCTGAAGGAGAGCTGGTGAGCAAAGCTGGCTCAGAAGGCGTTCAATGTATCGGTCGCATTGGAGAAGGCATGGGACTAGCCATTAAGGTGATAGACGGAGCTAAACGAGCCAAGTATGCGGTGGCGATCTACTTGCTTAAGCAAATGGGTTGGATTAGTCCCAATGTGGCGGAAACGTTGTCCGAAACCTTCATGAAACTCAGCGACTTCAAGCGGTTAGAGGTAATTGGTGAACTTTCTCTGTTGTAAGAGTTGTCAGTTTTAGCAATTTAGGGTTATACTGGATAAAGCGACGCGGGATAGAGCAGCCTGGTAGCTCGTCGGGCTCATAACCCGAAGGTCGGTGGTTCAAATCCGCCTCCCGCCACCAAATTAAATACAACGTCAGCCCTGCAATCCTCGGTGATTGCGGGGTTTTGTATAAGGCCGATTCCCATCTATATTGAAATCTGTGCAAGTTATACAGCTGTCGCCATAAAGGTTAGGACAGATCTAACGGCCCAAACGAGCACGTACTCAGTAATAAAACTTCTGCTCTGGAGCCTTTTGCCTTTTGCTATAGCTGTTAGCCGTTGAGTGCTATACAATCAAACTCTCCCTTGTTGCCAAACAAAGAGTCTTGTATTTCATCCTCAGGAGATTTCCCCTAAAGTGGACACAAAACGAAAACAAGACGGGGAAGGTTTATATTCGTGCATTCCCAGCAGTAAGAACGATCAGCCTCTCCTACCCGAAATACGAGAACGTCACAGACGACTGTCTGTACAGATAGGTAGAGTCAAGGGGTGCTAAACCAAAGGGTAACTGTTGAGCCTTTCCTAGCTCATACTCACTGGTGATAAGAACAGTGTGTTTAGTTTTGCCGTTGGCGTAATAATCAGTCCGTTTAATCACCCTTGATTCAAATTCTTCGCATCTGAGCCGCGTGAGTACCCTCGCATCAGATGGAATGATGGGTGTTTAAGTGAACTGACTAGAAATCGGCGTAGCGTACGACTGCGTAATCAAGCCAAGTTTAGAACAGAACGGTTTGAGTTCTGAACCAATGGTTTAGCGGATAGAGTGTTGGGAGTGAGGAAGCTCGGAGGAATTCAACGGATATTAAGCACCCTATGGCTGGCATAGTTGCTAGTTTTGAGAAATTGATCATGGGGAAGAGTATGACCCCGATTCCTGCACCAACGCTGAATTTTCGCGAAATCTCTTCCTTGCCAGTTGCCCCCGATCAACCTCTTCTCCAACAAACCTATCGCAGCAATTACATGGCTTTGCTGGAAGCAGTCATATAACTTCGCCAAAAATTGGCCAGTTCATGTGCTTGATCTCGCCACTCTGAGCGGATTTGATACATCCTGCGGGGGCGTCCTCGTCCTTCTACTTTTTTCCAATACCCTGAGATTGCCCCCGAATCTTCTAAAAACTTGAGTGCGCTGTAGAGGACAGTATCAGAGAGCCGATACGTTGGATAATCCTGTTCCAGTTGCTGGATCAGCTGTGTTCCATAGGATTCTCCTTGCAACAAGATGGACAAAACATAACATACGGCTAGTTCTTTGTTGAGATAGTTAGGAGGAGGGTCTCGAAAAAACTGATAGATATCCTCAAATTTCATCTGCATAGCTCGCTGAATATCCCAGCCAACCGGATTTGAATGGGAGAGTTTTCTTGAAATGGACAATGGTTTCGATACCCCTGAAAACTCACACATGCATACGCATGTCTGGCAAAAACGAGCAAATAAGTGTTAGTTGATTGCCCTCACACTTTATAGCAAAGTTCAGAGGAGCCTTGAATTTACTCGTTGATGCAGTAACTCTGAGATGCAACCCTACGGAATAATCACCATCAATTTTAGCGAAGTCACTGAACGTCTTTGTCACTAGCACCTAAGCTATTCTCAAGGTTGATTGGCTCGGTAGACAGTCCTTCCCATTCAAACCTGAGTTGGCATCGAAGTTCTTCGCATTATTCTTTTCTACTGCCTAAGTGATGTGTATTCCGCATACTTTTGTTTTGCATTCCTTTACCTAGTCAACCTTGTGAGGGGATAGGTCGTAAAGATATTAGCAGCTTTCCTGCACCAAGCTGCCGTGATTTTACCCAACACACCCATAGCTCAAATCGGCGGAGCATCTCGACTGCGAGGTAACCAACAGGCATCGCCAGCTTCACCCCAATCTGTTAAGTGATGTAAATTTGCCCTGTGATTGGAGATCATCGATTCTCTAGATCGATGCTCACTCAACGCTTCACGCCTCTGTCTAGTTAGTCTGAGAGCATGAATGGGGCAAAAGTGCCCTCCTGTAGAATTTTGGATGAACTCCAGGGATGAATCCCGAAACTTGGGATTCGCTGTAGTATGAGCGTGGCACTTCGTAATGGCGTGATGCCCTCGCTCCAGTTTACTCTGTTCCCAGAGTATCCCAATGGGTTGTAAACAATCCAAAATCCTTGCATCCAAAACGTTAAAACTGTTACTGGTTGTTATACACTCACGTCGGGGCTGGCTTGCCAAACTTCCTTAACAATTTTGCCCGTTTGATCAAATTGCACCTGGTAAGAAAGAGATAACACAACGAGCGGTCCCCGACTAGACTTGGCAGTAATTTGAATTTCAGCTTCAACACTGCGATCGCGTTGTTTTTGTTTGAGCACCCGGAAGTCCTGAATTTGGTATTGCTCGAAGAATTCCAGCCAAGCTTTGTAAATTGACTGGCCCTGGTAAACTTTGTCTACATCGGAAACGGCATAGGAGCGTTCTAAAACGGCGTTATCACTGTATCGGCTGACTAAAAGTTCTGGATTGGCGGTTGCGATTGCCGTCCAGTGCTGTCGTGCTGCCGATAAAGGACTAGTCCCAACACTATTTCCAACACTGTTCCCGACACTGCTTCTGTAAAGGGACAAAGTCCAAACCAGAGCAATAGCGCAGGCTAAGTAGGATAATCGTTGGTTTAAAGTGGGTCTTGAACGCTCCATAGTTCTGTTTCCTCTTCGATTAAACTGCTCTCGAAAATAGGAAGCGGCAGGAGGCGTTAGGGTTGCTGCCCTGAGCCTACACTTTATAAATAGAGCAGACGATGAACCTGAGTTAAAAGTTCTCGGAAATTGACTTTTTTTTGGAGAAATCGGCAATCATTTCGCTTTAATGACAAGGCATAGACGCACGGAACCTTTTCTAGCAGTCAGAGCTACGGCTAGATGATTGCACTAGACAATTTGTAAGTTAGACACCATGCGCTGTTCACGCACCACCAAGGAATTTTCTAATTCCTCTTCCCTAGACCCCCGCCCCTAATCCCTATTTCTTGCCACCGCAGCCACTTTCGAGAGCAGGACGTTAACAAATCCAAATCACCCTGGGATATTCAAGCTGCCGAAGAGCTAAAGTAACAGGACAGCGATATGCTAGTCCAGTCCTTTGATTCGGTTAGACTCCTTTAGTCGTAATACGAGCGTATGACATGTATTACTCTGTGTGAATCTTATTGCAGATAGTTAAAATCAGCAACAAAGTCAAGTAAAGCTTATCGATTATTTACAAAACTATAAGGAGAAACTTATAAAAGTTTTCAGAGATTTAGAGATTGCCTTAGCCGTGATCGATTCTGCCATCAGTCAGCGAACACGAGAAAATACAATAAAGTTAGGTACTCACTCACAAGTCCAGCTCCGATGCGAGAAAAGCCTGACCCATATTCAATTCCTCCCGCGGCTCAGCGAGTCGTCTTCACCCTGCGCACTATTGGTAGGATTTCCCTTTGGCTTCAAGGCGTGCTAGGCGTCATCTCCATTCTGATTTTGGTCTTTGCCTCCTTTAGCACTAGTATTGGTCGCCAAAACCCACAAGGAAGTAGTCAGGGCACTGGATTTGGCGTCTTTTTTGCGATTTGTGGACTAGTCGCGCTGGGGGTAGGAGTTTATTTTGCATTCCGTTACACTCGCATTGCCCGACAACTCCTAGAGACTGGGCGACCTAGCAAAGCAGAAACCCTGCAAAGCATCAGGCTGGGACTGATTGTCAATATGGTGGGAATGTTGGTAACTATTTTAGGAGCGTTTGCGACTATCGGTAGCCTCTTAGCCAAGTCTGTATCCCAGTTTGGAGGAACATTGACGGCAATTGACCCCAGCCGATTTGTACAGCCAGCCGATTTGTTTGTCGTGCAAGCCAACACCAACACTATTGCCGCTCATTTTGTCGGAATTGCTGCTTCCCTTTGGCTATTCAATCGCTTGAGCAAGTAAGTAACAGAAGATTCAGTCGATCGCGCTCCTCTTGTATCCTGTAGATTGGCACTAGACGCACCCGTACGGTGTTCCTGATGGAATATTAGGCAGGGCGGAAAGTGCACTAAGCGAATCGCACCTGGTAGTAGAGAAAGTCTGTGCTTGACCTAAAGCAAATTCGAGAAAATCCCCAAACCGTCCAAGAATTACTAAATCGGCGTGGTGTCGATCAATATGACCTCCAGCCAATTTTAGAGTTGAATCAGCGTCAGCGGGAACTGGAGACGTCACGCAGTCAGTTGCAAGCCCGTAGTAACGAAATTGGCAAACTGATTGGTGAAAAAATCAGAACTGGGCTTGCTCCCGATGCAGCAGAAATTCAATCGTTACGGGAAGAAGGAAACCAAGTCAAAGCCCACTTAAGTGAACTGGAACCGCAGGAAAAACACCTAAAAGCAGAGTTAGAAGCCATCCTGCTTACCTTTCCCAACTTGCCAAGCGACTCTACACCGATTGGCAAGAGTGAAGAGGAGAATGTGGAAGTAAGGCGCTGGGGTAACGAATACCTTCCGCCCCAAGATGCCAAGATTCTTCCCCATTGGGAAATTGGGAAAAAATTAGGCATTCTCGATTTTGAGCGGGCGGTAAAAGTGGCTCAAAGTCGGTTTGTCAGCCTGCTGGCTGCTGGTGCGGCGTTGGAACGCGCCCTGATTAGCTTTATGCTTGACCAGCAAATTGCTGCCGGATATGTGGAAGTGGTGCCACCCATCCTGATTAACAGCCAATCTCTAACAGCGACCGGTCAGCTGCCCAAATTTGCGGAAGAAAGCTTCAAGTGTGCAAGCGATGATTTATGGCTTGCTCCCACAGCAGAAGTGCCATTAACCAATCTTTACAGAGATGAGGTTTTGGAGGCCTCTCAGCTACCGATTTATCACTGTGCCTACACCCCCTGCTTTCGCCGCGAAGCGGGTAGTTATGGGCGAGATACCAAGGGACTGATTCGGCTCCACCAATTTAATAAAGTGGAGTTGGTGAAACTCGTTCATCCCAGTACCTCCTTCGATGAGCTGGAGAAACTAGTACAGAATGCGGCAGCCATTTTAGAAGCTTTAAAATTGCCCTACCGGGTTGTGGCGCTGTGTACGGGTGATTTAGGCTTCTCATCTGCCAAAACCTACGACCTCGAAGTTTGGCTACCCTCTTCAGGAAAGTATCGGGAAATTTCCAGCTGCTCAAATTGCACGGATTTCCAAGCGCGGCGTGCCAGTATTCGCTTTAAAGAGGCGGGGAAAAAAGGCACTCAATTTGTCCATACCTTGAACGGTTCAGGTTTAGCCGTGGGGCGCACCATGTCTGCCATTCTGGAGAATTACCAACAACCGGATGGAAATGTCA
Organism: Waterburya sp.; assembly: GCA_036703055.1. Lineage (GTDB taxonomy): Bacteria > Cyanobacteriota > Cyanobacteriia > Cyanobacteriales > Coleofasciculaceae > DATNPV01. The sequence goes on from DATNPV010000174.1 coordinate 55,865, forward strand.
AGATTCCGGAAGTTCTACAACCTTACCTGGGACGTGAAGTACTGTAAGACTTGAGAAGCAGGCCATCAACTGATATCAGACCGTACAATGAAAAAAGCGTGAGTAATCGTTACATTCAATACTTCCTATGTCAATTTTGGCGGCGATCGCAGTCTTGGCGGTTCTGATTTTAGTGCACGAGCTGGGTCATTTTATGGCAGCTCGTCTTCAAGGGATCTACGCAAATCGCTTCTCCCTAGGGTTTGGCCCGATTCTTTGGAAGTACCAAGGGCCACAAACCGAGTATGCCGTTCGTGCGATTCCCTTGGGGGGATTCGTAGGTTTTCCGGACGATGACCCGGATAGCGACATTCCCCCCGATGACCCCAATTTACTCCGCAACCGACCGATTTTAGACCGGGCGATCGTGATTAGTGCAGGTGTCATTGCCAACTTGGTGTTTGCTTACTTTCTGTTGGTTTTACAAATGGGAACAGTAGGCATCCCTGACTTTATCTATCAACGGGGTGTGGAAGTGCCCGTGATTGCGACAGAAAGCAGTACAGTCGCCAAACAAGCCGGTATTAAACCAGGAGATGTTATTTTGGCGGTCAATGGGAAGGAGTTGGGGGCTAACCAGGAAGCGATTCAGTCCCTGATGAAGCAAATTCAACAATCTCCCAAGCAACCGCTAAAAATAACCATTGAGCGAGACAAACAAACTCTGTCTCTTGAAGTGACTCCGGAAGTAGGTCAAGATGGCAAAGGTAAAATTGGTGTCCAGTTAGCCCCGAACGGGACAATGGTGCGTAAGCGTGCCAATAATCTTTTTCAGGCATTCACCAGCGCTGCTGAAGAATATCAGCGTATCATCCTTTTAACGGCTAAAGGCTTTGGACAATTAATTAGCAACTTTAACGAAACCGCTGAACAAGTATCCGGGCCAGTCGCCATTGTAGCCATTGGGGCAAATATTGCGCGTTCAGATGCAGCAAATCTATTTCAATTTGCTGCTTTAATTAGCATCAACTTGGCGATTATTAATATCTTGCCTTTACCCGCCTTAGATGGGGGTCAGCTGGCTTTCTTAGCGATTGAGGGTGTTCGCGGTAAACCTCTACCCACTCAAGTTCAGCAAAATATTATGCAAACTGGACTGGTGCTGTTACTAGGGTTAGGTATTTTCTTAATTATTCGGGACACGGCTAACTTAGTTCCTCCCGGTTGGGTACAAAACTTATTCCAGTAGCGCACAGCAGTGGCAACTATCGATTTTTATAGTAATCTCGATACCACTGAACGAAGCGATTAATGCCTTCATCAATCGAGGTAGAAGGTTTAAATCCTACATCTTTAATCAGTTCGTCTACATCGGCATAAGTTGCTGGCACATCCCCTGGCTGCATGGGGAAAAACTTTTTTTGGGCTGTTTTGCCCAAAGCCTTTTCAATTACCTCAATAAAGGTTCCCAATTCAACCGGGCTGTTGTTGCCAACGTTGTAAAGTTTGTAGGGAGCCTTGCTGGTCGGTTCTTCCGGATAACTAGTACTAGCTTGGGGCTGGATTTTGGGCGGTTGATGCATGACCCGAACTACCCCTTCAACTACGTCATCAATGTAAGTAAAATCGCGCTTCATTTTGCCGAAATTATAAACATCAATGGCTCTACCCTCTTCAATAGCTTGGACAAATTTAAAATAAGCCATATCGGGTCGTCCCCAAGGGCCGTAGACAGTAAAGAAGCGCAGTCCTGTTGTTGGCAAGTTATAGAGATGACTGTAGACATGAGCCATTAATTCATTCGCCTTTTTACTCGCCGCGTAGAGCGAAATGGGATAATCGACGTTATCGGTAACCGCAAACGGAATTTTAGTGTTAGCCCCGTAAACTGAGCTAGAAGAGGCGAAGACAAGATGTTTGACTTGAGTGTGACGACAGCCTTCTAATAAATTGACAAACCCTGCCATATTACTATCGACATAGGCAAAAGGATTTTGTATGGAATAGCGAACACCCGCTTGAGCTGCCAAGTTAATTACGTAGTCAAAGTGTTGTTCTGGAAATAGCTGAAGTATGCGATCGCGATTGGCTAAGTCCAACCGTTCAAATGTAAATCTCGCTTGAGGTTGTAGCTGAGCCAAGCGGTCTTGTTTCAACTGCACATCATAGTAGTCATTCAAGTTATCAATACCGTAAACGTCTATGTCTTGTGCTAACAAACGTTGGGATAAGTGATAGCCAATAAAGCCAGCAACTCCAGTAACAAGCACTTTCATCAGGAATTCACTCCAATCTACAGTATTTTTGGGCTGTTAATACCTAGTTTTTAAAGAGCAATTATTTATGAGCATTACCCGTAAATGGTCTGCCAAACAGCAGCGAACACTGGAAATTCTGATTCGCCTCAAGCGACTGTATCCTGAAGCTCCCTGCACGCTGAACTATGAAACACCTGTACAGTTGCTAGTCGCCACTATCCTCTCAGCTCAATGCACCGATGAACGGGTGAATCAGGTGACACCTGAATTGTTCCGTCGTTTTCCTGATGCCGCAGCTTTTGCCGCCGCCAATGTGGAAGAAATAGAAAACTTAGTTCTGTCTACTGGCTTCTACCGCAACAAGTCGAAGAATATTCAAGCCGCCTGCCGCATGATTATGACAGAGTTTGGGGGTGAAGTCCCCAACCGGATGGAAGAGCTTCTGAAGTTGCCAGGAGTTGCTCGGAAAACCGCCAACGTAGTTTTAGCTCATGCCTATGATATCCATGCCGGCGTGACAGTAGACACTCATGTCAAACGCCTCAGTAACCGACTTGGTTTGACTGAACATACAGATCCCATTCGCATTGAGCGAGATTTGATACGGTTGTTGCCGCAAGAGGATTGGGAAAACTGGTCAATCCGGCTAATTTATCACGGCAGAGCCATTTGTCAGGCACGTAAACCGCTATGCGAGGCGTGTGTACTTGCAGATTTATGTCCTAGTGCTGAAGGGGTGAAAACAGCACCTACCTCCACCAGTATGGTGAAATCGACTAACTCTTTGCCTGTCACGAAGTAAGACATCGGCTAAGATGAAAGATGCTGTCTATTCTTGACTGTAGGAAACTCAAAGATTCATGGCTAAAAAAAGCATGATTGAGCGCGAAAAAAAGCGCCAGAAGCTTGTAGACAAGTATGCCCAGAAGCGGGAAGATCTCAAAGATCAGTTTGCCCAGGCTACCACTCAGCGTGAGAAGTTAGAAATTCATCGTCAGCTACAACAATTGCCGCGTAACAGCGCCCCTAACCGTGTACGGAATCGGTGTTGGGTCACAGGGCGTCCGCGTGGCTACTACCGGGATTTTGGCTTATCGCGCCATGTGTTCCGGGAGTGGGCGCACCAAGGTTTGCTGCCGGGAGTCGTCAAATCTAGCTGGTAGGTTGATAGGTTGCTGGTTAGCAAGGCGAGCAAGTTAGAAAGAGTTGAAAGTTAGCTGCTTAGCAAGGCGAGCAAGTTAAAATTTCCAACCTTCAATCTTCAACTTTCCAACCTTCAACCTACCCTACTCGCTACGCGTATGCTGGACTACGTCTCGCTGCCCTACGGGAACTGCTCCGCAGAACGCAAACGCAAACGCAAAGGGCTTCACCCAACACCTTTGCGGCCTTTAATCCCTATTGCCCACAGCAACGGTCAATGCCTAGACTTTCTAAAAGTAAATCGCTGACGGCATTAGCGATCGCAAACTCGCTATAAAAACTCTCTCTGAAGTCAAACGCCTGCATCTCAGTCAAAATCGCAATCACCAGTGAACCCAAGTCATTTTCGCCTTCCATCCGTTGGCGGATAAAGATTTGGGATGCCCTTTTGGCAATTTGCTGATTAACTGGCTCTGGAAGAAACTCTTGATCGAGCCATTTGGCAAGAGCTTCTCTGAGCCATTCTCCCTCTTGCTGGGCATTCTGGGGCGGTGGAAGCGTGATCGGTGGAATTGGTTCAGCCATAGGGTCAAGCTAACATGACATCGCTCTTGAAATCATTTTAGATGCCACTGGTGAGTTGCTACTGTGTTTGTATGTTGGCTGGCTGCTTGGGTTAAGGGCTTCAACCCGGAGAGGGGGAGTGGGGGAGAGGGGGAGTGGGAGAAATTCTCTACTCAAGTCCCAGAACCTTTCAGCCCACCGTCCCCCTATCCCCTCTTCTCCGATTCCTCTGCCCAGTCAGGGTTTACTTCATGGCTACTGAGGAACGCCCAGAGAGTAACGCTTTTGTAGAAGATTCGCCTGCTTTTTGCAACTGTCGTTTGAGTTGAAGGCTCAACAGTCCAAACGCCAGCGACTGGCTGATGACCGCTAGGAAAACATTAATCCCCGTCGCATATTCTAAACTCGCCCAGGGAAACGCCGAAAACAGCCAAACGATGGGGCTGCTTTCTGGTGTAATCATCAGGAAGCCGAAAATGATTGGGGGTAAGGCAATCAATCCTCCCACACTAGCGGTAGCCCAAACAGCTCGCTTCGGTGTCTTCATCAATAGCATCATCTGAGCAATGACGGCGTAGACTAGCATCATGCTCATGCTGACCACTAGTCCCCACAGGGAAGGAATCTTGTATTCACTTGGAGTCCACAGCACAATCCAGGGTAACAGGATAGAGGAAGCGATCGCTAAATTGAGTACGACCGCCACCAATCCAGGGCTTTTTTCACCCCAAATTAAATCCTGCATTACGCTTCGTTTCCGAGAAGACCCCATCTTGTGCCGATAACGCGCCCAATCTTGCATCGCCTGTCGCTGCGGTAAGAGTGCAGCCAATAAACCCAAAAACAACACTAGATTGAACACCAACACAATTTGGAAGTTCTCAAACACAGCTTTTGGATAACTCCGCCAACTGCCTACTTCAGGATTTAAGGCAAATCCTAAAATTATCGCTTCAAAACCAGCCGTTAGCCAGTAACTTTGTTGTTTACCCAAGAGAGTGCCGTTGGGGTTATGGAAGCAGCGCTTTAGCCCTTGCCAAACTCCGTAAGTCCATAACCCGTAGTTCAGCACCATCAAACCGACAAGACTCCCAATACTGGAACCGACAGGCAGATAGAAAAACAGCAAATCTCTGAACCTAGAAGCGGAATTATTGATACTGTCGGCATCTAGAGAATGAGAACCAATGAGATACGGCAACACCATCTCTGGATTAAACAGCATCAGCCAGTCGAATGGAGAATGGGTGCTATCAGCGCTATTAAGTAGCATTAGTGTCATTGGGTACAAGAATATCAACAGCACACCACTACCCAACCACGCTTGAAAACCTGCTAACCATTTGCCTACTAAACCAAAAAGCAAAGCAAGACTATAGAAAAAGCAACAACTGGCACCAAAGACAGCATAATATCCCAGCATCAGACCCAAAGAGATTTGACCTGATAAACCGGCAACTAGATGTAAGGGGAACGCCAAAGCACCGATAAGATAGAGCAAAATTGGGACTCCTAACATTTTGCCCGTCAAGATGCTCAAGCTCGATTGAGGAGAGAGACGCAAAAAATTCAGCGTGCCCCGACGCTCCTCTTTGGCTAAGTCAGTGATCAGCATATAGATGCCACCGACTAAGAGGACAAAAATGCCGATGATACTCAGCCAAACAAAAACATCTTTCCACCACAGGGGCCAGTTAATGACAAATCCACCTAAGCCATCTAGGAGGCAGGTGCGAGGGGGATAAGTTTGACGCGTACCTGTGCAATATCGGTTACCAATAACATTCACATCATTCAGCTTAGGCACGGGTAGCTGGCTGGCGAAATTCATCAGCAAAAGCAACTGACCAATCAGAGAGATAGCCACTGCCAATACGATATTGCGCGGTCTAAGACGCCCTTTTAGTTCTCGGAATAACTGCGGATTCCACTCGCCCAATTGGTTTAGCACAGTCAGTTCCATTGGTTATGTCTCCCAGTCAAGAGATTTGTACTCAAATTTAATTGTTGCAATATGTCTGTAGTACTGAGTTCCTGGGGCTTTTCCACTGAACTTAAAAGTAGGTAAGTAGGTCAACCTAAGTCAACATAACTATTTCTTTTCTATGTCCCACGCCTTATACCCTATGCCCAGTTTCCACAGTGATGTTGAAGTTCACTCACCTACTGATCTGGCGTAGTTAACGCCAATCCTAGCCTGTGCTGAGCGGGTCTGACAGGAGGTTGTAGCAAAACAGCCTCGACGCTTTAGTCCTTCTGAAAATTCTATGAGTTGTCGCAAAAGTTCCTTTCCCCGGTATGATAATTAACCGGTTAGGGTTATCAGCCGTTTATCTATTCCACTTTTCCCATCGTCTACGGAGCAAGCAATCAGCTATGGCACAACAATACCGTATTACTCTTTTGCCCGGTGATGGCATTGGGCCGGAAATCATGGCTGTAGCAGTAGATATCTTAAAAGTCGTAGGCGAGCAGCTAGATATACAGTTGGAATTCACGGAAGCTTTGATTGGGGGAGCAGCCATTGATGCAACGGGTGAACCTTTGCCTGCTAAAACCCTGGACATTTGCCGAAACAGTGATAGCGTCCTGCTAGCAGCAATCGGCGGTTATAAATGGGATACCCTTGCTCGTCATTTACGCCCAGAAACTGGGTTGTTGGGACTGAGAGCCGGTTTAGGTTTATTTGCCAATCTGCGACCGGCGAAAATTTTGCCGCACTTAATTGATTCCTCCACCTTAAAACGGGACGTGGTTGAGGGCGTCGATATTATGGTGGTACGCGAATTGACGGGTGGCATCTATTTTGGTCAGCCTAGAGGCATCTTTACCACGGAAACCGGTGAGAAGCGAGGCGTCAATACGATGGCCTACACAGAGGCTGAAATTGACCGGATTGGACGGGTAGCATTTGAAGCCGCCCGAAAGCGTAGTAAAAGGCTGTGTTCAGTTGATAAAGCCAATGTGCTAGAAGTGTCCCAACTGTGGCGCGATCGCATCACGCAACTTGGGAGTGAGTATCCGGATGTCGAGCTATCTCACCTGTATGTTGATAATGCTGCTATGCAGCTTTTGAGAGCACCAAAGCAGTTTGACACCATTGTAACGGGCAATCTCTTCGGAGATATTCTTTCCGATGCCGCAGCCATGCTCACCGGCAGCATTGGGATGTTACCCTCTGCCAGTTTGGGGGAAAAAGGGCCTGGGGTTTTTGAACCTGTTCACGGTTCCGCTCCTGACATTGCCGGACAAGATAAAGCTAACCCATTGGCGCAGGTACTGAGTGCAGCAATGATGCTACGCTATGGTTTAAACCAGCCAACGGCAGCTGATCGAATTGAGCAGGCCGTGTTCAGAGTTTTGGATCAAGGCTATCGCACTGGGGACATTATGTCTTCAGGGATGCAACAGGTGGGTTGCCGAGCCATGGGAGACGCGCTGATTCAGGCACTACAAGAGACTGAATCATAAGAACTAGCGCTTGCTGCTTTTACGCTCTCATGACTCTTGCTGTAATTGTGGTATTGAATTAAAGTCGAGCTTAAAGAATAGGGGTAGGCGGGTGGTATATACATCATCACAGCAATGGCCAGAAAATTATATCGAGCAAATGGATATCCCCATTTTGCTCGACCCCACTGTATTGAGGGCCGCTCGACAGATTTATCGCACTTACTATGAAGTGCACCCAGACTTGACACAGCGTCCCACTGGCGTAGCGATTGACCGATATACCCATCGAGGAAAGTTGATTTTCAAGAGAAAACCTATCCTTTTGCCACAAGAATGTTTTGTGCCTTTTAGTCAACTGGAGGCAGAACTCTATTAGTTGGAGGGGAAAAAGTTGGAAGGTTAAAGGTTCTCAAACATTGAAGGTTAGAAGGTTGAAGTTGTTAGACGTAGCCCTTCGGAGCAGGGGCAGTTGAAACTAGACGGTTAACCGGCAACCTACTAACCGACTAACTTTCAAACTATCTGTGAAATGGAAGTCCTGTTCGCCTCTATAACGTCTTTGATTGTTTTTGCAGTAGGTGCATCGTGTGGCAGCTTCCTGAATGTTGTTGTTTACCGACTGCCAGCCAAATTATCGATTCTTTGGCCTCCTTCTCGTTGCCCTCATTGCTTGCATCCCCTAAAAAAGCGGGATAATGTTCCTGTGATGGGTTGGCTGTGGCTAAAAGGACGTTGTCGTTACTGTAAAAGCCGGATTTCTCCTCGTTATCCCCTGGTTGAGGCAGTAACAGGTCTACTGTTCTTGTTCGTTTTCTGGAAGTATGGTTTCACTATCCCAACGCTGGGGTATTGGGCATTTGTCAGCTGGTTGTTAGCCCTCTCTATCATCGACTTAGATACCATGACTTTACCCAATCCCCTAACTCAATCAGGGTTGGTTGTGGGTTTAGTGTTTCAAGGAACTGTCGGTTTTTTGCAGCCGTCTCAACCAGCAGGAATATCCCAACAACTGATGACAGGGATTGTCGGAGCGGTTGTGGGGATTTGGTTATTAGATATTATTCGCCTAGTAGGGACAATCGCATTTAGACAAGAAGCGATGGGAGATGGTGACCCTTACTTAGCCGCCATGATGGGAGCTTGGTTGGGGTGGAAATATTTACTACTCGCTGGATTTTTGGCTTGTTTAGTAGGTGCATTTGGTGGTGCAGGTGCGATCGCTCTCGGATGGTTACAACGACGTATACCCTTTGGCCCCTGTCTAGCTTTCGGGGCTGTTTTAGCACTTTTTTGGGGGGAGGTAATTCTTTCTACCTACCTGCGACTATTTTTCCCTTTAAGCTGAAGTAGGGTAAGCCAGTTGAAAGTTAACAATTTAGGTTCTTTACCCTCCCAACCTACCCTACGAGAAGGGCTACGCCCAACAAGTTTCAACTTTCTAACCTTTAAACTTTATCCTCAATACCTTGTATGATTTACCCAAAAACAAGCATCTTGATAAGATTAACCAGTGTTCTGGATAACACTAAAAACGACGAATACCCGCTGGGAGGCCGAGCTAATGCAGCAGATGCTAGCGGCTCATGACATCCCCAGTCGGATTCTTGACACGGGAATAACTCCTTATTTCGGTGCGGGTAGTTCCGCAGCTCTGCAAGTTCGCCCCCAAGACCAATGGACTGCTTTACTGCTGTTGAGTTGTCCAGACGAGGAGCAAGCAGGGGCATCAGATAACAATTAAGGGATTAAAAATTTACATGTCTCTATTTGATTGGTTTGCAAATCGACGGAAATCAGAACCGAGCAATCAACAGCGCCAGGAGCGTGAGATTGCAGATGGCTTATGGAACAAGTGTCCGGCTTGCGGGGTTTTGGCTTATACAAAAGACCTGCAAGCCAATCAAATGGTCTGTCTAGAATGCAAGCATCATATGCGGGTATATAGCGATGAGCGCATTCGGCAACTGATTGATGCGAACACCTGGGCTCCCCTGGATGAACATTTGCGCCCAACCGATCCCCTAAAGTTTCGTGATCGCAAACAATATAGCGATCGCTTGCGAGAAACCCAAGAAAAAACGCTTTTGGCAGACGCCGTCCAAACAGGTACAGGTCACATAGAGAGTTTACCGATGGCTTTGGGGGTAATGGACTTCCGCTTCATGGGTGGCAGTATGGGTTCTGTCGTCGGCGAAAAACTTACCCGTCTAATCGAGCACGCTACCCTACGGCGCTTACCTGTTGTCATCATCTGTGCCTCTGGGGGTGCCCGAATGCAAGAAGGGATGCTCAGTCTGATGCAGATGGCCAAAATTTCCGGAGCCCTAGAGCGCCATCGCGACGCTAAACTGCTGTACATCCCGGTTCTGACTCATCCCACCACTGGCGGTGTCACAGCAAGCTTTGCCATGCTTGGAGACATTATTTTGGCAGAACCTCAGGCAACCATTGGCTTTGCTGGACGCCGGGTGATTGAGCAAACCCTTCGAGAAAAGCTACCCGATGATTTTCAGACTTCTGAATATTTGTTACAGCATGGCTTTGTAGATGCCATTGTGCCCCGGACTCAGCTCAAAAAAACGCTCGCCCAGCTCATTAGCCTGCATCAACCAGCCTCAACGGCACCGTCGGTGTTTCCCATCCCGGAAGCGATGCGCTTGAGTGTCACCAAAAGTAGTGGTAGCTAAGGAGATAGGCGTTGTTGAATAGCAGGGCAAAGGGCAAAGGAAAAAATCTTTTCAGCTTTCCCCTTGCCCCTCTCTCCCTTCTTTTGATCCCAACCCTTGCTTCTGATGTAGGGAAAGGCGTCGCTCAGTGGCATCATATTTTAGAGGGACTTGATCTTGTTTCAACTAGCCAATAACTATGGGGTTTGCAGACCTGTCAATTGCGGAGATTGCCGCAGAGTATGACCTTCCGCCTGAGGAAGTATGCCATCTCTGCGAGCAGTTAGGCATTGTTTATAAAACTCAAGAAACCCGTCTGGCTCTAGAGGATGCCAAGGCAATTATTTCTAATATTTTGTCCAAAAGACAGGGTTTAGTTACACCTTCTAGTGGGGGAGATTAAACTTGGCCTACTAGCATCAGGTAATTTCTTTGGAAAGATTCCACCCAGCTAGTGCGTATTCCGCCGCACTCTAAGGTATCTTTTTTGCCGATCTTTGGTTGACGGTGATACCCCTCAGATAAAGGATAGCGACCAGATTGAGTCCGTGCTGTGTTGAGTAGCCAAAACGAATGAGCCAAATTTTTGAAGGAGAACCAAGAATGAAGCGATTCATCTTGCTTGCGGTGGCAATTGTAGTGTTTGCCTTTCAAACCGCAGTCGGGAGTGCAGCAGCTGTTGAACTTACCCCTGATGTCCGCACGGTAAAAGCCAATGAAGCGGGTGGCACGCTTACCCTCACTCTAGAACAAGTGCAGAAAGGCAAACGCCTGTTTAACGATTCTTGTGCCCAATGTCATGGTGGAGGGAGAACGAAAACTGACCCCAACGTGGGGTTAGGGACTGATGCGCTTGCTGGAGCAACGCCATCACGCGACAACATTGCCGCATTGGTGGATTACATGAAGAATCCAACGACCTATGACGGGGAAACTGAGATTGCTGAGTTACACCCCAGTCTCAAGAGTGCTGATATCTATCCAGAGATGAGAAATCTCACAGAGGATGACCTTGAGGCGATCGCTGGTCATATTCTTCTCCAGCCGAAAATCATCGGCAAAATGTGGGGAGGAGGCAAAGTCTACAATTAATATCCAGCTCGTGTGAATTGGTCAATGAAGGTTAGAAGGTTAGAAGGTTAGAAGGTTGCTGGTTGTTAGGCTAGCCCTGCGTCGGTTAGACGCATCAACCCGCCAACTTTCTTTCCTTACCAACTTTCAACCCTTCATGGACTAATAACTAAGGACTAAGGATTAATGCTGACCAGATCCATCAAAATCACTCAAGTTTTGCATTCCTTAAGGCGCCAACTGTTCTCAGCCTACTCTCTCCTGGCAGCTTTAATTGTTGTCTTGGGAGTGTTTATAGTCAGTTCGCCTGCTCAGGCTGCTGTAGATACCTATGTCAGGCGCTACCTAGATGTCAAAGAGCCAATCGCTCTTGATGTAGATGGAAAAGGTCAGACAAAGCCGTTCTCTGGTGAAGATTTGTCCGTCGGCAAGGAGCTGTTTGAGGCTCATTGCCTCAATTGTCACGTTGGGGGAGCAACCTTGCCCGATCCAGCCGTATCTCTAGCGTTGGATACCCTGGCAGGTGCTACACCACCTCGCGACAATATCAACGGGATCGTGAATTTCCTGCGAGAACCCATGACCTACGACGGCAGTGACTTAACCTTTTGGTGTCGCCAAGTATCGGAAAGTTGGATACCCCAAGAACAGATCGAGGACTTAGCCGCCTTTGTTCTCAGGGCCGCACAAAAAGCTCCAGGATGGGGCACATCGGATTTTTAAGGGCAGCTGGCAATTCTTACTCAGGTAAGAAAGGTAAACAGTTGCTCTAAGATATTTAATGAAGACTTCAATGGTGAATTTTCGGAGAAAATGATGAAATTTAAAGCCGCAATTTCACGCCGGCTGGGTGTGTTACTATCTACAATCTTGTTGATAGTTGCTAGCTTCGCAATGTCAGCCGCACCAGCCGCAGCGGACACCTATACGGTCAAGATGGGTACGGACAGCGGAATGCTGCAATTCGATCCGCCGACTGTCACCATTAAGCCAGGGGATACGGTCAAGTGGGTGATGAATAAAGTTCCTCCTCACAACGTTGTTTTTGATGACACTAAAATCCCCGGTGGAGATAAGGCACTGGCGAAGAAGTTCTCTGACGAAAAATTAAAGTTTTCTCCTGGTGAGTCTTATGAACTGACTTTCCCCGCCGACGCTCAACCTGGAACCTACCCTTACTACTGCCAACCCCATCGTGGTGCTGGCATGGCTGGTAAAATCGTCGTCGAAGGTTAGTCTCTGAGTAAGCGTTTTGAACTGCTTAACTAGAGGTTATTGTTGAGACTTTAGGTTGACTCTACTCAATAAAGATAGCCTCAAAAAGTACGGAAAGGTTCAAAAACAGCCTGCTACCAGCAAATGATTGGGTTAAAATATCGAGACAGCTTTTAAGCCCTATCTCTGATGTTAATCAAATTAACGATATCGCTGCCCATGTTCTAAAATAGCGAGGGCATGGCTAGTAAGTTTTTTCAATTCCATCTTTTGCCAAGAATTAAACCCTCTCTTACATGAGAGGGTTTTTTTATGAACTAGAAAACTTCCCAACAAACCGCGTCCATACCTTTCGTGGGATGCGCTTCCTGTCTATCCCTGCTCCACAGGGGAATGACTTAGCTCAGGGAAATTCGTAGTGGGAGAGACATACGGTAACAAATATAATTCTGTATTTTTCGCTACAAAATTTAGGCTTGAACAAGCCTTCTCTTTACTCCGTTCTAGCTTAGCAAGCAGGAGTTCAGGCATATTTCTAAAGGTAAGGTTCTATCTATTGAGGCCAAATTCCTCTAAAGTAAGGAGACAAATAAGACAAGTTAGGTTAGGTTTTTTCCAAGTTTGGATAGATAGGAATGACTTGAAGTGTTTCCCCTTAGTGATAACAATCCGACGCGCATCACTCCTTATGTTACTTACGCTCTGATTGGTGCGAATATCTTTATTTTTCTATACGAGATAAGTTTAACGCCAGCCCAACTTGATCGATTTTTTCACCTTTATGCCGTTGTTCCCAAAGAGTTAACGGCAAGTTTCAATGGCATCCCCATTGCTCAGACAGTACCTGAACCAATAACTCTGATTACCTCCCAGTTTTTACATGGTGGTATTTTGCATATTTTAGGTAATATGCTGTTTTTGTGGATTTTCGGCAATAATATTGAAGACCAACTAGGACACGTCAAGTACTTATTTTTTTACCTAACTTGTGGTGTTTTGGCAGCATTGACACAGTGGTTTTTCTCAATGCAGTCGGGTGTTCCTTCTCTAGGGGCTAGTGGCGCGATCGCAGGTGTATTAGGAGCTTATATCCTTAGGTTTCCCAACGCCCGAGTCCGAACATTAGTGTTCCTTGGCCCTTTTATTACATTCCCTAACATTCCAGCCATCTTCTTTTTAGGCATCTGGTTTGTGCAACAAGCTTTGTACAGCATCGCCAGCCTGAATGTGCCCAGTAATATTGGTATGGAGAGCGGTGGCGTCGCTTACTGGGCTCATGTCGGTGGATTTGTGTTCGGAGCAATCCTTGCTCCCTTGCTAGGACTATTTTCGTCCGACGAGAGAGGCTGATTTGACACTACCTATGGCATCAAAACAGTCAAGGGGAATAAGTATTGCTCATTTCTCTGGCAGGAGTATGCCGCTTTTCCCTATAACTAAGTCTTAGGTCTAAATAAATTCAACATATCTTGTAGGGTGGGGATTCTTACCAAAAATCGTGTAACTCGCTAACCAAAACAGTGCCAGGCAATGCCTACCTGACGTTTAATTTTTTCTGCCAACTTATTCCTCTACCTCAAGTGAAGTAGTTTCTGATGAGGCGGAATCAGAAATCTATCTTCAGTTGGCAGTCAGAAAAAGGCCACTTAAGTTATGTTTCTTTCAGATTTGTCAATAAATAGGAAAAACTTCAGTGGTTCCTCTACGTGATGAAAATCCCATCAAAATTACTCCTTACGTTACTTACGCTTTGATTGCCGCCAATATCTTGGTTTTTATCTATGAGCTGACCTTGCTACCCCCCCAGCTCGATGCATTTTTCCACCTTTTTGCAGTCGTTCCCAAAGAACTTACCTATAGCTTGAATGGTATTTCAGTGCATCAGCCTGTACCAGAGGCTTTAACTTTGGTCACCTCACAGTTTCTACATGCAGGTTTTACCCATGTTGGGTTCAATATGTTGTTTCTATGGATTTTCGGCAACAATATTGAAGAGGAACTAGGTAGTATCAAGTTCTTGATTTTTTATTTGGCTTGTGGAGCCTTAGCTGCTTTGTGTCAATGGTTTTTCTCAGCTAACTCCATGATTCCTTCTCTAGGTGCCAGTGGTGCGATCGCCGGTGTCATGGGAGCCTATATCCTCAAGTTTCCCAATGCCAGAGTTGTAACCTTAATTCCGCTGGGTTTCTTTTTCACAACTGTCAGAGTTCCTGCCGTGTTTTTCCTAGGTTTTTGGTTCCTACAGCAAGCCTTCAACGGTGTGACAATGTTACAAGCACCTGCTAACGTTGGCATGGAAGGAGGGGGCGTTGCCTACTGGGCACATGCAGGTGGCTTTGTTTTTGGAGCAATTCTTGGTCCCCTGTTCGGGTTATTTGCTCCTGATACCAAACCCCCAGCTTACAAGACAGAACCGGATTCCTACTAAAAAATTCAAAAACCTAAAACGGCAACTTTCTAACTCCTGAGTCTCTCGTACGAAAGGCAATGACTTCCACAACTGTGTATTTTTCAGTGTTGAATCCTGATAGGGTGTGAATCATAAATACACAACTGACCTAAAAGCTGGAACACTCGGAAATAGTTAAGGAGAAGATAAATCGTATTTTCCGGGTAGGTGGAATATGAATGTCAGCTTTTCCTCAATGAATTCCTTGGGTAACATCCTGATAGTTACCGCAGTAACAGCGATCTCCTTGAATCATCCTGTAGGGTCGTTTGCCACGATGACTCAAAAATTAGTTGAGGTTGCCAGTCCTATTTCAGTGCCACTGGAGTTTCCTGATAGGAGTATCTCACAAACAAGCTTTGATGGTAGTTACGCATTTATCTTTCACGATTTGAGAGCAGGAAAAGTCGTAGCCACCAATTCGGACAACCCTCCACCCATGCCTAAGTCACCTGGGGGAAGTAGGTATCTTCCCGGGTGACTCGTTGTATCGCTAGCTGCTGGCAAAGCCGATTCTCTCTACAAATGAGGCATGATACCGCTTTTGACATCTCAATCGTTTCAATGTCTTCCACCTCTAATTGGCCTAGAAAACAGTACTCTATGGCTTATGCCCCATGCCTAAGCTCAGTCTCTGCCGACAAGTTAAATGTGGAATCACTGATTAGTTAATGTTTTTCTTGTTTCGCTGGGAATTTTGAAAAAATAGCAATTCAAAAATAAGGAATGAGATATAGCGGTTCTTGAGCGGGTGAGGGGCACGTTATCCCCTAACCTCCAGTCCCGATGCCCTGTCTCAACCGAGATGAACTGCACCTGATTGAGAAAGGCAAAGGCTATCATTATTTTTCTAGCCAGAGTTGGAATTTATCTAATGTCAATCTCATCATTTGCAACTCTTTGATTAAAGAAAGTCCTTCTTGATCAGAGGAATTTTTCAAGGCTAGCTGCTCTGCTTGTTCGAGTACATCACAAATTTTAGGTTGAATCAAAGATTTAATAGTATTAGACAAAGCTAGTTTGGCTTGAGTCGAATTAACCTTTGCCCGATTCAGCCTCGATTTGATACTTTGTTCAATTTCATGGATTGTAAATGGCTTGGTCAGGTAATCATCTGCGCCTTCAATCATACCCAAGCGGACATCTTTCATTTGGTTTTTAGCTGTCAGAAAGATAAAGGGAATGCTTGCCATACTTGGGTTGCTTCTAACAAAGGACAGCACATCAAAGCCGTCGCCATCGGGAGTCATAATGTCGCACAAAATGAGATTAAAGTTGCTATTGGATTGCAAGATTGAAATAGCTGCTTTTGCTGTTGTTGCTGTGGTTGATTCGTAGTTTAACGTTTCTAATATTTCTTCTAAAACTTCCCGTATTGCCGTGTCGTCTTCCACAACTAAAATTCTGCTCATGATTATCTCCTCAAGAAAGTTGCAGAACAAAAACCTCTAATAACTATGAGTCTGTACTATGGCGAGAGGTAAGTCATCCGTGTTTTTACGGATAAGAATAGACTTGACAAAGAGATTGTGTAATCGGATTTGGTACACTGTTCGACATTTAATTAGCTCATAAAACAGTACTCCATGCCCAGTTATCCACAGCTTCGTTAAATGTGGAATAGCGAATCAGGGTTTGATGGTGAATTGGCAGCAAAATGAATCACCGAAGTTACGGTTAGGGGTAACTTCGGTGAACTTTAACGTTAGTGGTATAAGGATTAAGGGAGCGATTTTTTGAGGCTGTCCTCTTCTAAGAAATCACCCGAGTTTATGCCGTCTATAACGAGGGAGCGCACTCGTATACATAGGGCAGTGGTTTGCCAATGTCGCAAGCCATAGCATTGTTGAATAACGAAATGCTAACTACATCAATCCAATCGCGCTTACCAACATTTCCCAATAATTGGCTAAAGCCGTTGTTAGGGTATGGGTTATGGGCAAACTATCGATGACCATTCCAGTACATAACAGCATCATGTAAAGGATGGAGTACTTGAACATCGAACGGGCAACTTGCTTGTCAGTGGGGGCGTGTAATAACTGCCACGCTTTCTTGAGAAAAATGCCTCCCAATACTAGCGCGATCGCACCATAAACCACACCCGATGCTCCCAAGGGATAAATCAGCAACAGGGAAGCCGGTACTACTAACAGTGTGTAAATCCAAATCTGACGAGTGGTAGATTCTTCACCCGCAACCACGGGTAGCATCGGAATGCCGACTTTAGCGTAGTCATCGCGAATCATCAACGCCAATGCCCAGAAATGGGGAGGTGTCCACAAAAAGACAATGGCAAACAGTAACCAAGCCGTCCAACTTAATTCGCCTGTAACCGCAGCCCACCCTACAAGTGCTGGTATTGCTCCCGCCGCACCACCAATGACGATGTTTTGTGGCGTATGACGCTTGAGTAAATGGGTGTAGATGGCCATGTAGAAAACAATCCCAGACATGGCCAAGATGGCACTCAGCAGGTTAGCGAAGACGGTGAGTAGGGTGAACGAGAGAGAGGCTAGAGCGATCGCAAACAACAGAGCATCACGCGGCTGCACCTTACCTGATGGCATGGGGCGGTGACGAGTGCGCTCCATATCGTAGTCGATGTCACGGTCATAAATGCAGTTCAGCACTTGGGCAGAAGCTGCGGCTAAGGTTCCACCGACAAGCGTTACAAACAGCAATAACGGGTCTACTCGCCCATCTGACGCCAGCCACATCCCCGCCGCTGTAGTAATCAACAGTAGAGGGATAATTCGAGGCTTCGTCAGTTGATAATAGCTTTGAATAACTTGTAGAACGTTTTCGTGTTGACGGGAGACACTTGTCCCAATCATTACTTCACCAATTTCCTTTTTTGAAACAATATGCACACTGCATCCAAAACGGACAGTAGCGCAGTTACGCCGGAACAACTTCAGCCAAGAGAAGCATCTAGCGTCATGGGATTGATCTCCAGGGCAGGAACACGGTCACGGAAGGCCAAGACTGTAAACACGACCAGCACCCCCAGTAAAGCTGATGCCACAGATTGATGCGCAACAGTCAGCGGCTCGACTTGCAAATGTAACCAAAAGGTGGCAACACCGAGGATAATCTGTAAAATCACCAATCCTCCAGCCAAATTGGCTAACTTTCGCAGTGTGGGATGGAGTGCAGGTGTTCGCCAAGCCATAACCACAACCGCTAATGTAGCTAGGGTTGCAGGTACTACACCAGCAATATGGCTATTCATCACAACACAGAGTTGATATCCTCCAAAGCATTGATGCAATGCCCAACGAGAAGCGACCAATCCACCTAAGAGACTTTGCAAATAAACGAGGATTGCAGCCGTTAGCCCAATCCAGGGTAACTTACCCACCGCACCTGTGCCTTGATAAGGTGTGAGTGCTGTACCAATGACGAGCAGAGTATTGAAAAATAACAGTGCAGTTCCTAGGTGAGCTGTAACGATATCAAACCGGAGCAGTTCTGTAACGGTCAGTCCACCCAGAACACCCTGGAAAACGATGAGGCCGAACGCAAAGGTAGAAGCCCAAGGAAGCCACTTGGGTAAAGCGCGTCGATACCACCAGGATAAACCAGCCAACGCGATCGCACTCAAACCCACTAACGCTGCATCCAGTCGGTGAAACCACTCCAGAAAAACTTGAAGATTCATTTGCTGGCTAGGCACGAGCTGACCGTAACACAAAGGCCAGTCAGGACAAGCAAGACCTGCATTCATCACCCGTGTAGCACTACCTACTGCCATCAATAGGAGCGTCGCGATCGCTATTTTCCAGACAAAGCGACGGATTCGTTCTTGTGGCTGGGATGACTCCTGAGTGGTATCCGACCGATAGAAGACTGATTCAGCCATAGCACTATTTACATACAAAATTAACTCACCCTAAGAGTATCGGCTCATCCTCAACTAACCCTCTTTACTGGGGCAGATGAACCGGCTCCACCTACCACTCTAATGAGGCTATCGCTAGAGCTGATGGAGTTTTAGGGATTTTTCAGATTGTGAACGTACCCATATAACCCATATTACCTCTGTATAAAATTTTACTTTTTCTTTACAAAGGCCGGGTTTCAGCCTTGAACCCTTGATACACCCAACAATCGCCGAGCGTAAGTGTCTACGCAGCGCAGAGCGATCCCAAAAAAATTAGAAAGAAATGCTAAAAAAAAAAGCAGCTGTATCCTCTTTTACTGGGGACTTGAGTACCGTAGTAAATGGCTACAACCAACATAAGCTGATCCAATCAAAGTGCCGATTCTAAAGTTAGCCTGGTAAAAGATGTACAGAAAGTTCTCCTACAAGACTTCTCCCTTTTGAGAGAGTGAAATTGGAGGTTCAACGAGTGTAATGAGCAATAAACGAGTATCGCAGGGTAGAAGCCAACTAGCCTCTAAGGAGCCTGGAAACCGGGGACTGGGCGAAAGGGCACGGGGAATCAGTCGGCTCCAAAAACGAGGGCAATGGGATACTTGTGGCCTGGGGAATTTGCTAGAAAAACACGTTCCGTTTTGGCGTCGCCCCGTCTTGCCATCTCCGTATCCTTAGCCACTGCGTCACAGCGTCTTCACTGAGAGAAGTCTATTTTTCTGCATACTCAATCCTCCAGGAAGGCGAGCAAGATTCAGTGCCTGTCCTCACTTACCAAGAAAGCAAGCTGACTTGCCGCCTGCCTTTCCAGGAATAGGCCAAAACAGAATGGGCTTTGATTGAGCTACTTTGGTTTCGAGCAAATTTTGTATAAAGTTCTAAACTAGCTAAACCGTGAACATTCCAAGTCAAATTGCAACCCTACTGGCTGGTATCGTCTTAACCCTAGTCAGCCTGTGGTATGGTCAAAACCACGGTCTAATGCCAGTGGCAGCCTCTGAGGAAGCGTCCCAGGTGGACGCACTCTTCAACATGATGATGACTATTGCCACAGGTCTGTTTCTGATAGTAGAAGGGACGATAATCGTCGCGGCATTTAGATTTCGCCGTGGCAAAGATGACAACACAGATGGGCCGCCAATTCATGGGAATATCCCTCTGGAGATTTTGTGGACAGCGATTCCGGCTGTCACAGTCTTGATTATTTCCATCTATAGCTTTGAAATTTACAACGCTATGGGAGGGCTTGATCCCATGGCATCTCATGACCATTACCATCCGTCGGCTACTCAAACCAATGAGATGTCAACCGCGCAAGCGAATGCCGATAAAAATCTTATAGCCCTTGATCCCAGTCGAGGAACCCTTGCTATAGGTCTTGGTGCTTCCCCCGAAAATCGAGGCAAATCCGTGCCAATGACCATTAATGTCACAGGTTTGCAATATGCTTGGCTATTTACCTACCCGGAAAGTGGGGTCACTACGGGTGAATTGCACCTCCCAGTCGGACAAGAAGTAGAGTTGAAAATCACAGCTCAAGACGTGCTCCACGCCTTCTGGCTACCGGAGTTTCGCCTCAAGCAAGATGCAATTCCGGGTCGCGACAGTGAACTACGCTTCACACCGAATAAAGTGGGTCAGTATACGATAGTCTGTGCTGAACTTTGCGGTGCTTATCACGGTGCAATGGGAGCGCAGCTGTATGTTCAGACACCCGACGAATTCCAATCATGGCTTCAAGAGCAGCAAGGGGTTGCCAGCAACGAAACGTTAACGAAAGCCGTCGCGACCAATCCTACACAGAAAACGAGCAGTGAGTTTCTCGCCCCTTATACCCAAGCAATGGGGATTGAATCAAACACTCTCCAGCAGATGCACTCCAACCACGAACAGATGGCTCACCATTTAGCTGTTAGCCATTCACTGTAATTTCTTATTAGTGGGTCGTTAGTGGTTATTGGTTAGGAGTCATAGGTTAGGAGCGAGTGGTTAGTGGGAAGTGGAAAAGCAACGAGCTACTAGCGGCCAACACTTAACTCCTGACTGCTAAAAACGGAACAAAAATATGACACAAGCAGAGCTTCAAGAAAAAGCCAATCAGCCTGCCCATGCTCATGAACCTGGGGTCAGGAAATGGCAAGATTACTTCACCTTTAACACTGATCACAAAGTCATTGGGATTCAATACCTGGTGACCGCATTCACTTTTTTCTTTGTCGGTGGGGTACTGGCAACGATCATTCGCACGGAACTGGCAACGCCAGCGTCCGATTTTGTCAGCCCTGAAACCTACAACCGAGTATTTACGATGCACGGGACGATCATGATTTTCCTGTGGGTCGTCCCGGCAGGCACTGGTGCCTTCGCTAATTATCTGGTTCCCCTCATGATTGGCGCCAAGGATATGGCGTTCCCGAAGTTGAATGCCGCCGCCTTTTGGTTAAATGCCGTTGGCGGCGTGTTGCTGATGACTAGCTTTTTTGTTGGTCCTGCCGAGGCGGGTTGGACGTCTTATCCGCCTTTGAGTACAGTGGCGAGCAAGGCTGGGGAGGCCATTTGGATTTTGAGTATCCTGACAGCGGGAACCTCCTCAATTTTGGGGGGTCTCAATGTTGGCGTCACCATTTTAAAGATGCGGGTGCCGGGAATGAGCCTGAATCAGATGCCTTTGTTCTGCTGGTCGATGTTGGCAACGACAGCCCTTCAGTTGCTGGCAACACCCGTGCTGGCAGCCGCTTTGATTCTGCTTGCTTTTGACCTACTAGCGGGAACGACATTTTTTAACCCAACAGGTGGGGGAGACCCGATTGTGTACCAGCACATGTTCTGGTTTTACTCTCATCCAGCGGTTTACATCATGATTTTGCCCTTCTTTGGGGTGATTTCAGAAGTTTTGCCGGTACATGCTCGCAAGCCGATTTTTGGTTATCGAGCGATCGCGTATTCCAGCTTGGCCATTAGCTTCCTGGGCCTGTTGGTTTGGGCGCACCACATGTTCACCAGTGGTACCCCAGGCTGGATGCGGATGTTTTTCATGATTGCCAGTATGGTGATTGCTGTACCAACGGGGATTAAAGTCTTCAGCTGGGTGGCAACTCTCTGGAGAGGCAAACTCACCTTAAATACCCCGATGCTATTTGGTATGGGCTTCGTCTCAGTCTTTGTGATTGGTGGTATTACAGGTGTGATGTTGGCTTCGGTGCCGTTTGATATTCACGTTCACGACACCTACTTTGTCGTCGCTCACCTCCATTACGTACTGTTCGGTGGCAGTGTTCTCGGAATTTATGCCGGGTTCTACCACTGGTTTCCGAAAGTCACGGGGCGAATGTACAACGAAACCCTCGGTCGGATTCACTTTGTCCTGACCTTCATTGGCCTGAACCTGACGTTTATGCCAATGCACGAGTTAGGCTTATTGGGGATGAACCGACGAATTGCCATTTATGACCCGAAGTTTCAAGCTCTTAATGAGCTTTGTACCATCGGCGCCATCATCACGGATACCTCGATCATTCCCTTTGTGATTAATGTCCTTTGGAGCATAGCTCGCGGTAAAAAAGCGGGTGACAATCCCTGGGGAGGTTTAACACTAGAGTGGATGACGACTTCACCACCTGCGATTGAAAACTTTGAGGGAGTACCCGTTTTAGCGACTGGCCCTTACGACTATGGCATGTGGGATCGCGAGACTGTAGAGTACGTGCCCTTCTCCGATGAACGGGAACCCGCTTTAGCTGCGGGACCTAACTCAGCGTTACGCGCAGACCCCGACCCCACTGTTGCCGTTAATCCCGAAGACCGTCAAGGGGAAAGTCAAAATCGAGAGTAGCTAATTGTTCATTGCTAATTGTTCATAGTTTATTGTTATGAACTATGAACAATGAACTATGAACAATGAACCATGAACTATTAGCCATTAGCATTAGAGGTTTATGCAAGGTTCAACAATAGACGAATCGAAAACAGCCCTCAATTATCACCACGCAGCTGAGGCAACTGCTCACCATGAAGGACATCCCGATTTCCGGATGTTTGGGGTGAGTGTGTTCTTGGTGGCTGAGAGCATGATCTTTCTTGGCCTGTTTACCGCTTTCTTAATCTATCGCTCAGTTTTGCCTGTTTGGCCTCCAGAAGGAACGCCAGAATTGGAACTTTTACTGCCAGCCATTAACACCACAATTCTAATTTCCAGCAGCTTTGTGATGCACAAAGGACAGAAGGAAATTAAGAAGAATAACGAGGCTGGCTTAAGGCTGTGGTATGGGTTAACAGCTTTGATGGGTGCAATCTTTTTGGCAGGACAGGCGTATGAGTATAGTCATCTGGGATTTGGCCTAACCGCCAACGTCTTTACCAGTTCATTTTATGTGTTGACCGGCTTTCACGGCCTCCACGTTACAGTTGGAATTCTACTCATTTTGGCAGTGCTGTGGCGATCGCGAAAGTCGGGTCACTACTCTAGTGAGGAACACTTTGGTGTAGAAGCCGCAGAACTCTACTGGCACTTTGTCGATGTGGTTTGGATTATTTTGTTCACACTAGTGTATCTGCTTTAAGCGCTTGGTTTGACGCTTTGCTACTCAAAAAGCCCCCAGTTGGGGGCTTTTTCGTAATCAGGTAATCAATCAGACTTTGTGAGTGCATTAGACCTTTTGCCAAAGTCGATTTTCGCCCCCCAGCCCCCCACTACAAGGGGGGAGAATACATTCAAAATCCCCCAAACTTGGGACATTTAGGGGGCATTCCAGAATTTATGCAAGAGGTCTATTGATGTTCTGGTCGTGCTACATGGTCACGCCTCGACTTAGTAGAACTGTCCTCAGTTTGCCTCCCGAAACCCAAACATGGCTAGCATCAACGTTAGGATGAGTTCTAGTGTTAAGATTGCTCAACTACAGGATGATGCCAACCTGCCAGGATGGTAGTGATGACCGATCTAGATCGTTTCTATAGAGTATTGGGCTTAGAGCCAGGAGCATCACTGGAAGACGTGAACCAGGCTTATAAAGATTTGGCGTTTATTTGGCACCCTGATCGCATCCCAAGCGATAATCCTCGGCTACAGCAGAAAGCGGCGGAAAAACTCAAGGAAATCAATCACGCTCGTGATCAGTTGCGCTCGGCTCAACGGAAAGGCCAGACCAAAGCAGCACAAGCGACAAGGGCCCAAAAATCCTCACCGCCACGCTCTCAACCGAAGTCTCCCCGCTCCAACGAGCGAGAGCGATCGCAATCTCACTCCCACACTCGCAAGTCGAATCCTGATTTAAGTGGAGCCGACTTCCGGGGAGCAGACTTGAAAGAAAGAGATTTTTCAGGAAGAAACCTGAGTTACGCCGATTTGAGTAATGCCAATTTGACGGATGCCTTTTTGCATAAGGTTAATCTTCAGGGAGCGAGTCTAGAAAGAGCAAATTTGTTTAGAGCCAACCTATTGCAAGCTAACCTCAGTCAAGCCAATTTACGGGAGGCTAACTTAATTGGAGCTGATTTGAGCGGTGCTGATTTGAGTGGTGCTGACTTAAGGGGAGCTAAAGTTGGGTCAAGCGATCGACTGTTAGTTAAACTAACAGGAACTAACTTGTCTGGAACCATTTTGCCGGATGGCAGAATTCATGAGTAGGTGATATTAAGTTGCCGTTAAAGGTAGTAGATAAGTTACATCATTTCTATACAAAAACAGCCATCCCGCCTTGGGTAAAATTTAGCCAAGACGGAATGGGTGTCTTTCGTTTTGTTGTTATAATGACATCTATTTGCCAACTACCTTCGACCGCTGTGATGGGGAGTTTAGCCCCCGTTGGTAGTGGCCCTGTGGAGTATTGCAATGAAAACTCCACACTGTTGATGTCACTGAGTTATATGCACTTTCTGTACATCTGGCAGCGCTCTCCTTGGATGCACAGCGATGGGTCACAGCGGCAGAATCTCCATACAGTGCTTTTTCTTTTCGTTTATAAGGTTAGCAATGATTTCCTAATTTTGTTGTCACTCTTAAGATAGAATCCCAATCTTCCTGAAGATGAATTGATAAGAACTACCTAATATTTTTAATTAGAGATTTTTATTCCGTTTATCAAAAACGAAATCAATAACATTAAATGAAAATAAAGGATATCCCCTCTAATCTGCTTTATTTGATATCCTATACTACACTGATCTAAGAATCTTAGATCAGTAATTTATTGGCTAACGTAAGTAACTTGATATCATCTGATCAACGACCCTTGACAAACCTGGCAAAGTCTTCACGTCCTTCTTTTAGATTGGCAGGAATACCATTAGGATAGCTTTGTGCAACCAGAGCCTTAATTCGTTGCAATCGATTACCGGG
The DNA here is from genome assembly GCA_036703055.1 of Waterburya sp. Lineage (GTDB taxonomy): Bacteria > Cyanobacteriota > Cyanobacteriia > Cyanobacteriales > Coleofasciculaceae > DATNPV01. The sequence continues at coordinate 80,880 of DATNPV010000174.1, forward strand.
ATCGGGGTGGGTACTCAAAAATTCCGGTGATTTCCCTCCCTGTCTCGTAGACGCGAGAATTTGCATCACTTCGAGAATTCCTTTCGGGTTATAGCCCGCTTCCCGCATAAAACGAAAACCCAGCTGATCGCTTTCTAATTCATCCTCACGTCCGTACTTTAGGCTGACCAGTTGATTGACCGCTTGCGCTAAAACCGCAGCTTGACGTGCATTATCTGGATTATCACTAGCCGCAACTCCGACCGCATTAACCAAGGCTGTCCCCAGTTGCTGCTTCGCTAAATGTTCTGCGCCATGCCGTGCCACAACATGCCCAACTTCATGTCCCAATACCCCTGCTAACTGGGCTTCTGAATTGAGGCGTTCTAGCAAAGCCGCGGTCATAAAAACCTGTCCACCTGGAAGCGCAAATGCATTAATCGTCCGGGGATCGCGGAGTAAATAAAATTGAAAGGGATAGCCTGACTCAGACGCTTTGGACTGCTTAACAACCCGCTCTCCGACCTGCTTAATATACCCTTGAAGTCTTGCATCTGGGTAAAGACCACCGTGTTGTGCCGCCATCTTGTCGCGTGCCTGTAAACCGAGGGCTATTTCCTGACGAGCAGAAAGTTGTACTCGCTGCTTCTCCCCTGTTATCGGGTTCTCCGTGACGTGAGTAAAGTAGGTAATAAAGCCAAAAAGGGCAAATAACAGTCCAATTCCCAGACGAACAATTAATCTCCGCACCTATTCTCTCCCAAACTGGTGGTCAGCAAGCTAGCATACCGAACACTAACTTCACATCAATCTGAAGGCTATTTTTCAGTAATTTCTCAGGAATCTGTACTAGTATAATCACCATCCATTACCCGCTCGGGCGTCTTAGCGATGACCAGCCATATTTTAGTGGTCGAAGATGAAGCTAAACTAGCACAGTTCATGGAACTGGAATTGAAGTACGAAGGTTATCGAGTCAGTGTTGCTGCTGATGGGTTAGATGGGTTGTCGGCAGCGCGGGAATCTAACCCGGATTTAATCATTCTTGACTGGATGCTGCCAGGAATATCAGGACTGGAAATTTGCCGACGCTTGCGAAGTACGGGTAATAAAGTTCCAGTGATTTTATTAACTGCCAAAGATGAAGTCAGCGATCGCGTGGCAGGTTTAGATGCAGGTGCCGATGATTACGTGGTCAAACCCTTTAGTTTAGAGGAACTCTTGGCCAGAGTACGGGCGCATCTGCGACGCAATCAACCGGAAGAAGACCCGGATATTTTACAGTTTGCAGACTTAAGCTTAAATCGGCGCACTCGTGAAGTCCACCGAGGTAAACGATTAATTGAACTGACTGCCAAAGAATTTGACTTACTCGAATACCTCCTCTCCCATCCCCGACAAGTGCTTACCCGTGACCAAATTCTGGAAACAGTTTGGGGTTACGACTTTATGGGAGACTCCAACATTATCGAGGTTTACATCCGCTATTTGCGCCTGAAGATGGAAGCCAACGATGAAAGCCGTCTGCTTCAAACCGTTCGGGGTGTTGGCTATGTGTTGCGAGAGTAAAAAAGTCGGGCGTCGGGGAAGAAGAAATTTTTAGACTTCGTTATGTGCTTGGGGGTAGTAAGGTCTAATTTCAAGGGCTAAAATGCATGTGGATTCGGGGGTGCAGCTTCTCGGCTACCGGGTTTCCTCCCTTAAGATGCTGCTCTACAATCACAGGTACATCACTAGGTTTAATCCGACAGTACCACGTCTCTTCTGGAACGATTCGTACCGTTGGGCCAGAACTACATTGTCCCTGGCAACCCGTACCCATAACTTGAACGCCGTTTACATCAGCTTGCTCAAAAGCCGCAAGTACAGCTTCTGAACCATTAGCTCTGCAAGAAACATGCTGACAGACCAAAACACAGCGTTCATCTGGCTTTGAACCGTTTTGTTCGGAACCGTTTTCCACTGTTGGTTGAGCTGAACGCTACAAATTGTTACGCTCCTATCTTAACGACTTGATACTGGGATCGAAGAGTGAGGCGTGTGTGAAATGGCGTCCTTGCCTAGCACTCAGCTCGAAATGCACTTCGTTAGAATGAAAAGGCCGTTTCAAAAAAGTTTGATGGCAACAGTATCAACGCTCACGACCGATACTCTCGCGTCTTGCTTCCACGCCCTGTCTGACCCTTTGAGAATTCAAGTCATAGAATTGCTGCGATCGCAAGAACTCTGCGTTTGTGAACTGTGCGATCACCTAGGCGTCACTCAGTCTAAGTTATCCTTCCACTTAAAAACCCTGAAGGAAGCCCAAATTCTGCGATCTCGCCAAGAAGGTCGCTGGATTTACTACAGCCTCAATCTATCCCAGTTTTTGCTACTGGAGCAGTACTTAGCGGAGTTCCGCCGCTTCAGCCCCATTTTAGCGGCTCGTCCCTGCCCAGAAACCCCTTAATCCATCAACATTTCTTAAAATTTCTTCACTTGCTTCCTATTCTTTTTAGTTGACAAATCAATATTTTTTGAAATGATAGAAGAATCCTCTGATTTTAATCTGGGGGATGAGGTTAATTGAAGCAACAAAACAACTCACGGCTTTCACACTAAAGTATTGGGTGGGAAGGCTCAACTCAATGTGACCATCAGCGAGTTGTTACACAAAAAGCAACGTATTAGTGCAATGAAGCCAGTTTTTCAGCCGCTTTCGCCTCAGTTGACACGCCCTACCTTCAGCAATTAGTGAACAAATTTCGCACTCTTCAATAACCCGTTCAATAGGGTGAATTCGTAAAATTGTAGAAAAAAAATTATGAAAAGAAAGGCGACGTTAAAACATCTGTCTTTTCTTGACAGATTCCTAACTTTGTGGATTTTTCTAGCGATGGCTTTTGGAGTGTCTTTGGGTTATTTGTTTCCCGGAGTAGAAGCCTTCATCAACCAAATTCAAGTTGGAACAACAAATATCCCCATTGCCATCGGCTTAATTCTGATGATGTATCCTCCCTTAGCTAAGGTGAGATATGAAGAGTTGGGAGATGTCTTTCACAATGGAAAAATCCTGGGTTTGTCATTAGTGCAGAACTGGATTATTGGCCCTGTACTAATGTTCGTCCTTGCCCTGCTTTTTCTGCACGATTACCCAGATTATATGGCAGGCTTAATTATGATTGGATTAGCCCGCTGTATTGCTATGGTTATTGTCTGGAATGAATTGGCTAAAGGAGATACTGAATATACAGCAGGATTAGTTGCATTTAATAGTATTTTTCAAGTCCTCTTTTACAGTGTTTATGCTTGGTTCTTCCTCACAGTACTACCACCTATCTTGGGATTTAAAGGAAGCGCTGTTAACATTGGAATTGGAGAAATTGCTCAAAGTGTCTTCATCTATTTAGGAATTCCTTTTATTGCGGGATTCTTGACTCGCGTTATGTTGGTGAAAGTGAAGGGTAAGGCGTGGTATCAGCGTGATTTTATCCCTAAAATCAGCCCAATTACTTTGATTGCCCTACTTCTCACGATCGTAATTATGTTTAGCTTAAAGGGGAATTTAATTGTTCAGATTCCACTCGATGTAGTACGGATAGCCATTCCATTGATTATCTATTTCGTAGTGATGTTTATGGTTAGTTTTTACATGGCATGGCGAATCAAAGCTAACTATGCAAAAGCTGCCAGTTTAGCGTTTACAGCCGCTAGCAATAACTTTGAATTAGCGATTGCCGTCTCTGTTGCTGTGTTTGGTATTAACTCAGGTGCTGCTTTTGCTGCTGTTATTGGGCCCTTGGTAGAAGTTCCAGTTCTAATTTCTTTAGTCAGTGCAGCACTGTGGTTTAAAAAACGGTTTTTTAAGGTTTCAGGCTTCGCCTAGTACTGCATAAATTTAAAATTTAAACGGCTTATAAGGGTAAGGTTTCAAAATAACAAACCACAGAGACGCAGAGAACACAGAGATAGAAGGAAGAGAGAATTTTACAATCATTTAGACTGGCTACTTAACGGTTTTCTTTCGCAAAAAAGAGATGTTGTTATGAAACGAGTCATGTTTGTGTGCAAAAAAAATTCCCGCCGTTCTCAGATGGCAGAAGGATTTGCTCGAAGGTTGAACAAGGGTAAATATGAAGTGGCGAGTTCAGGGCTAGAGGCTTCGCAAGTCGATACAACAACGATTCAAGTGATGTCGGAAGTGGGAATTGATATTAGCAACCAGATTTCTAAAGCTTTAAACGATTTTCAGGCCGAAGACTACGATATTGTGATTTCTTTGTGCGGTTGTGGAGTGAACTTACCCGAACAGTGGCTGCTAAGAGAAGTTTTTCAGGATTGGCAACTGGATGACCCAGAAGGACAACCGATAGAAACTTACCGTCGAGTACGCGATGAAATCAAGCAACGAGTGGAACTGTTACCAACAGGACTCATACCTTAACAGGCATTCAATCTAGCTTGAAAGTCGGGCATGGGGAAGAGACTTTCATCCTTTGCCGTGCGCGTCAGCTCATGGGGAGCCTTGCACGACTAAATTTCTGAAGCTCTTGCGGGATCGATATTTTGTCCGTCTAGTCTATGCAATTTCAAGGCGCGACAGATGATCGTCCCAAATGGCTTGAACCAGACTGCTCCCTAAAAAAGAATACAGGATTAGCATTATACTAATCCCATACCTCAAAATTCTTAAAAAGTCAAGCTCTAACGCTTGCCAATCATCGGTGCTGTCATCGGCACCATCGACTTACCTACTTTCGCTACCGTTGGCTGAGTCAACGTCGGCACCGAATCACGTAGCCGTTCCGTCAACTGCTGGGTTGTAGCATCGTAAATCTGAGTCAGCATCTTGGGATAAAACCCAAAGCCAATAATCGGTACTAACAGACAGGCAATGATAAACACCTCTCGCGGTTCGGCATCTTGTAAGACTTCGTGTTCCACCAATTCCTTGTTTTCCGGGCCATAGAAAATTTCCCGGAGATTGGACAGTAGATAGATAGGAGTGAGAATCACCCCGACCGCTGCCAGGAACACGACGATTACCTTGAACGTAGAGCTATAGGCATCACTGGTGGCAAAACCGATAAAGACCATCAACTCCGCTACAAATCCGCTCATCCCTGGCAACGCCAAAGAGGCAAGGGAACAAGCCGTCCACATGGCGAAAATCTTCTTCATTTTCTGACCAACACCCCCCATTTCATCCAACATCAGGGTATGTGTCCGGTCGTAGGTGGCACCGACTAAGAAGAAGAGGCTTGCCCCAATTAAACCATGGGACACCATTTGCAGTACGGCACCGCTCAATCCCAAGTCTGTAAACGAACCAAGCCCGATTAACACAAATCCCATGTGGGAAATGGACGAATAGGCAATTTTTCGCTTCAGGTTGCGCTGAGCAAAGGAAGTCAAAGCGGCATAAACGATATTGACCACGCCTAAAATCACCAGCACAGGGGCAAAGTAGGCATGAGCGTCAGGAAGCATCCCAGCATTCATCCTAAATAGGGCATAACCCCCCATCTTCAGCAGAATACCCGCCAGTAACATGTGTACAGGTGCGGTTGCCTCACCGTGAGCATCGGGTAACCAGGTGTGTAGTGGGAAGATAGGCAACTTGACGCCATAGGCAATCAAAAAGGCGGCATATAGCCAGAGTTGGAAATTGAGGGCGTAGTCTTTAGCAGCGATCGCACTCATATCGAAAGTGACGGTGTCTCCATAAAACGCCATCGCCAAAGCCGCCACTAAAATAAACAGCGAACCGCCTGCGGTGTACAGGATGAACTTCGTTGCCGCATAAAGGCGCTTTTTGCCTCCCCAAATCGACAGCAATAGGTAAACCGGAATCAACTCCAATTCCCACACCAGGAAGAACAACAGCATATCCTGAACGGCAAACACGGCAATTTGTCCGCCGTACATAGCCAGCATCAGGAAGTAAAACAGCTTGGGTTTAAGCGTCACCGGCCAAGCGGCTAACGTAGCTAACGTGGTCATGAACCCCGTCAGCAGTACCAACGGCATCGATAACCCATCGACACCGACTGACCAATTCAAATCTAAATCCGGTACCCAGGAGTACTTCTCGACCAATTGCAATCCAGGATTGCTAAAGTCATACCCCGTCCCGAAGGCAAAAACAATCAGAGCAAAATCAATTAGCCCGATAATCAGGGCGTACCAGCGCTCCCAAGCACCATTCTTGTCCGGCAGAAATGGTATGAATAGCGAAGCGGCGATAGGAAACAGAATGATAGTTGTTAGCCAGGGAAAATTTGTCAAGCTCATTTTCAGTTGTTAGTTTTTAGTTCAAGACTTACGCCGTTGAGACCCCTAAGTCGTCTCAGTAAGGCGCCAAGTAATAGAACCTCTCTTGTATTCTCCGTGTCCTCTGTACCGCTTGGGTTTGTCTACCCACTCATGGTTAAGAGAGGTTACTCACTGAGGGCTGCCAGTTCTTGGTTGTTAGTCGTTTCTAAAGCAGAGCCATTCGGACATCTGTATGGCCCACTGCTCAACCACTAATCACTCAATTACTCACAACTAACAACTTGAGTTAGGTAATCCCAGAGACAATTACTAAACCCAGTACTGCTGCAAAGATAATTAGAGCATAGAATTGGGCACGACCATTTTCTAGATATTTCAGACCCTCACCACTGAGCAAGGTAGCCAAACCGGTCAGGTTCACGGCACCATCAACCACACGATAGTCCACTTCCATAATTTGGCGTGCGATCCGGCGTAGGCCAATCACAAATATTTTGTGATAAATCTCATCAAAGTACCACTTGTGCCGAGACAGGTCATACAGAGGTTTGATTCTTTCGGCGATCGCTTTCGGGTCAATCTTGCCTTGTAAGTACATCAACGAAGCCAGCGTAATGCCAATCAGAGCCACTCCAACCGAACTTCCTCCCATCACGAGGAATTCTGTCAAGTTAAACGCCTCTTCATGAGCTACCGCATGGGCAACCGCTTCCCCAGTGGGGTGGATGAACTCTTCAAAGTAATTGTTAAAGGGTGTTCCCACTAAACCAATTAAAGCCGACGGTACTGCCAAAAGCAGCAACGGCAACGTCATGGTTAAGGGTGACTCATGGGGAAACTCACTGTGATAACCGGGGTCAGCTTCATGCTCGGAGTGCGCTTCGAGTTCTCGTGTATCCATAGCACCAGGGCCAAAAGCCGGTGCCACCTCACCTAGAGCGGCAGCTTTGAGTTGCTGTCGGATATGCGTTAAATTGCCCCGGAAGTCTCCCTCAAAGGTGGAGAAGTACATCCGGAACATATAAAACGCCGTTATTCCTGCCGTGAGCCAGCCAATCACCCATAGCAGCGGATTCGCCGCAAACGCGCTTCCCAGAATTTCATCTTTTGACCAGAAGCCCGCAAAGGGTGGAATTCCAGAGATTGCCAGAGTACCAACGAAAAATGTGAGGGCAGTCAGGGGCATAAACTTACGCAACCCCCCCATTAACCGCATATCCTGCGCCAACACTGGATCGTGACCCACAACAGCTTCCATCCCATGAATCACGGAGCCAGAGCCAAGGAATAGCATCGCTTTGAAGTAAGCGTGGGTCATGAGGTGGAATAACCCGGCGCTATAGGCTCCAATGCCCATTGCCATCACCATGTAACCCAACTGGGAGATGGTGGAATAGGCCAAACCTTTCTTGATGTCATTTTGAGTAATTGCGATCGAGGCTCCTAAAAACGCCGTAAAGGCTCCTGTCCACGCGATGACATTCATCACCGATGGAATGCCTTCAAACACGGGGTACATGCGGGCAATCAAAAAGACCCCAGCTGCCACCATTGTTGCCGCGTGAATCAGCGCGGAAATGGGCGTTGGGCCTTCCATCGCGTCGGGTAGCCAGACATGCAGGGGAAATTGCGCAGATTTCGCCACTGGGCCTAAAAACACCAAGACCGCAAACAGGGCTGCCAGAGCCGAGCTCAGGTAACCCGATTCCACAAACGCTCTGAGGTGGGTACCCATCACATCGAACTCAAAGCTGCCAGTAGCCCAGTAAAGCCCCAAAATTCCTAGCAGTAGACCAAAGTCTCCAACTCGGTTGACAACAAAAGCTTTTTGTGCAGCATCGGCTGCGGCCTTGCGGTCATACCAAAAGCCAACTAGCAGGTAAGAACACATCCCCACCAGTTCCCAGAAAATATAAACCTGCACTAAGTTGGGACTGATGACCAGGCCCAACATGGAGGAGCTAAACAGACTTAAATAGGCATAGAAGCGAACATACCCTGAATCATGAGCCATGTAGCCATCGGTATAAATCATGACCAGAAAGGCTACCGTGGTCACAATCACCAGCATGAGGGCCGTCAAGTGATCGACGGTATAGCCCATCGTCAGGTGAAAATTTCCGGCTGCGGCCCACTCCAGCGTGCGAGTAAACGGCTCGTGTCCATGAAATTGACTCCAGAGCAAAGCAAAGGAGAGTACCATCGCGGCTCCCAACAGGGAGACAATGAACACGGCGTTCAACTGCCGCAGACGGTTAGTTGCTTTGTTTAGTGTGATTAGCCCTAAGCCTACCAGCATAGCCCCTGCCAGGGGCAAGACTGGAACTAGCCAGGCATATTGATAAAGCGGTTCCATGGCGAATGCCTACTTCAGATTTCGTTACTATTCTGGCAAAACGTTAATACTGTGACATATACCTACTCGAAAAAAAAGTTTTCCCAAAACAATCATTGGGTCATTCATAGTATAAATACCTATAAAATAGAAAAACCATCGGTCAATTGCTTCTACCGATGGTTATATATAAAAAAAGCAATAGTAAAGTTTTTAGTTAACAGGCTTAGCTGTAATGAGGGATACATTCAGCTCCACCCCAGCTCCATGCCCAGTTTGAGTTGTCCTCAAGTGGCAACAACCCTGTTACCCAACACTAAGCGGATTTGGGGAGCGAAGTGACCATCAGGTTCTTGAGCGCCATGCGTACCTCATCTCGTCCCTGAAAGTGATCTAAGCGTTGAATGACCTGACCTCCTTCAAATAAAAGCAATGTAGGCAGGGATTTGATACGGTAGGTTGTTGCCAGCCTCAGATTTTCATCGGCATTAACCCTGACTAATTTGACCTGCCCACTCCACTCTGACTGAAACTCTCGCAGTAGGGGTTGGATGACTCGACACAATCCACACCAAGGCGCTGAAAAATCAACCAGAACGGGCAGCGAAGATTCTAAAACTTCTTGTCTAAAAGTCCGCTCATTAACAGAGAACACCATTTTTCCCCAAAGATATATCTGTTTTTACAATTGATTGGGATCATGCTACATCCAATTGGGATCATTTGATCCAAAAAACTTTGCGTATTACGGATATTACGGTTGACAAGCGTTTGTATTACTTGTATTACCAATTCACCCGTCCAGTTGTTTGGATTAAAAAAGGGTGTGCCCACCACAAAAGCCAGGTAAAAATTAGAACACCCAGGTAAGCTGGACGAACAAATTCTTCCAATTTAAGCGTCTGACGCCCTTGAAAAATGGCTAAGAAGGGGATGACAGATGTTCGCTCTTTTACAGCTTCAAAAGCTTGACCATAGCGTGCTAAAAGGCGTCTATCGCCATGCCAGACAGCAAAAAGGTGATGCAATATTAACCCGACGGAAGTGAGGAGGGTAAAGCTAGTACCAATCCAGAGGGTATGAGCCAGGCACCAGATCAGTTGTCCTACCATTTGGGGGTGTCGGGTGATGCGGATAATGCCAGTCTCGAATAGGTGAACTTGCGGTTTTTCGATCGCAGCAATTTCCAATAAGTTGAACGTCGCTGGATAAAGAAACACAAAAGAAATGGCAGAGAGAACCCAAACCACTGACGATATTCCAGGAATTCCCTGAACCTGCCAAAGCTGCAAGCCATCGTATCGGTGATTAAAAAAGTAAATAATTAATACGACCGCTAAGGGTAGACTAACTAGAGCAAACAAAATACGGTAGAGCCTCGGACCAATGCGCTTTTCGCCCCAGAGACGGAGAGCCGCTAAACCACTGTGTGCGATCGCAAACCCCAAGAGCATTCCCAGCATGACAAAGTGACTGGAACTCAGCCAAGTAGAGATCTGCATAGAGAATGATGTAGATTCTGTGAACATCCCATCCTAGCAAGGATTGGCGTAAGTACTTGCGACCTCGGTATGTTACTGTCGATTTCAGCAGAGGCTTACACATTTACTCTTAGGCAATTCATCCCTGGAGTCAAATCCCATCACCAGAATGATTGGTTGCCTCAGTTGCTCCTTTCTCTCAGGTTTAGCTGTATGTCTGACCTTCCTTTCACTCTTGACCAACTCCGTATTCTCAAAGCGATCGCTACAGAGGGGAGTTTTAAGCGTGCTGCTGATAGCTTGTACGTTTCACAACCCGCTGTAAGCTTGCAAGTTCAAAACCTAGAACGGCAGTTAGATGTGCCGTTATTTGATCGGGGCGGACGCCGTGCCCAATTGACGGAAGCCGGATACCTACTCCTGAGCTATGGAGAAAAAATTCTGAGCCTTTGTCAAGAAACCTGTCGTGCGATTGAAGACTTACAAAATCTCCAAGGTGGCACTCTGATTGTCGGTGCGTCTCAAACCACTGGCACTTATCTTTTGCCACGGATGATTGGTAGGTTTAGGCAGCGCTATCCCGATGTTGCCGTTCAATTGCAGGTACATTCAACTCGAAGAACCGCTTGGAGTGTTGCCAATGGACAGGTAGACTTGGCCATCATTGGCGGCGAAGTCCCTGGAGAACTGCAAGAGACGCTAGAAATCATTCCATATGCAGAAGACGAGCTGGCACTGATTTTGCCAGCTTTTCATTCTCTAGCCAAAGTCGGTACGATCCAAAAAGACGATTTGTATAAATTGCAGTTCATTGCCTTAGATTCTCAATCCACAATCCGCAAGGTCATTGATCAAGTTCTAACTCGCTGCGGCATTGATACCAGACGCCTCAGAGTTGAGATGGAACTTAACTCCATAGAGGCAATTAAAAATGCCGTGCAATCCGGGCTAGGAGCTGCCTTTGTCTCCATTTCTGCAATTGAAAAAGAGCTGCAAATGGGGATTCTACACCGTGCTCTCATTGATGACGTTGTTGTCAAGCGAGCACTGTCGGTGATTATCAACCCTCACCGCTACCGATCTAAAGCCGCTGAAGCGTTTAGTAAGGAGATACTACCCGAGTTTGCCTCGCCTGGATGGCAACTGAAAGCCAAACCAACACCTCTAGCAACGCCCACTGTTCAAGCAGCTTCATCTCATTCAGTGGTCGAGTAAAGCTCCTCCAGACGCTTTTACACAGTGTAATGATGCGCCATTCTCAAGGGTATGGCGCTGGTTTTTAGTATGCATCCTTCAACAGTTAGCAAAACTGAGCTTCTGAGAGCTGAGGCATTCAACCTCGAGGCGGTGCTTCGAGGCTAAAGTGAGAAGAGAAAGAAAAACCTGAGTGGCTTGATTGTTAGTATCTTTCGGTGCCTTCTCATTCCTATTGCTGAAACTCTCTATATGGAAATTTACTGCACCCGTCCTAGCTGTCCTCGCCCCCTTAATTACTTTACTGATCTTGATGACAAGGCCACCCTCAAGACAGTACCGCAGAAATACTGTACAGCTTGCGGTATGCCGCTGATTTTAGTCAGCCGTTACCTAGCATCAAGGTTACTGGGTCAGGGAGGTTTTGGTGCGGCGTTTTTGGCTCGCGATCGCTACACGCCCGCCATGCGCCAATGTGTGGTAAAACAGTTTCAACCCTCTGGTGACCTAAATCCCCAGCAGCTTAAAATTGCTCAAGACTTATTCGAGCGGGAAGCAGAAGTTTTAGAAGAACTGGGTAGTCGTCATCCTCAAATTCCCGATCTATTTGCCTTTTTTCCCTTAAGTGTTCCTAGTCTGCAATTCGGCAAGGAAGACCAATTCTTCTATCTGGTACAAGAATTTATTGATGGACAAAACTTAGAAGAAGAACTATATACCAAAGGACAGTTCTCCGAAACCCAAGCTGTAGAGGTACTGCGAGAAATTCTCGGTGTCCTCAACTTTGTGCATGAAAATGGCTCAATTCATCGAGATATCAAGCCCTCGAACATTATGCGCCACAAAAACGGGCGTTTGTATCTTTTAGATTTTGGAGCCGTAAAGCAGGTGGCAAAAGGAGCTGTCGGCGGGAGATCAACCGGTATTTATTCTCAGGGTTATGCCCCACCCGAGCAGATGGCTGGTGCACAAGTCTACCCCTCCACTGACTTGTATGCCCTCGCGGTAACGGTAATTACCTTACTGACGGGGAAAGAGCCAGGTGAGCTTTATGATTCCTACACCAACGGGTGGAACTGGAAACCTTACGTTCAAGTGAGCGATCGCTTAGCAGATGTGCTAGATCGGATGTTGTTGCCCACACCCAACCAGCGCTTTCAGTCCGCGCAGGAGGTGCTGGATGCCCTCTCACCTCGACAGACACCACCGCCACCCCCATCTGTTCAGGTAACCGCTATTCCGCCCGTTTCTCCACCGCTTAGCCAGCAACCTGTAGCGGCGACACCCATCCATCCCCCCCAAACCGCACCAGCACCGTTCCCCTTGCTCGCCGTACTCAGTGGCGCTGCATTTACTGGCTTTGAAGGGGCGTTGTTGTTGATCGCATTGAGTAGCCTACTGTCCTCATTCGGAATTGCGTCACTAGGAATTAAGTTCGGGCTGTGGGGAATGATTATGGGGGGAGTAATCTTTGCCGAGTTTCGCCGCATTATTGAGAAGTTCGATTTCTTAATTATTGGTGGGATGAC
>DATNPV010000100.1:0-25925 GCA_036703055.1 Waterburya sp.
CGCAATGCTCAATTAAATAGTGCCGATCGCGGTTTAGTGACCGAGTTAGTTTACGGGACTGTCAGACGACAGCGCACCCTCGACGCCATCATTGACCAACTGGGTAAGAAAAAAGCCCACCAGCAGCCTCCAGAATTCCGCACAATCCTTCATATCGGCTTATACCAGCTGCGCTATCAAGAGCGAATTCCCCCCAGTGCAGCGGTCAATACAACGGTAGATCTGGCAAAAGCCAATGGCTTTAAAGGACTCGCTGGCGTTGCCAATGGCTTGCTGCGACAATACGAACGTCTAGCAACGGCTGCCACTGTCTCAAACCCCTCAATCGCACCAGAGAACCCAAATCCCAAATCAAATTACCCGTTGCAGTTACCAACAGACTCCATCGAACGCTTGGGCATCTTGCATAGTTTTCCCAATTGGATGATCCAGATGTGGTTGGAACAGCTAGGAACAGACGAAACTGAGCAGCTTTGCCAATGGTTCAATCAACCCGCAACGATTGACCTCAGGGTGAATCCCTTGCGGGTGTCGATTGAGGAGGTTGAGGCAGCGATGCAATCGGCTGGCATCAATGTTCAGCGCGTTCCCCACCTCCCCCAAGCTTTACGAGTGGTTGGGGGCACGGGTAACATTCAACAGTTGCCTGGGTTCAACGAGGGTTGGTGGACTGTACAAGATAGTAGTGCTCAGTTAGTCAGCCATTTGCTTGACCCTCAACCTGGTGAGGTAGTGATTGATGCTTGTGCCGCACCAGGGGGAAAAACCACGCAGATAGCGGAATTGATGAGAGATGAAGGGACAATTTGGGCGTGCGATCGCGCCGCATCCCGCCTCAAAAAACTGAAAGAAAATGCTCAACGCCTACAACTAAAATCCATTCAGATCTGTACAGGTGACAGCCGCCATTTCTCTCAATTCACTAATTCAGCCAATCGGGTTTTACTGGATGCCCCTTGTTCCGGCTTGGGAACGCTTCAGCGACGTCCTGACATCCGCTGGCGCGTCACTCCATCGACAGTGCAAGAACTTTCGGTTTTGCAAGGAGAACTTTTAGAACAAGCTGCCACTTGGGTTAAACCGGGAGGTGTCCTAGTTTATGCCACTTGCACATTGCACCCCCAGGAAAATGAAGGTGTGATTCAACCGTTTTTAGAACGTCATCCTGATTGGCAAATTGAGCGTCTATCGCCTGCTTTAGCTGTGAATACCTTTGCTACACCTCAAGGTTGGATTAAAGTTTGGCCTCACCGATATCAGATGGATGGCTTTTTCATGGTAAGGCTGAGGCGTCTTCATTAAACGAAGAGGCTGGAAGAGGAGGTCATACCAAGTTGCTCCCCGCGAGTTCGGGGAGGGTTGGGGTGGGGTGCTTTGTATTTTTATAACAAGTGTAGCACTTTCTCTCCCTTGTCCCCTTGTCTCCCCGTCTCCCCCTAAATCCCTACCTAAGATAGAGGAGCAGTTAGTTTACCTAATATAGAGGGGCAGTTAGTTAGAGGAAAACAGCCATGGATGCCAACCCTAGGGTCAAACAGCTAGTTAAGATTTTGATTGGTGCTGCCTGGATAGACGGCAAAATTCAGCAAGAAGAGCGGGAATACCTCCAGCGAGTCGCAAAGGAAAAAGGCGTTGCTGATGATCCAGAGATTCAACCGTTGTTGTATGAACTCAGAGCAGTTTTACCGGACGAGTGTTATGCCTGGGTGAAAGAATATTTAGGAGATCGCCCAGACCCGGAAGACTATCAGCGCCTGATTGAAGCCTTGAGTGCCTTGATTTACAGCGATGGTGAGGTAGCGACTGAGGAAGCCAAACTCCTGACTCGTTTGCAGCTGCTCGACCCAGCCACAGAAACACCTAAGTCAGGCGTGAATAACGTCCTCAAAGCGATTCAAAAACTCTACCGTCGGTGGATTGATAAACAAGCCTAGTCTTTAAAGACAAACTGTACATCAAGCTCAGTATATTCTCCTCGCTGATTCATGAATCCCGGTTCTTAACTCTGTTGGGTTGGAAACCGGGATTCATCGTGATGGCTCAGACTCTCAACTGTTTTACCTCAAAAATAGGGGTCAGGGGTTAGGGAGGATGGATTTTCATGGCTTAGTTGTGCGCTTTCGTCTCATGGTGTCTAGATTGAAATCTTTTTTTTTTAGTAGGCAACTAATTGACCTCTCCAGCGTCTCTAGTTAGGAGGATGTTCAGAAACTTATCGGTTGAAAAACCGCATAATTGAGCATTTTGATGGCTAATTCATGAAATCTTTATAATCCCGAAGTTATAGGAACATTTCACGCCATCTTAGGTCTATTTTCTCAACAGCATAAATGAACTTGGAGAACGCCTTGCATGTCTAACTTCCTTCGTTGGCAATCTGGAACCGCTGCTCTTTTAGCCTTTGGAATCGCAGCTGGAGCTGTAGCACCGCTTGTGGTAGCTGCTCCTTCTTTTGCCCAATCAACCACTTTTTCTGATGTTTCCTCTAACTATTGGGCACGGGACTTCATTGCCGCACTAGCACAACGGGATATTATTGCTGGATTCCCCGATGGCACATTCCGACCGGATGCTCCAGTCACTAGAGCACAGTTTGCCGCCATGCTACGGAAAGCAAATCAAGAGTTTAAAAAGGGTACACTTCGCAACAGTACAAGTTTCGTTGATGTTCCTTCGACCTACTGGGCCTCTTCTGCTATTGACGATGCTTACACCACAGGATTTTTAGCGGGTTATCCCGGTAACATCTTTAGACCAGAACAGAATATTCCTCGTGAGCAAGTTTTAGTCTCACTAGCCAATGGACTGAATTATTCGGCAACTCAGTCCACATCGACGCTGCTGAGCTACTACAATGACGCTTCCAACATTTCCAACTATGCTCGCGACCCCATTGCCGCCGCAACGGAAAAGCGGATGGTGGTGAACTATCCCAACGTCAGAACTCTTAATCCTGTTAGGAATGCTACGCGGGCGGAAGTAGCGGCCTTTATCTACCAAGCACTGGTCAATGAAGGGGATGCACAAGCGATCAGTTCTGACTTCATCGTTAACCCAACCCCGGTAGCGACCAATGTCACCATTCCTGCGGGAACGACTATCCCCGTTAAGTACGAAAAAGATAAGATTCTCGTCACCAAAGATGAAACCGTACCGCTAACCGTGGCGGTAGATCGCAACATCACGACATCGGACGGTAGAACAATCATTCCCGCAGGCAGCCAAGTCGTCGGTGAATTACGTCCTGTCAAAGACCAAGGTGGTAGCCAGTTTGTCGCCCAGAAGCTTGTGATTAATGGTCAAGAAACACCGATTAACGCTTCTTCGGATGTGATTACGACTACCGAAACCGTGCGTAAGGGCGTTAATGTTGGCGGTCTTGTGAAAAATGCGGCATTGGGTACGGCGGCGGCGGCGGCTATTTCTGCCGTTACGGGTGACCGGGCGATCGCAACAGAAGAACTCTTGATTGGCGGTGGCGCTGGTGTGGTGTTGAGCTTGATTCAAAACTTCTTGGGTCGCAACAGTGTTGATCTGATTGCCATTCAGCCCAACACTGACTTGAATCTAAAATTACTCTCTCCCTTGACACTCAGCGTCAAATAAGGGACTGGTAATTGAACGGGAAAATTAACAGCAATGGGGCTGGCAATCTTCCCAGTCCTCCTCTCCAATCCCTCAACGCTAAGTTTCTATTCCTGGGCGATAGACAACCAAACAACAAAAGTTGTTCCTTGTTCTGGTTTGTCTTGAGCTTGACCCACTTCCGATTCCAAGCTTTGCTTAGCCCAGGCTGGTTGTCCTGGGCTATATACTGCAATTTCACCCTGCATTTGTTCAATGAGTTGTTTGGCGATCGCTAAGCCTAAACCTGTACCTGGAATAGCCGTTGTGGCCTGGACTCCTCGATAATGTCGCTCAAACAAATGTTCTAAATCTTGGGCAGGTATGCCAGGGCCGGTATCACTAATGAGGATTGCCAAGCGTCGTTGTGGCTGTAAAGAGTCTATGTTGGTAGTCTGAGCAACGCTGTTAACCGTTTGGGGCACGCTCTCGTCACGCCCGATCACCTTGCCTTCAGGTGTGCGTACAAAAACACCGGCTTGAATCTGAATCTGCCCCTCCTCTGGCGTATACTTCAAGGCGTTATCGATCAGATTGCTCAACACCTCACGTAAACCTTTGGTATTGCCTCGCACCAACGGCAAGTCACTTGGGATTTGTGCTTGCAATTGCAAATTCCGTTCTTGCGCGATCGCCCCGGCAGACTCAATGAGCGGTTCTAACACCGTTGCTACTGAAAATGACTCCAGTGGCAGGCTATGCACTGGGAGTAAGGAGTTAGCCGTCGTGACAATCTCCCCCTCGTTATCCCTGGTTACTAAAGTAGTAGCTTCCGGTAAAGTCGCGGGCGGGAGAGTCAGCGGTGATTCCGCTGTTTCGCTGGCATCCAGGCAGGCGTCGAACTCTTTGAGCAACTCTTGCATCCGATCGCTCTCCCGCACAATACTAGAAGCCAATTCTCGGTTTCTATCTTCAGGGAGTAGCCGCTTGAGAAGCAATTTACCAAAGGTTCGTAACGCAGTTAAAGGATTACGCAGTTGATGTAAAAGGTCATCTAAGTGATCGCGCTGTTGGGCAACAAGACGACGTTGCTGAGTCATTTGCTGTTCCACCCAAACTCGGCGCTGATCCATGATGTAAGCCAACGCCAACGTCCGGGCAATTCGTTCAATGGTCGTCAATTCTTTCTCATTCCAGGGTCGATCTTCACGACTTGTCACCAACAGCCCCATCACCACCCCTTCATGAATCAGAGGCAAAACCACTTGGCGTTGCCGTCGTAAGAATTGGTCTTCCCCGTCGGGTGAGGTTGAATCCGCTGTCTGGTCATTGTTAGAGCTTTGGGGAAGAAGCCTGGGTATCGCTCTTGATAAGCGGGGAATTGTGTCAACTTGCCCCTGAAGCCCAGGCCACACGAGCTCCGGCTCATCCTCTTCCCAGACCGCCGTCGTCTCCGGATAAACGACGACAGGAATCAGCTTAGCCTGAATTCCTTCTGCCAATTCTTCGGTTAAATAAACAGCACTCAATGCAGCACCCAGACCTTGTGTCAACACTGCCACCTGTGATTTACACAGGGCAACAAATTCGGAACTGGCAGGAATAAACATGGGGTTGGAATGATTAATCTATAAAGGTAACAGTGTTCTTGAGAAGAAGGCTTCTATCGGTTTCTTTTCTATCATGTCGAACCCGTCATCAAACTGGCTATCACCAATGGGTTCGACTACCTCAGCACGAAGAGAGTTTATACTCCTAAATTTGTTAAGATATTTTAAGTAAAATTAAATTTTATTTGCCTTTTTTCAGCTTTCTACCCCTTTTTCCTTCCTTTGAACCCTTAAACTTGATACATTTGAGCAGTTCTGTATCAATCTATAAAGAGAAGTTGATATTTTGAACTCAAGCCGATATACTTTCGACGGCTTTTGTAACTATCATTACAACTGTCAGCATAAAGAGGAGGTAAAGAGGTTGGCAAGAAGACGCAAGCGCAAAAGTCGCCGTCGCCAAGAAGGGCGTAAGATTCTGGAGCATGTGCCTCAGTATAATCTCGAAAGCGGCGAAGATAAACCAGTCACAGCAGCACGAAAGTTTATTCAAGTTAAAGGTATAGTTCCACCCGCTTTAATACTCGTAAAGCGAAATGAACATACTACAGACCGTTACTTCTGGGCAGAAAAAGGGCTCTTTGGTGCCCAATATGTTGAAGAGAATCATTTTCTGTTTCCCAGTCTTCGGCTACTCGATTCTAATTTAGAAAAGACTGCCGTTGCGGTTCCTAGCCGCTGAGGTGTAAGCGGAAAAGCTTAATAAAATGCGCTTTTATTTAGCCCTACTCAAACCTTTGTGCTTGAGTAGGGTTAAACATGGGTTGAAAAAGGAGCATGGGGCATGGGGCATCGGTAATCAGGAGAATGAAAACTCCTCTGCCCGTCTCTTCCTCCCCCGTCCCCATGTCTATTTTCACGACACAGGTTTGAGTTTGAGAGCCTGTTGTAACTCGTGTAATTCATCACGATGGGCTGTAACAGTAATGAGACTTTGTGAACTAGTGTCTTGAGTGGGTACGGCTTCCACTTTTAGAGAAACCTGCTCACGACGTCCTGCTTTTTGCCAATAAAACAGTCCAGCAGCAGGCGATAGAAGCACTAGGGCAAAGAAAATGCTGCTGAGTGTTGGGTATAGCAACGAGAGAACTAACGATAAACAAAGGATGCCACAGCCCGCTATCACACTCAAAAAGATGGCAAGAAACAAACTGGGTCGAACAAATCCTTGGAAGGTGACTTGATGAGTTGCCGCATCAACAGAAGCGACTCGATAAGCTCTTTGGTCAAAATATTGCTGCAACCTAGTGAGTAGGGATTCTTCAGATTCTTGAGCCATTAACTGCACTTGTTGTGTTCGGTCTTTAACCGATGCTCGGATGAAAAAAAATAAGCCTACGGCTAACAGCAAAGTTAGGAAGAATGTGGAAGAAAGAATGGTTGTATTCACGGAGTTTTAAGGAAGATACGTAACATTAGCGTCTATTTACAATTTTTCACAATTTCCGAGTACAGATCAACGTCGTCTCTGATTCGCTCCTCCAGCAGGTTGAGTCGCTTTAGCATGGCGTCGCCACCGCTCAACGCTCAGCGCGATCACTCCTAGGGTAACGAGCAGCAGCCCAAAAATTTGTTGGAATTGTAAACGGCTTTGAATAATGAAGAATGCCAAGAGCGCGGTTAAGGCAGGTAAACTTGCCCCAACAATTGAGGCTCTAACTGCATCAACCATACGCAGACCGACGTTGTTCAACAGATAACTGATGAGTGTGGTTCCCGCTAAGACTAGACTACACAGGATGAGACTAGGCCACATCGTAGGAACTACATCAAAACGCCAGGATTCTGGAAAGGGGCCTGCTAAGCTGAGGCCGGCAAAGACGAGAATGATGACATTGTTAATCCAAAATAACGGGACAGGCTTGAGTTTTCTGGCTGGGGCTTGTGACAGGATTTCATGACAAGCACAGGCAATTCCAGCGCCCGCGGCGGCACTGATACCGAGACTAGAAAGTTCTGCGGTGGGACTACCGGGGAGGGTAATGAGAATAAACCCGACTAAAACACTGAAGATAACAAGATTACTCACCAGGGTAGGGCGTACACCAAACAGTACCCAGGCCAACAGCTTGGTAAAGATGGGATAGATAAAGTAAATCGTAATGACAATGCCTGGGGCTAGTGACCCTAACGCCAAGTAGAGTAGAACCTGGGACAAAAAGAGAAAAAAGCCGCTGATCACAATATTGAGAAATACGGGCCAATCTTGGGATTGAGCAAATTGCTTGATATCTCGCCACACGGCTGGGTAGAGGAGAGTTCCCAAAAGTGCCATGAGTGGCACCACAACGAGCATTCGTAGCCACAGAATCAGCAGCGAGTTGCCTACACCTGGAGCGATAAATCCGCCCAGTTCAAATTGTCCAAAGATGGGAGATTTGTTGAAAATTACAGCGAGCAAAACGTTCTGAAATGCCAGCAGCAGTGAGGACAGCACAACGATAATCAACCCAAGCTGGCGTTTTGAGGTGGGTTGAGGTTGGGGGGCGACAGATGGAGATTCTCGTTCCGCGATCGGTGGTACTACGGGGAGAGATGACTCCGGCGGATAAGAGACTGTAGAGCTGCTGTGATTATGATTCCTGTCGGAATATTCAGGTGTGTTGCGGTAGGGAAAGGGGAAATCCGTTTGTACTGGAGGAGGAGGTGGAGGGGTTTTTCGCGTCAGTGCATCGGATTGTATTTCTTTTTTCAGGCGATTGACGAGTGCCTCTAAAATTGCCTCTCCTTGCTTCTCCAGGCTGTACATCTGACCTATCTGCTGGGAAAGGGCACTTTGATAGCTCTTGAGGTCTTGTTGTAGGGCGCTGAAGGTCGCTCTAAGGGTTGAATCTAGAGAGGTAATCCAGTGATCGACGTTTTCGTTGGAATTCTTGAGGCTTGAGGCGGGTAGATTTTCAGAGTGAGGAATCCCATTAAGCTGTTTTCGTTGACTTTGTCCTACTGGTTCGCCGAACGTCGCGTCGGGGTAGGAGACTTGTGAGGAGTCAGCCATTTGATTGAGCCGAGACGTTACAAGTTCTTGTAGCTGGTTAACCACAGCGGGGGCTATTTGCCGAATGACCTGTTGCTGTTGCAGAATGTGTTGCTGACGCTGAGCTTTCAGCTGCTCAATATCCTCAACCAACTGGGATTTTTCCCGCTGGAGGCGCTCAATGTCGGCTTGCAACTGACCAATGAGATTGCGCCGCAGGTTTTCCATATCCTGAGTCATCGCTCTCAAAAGAGCGTCTGCTGCTTGTGGATCACCGGCTCCTACGTTGTCCGGTTGCTTGTCCAGTTGCCCCATTTGCGTTTAACCTCTATTGGCACCAAAACAACTTGGCTGAGAATTTAATTCCCTGTTTTCTCTGTATTTTCAGGTTTTTTGCATCCTGTGTGTTGATTTAATTGAGATTCTTGCGGCATTGAATGATGTTGAACGGTTGATGGGTCAGTGTTTACCCATTTAATTGGCCTACTCCTACACCCCACCTATGCAGACACCCCAAGAACACTTTACCCAATTAGAGGCGATTTTCCAGAAACACGCTGACGCCTTGGAAGCGGAAGTGAGAGCCTTGCAACAGGCTCATGAAACGGCTCAATGGCCGACGGCGTGGAAGAGAATCTACAATTGGAACTTTGCTCAGTGTTTTGCCAAGCAGAGGATTTTTCGCAATTGGGCAGCAGATTGTGCCGCCTGGCGTCTTTTGCCAAAACGAGCCTATCCTAATCGCGGCAATTGTCAGGGGGAAGTGAGTGATGAGGAGTAGGGTGAGTTCTCCTTGAAAATGGACATGAAATGAGGGGTTGAGGGGATGGGGGCATAAGGGAGACAAGAGAAGGGAGAGAAATTTCTAGGTCTAAGGCCGTATAGACAAGAATACGCCATGCCCCATGCCCCATGCCCAGCCTCCACAGGTAAGTTACAGCAGTTTTCGAGTCAGTGAAGTACATGTTTGTAGGGGCGCACCGACGTGCGCCCTTTGGGTGTGTTTCATCAAGTTGCAAATTGCTGTAAATGAGCAATAGCTTACCAAACTGCTCCACATCCGTTGTTAGAACTGCTAAACTATCGCCATCTTTACAGAGTTAAGATTGTTTAGCCAAAATGAGCCAACTTCAGTGCCCTAAATGTCATGGAACTCTAGAATCAGTGGTCTATTCAGGTGTTGAGGTAGACCGCTGTACAAACTGCCAAGGAATTTGGTTTGATTCCCAAGAAGCTCAAGCCCTCAAGAAAATGCAAGGTTCTGAAAGTATCGATATTGGTGACCCTGCAGCTGGCAAGCAATTTGACGAAATTGAGGATATCAATTGTCCGAAGTGCCAAACCCAAATGACGAAAATGGTTGACCTCAAACAAACTCACATTTGGTATGAAAAATGCCCCGTTTGTTATGGCATTTGGTTTGATGCTGGTGAGTTTAAGGATTATAAGGAAGAAAACCTAGCGGATATGTTTAAGGGCATTTTTAGGCCAGAAAGGCGTTAAGCTCATTCATTTTTTGTCTCGGTGTTAAGCTGTCGCGCCTAACCCATTGCACAGTCGATAACTGAGAACAGAACAATTAAGCCCTCTCCCCCTCTCCCTGTCTCCCCGTCAGTTTAGCTGCTGACACCATTGCAGCAAAGCCGCTTTAACATTTTCATACTCAGCTTCCGCTTGCGATAAGATAGCGGATGCTAGAGCCAAAGCTTCAGTAGACTTCATCGCCTCCAATGCCTTGCAAAGTTGAGAAAGCCGAGTCGCCCCTAAGGTGGCACTGGTTGATTTGAGGGTATGAGCCGCTCTCTGCAAAACAACCATCTCACTGGCATTAGTGGCTGAACTACTTGCCTCGCGCATTGATTGAAACAATTTGGGGCAGTCTTCTAGAAAGTTATAAATCACCTTAACTAAGACAGGATCGCTCTCTAGCATGTCACGTAATTCTTGAAATGCCTTGAGGTCTAGTACACCGTCGAAAAGGCTAGAGGCTACTCCCCGTAGGGGTTCCAGATGATGCGCTTGCGAGTTTGCCGCTTGTGCTGGGTGAGAGAATCCGTTGCCGACGCTTGCAGGTAATGGATTGGGTGAATTATTGGCGGAGTCTTCAACCTTTGAGACGCTAACTTTCAACGCTGCTTCTGAACGTTCAGCGTTCAGCTTTTCCTGAGATCGATTGAGTGCCCGAGTTAGTTCCGCGACTCGGATAGGCTTAGTGACGTAGTCGTCCATCCCAGCTGCCAAGCACATTTCGCGATCGCCCATCATGGCATTGGCTGTCATGGCAATCACCCAAGGACGCTTAAATTTGGGAGTTCGCCCTCCTCGGATTGCGTCCTGGGAGTTGGTGTTAGATGTGGGATGGCTGAATGGCTCCTTAGCGTCCCCAGTAGCAGAACTCTCACCAGCTTCCCCTACAACCAACTCATCAGGCCATTCTTGGCGAATGTGACGTGCAGCCGTTAAGCCATCCATCTCAGGCATTTGCACATCCAGTAACACCACATCATACGATTGACGGCGTAGAGCTTCCAGTACCTCCAGACCATTACCGACCACATCGGCGCGATAACCCATTCGCTGCAACAGGTGCAAGGCAACCTGCTGGTTGACCACATTATCCTCTGCCAGCAAAATCCGCAGGGGTAAGCGTTGCCCTAAATCCGGGTCAATTTCCGCAGACAGGGCACTGGCGGGTCGAACTTTAACGGGTGTGCCCACCAAAACTTCGTTGAGGGCTTCATACAGGTGAGATTGTTTAATCGGCTTGACTAAGAAAGCCGCAAACTCAGCCTTAATGCTGGGGTCGCTGATTTCTGGCTGACTGATCGAGGTTAGCATCACTAAGGGCAAATCTTGGCAACTGGGTTGTTTGCGGATTTCCGTCGCTAGAGTCAGTCCATCCATCCCCGGCATTTGCAAATCCAGAATAGCCAGGTCGAAGAGTTCCCCGTGACGTAGTCGGTCTAAAGCTTCCCTGCCAGACTGTGCTGTAGAAGTTAGCATCCCCCAAGATTGCCCCTGTAGCGTCAAAATTTGACGGTTGGTTGCATTGTCATCTACAATCAGCACGCGCTTGCCTGTTAATTGAGGTTGCCTGACATCCAAATCCATCGAGGCAGCACTATAAACCGCATGAGCGACCACCGTGAAGTAAAACGTCGAGCCTTTGCCCACCTCACTTTCCACCCAAATTCGACCACCCATCATTTCGCACAGTCGCTGACAGATAACCAAACCCAATCCAGTACCGCCATAGTGACGACTCGTAGAGGAATCCACTTGGCTGAAGGGTTTGAACAGGCGGTCTAAGCGGTCAGCCGGGATACCAATACCCATATCCTTAACGGCAAATTGAATTTCATAAAAGGGGTGTGGGGTAGGATGAAGGGTAAACGATGAAGGCTGATCGGTTGGCGGCTGGATATGCTGGAGTTGGGACTCTAAGGCAACATTCTGGCCGTCTGCGTCCAGCATGGCCTGCTCTAATGTCCATCGCCTATTAGCCTGGGTTTCACTCTGAGCCCGTAAACCCTTAGCGGTCACTGAAACCGTCACTTCTCCCGCCGGTGTGAACTTGACGGCATTGCTCAACAGATTGACCAAAACCTGCCGCAGTCGGGTAACATCCCCTGCAATGGTCGTGGGAGTTTTGGGGTCAATGATATAGGCCAACTCTAATTTCTTTTCTGCGGCTTTTGAGGCTAGCAAGTCAAGAGATTCCTCGATGCAAGTACGCAGCTTGAAGGGGTGTGTCTCCAGTTCCAGTTTGCCGGACTCGATTTTAGAGAAGTCGAGGATGTCGTTAATGATGTTGAGGAGTGCTTCGCCACTATTGCGAATGGTTTCAACAAAGTTGGCCTGTTGAGAATTGAGTTCTGTGTCGAGCAGCAAGCCAGTCATGCCAATCACGGCGTTCATGGGGGTGCGGATTTCGTGGCTCATGGTCGCTAGGAAGTCACCCTTGGCTCGGTTAGCCGCCTCAGCTATCTGCTTGGCCTTTTCTAAGGCCATGTTTTGTTCTGCGAGTAGTTCCCTTTGGCACTGTTCTTGCTCTAATAGGCGAGCTTGAGCTAAGGCAATTCCTACTTGGTCAGCGACCGCTTCAAGGAGTTCAATCTCATCCGCCGTCCATTCACGCCAGGAATCATACTGGTGTAAACCAATCACGCCATTGGGTTCTCCCTGGTAGGAGGTGCGAATCGCCAGCATGGATTTCAGGCCAATTTGCTGGCATATAGGAACTGCCGCTTGCAGTAGGGGGTCGGTGTAGACGTTTGAGGACGCGATCGCCTGATCTTGCATCAGCAGTCGCTCCAGATGAGGATTGCCCACCACGGGAATCCTCAAATCCAAGATGGAATCATAACCCGGTTCTGAATACTCAGCAACAAACGGAATTTGTGGTGTAGGTGTAGCGATGTAGGTGTGAATCAGACAACGGTTGACTCGAAGCGCTTGACCAATTTGCGTTGCTGTGGTATTGAAAATTTGTTGGGTATCGAGGCTGCGGCGAATTTCTTGAGTAATGTGCTTGAGTAACAAAGCTCGGTTAAACTGCCTTTGTAGAGCCGCTTCACTTTCACGCAGTACTACCTCCACCCGTTTTCGTTGCGCGAGTTCGGATTGGAGTTGGTGATACAGTTCCGATTGCTGGATTGCGATCGCCACCTGAGTCGCCAACTGCTGCAATAGCTCAACTTCCAGAGATTGCCACTGCCTGTAGCCACAACACTGATGAGCAATCAAAAGTCCCCACAGCTCCTCGCCTTGCAGAATCGGTACGGTTAAACTGGCGGTTACTTGAAGCTGAGCTAAGAATTCAACGTAGCAAGGTGTTAAGCCCGCGTTGTAAACATCATCGACAACCCCAACGCGGCCTTGTTCATAGAGCTGAACATATTCTTTGCCAAAGCAGGGATCATAAATTGTACTGCCCAAAACCGCAATCCAGCCATCCCCGACAGACTCCACCGCCACAACACCGCTCCAGTCCGGATTGAAACGGTAAATGACAACCCGGTCTGTTTCTAGAAAGCCTCGCACTTCTGTAGCGGTAATCTGGAGAATTTCTTCTAGTTCTAGGGACTGATGAATTCGTAGAGAAATAGCGTTCGTGATGCGTTCCCGCTCTGCTCGCTGCCGCAGGGCGAGTTCTGCCTGCTTCCGCTCTGTGAGTTCCGCCGAAAGGTGCTGATACAGTTGGGATTGCTGGACGGCGATCGCTACCTGAGTCGCCAACTGCTGCAATAGCTCAGCTTCCAGAGACTGCCACTGCCGAGTGCCACTACACTGATGAGCAATCAAAAGTCCCCACAGCTTCTCGCCTTGCAGAATCGGTACGGTTAAACTGGCGGTTACTTGAAGCTGAGCTAAGAAGTCAATGTGGCAGGGTGTCAAACCTGCGTTGTAAACATCTTCGATGACTCTAACGCGACCTTGTTCATAGAGCTGAGTATAGTCTTTGCCAAAACAGGGGTCATGCAGCGTGCTACCCAAAACTGCAATCCAGTCATCTCCGACGGACTCCACCGCCACAACACCACTCCAGTCTGGATTGAAGCGGTAAATCGCTACCCGATCCGTCTGGAGGAACTGCCGCACTTCCGTGACTGTAACGTTAAGCATCTCCTCCAGTTCCAGAGACTGACGAATCCGCAGTGCGATCGCTTGGATTAACCGTTCCCGCTCTGCTTGCTGCTGCAATCTGGTTTGGACACGCTTACGCTCAGTAATGTCGGAGAAGGAGGTGACTACCGCATAGGGTTGGGTTTCGTTTGGGCGAATTAGGGGCTGAGAATTAATTAAAATCCAAGTGAGGATTCCATCCGGCTTATGGATACCCATCACTACATTGGACTGGGATTCGCCTGTCCGCAAGGTCACCATCGCTGGGTGTTCTTCACCCAAAAAAGGTGAACCATCCTCATGAATACTTCGCCAAGACGGATCGACAGATGTTCGTCCCATGATCTGT
Source organism: Waterburya sp. (assembly GCA_036703055.1). GTDB lineage: Bacteria > Cyanobacteriota > Cyanobacteriia > Cyanobacteriales > Coleofasciculaceae > DATNPV01. The sequence continues at coordinate 14,123 of DATNPV010000100.1, forward strand.
TCAGCGGTTAGCCCAAGGATGCGTTCCGCGCTGGCATTGCAGGCTGTGATTGTCCCATCCGCTTGCTGAAGTACGATTCCCTCTGCCATCGCCGTAATGACTGAGCGATAGCGTTCTTGGGTTGTTTTAATTTCCTCCTCTGCACGCTTGTTGTCGGTAATATCCTCGACCACCTTAATAATGTAGTCCGGTTCACCGGAAGGCCGTCGCGCTAACGACTCGGTCAGCTTTACCCAAATGATTGAGCCATCTTTGCACAGATAACGCTTTTGTGTGGCGTAACTGGGAATCTCACCCGCTAACAACTGCTGTTTATAAAGCTTATCTGTCTGGATATCCTCTGGATAAGTAAGGTCTAACCAAGTTTTCGACGTGAGTTCAGCATGGGTATACCCCAAAATCTCGCAGAATTTTTGATTAAACCGCACAAACCGCTGATCGTCACAATTAACATGGGCAAGACCCACAGCCGCCTGCTCGAAGGTAGCTCGGAATCGTTCTTCGCTCTCTCTCAGTGAGGCTTGAACCTGCTGAACATTACTCAGATCGGAGTCCGAATTTACAACGCTTTGATTCTCAGTAATCTCCTGATTCTCAGAGGGTTGGACTGACATTTTGGTAGTGCTCTGGGGCGAGAGGCCATAGAGTAATTTTAGGGGGGTTTGTTCATTTGTGCGTGAGGGTTCAAGGGGTTGGCGCTGGAACTGCTGCAATTTCCCTGTAATGTGACCGAGTGCTGCCGTCTGCTCCTCGACCATTTGCTGGAACTCTTCAATACAGGTCAACATGTGCATGGGATCGAGCGATCGCAGCAGCTCTTGTTGTGTAAAAACTCCCAGCCAGTCGCCTCGCTCTCCCCTCACCCAACCCTGGTAGATGTGCCACTGTTGCATGTGTTGATGAGCTGTCCACAGGGAATCGTTTGGACTCCAGCTCAACAATGGCGTCCTCATCACCGTTTGTGCCTGAGCTTTAGACAAGTCCAATTCCCACAGGGACAACTGAATGAGCCGGACAAGGTCAGATTCTGTAACGATCCCAACGGGGGTTGGAGGTTGCAAGTGATCTTGCCAACGTTCCACGTTCAACCGTTCTTCTGTCAGTACCACATAGCTCACGCCCTGTTGTACGATCAGACGAGTCAGGTTCAGCACAGAGGCGGTTGAGGGAGCCTGAACAAAGTGGCTTGTCATGAGTGCCGAGACTCGTTGCCACTTCAAAAAATTCAGGGATGGCAATCCTCGACAAATGCTTTCAGGTGTAATCAGCCCCACCAGTGAACCTTGAGGGTCTACAACAGGTAGATGCTCAATTTGATATTGACTTAAAAGCGACAGCACCGTGAACAGGTTACACGCCTGAGAAGGGGTCAGGGTAACAACCGACGGGGTCATGACATCCCCCATCTTCAGCGTCTCGAAGTTCGCCTGTGCAGCGGCGAGGCGAATCAGGTCTTGTGCGGTGAATATCCCAATTAAGCGACCGCCTTCGAGCACTAAGACACAGCTAGCGGGTGCTAGCGTTGTCACACTTACCCTAGAGAGTTGTCTGCCTGTTGCTTGGGTCAAGGACTGAGTCTCTTCGAGCGCGGTAGGCTTCAACCGAGACCAAGAATCATTTCTTTGTCCTTGGCTCATTAAAGCCATGACATCGACTAGCGGTGTCTCAGGCGCACTGGTGAGCGGACAAAAGTCAATTAGAGGTTTGAGGGTAGACAATATGGTAGTGGCAGTATCCGTCTGCATAGGGATGTCAATTTCTGCGGGCTGTGATAGATGCAGACCTTATCTTTGGTTATACTTCAGATTTTTTTCGTCTCCGAAAAAGCACGTAAAGAAATATAAAAATTTTTATAATTTTTTAATAAATGTGTTCAGCATTCGGTAAATACACTGAAATACCCAGTGCAGTTAATGGTTCATACTTCATTGCCATGAACGGTTCTCCACTGAACCACGAGTAACCCTGCCCGCCCATTCCTCCCGCGATTACAAGACGAGAGAAACAACAGTAGGTTTCTGTGAAAACTGCACTAGGCACATGCCCTGGAACATCAGCGGCAAGAAGGGCGTTTTTGCGCTTTAGTAAGCCACTTCTCCAATGAACGGTTGGAAAAGGGACAACCGTAAAATTACTTAACCTTCATCTATTATGAACTGAACAACACTTCTGTTGACTAAAAATCTCAAAAACTGCGGCGTATTGACCTCAATTTGTTAAATCGTCAAGTTCTTGTTGCATCAGAGTACAGACTTTTTCATAACAGGCGTCCACATATTCGCGATCGCTAGCAGCCTCCCGCCCGTACCGCTCAAATACAATCGGCGCACAAACACGAGTGCGAATCTGCACGGGTAGCGGAATATTCGGCAAAGGACCAATTCCTAGTCCCCAAGGCAACCCTAAATAAATTGGAAAAACACCGATTTGAGCATCTAGCAAGGGAGGGAAACCCCATTCTTGTTGGAGTTGTCGCACCTGTTCGTAGAAATCTCCCAGGATAATCAAGGTATCGTGGGCACCGTGGGAAATAATGGGCACAATAGGCGTCTCTTCTCGCAGTGCCAGTTTGATAAATCCCTTACGTCCTGCGAAGTAAATTTGTTCTCGCATAGTGTGGGGGCGAAACATATCTTGAGCACCGCCCGGATAGACAAGTACCGCCGCACCTTGTCGGAGAGCTCGGGTTGCCATTTTCGGATGAGCGATGATGGCTCCCACTTGAGCGGCTAACTGAGATACGACTGGAACATTCCAAGCCAAAGGATGCATCAATCCGTAAGCTAAGCGTTCATAGCCAAATCGGCGGAACCAGTCATACATGAACATCGAAGTATCGGGTGAAGCGGAACCCCCATTATGGGAACCGACTATCAGCATTTTCCCGTCGCGCGGGATGTGATGCCAGCCTTCCGTATGAACCCGAAAGTAATAGTGATACAACCACTCCCATATGGGCATCCAAGCTTTAATGATTTCAGGATTTCGCTCCTCTAGTGACCAACCATTAAAGCGCTGGCGAGAGGATTTACCGTCATTTCCTTGACTGCCTGTCAAAACATTTAAATACTCGAACAATGCTTCTCAACCGCCCCAAATACCAGTAGTGCGTTCTATAGGATAAGCTGAGGCTGCTTTTACTGGCAAATAGGGGAGCTGGGGGAGCTGGGGGAGCTGGGGAGGCTGAGGGAGCTGGGGGAGAAGATTATGTAATTTAAATGCTCATCAGCTTAGCCCTTAATTATGATGATTCCTTAACATTTTCCCCAATCAAGTGGAAAACGGTTAAATTAGATACAGAAATATTTTATAACTTACATTTGACCTGGAAATCTTTTCCAAAGCCAAATGTCCTGATCCAAAAGAGTAGAGAGGGATGCTTAGGAACGCCTGACAAAGAACTTCCTGATGTGTCCCTCGCCTGATCAACAAGCTGTTCAGGAACTCGACAAGGGAAGCGCAAGAGATGGAAACTTTCTTACCGTGGCATCCGCTACAACACCGAATCATCGCTGCTGGAAGTCACTGAAGGCAAGATGGACGGCTGGGCTCGGAGCCAAGCTTGGAGAGTTCACTATCTTACACAAGAGTGTCGTCAATATACAGCGCCCCTGGAGTTGATTGATTGCGATGTAGCCTACACAGGTTACTGAGCCAGCTAGTTTTCAAATCAATAGGTATCAGTGGCTTAAAAACGAAGTCAAAAACACGATTGGAGGCACAGGATATGAAACTCTCTTACCGGGGTGTCAAATACGAAGACAAATCACCCATCCTCGAAGGAACTGATGGTGAAATTGGCGGTACATACCGGGGTCAAGCTGGAAAATTTGCTTATGCTAGACATATTCCCGAACCTCCGTCCCTGCAAGATTTAAAGTATCGTGGCGTCCCCTACCGCACAAGGGGAGTTGCCGTCGCTGTGCCGACTTCTGCGCTTGCCTCGCGTCGGACATTGCCTACTTTCGATAGGCGTGAACGAGAAAAAGTGTTGGAAAAGGTAACGAGAACCCACATGGCTAGTATTCGCAGTAGCCTGGAACGTCGGATGCAAGTTGCCCAAGCACAAGGAAATGAGCAGTTGGTGCGGATTCTTCAGCAAGAGCAGATGGCGTTTCATCTGGGATAGACTTCTGTGTTGAGGCAGGTTTTTAGGGTTCAAACGAAATCGGAGGCGATCCCCAGCGATCGCCTTTTTTTATGGTTGGCTGCTAGGGGGATTCTCACATCCCGCAACAATTTGAGTAGGGCTGAGCGTAGAGTACATAAAGAGCGTTCACAGTCAACAGTCAAAAGCGTTAGCGTGGCAGTAACCTCTTGCTTGAAAAAGCTGGACTCGAACTGGCAAAATTTTGCAGCTACCACAGGAGAATCTGTTCATGCTTGAATCTTATCGTCAACACGTTGCTCAACGAGCCGCATTGGGCATTCCCCCCTTACCGCTGAATGCCCAGCAGACTTCAGAGTTATGTGAACTACTGAAAAACCCTCCACCGGGGGAAGAAGAAACGTTACTGGAATTGCTGCGTGAACGCATTCCTCCAGGTGTCGATGAAGCGGCTTACGTCAAAGCTGGGTTTCTAACCGCGATCGCAAAAGGTGAAATTACCAGCCCTTTAATTTCCCCTCAAAGTGCCGTCAGCCTTTTGGGAACGATGGTGGGTGGCTATAATGTCCACTCGCTCATCGAATTGCTCACGTCTCCCGACTCTGTAATCGCGGCTGAAGCGGCAACGGCTTTAAGCAAGACACTGTTGGTATTTGATGCCTTCCACGATGTTCTAGACCTGTCTGAGGTAAATCCCTATGCCAAACAGGTCATCGACTCTTGGGTGAATGCCGAGTGGTTTATTGGGCGTCCCCAGCTGCCGGAAGCCATCACCGTGACCGTGTTCAAGGTGCCCGGAGAAACCAATACCGATGATTTATCCCCCGCCCCTCACGCCACGACTCGCCCGGATATTCCGTTACACGCGACAGTGATGCTGGAATCTCGGATGCCCGGAGCCTTAAACACCATTGCCCAATTGCAAGAAAAAGGGTATCCTGTTGCTTATCTTGGGGATGTTGTAGGTACTGGTTCATCCCGCAAATCAGCGATTAATTCCTTACTGTGGCATATTGGCGAAGATATTCCCTTTGTACCGAATAAGCGGTCTGGGGGATACATTTTGGGCAGTGCGATCGCGCCGATTTTCTTCAACACCGCTGAAGATTCTGGTGCCTTGCCCATTGAGTGCGATGTCACGAAGATGGAAACCGGGATGGTGATTACTATTCATCCCTATAAAGGGGAAATCACCAACGAAGCGGGAGAAGTCATTTCCACCTTTACCCTCAAACCCGATACCATTCTCGATGAAGTACGTGCGGGTGGACGGATTCCCCTGCTGATTGGGCGCAGCCTCACTGATAAAACCCGCGAAGCCTTGGGATTAGAACCCAGTCCCCTGTTCACCCGTCCCAAACAGCCGGAAGATACGGGCAAAGGATTCACTCTGGCCCAGAAAATGGTGGGGAAAGCGTGTGGTTTACCCGGTGTGCGTCCCGGTACATCGTGCGAACCGATTATGACAACAGTTGGTTCTCAGGATACCACCGGCCCGATGACACGGGATGAACTCAAAGAACTCGCTTGCCTAGGCTTTAGTGCGGACTTGGTCATGCAGAGTTTTTGTCACACAGCCGCGTATCCCAAACCCGTTGACATCAAAACGCACCACGAACTCCCCGATTTCTTCGCCCAACGCGCCGGTGTTGCCTTGCGTCCCGGTGATGGAATTATCCACTCCTGGTTAAACCGGATGTTGCTACCCGATACGGTAGGCACTGGCGGCGACTCCCACACCCGCTTCCCCTTGGGAATTTCCTTCCCCGCCGGTTCGGGGCTAGTTGCCTTTGCAGCAGCGTTGGGGGTAATGCCATTGGATATGCCGGAGTCAGTTTTAGTGCGGTTTAAGGGTGAGTTGCAACCAGGGGTAACGCTACGGGATATCGTGAATGCGATTCCTTACGTTGCGATGCAACAAGGTAAGTTAACCGCTGCCAAACAGAATAAGAAAAACGTCTTCTCCGGACGGATTATGGAGATGGAAGGCTTGCCGGATTTGAAAGTTGAGCAAGCCTTTGAACTCACTGATGCTACCGCTGAACGCTCTTGTGCGGGTTCTACGATTAAGCTGAGTACACAGACAGTTTCCGAGTATCTCCGTTCCAATGTAGCTCTGTTGAAAAATATGGTAGCGCGAGGCTATCAAGATGCGCGTACCATCATGCGTCGCGTTGCCAAAATGGAGCAATGGTTGGCTAATCCTCAGTTAATGTCTGCGGATACGGATGCAGAATATGCTGACATTATCGAAGTCGATTTGAACGACATCAAAGAACCGATTGTGGCAGCACCGAATGACCCGGATAATATCAAATTAATGTCGGAGTGTGCGGGGGACAAAATTGATGAAGTGTTCATCGGTTCTTGCATGACTAATATCGGTCATTACCGCGCTGCTGCCAAGATATTAGAAGGTGCAGGTACAGTAAAAGTTCGTTTGTGGATTTGTCCGCCTACCCGGATGGATGAAAAGCAACTGCGCGAAGAAGGCGTTTACGGCGTCTTTGCAGCGGCGGGGGCGAGAACGGAAATGCCAGGATGTTCGCTGTGTATGGGGAATCAGGCGCGGGTTGCTGATGGTGTGACGGTGTTCTCGACTTCTACCCGGAACTTCAATAACCGCATGGGTAAGGATGCACGAGTTTATCTCGGTTCTGCGGAATTAGCAGCAGTTTGTGCGCTGTTAGGACGGATTCCCTCAGTTGAAGAATATATGGAGATTGTGGCGAAGAAAATTAATCCGTTTGCTGGGGATTTGTATCGGTATTTGAACTTCGATCAAATGGCTGGTTTTGAGGATGAAGGTCGAGTAATTCCGTTGGAAGAAATGCCCAAGATTGAGGATATTTTGGGGATGCCTGCGGGTGCTGGTCGATAATTAATACTGAGTTGCACTCTTACGTAGACGCGTAGCGGTTTGCCGCAGCATTCTACTCCAAGGTACTCCAGGACGCTGAGGTAAAAAAAACAGAGAGTTAGTTATACGTTTGAAGGCAACTTGGTATCAGGTAGGGTGGGCCAATGCCCACCTTAGTACTATTAAGATAGAGGTAATATTAGTTATGCCGGATGCCGGAGAACTTTGTGTCGAAGCATAACCTGGAGACTATCGGGTGTCTGCAAGGAACGAGTATGGAAAGCTGCACACAGCGATCGCATCCGATGACAGATATTTGCAAACTCTTCACCTTTCGCCAACTCAACCTGTCCATAGTGCAGGCGAACCGGCATCATCCGCAATCGATGTAGTCCATCTCCATTCACGTCTACCAAAAACACAAATGACCAGTCGTTGCGTAGAATCGGATCGACTGCATAGTCATCCAAGAAATCCCCGGTGTCGTACAAAATTAGACTGTGGTTGTAGAGTTCCACTCCTTGAAATAGGTGAGCCGAATGACCGTGAAACACATCTACACCGCAATCCACGACGGCGTGGGCGAAGTTGCGAAACCAAGGCGGGGGTGATAGAACCATATTCGGCCCCCAGTGCACGGACAGGACAACGAGATTCACCCCAGCACTACGCAGCTGCTCAACGCCTTCTTCAATAAACGCTAGAGTATTTGGATCAGAGCGAATTTCCATGTAGTAAGTTCCTGGACGATGCGACATTGCCGCAAAGGTTGGCTCATTATCCGTTATCGCAATCAATCCAACTTTCAAACCTGCAACATTCATGATGACGGGAGCAACCGCTTCGCTCTTATTTTGACCTGCTCCAGCATGGTAAATCCCTACCTCATCCAGATACTTCAGGGTATCCAGTAACCCCTGATCATCGAAGTCTAGGGTGTGATTATTCGCAAGGCTGACACACTGAATATTACCCGTATGGAGTATGTTGATTGCCGCTGGACTAGCTCTGAAGTGAAACACTTTCGGTATGCGGCGGCACGTCTGAGTATGCTCAGTAATGGCACATTCTAAGTTAGCAAAAACGGCATCTGCCCCACGCAGAATAGGTAGAACATTGCCCCAAAATGACTCTGGCGATCGCAGGGCGATTTCTTCATTTACCCCACGACCCAGCATAACATCGCCAATAAAGGCCAAGGTTACAGACTCGTTCATAAGTGCCTCTCGATCAGCGCTGAGTTGCTGTTGGCTCTTGGTTTTTTTGTACAGGTGAGTTGGGTGAAGTCGTTGGCGCGAGCTAGTGTTCAAACCACTGCCTGGTGACGCATACCACCTCCTGTAGCACACTCGAGTCCTCAAATAGATGGCTCACACCCGGAATCCCTACCAATTGTTTCTTCGCCTGGAGCCTGACTAGGAATTTCTGATGAATCGCAATCAGCAGCGCTTCGTTGCCGCCAACAATCAAGAGCGTTGGTGTTTAAACGCGAGACAGCGCTGAACCCGTCAAATCGAGCCGTCCACGACAAGAGACAATCGCAATATCAACAGGTTTTTTACAGTAATTGATTAATTTATTTATTATCAATCCTAACATTACTTAGTGGAGTAATTGCACAATATTAATTTATACAAATTCAAAATGTAGGCCAGTCGTCTAATCTCAATCTTCAAAAAGAAAAGTCAGGATTAATGATGAGACTGTAAGCATAAATCTAAGCTAAGGAAAGATTTACATTTTTCCCGTTACCCAAGTCAAAAAATGGGGTTAAAGTCCTGTAATTTCTTGTATTTCGCTCAAGGCACAGGGAGGCATTATCTTTATCCCACGTTAGATAGTGTCTCAAATGAGCAAGAGTACTTACGATGACGAGTAACTTTACCAGAGCAAACCCATGGCTCAACGACCTGGAATCTTCCCCACCTTCTTCATCTCTGGCTTTGAGTGTTCGACGTTTCTCTGGAAGGACAAGCGACGGCGGAATCTAATTGAAGAGACACAGCACGATCGCCACGCACAAGAAGATTACAACATCTTGCGCTCGCTGGGAATTGATGTGGCACGGGAAGGGATTCCTTGGCCGTTAGTTGATCGAAATGGTCGCTACAACTTCTCTCGCATTGACCCCATGATTGAAGCAATGCAGCAGACGCAAATCACTGCCATCTGGGATCTTTTCCACTATGGGTATCCAGATGATCTCGATCCATTTAGTAATGAGTTTACCGATCGCTTTGCTCGTTACTGTCGCGCAGCAGCCGAGTATGTGATTCCCTGCTTAAAAGGCCCCTATTTCTTCACGCCAATTAATGAAATTACGTTTTTCTCGTTCTGCGGTGGCGAGTGGGGTTGGGCGGCTCCGTATAAAACCACAAAAGAAGACCGTTTTCGGTTTCGTCTAGCCCTGTGTAAGGCAGCGATCGCAGGAGTTAAGGCAATTCGAGAAGTGGAACCCGCCTCAAGGATGGTCCATATCGATCCATTGGTTCAGGTGGTAGCACCGCGCGATCGCCCGGATCTAGTCGAGGCAGCACATCACGAAACCTATGTAGACACATTCCTGGCTTGGGACATCCTTTACGGAAAAGAACACCCGGAACTCGGCGGTTCCCCTGAAATTCTCGATATCGTTGGCGCAAACCACTATTCCTTTGGTCAGATGGAATACCGCGAACATGGCCCCCATCACGCGCTAGAACCCAACGACGATCGCATCAAACCGCTTTGTGAGCTAATGCGCTGGGTGTGGGAACGCTATCACCGACCGATGATTATTGGCGAAACCAGTGGGATGGAAGCAGGCAGAGATGAGTGGCTCAAGGATGTGATGGAAGAGTCTCTGGCGGCGGTGAATGCAGGGATGGATCTGCATGGGATTTGTTTATTTCCCGCTGTTGATATGCCAGATTGGCATACCGGAAAGTGGCTACACAACGGGATTTACGATTTGGTGGAGGAAGGGGATAATCTGAAGCGGGTGCCTTGCGAACCCTACATTGCAGAACTACGACGCTGGCAGCAGGAACTCAATCGCGTCACGACGCTGGATACTGACCCCTTCAGCGATCCGGTAGAACTGCAAGATGTGATTGACGCTGCCAAGCGGCTGCATAAAGTACCCGATCGCGATTGGAGTTAGAGTTTCCGCTTCCGCACTCTCATTCGTCCGTCACCTTTCCTCGCATCGCCTTGAGCTGACTTCGCTTAGTTTTGCTATCCAGACGCTTTCGTTGAGAACTACGAGTCGGTTTGCTGGGTTTACGCGGTTTGGGGAGTGCGATCGCATTCTTAATCAAGTCTTGCAGTCGTTGCAACGCCTCTTCTCGGTTCTGCTCCTGGCTGCGGTGTTCTTGAGCTTTGATCACAATCACCCCATCTTTGGTAATGCGCTGGTCGGAAAGCTTCAATAGGCGATCTTTGTAGCGATCGGGCAGCGAGGAGGCCACAATGTCGAAGCGCAGGTGAATGGCAGTCGCCACCTTATTTACGTTTTGCCCCCCTGCTCCTTGAGAGCGCACTGCACTCATCTCAATCTCATACTCTGGAATAGTCACAGTATTAGAAATTTGTAGCATAATTTAACAATTGCCCAGAGATGAGTCGCACCAGTTGTTGAGCAAATTTTACCCTGGTTCACCTTTATCGATTATCTCCTAGCAGACCGAGTTGTAAGGGAAACAAGCCGATGGATCGATTGAACTTCGATGTACTCCAGCAATTTTGGACGATCGCCAAGTCCTATTGGTCAGGGGATGAGAAATGGCAAGCCAGAGGATTACTGCTGGGAGTCGTGCTGTTTCTGCTAGCGTATACGGGGTTGAGCGTGGTGCTCAACAACAAGCGAGGGGTGCTGATTTCAGCCCTTTCAGCCCAGGATGAACCACGCTTTTGGCAAACTGTGATCATTTTCCTCGTGGTGCTAGTGATTTATGCACCATTGCTCGCAGGCTATACCTATCTGCGCGATCGCCTCAGTTTGCAATGGCGGAAATGGCTCACCCATCGATTTGTAGATAACTACTTTCGCGATCGCGCCTATTACAACCTGCATATCTCACAAACCGAGATTGATAACCCGGATCAGCGAATTGCGGAGGATGTTCGCAGTTTTACCCAAGAGTCCCTCACCTTTGTGCTGGTGTTGGTGCAATCTGTGCTGTCGGTGATTGCCTTCAGCAGCGTGCTCTGGGGCATTTCTAAGCCCCTAGTATTTTTTCTGGTGCTATATGCCCTGATTGGAACTCTGGTTACAACTGTCATATTTGGTAAGCCGCTTGTCCGACTCAACTTTGAACAACTCAAGAAGGAAGCGAACCTCCGCTTTAGCTTGGTGCGAATTCGGGAGAATGCGGAAGCGATCGCCTTTTACCGGGGGGAGGAGCAGGAGTCGAATCAGGTCAAGCATCGGTTTTTGGATGTGTTTGAGAATGTCAAACGGCTGTTGATTTGGGAGTTGAACTTGAATGTTCTGACCAATGCTTATGAGTTCATCCCCTTCGTCCTGCCTGCCTTGGTTGTCGCACCCGCAATTTTTGCCGGAGAAATGGAGGTGGGTAAAGTTTCTGAGGCACAGGGAGCTTTTGTCCGCGTCTTCTTCTCGCTCAATGTTGTGGTTGCCCGCTTCCAGCAATTGACTACCTTTGGAGCTGGAATTAATCGTCTCTATACCTTTGCCCAGTTTTTAGAACAGACAGAGGCAACCCAGGCATCCGACGAGCAACAGCCACGGATTCAGACAATTGAGGCAGATCGGCTGGCAGTCGAACACCTCAGCCTGCAAACTCCTAACTATCAGCGGACGTTGGTGGAAGATTTGTCGATAGAGTTACCTG
>DATNPV010000106.1:0-35094 GCA_036703055.1 Waterburya sp.
GCGATCGGCACCGGGCCGGTGGATGCGGTGTACAAAGCCATCAACCGAGTGGTCAATGTACCAAATGAGCTGATCGAATTTTCTGTTCAGTCAGTGACTAAGGGAATTGATGCGATCGGGGAGGTGACAATTCGCTTGCGGTACAATAATCGAGTCTTTTCCGGTCATGCTGCCAACACCGATATCATCGTCGCCTCTGCTCAAGCCTATGTCAACGCTCTCAACCGTTTGTATGGCTCATTGCAGGGCAGCGGAGCGCAACAGCTTGAACGCGAGGGAAGCCGTACCGAGGCATCAAGCCTAACTGAGGAATCTGTTGTAGTTCAGGGGTCAAGAGAACAAGCTTAGTAAAGATGCCAAATTCCCGATTGGGGGTAAACGTTCGCCAAAACCTTCTAGTCGATGCGGCCTGCTTAGCTGGGCTGATATTAATCATCCTCCTCATCACCTCGCTTTATATCTCCAGTGAACGTAACTTTCACTGGTGGATTGACTGGTATGAGCGAACCTTAACAATCGTCACCGCCTTTGCTGAATCACCCGCCAAGGCATTCCAAATTATTGGGCAGTCCCTGGTTTCAGAACGCAATCGACTTTATACGCTGCCGTTGTTGCCTTTTTTTTGGCTGTTCGGCAGCTCCCGCTTAGTTTACGAAATTGGGTTAGCGTTGGTCTATTTGTTACCGTTTGCCCTGGTAATGGGTGCGATCGCAACTCAGCTGATTCGGGTGTATCCGCGCACGGTATTTTGGGCAACAGCGCTGTTGACTTTGCTGATTCCTGTGAGCTGGATACCTACCTTTATGGGCATTCCAGACACTGGAGGCGCTGCATTCATCGGTTTAGCAACGTTCGTTTACTTGCAGGATGTCAGATTGAAGCGATGGTGGCGAATTCCTGTAATGGGCGTTCTGATCGGATTAGCCATTCTCTTGCGCCGCCCGTTCGTCTATGCTGGAGTGGCCTTCCTTGGGGGTCTGACGCTACAAGCCTTGATGTTCTTCATCGCTGAGGTGCAAAAACAGCCGCCCAAAAGTAGTCTAACGTATCGCTTTGCTTCAGGTTCCCCCTACTTAGCTGCCATTGCACCGTTTTGGACATTTGTCAATGCAAACGCATGGCGGAATTTCCTCCTTGCCTGTGTGCAGATTGGCTTAATTGGAATCGCAGCCGTCATCACCTTAGGAATTGTCGCACCGCAATTTACCCATGCGGCTCTCACCACAGATTACAGAACGCTCTATACAGCGTGGACTTTACCCTTTGGCGATATTTCCACCTTATACGCCTCCTTTTATGGTTGGGGAACTTGGCTGCTCGTCGTGCTGGGGTTTTCTGCCTGCCTTGTTACCCGTAGTCTACCGTTACCTGCTGTTAGCTTTATTGGCTTGTCGGGTATCTTGTCCCTGCTGGTATGGCTTGTGGTTTTGCGGTATGGCAATGTCTTTTATGCTTTACAAGTTACACCTTTCGTCATCATCGGGTTAGTGGCTTTGATCTGGACAAGCTGGATCAGGCTCAAGGGAAACGTCCGCACACTCATACTGGGGGTAGTGGGTTGTTATCTTGTGGGCAACCTGATTGTGGGACTCGCCCCTATAGGCACAATCAGCCGTATCTTTCATCCCCTGTTTGCCCTAAATATGCCGCCGCTGGTTCGCACCGACTACGATGAAGTCGTCCGACTGGTAAACTACCTGCGTCAATTAACGCCCAAACAAGAGCCAATTTTCGTTGTCGGTTATCAACGCTTACAGCTAACCTCCAGTATGGTGAGAGGGGTTGAACAGGTACTCTACCCTCAAAAGGACAGATTTTTAAACATCCTGCCAGCGCCGGAAGTCGATTCTCGCGATTACTATCCCCTAGAGGCATTACTAGAGGCGCAGTACGTAGTTGTTCCCAGCCACTTGCCCGATTATTCAAGCGACCCCACTCAGCAGCCTGCGGTTGGGGAATGGCTACCGAATAAAGAATACGGTGTCGTCAATGTGGTGTTTGATGCCTTTACCCAAAACTGGGAATTTGCCCAAGACTTCCAGCGCCTTCCCGTACAGTTTCAATTCGAGAAGGGAGTGGTAGTCAATATTTACCAGCGAATTCGTCCCACTGCACTCTCCACAACGGTGCGCACCCTTCACACGATGGAACAGCAAATCGGTGAACGTCCGGGTTCACAGGGAGATTGGATTGTGCTGAGTCAGTGGTTTCACAGCACCACCGTGAAGCCAAATGAAGACTATACTTATACTCTCACCTCGTTTCGTCGCGATCGCCCCTCGCCTGCTGTTCCCAAAGTCTATCGCTTGTCTGACTCAATTCCCCTGACTAAGGAACTCGGTTTGCGTCCAGGCGAGGCATTGCCCAAAGTTAGCCTAATTCAAGAAAGGAGGAAGCTAGGGCTAGGACAGCAGAAGAGTTCAAGCCACCTATCGACCGAGCCGAATGGCGATCGCACTCAGCAATTAGGGACATCCTTACTATATATTGGGCCAGTATCAGATTCAACGACACTCACTGGCGCTATCACGTACCTCGATTCAGATTGCACTAGCTCATCCATACGAGTGGCAATGCTCAATTGGGCAGGTGAAATTGTCAGCTCAATAGAAAGTGCTTATCAGCATAACCCGAAAAGAGTTACTCCCTTTGAGCTATCCGTTCAAGGCCAAAATTCCGCCTATCTCCTGTTTAATATGCTCAACTCGAATCAGAAGGATTTTATGCAGTCTTGTATCCTACAAATTCAGCCCCTTGGTGTCTTTTCTCAAAACGAATAAGCCGTTCCACCTCTAATGCAGCACATAAAACAGTACCCTATGCTCTATGCCCAGTCTCCACAGCGTCGTTAAATATGGAATAGCTGACTCAAACTACTTGATTTTAACCTGAAGTCTAAGGTTACTCTGTGTAAAGTCATTTACTGCAAGTGTGCTGAAAACGAAATGTTAGACGAAACTTTGGCAAAAGAGCGGCAATTCCATGATGCTTGGGCAGCGGCTATAGATGTAGATGGAATTCAAGTAGCCGACTATTTTGAATCCTGCACAGCCCCAGAAAATCGCTTCATTCTAAAACACATGGGGAATATCCAAGGTAAGCTGCTATTAGACTTGGGGTGTGGTGCGGGTGAAAATAGTGTTTATTTTGCCCAAAAAGGAGCTCGCTGTGTAGCTGCTGACTATTCACCGGGAATGGTAGAGGTAGCCCTTAAATTAGCCGCCACCAATGGAGTCAAAATCAAGGGCTGTACTGCCAATGCAATGGCGTTAGATTTCCCGGACAATACATTTGATTTAGTCTATGCCTCCAACCTATTGCACCATATCCCAGACCCTAAACTTGCCTTGAAAGAAATGCACCGAGTACTCAAACCCGGTGGTAAAGCCTGCTTTTGGGACCCCTTGAAGCATAATCCAGTCATTAATATCTATCGGCGAATCGCCACTGAAGTACGCACAGAAGATGAAATGCCGTTAGATATTAATATCGCCAACTACGTCGAATCTTTATTTTCAGAGACGGCTTACGATACATTTTGGATAGCCACACTTTGGATTTTCCTACGCTTCTATTTGATTGAAAAAGCAGACCCAAATAAGGAACGCTATTGGAAGAAAATTATTATTGAGCAGGAACGGCTAGAGCCAACCTATAGGCGGCTAGAAAAGTTAGACCGATTTTTGAAAAAGTTTCCCCTAATGAAGCGATTGGCTTGGAATATTGCTGTGGTAGCAACAAAATAATGCTAACTTTTTGAGAATGGGTAATGGGTAATGGGGCATCATCGCATCTATAGCATTCCTTAATCAGGTGTGGCACGTTTGGGTAGGGGTTAGGGGATAAAGTGTACCTTACTCGCTTAGGCAACCCAATTTTCCATTCCCCATTCCCCACCACCAGACTGAATTGAAGCCGCTCCGGAACAAGCTTTGCTACTGTTGAAGTACAGGGAAATGCTGCCCTAGTCCATTACTTTTCTATCTATAGTCAGATGTCTAGCAACTCGTCTCCTCTCATCCAAACGCTGAGTCCGGAACGCTGGGCCGGCTGGAGTATGGACTTTATTGGGGCAGGTTATACGGGTTTATTGGTCAAAAATGGTCGATTAATCCGGACATTGCTTCCAGGGCGTCATTTTAGCTTCGCCCTACCCTTGCTAGAGCAATGTCAATTGATTCTAGTCGATAGCAAGGTTCGGAACTTGGAGATTGTGTCTCATGGGGATTTTTTGTCCCGTGATCAATATTTAATTAATGTTTCCTTGAATGTCATGTACCAGGTTGTCGATGCCAAGCGAGTGGCGTTGGAATTATCTGACCCGATCGCAGCTCTCACTAGTGCCGTCAAGGATAATCTAGGAGTGGCAATTGGTCAGCTAACGGTACAACAGTTGACGACTCAAGGGCGATCGCAAATTCGGCAGTACATCCTTGACCATACCGAAGTATCCTATGCGTTAGGCTTTGCCTTGGAAGATGTGCGAGTGAGCGACATTAGCTTCCCTCAGACTCGTGGGATTATTCGTCAGGTTGAGGGACTGAGTGCTAGACAGGAAGCTGAACATGAAGCCACGCTGAAAATGCACATAGCTCAAGCCGGTCGCCCAGAGGCACAACCCCCTACAGTCCATCAAGTTAACATTATCTCTGGTCGCGACCCTAACTCAAACGAACCTGCCCTTGGTGCAACTCTGGAAGCAACCAGTATTGCCCTTCCAGGGCAATCTCCTGTTCAACCCAGTTTGCCGGTTCGCGATCGACCAACACTTGCCCCAACCGTGCTGGCTCAGGATGTAGAGGGAGGTGCGATCGCTCGTTTAGTACACCGTTCAACTGGTGAGATCGTCATTGTATCAACCACGCCCTTTACCATTGGGCGCGAACCAGACAACAGCCTCGTCCTTGATGATGCTTTAGCTTCGCGCAATCATGCTCGAATTGTTCAACAAACTGACCCACAGGGTACAATTCGCTATCAGTTAATTGATGTAGGTAGTTCTAATGGCACTTTTGTAGGCGGACTACGACTTGCCCCCAATCAACCCGTCTGGCTAACTCCGGGAAATATCATCAGGATTGGTTCTCAAGAATGGACATTTGCAGCGTGAGTGCAAGTTAGACAACCACGCACAATGATACACAACTTGCTTAAAATTCGTAATTGATACTTCGTAATTAACTTGTTATTCGGGGATTTAAACCCCTACTAAAAGTAGGCGACCTGTAGAAGTCGGGATTTCTCACCCGTCTTTAATTAATAATTACTAGACCTCTTGCAAACGTAGAATTTACCCGCCTTAATCCCCCCCTATTAAGGGGTAAACTAACTTCCTTCCCTTAATAAGGGGAGGGTTGGGGTGGGGTGCTTCGTATTTTTGTAAGAGACACCATGAGCTGTCGCTCACAACAAAGGATGAAAGTAGACTTTCAAGATAGGTCTACTAACTAGGATGAATTGTCAGCAAGGCACTGATTCAGTAATGGCGCTCAAATGAATTCTTTTTCGAGGGCAAGCACGGTTTGCCTTTCTAAATCAGCTTAAGGCTCATATTACGAACGATTATTTAGTATTTCCATAGTTTCATAATTGTGTTTTTTTGTCAAGTAAATTTAGAGGCGTTTACCTACTCCACTCGGTCTATTTTGAATTCGCCAACAGACTACTTAGAGAGCCAAATTTATCTATTTTTCTTTAAATCTTTAAATAGTATTTAGCGACTTTGACGTGAATCACCAATGAGCTCACAATAATAAAATTCAAATGAATTAAAAGTGAAAAACTTTCGGGGCAAAGAACATGAAGCGTCTTGTTATTTGCTGTGATGGAACTTGGCAACAGCTAGCAAGTCCTTACCCAAGCAATATAGTTAAACTGGCTCAATCCGTCAAACCGATCGCCAGTGACGGAGTCCCACAGCTCGTGTTTTATGACGCAGGGATTGGAACAGATAGCAACAAGCTTTTGGGCGGAGCTACTGGACAAGGAATTGATCAAAACATCCAAGATGCCTATCGCTTCCTTTGTCTCAACTATGTTCAAGGTGATGAAATCTATTTGTTCGGATTCAGTCGCGGTGCTTACACCGTCAGAAGTCTAGCGGGGATGATCTATTGCTGTGGTCTCCTAGACCGCCCTCACGTTACCAGAACACACGAAGCTTACGATCTCTACCGTGACCGAGGTGTTAAACCAGGGGATAAGGACGCTGTCGATTACCGTGAGACATACGGCGATCGGGTCCCGATCACCTTGCTGGGTTGTTTCGACACCGTCGGCGCTCTTGGGATTCCTGGGCTACCCGCCTTCAAGCCGTTTCAAGAACAGCTCAACAAACAGTATCGATTTCACGACACCACGTTAAATCGGTTGATCCAGAATGCATTGCACGCGGTTGCGATCGACGAAATCCGCGAGGTTTTCGATGTCACCCCGATGAAGAAGCATCCTGAAGCTGAGAACCAACGGGTAATTCAAGTTTGGTTTCCGGGTGAACACGGTTGCGTTGGTGGTGGAACGGAAGAACACAGTGGCTTATCAGATGCTGCCTTGCAGTGGATGATGGATTCAACCCGTGATCTGGGATTGGGGCTTGAGTTCGATCCAAAACTCATTCCAACTGGAATCAAGCCGAATTATACATGTGACTTTAGGAACGATCCTGGGATCTTCAAATTGGCAGGAATCAAGTTCCGTGAAGTGAGCGATGCCATTGAAGAACTGCATGAAAGCACGATCAAGCGGTTGCAAACCCGTAATGACTACCGCCCCCAGAATCTAGAACGACATCTCCCCAAACTTGTTTCCATCCAGCAGCCTGAGCAGACTGCACCAGAATCTCATACCAACTTGCAGCTCATAGTAGTAGATAGGCAAGACTTGGGGGATAAGGGGGACAAGAAGGATAAGGAGGACAAGGGGGACAAGGAAGAGAACGTACTATGTACCAACGCAACTTCTTCGTATCACAATCGAGCAGAATCACCCCCTCGAGCAGAATCACCCCCTCGAACTGATAAATACCAAAAAAGAAAAACTATCATGGCGACCAAAAGAGACACCTCCCGAGACGGATTTAAAAACAAACTTGAAACGGCAGTTTTAACTGGATTTAAGCCCGTTTGGAGCTTTATTCAAAGCAATCCAGGTCTTGCCAAAAAAGTTAATAAAACCATCATTAGCAATGCCATCAATAAGATTCCGGCTCGCCCCTACCCATTTAGCACGATGTCTCCCTACACATCTTGGGATTCATTGCTTGATCGCTCGTATTCGGGACTCCATCTGCCGCCACTAGATTGGAAACCATTAACCGATAAAAACTTCTTTGGTATTAAATTAACACCTGCCGAACAGTTTGAGAAAAATCTTCCGCCACTCAAGGATTTGGAAGTTTTGTATCGCAAAGACGAGGAGACAAAATACTCGCCCAAATCTTCACTGATTTTCCCCTATTTTGTCCAATGGTTTACAGACAGCTTTATACGAAGTGATCGCCTAGATCCCCGCAGGAATAGTTCCAACCACCATATCGATATGTGTAATGTCTATGGATTGAATCCAAAGATTACACATATGCTGCGATCGCATAAAGATGGAAAGCTAAAAAGCCAATTTATTAATGGGGAAGAATATCCTCCGTTCTACTACGATGAGGATGGACGACCCAAAGAAGAATTCAAAGACCTACCTCATCTTTACACCGAAAACTCCGTCCCAAAAGCAGAGCAATTCTCCCCCGAAAAGAAGCAAAAGTTATTCGCAATGGGGATTGAATTAGAACGGGCAAACGTGCAGATTGGCTATGTCATGATGAATGTGCTTTGCTTAAGAGAACACAATCGCGTGTGCGACATTTTAGCAAGGCGCTATCCAACCTGGGATGATGAACGTCTGTTCCAAACTGCCAGAAACATTGTAGTCGTTGAGTTTCTCAGGATTGTACTAGAGGACTACATCAACCACATTACTCCCTATCACTTCCAATTCTTCACCGATCCGCTCGCCTTCAAAAATGAAAAATGGTATCGCCATAATTGGCTGTCGGTGGAATTTAGCTTAGTCTACCGTTGGCATAGTATGCTACCGGATACTCTCATTCACAACGGGCAAACAGTCCCCATGCCTGCCTCCATGTGGAACAACGACATGATTATCAGCAAGGGGTTAGGAGCCATCTTTGAGGAAACTTGTTCCCAACCTGCGGCGCAACTGGGTTTATTCAACACCCCTGACTTTCTGCTGCATACCGAGTTAGCCAGTATTCAGATGAGCCGTAAATCGAAACTGAGAAGCTACAACGATTATCGGGAGTTGTGTAAGTATCCTCGCGTAACCGATTTCGATCAAATTAGTGGCGATAAAAGAGTCCAGCGGGAACTGGAGCGGTTGTATGGTCATGTAGATAATATTGAGCTGTATGTCGGACTCTATGCCGAAGATCTGCGTCCCAACTCAGCCCTACCGCCTTTAGTGGGACGACTAATCGGAATTGATGCATTTTCTCAAGCGTTTACCAATCCTTTATTAGCCCAAAATATCTTCAATCCAGAAACGTTTTCACCTGTGGGTTGGAAAATTATTCACAATACCAAAACGCTTTCCGATCTAGTACACCGCAATGTTCCTGAAGGTAAAAGCTATCGAATTTCGTTTTACCGCTACAATTGGCAACCCGTTTAATCAGCAAACGCATCCAGGTAGATATGAGCAAGAAATTATTTACAGAATATCCCGAACAGGATGAACGCAAATACTGTGATTTTCTGATCGAGCAAACCAAGATTCGCATGGATAATTTGTATAAGGACAAGGAGCGGGCGCTGCGAGATACCCACACCAAAAGTCACGCTGCTGTTAAAGGAATTCTCGAAATCTTTGACTTTAATGAGGAAGCGATTAAACGCGAATTGAAAAAACGCACCTCGTTGACTTCTTCGCAACTCAATAACATTTCCCTGAAGCAAGGCTTGCTCTCCTTGCCCAAGCAATATCCTGTTTGGCTGCGATTTGCCAACGGGGGCTTTACAGTAAAAAATGATTACGAGCCAGACACCCGCTCAATGGCAGTGAAAGTGATGGGGGTTGAAGGGGAACGGCTTGAGCAAAGCTATGAGTCGAAAACCCAGGACATTATTGTTCACAATTCAGCGTTTTTCTTTGTTAAAACCATCCAAGACTACTACGGCTTTTTTTCTGCCGTCGTTGAGTCAAAGGAGGCTGTAAAGAAGTGGCTCTATCAACATCCTAGGCAGTTTTTAGCGCTGCTCAAGGGTACGAGTTCGGTTCCGAAAAGTTTACTAACAGAACGATATTGGAGTAGTTCAGGCTCGGCTTTGGGTCTTAACCCCAATTTTGATGCCTCGAAGACAAATGTAGTTCCTGTCGAATATCCTGCTGTGATTAAATATGCGTTTACTCCGGTTTCAAGCCAACCCCCGCACAAAAAGATTTCATTGCAGTCTCGACCGGGGATTCCTAAACTTCCCTTTAGCGATCGCGCCGAAGCACTCGGCTTAGATCCCAATCAACCAGACAATTACTACCGGGATGACCTAATTCAAGCCCTTTACCAACCTGATGCTCGATACTGTTGGGACTTTGGCATTCAGTTCCAAACGAGTCCAAAGATGTCGATCGACGATAACACGGTTCTCTGGAAGGAAAGTGAATCACCCTTCTTCAGGGTAGGCCGTCTCACCGTCAAGCATCAACTGATTAATTTTGAAAAACAATACGATTTTGTTGAAAACTTGCGCTTTTCTCCTTGGAACGGTTTAGCAGTCCATCGTCCGGTGGGTGCCATTAATCGGCTACGCGGTGTTGTTTACCCCGTTGTCGCCTCCTATCGGAATCAAAAGCGAGGTCTTGTCTTCCAAGAGCCAACTGGAAATGAAACCTTTTAAATGAAGCCAATTTATTAATTGTCTCTGAAAAACAGGAGTTCAGGCATTCGCCTGACCCTGAATCAGAGGGTAAGCCGCCAAAAAGCCGTTACTCGCTCCTCCCATCGCTGTAAATAAGTCTGCATCACTTCAGGCTCAAACCAAAATACCTCAGCCGGCATATCTGGAATTGCCACTACGATAAGACTGTGTTTCAACTGAATATCATAGGATTGGTAATAATAATTAACGGCACTAAAATAAGCCGCAACTTGCAGTGGATAGTCGTACAAACGCTCGATTGAACCTTTTGGTTTGTCAGCGGTTTTCCACTCACAGATACAAGGAATACCCCTGAAGCTAGCAACACAGTCTACTATACCGGCATAGCCCAAGTCATAGTGAAAAACAGTACTTTCTATCAGTCTGATGGTGTCTAAATCTTGTAAGATTGGCTCTATACTCCGCCAGTAGGGGAGAATCGCCTCAGGACAAGGGGAATCCTTGCCCTCTAGATAGCGCTGAATTTGCTTATGCGTTCCTGTACCGCGACGAGAGGCTGTGCCAGAAATGCGGTTCGCTTCGGCGACTCCAACTCGTTCCCGCCAATTGAATAGTCTCTCCCTATCTTCTTGGGGTTTAGTGGCGTTGAGAATGGTGCTGACGCTTGGGAGTTTAGTTCCCTGACTATCAGCATAATATTGCTTGCCATTCTCCCGTACCCGTTTAGCACTAGGGCGGGGAAGGAGTTGAGTATCAAAGTGCATTGACTCGTGGGGTTTTTCTGATTTAGCTATGGAGCCTTATATTACTGCTTTTATTTTGTGCAAACGCATGAATTAAGAGAGAATTGCTTCAACGAATGCCTGACTCTGGCTGTTAATTGGCATTCATTTGCTGCATCTACTCACAAGGCTGTATTCATAAAAGGCAACTTTTTTCAAGATAGTATTGTGAAACTATTAAAACTTCTTATTAAATCATATTACAAACTCAACAATCATCATCTTTTTGAAAGACGCCTTTAGGTAGAGAAAACGTAAAAATCTAACTAAATAAACTAACAATACCTCTTGGGATATATATCCTTTGACTTATAGCATGTCTAGGAAAGAGAACAACAAACTTAATAACACAGCGATTTGGGAAACTATTGACTTTAAAAAGGTTAAGCATAGGCTTAATCGGATTACCCAT
Source organism: Waterburya sp. (assembly GCA_036703055.1). Classification (GTDB taxonomy): domain Bacteria; phylum Cyanobacteriota; class Cyanobacteriia; order Cyanobacteriales; family Coleofasciculaceae; genus DATNPV01. The sequence continues at coordinate 11,082 of DATNPV010000106.1, forward strand.
CAGATTGAAGGAGTTCTCCCCGAGTCTTCTCAGATTAAGGCTACTGACTGGCTCAACCCTGAGGACTATGCCAAACTTAGGCAATTTATGAAAGCAAACCAACTAACTGAGGCGCAGGCGATCGCAATGATTGTCCATACCTTTTTTAGCGATGCTCAACAGTCGTCGAGTAACATACCGAGTTCACCCGATGAGATACTGAAGCGGATCGCTGCCCTTGAGCAGCAAATGGCAGAGCTGAGAAAAAGTTAATAGTGCAGCACGGCCGAAATAAGTGACCCGCTAACAACACAGCCAAACGTAGAAAGTATAACCATTTTGAAATTGGAATTTGGCGAAGCGGTACTAGCCATTTTTCTAGGGTGCATTCTCCCCATTCTTCTGATGCCACCGACACAGGCAAAGCGGCACGATATCAGCAGACAGAACAGCTACTCCTGTAATAGTGATAAATCCTTGGAGGAAAGAGAATGTCTTCATCTTCACCTGAGAACTCCAGCGCAATGCTGGCTCTCTCCAATAATCTAGCCGATGCTGTTGAGCAAGTTGGTCGCTGTGTCGTTGCCATCAAGACACGAGCTTCTTCCGGACGGGGTTGGCGATCGCGGATTTCTGCAAGTGGTATCCACTGGCGTCCAGGTGTCATTGTTACTGCCGAAGAAGCCATCAGACGCGCTGAGGATTTTACGGTCACGCTTGATGATGGTCGTACTGTATCAGCGACACTAGTGGGTCGTGACGCCAGTACCGATATTGCCGTCCTCAAACTTCCTGATGTTGAACTTCCCGTTGCTCCACTTGGGGAGGTTACTTCTCTCAAAGTAGGTCACTTGGTGTTGGCTGTCGGACGTTCTGAGGAGAGTGGTGTGAATGCCAGCTTAGGTACAGTGAGTGCCTTGAATGGTTCTTGGCGTAGCAGTTATGGAGGGTTGATAGACCAGTTTATACGCCTCGATCTAAGCCTCTACCCCAACCTAGAAGGCGGTTCTTTGGTGGATGCAACAGGCCGTGTGGTCGGTATGACCGTGTCAGGGCCGCGCCGTTCAGTTTTAGCCATTCCCGCCACGACAATCAACCGTGTAGTAGACCAATTGCTACACAAAGGACGCATTGCACGAGTCTATCTGGGTTTGGGTATGCAGCCAGTGCGCCTACCAGAGACGCTCAAAAGTAGCCTGAATTTATCTTCAAGTGGTGGCGTGATTGTGGTCAACGTTGAGCCGAATGGCCCGGCTGACCAAGCTGGGGTGTTGATTGGGGATATTCTGATCGCGATTAATGGCACGTTCGTAAGCGATACAGGTCAGGTACAGGCGATTTTAGGAACACAAAACGTAGGTCAAAGCCTCAGTGTGCAGATTATACGGGGTGGCACGTTGATGGAAGTCGCGATCGCTCCTGGTGAACGGTCTTGGCAGGAGGATTGAATATGACAACGACACCTGTAATTACACAAGATACTTCAGCACAGATTGCCTCTGAGTTAGCCACCGTGGCTCTGGAATTGCATCGTTCTACTGTACAAGTCCGAAGCCGTCGCATGGGTGTTGGGTCGGGTGTAATCTGGCAGAAAAATGGCTTAATTATTACCAATGCCCATGTTGCACAAAATGAGCGTGTTACCGTTGAACTCTCAGATGGACAAGTACTCGATGCTGTACGGACGGCGATTGACCCTAGACGAGATTTAGCTGCACTGCGGGTGAATGCGACCGACTTGCCGACGGTGGCGGTGGGTGACTCCAATGCCTTACGGGTGGGTGAATTGGTACTCGCGGTGGGGAATCCTCAGGGGGTTTTTGGTGCTTTGACGACGGGCATTATCCACAGCCTTGACTTAACCGAGACACCAAGCCGTCAGAGGTGGGTGATAGCTGACATCCAGCTTGCTCCTGGTAATTCGGGGGGTTCCCTTGCCAATGCACAAGGTCAAATCATTGGGATTAATACCATGATTGCTGGCGGTTTGGCTTTGGCAATTCCTAGCGCTGAGGTCGAGTATTTCCTCAAGGGGGGTAGCCGTCCTTATCTTGGGGTGACTTTGCGACCTGTGCAACTTTTGTTCTCGAACCGACGCCTCTTGGGTTTATTAATTTTGGAGGGAGCTCAAGACAGTCTTGCTATGGCGGCTGGTTTAAGGGTTGGGGACGTGTTGTTGGGAATTTGTGGTCAAAATTTCCACACCCCGGATGATTTGCTTAACGTTCTAGAGCAGGCTGAACCAGGTCAATCCTTGCCGCTCGAGTTTGTGCGAAACGGGAAGCGCTGTTACTGTAATGTGGTTGTACGTCCTAGCTGTGATGTTGCTCCCCCCATCGTTGCCGAGGTGTAGTCGGCATGTTTTCCGTGCTGGTACATGCAGAAAACACAATTACGCAGGCAGGACTAGAGAGTATCCTCCGCAGCCATTCTGACTTTTCAGTGGTTGGCAGTTCTTCCAACGCTGTCTCTTTGTTAAAGCAAGTGGAGGAACTGCAACCGAACGTAGTGTTGTTGGAGTGGCTGGGAGAGGAGAATGAGTCGGTGTGGGGGATATTACAGGCTCTTAGCACTGGGCTTAGCAGTCCCGCGATCGTCGTTTTAACAGATGCCGAGGATGAGGCTTGGGCAATAGATGCACTGAAATTGGGGGTTCGGGCTATCTTACCGCGCAAAGCTGCGATCGACGAAATCACCGCTGCCGTCGTTGCTGCTGGTGTGGGGTTGGTGGTACTGCATCCAGACCTTATGGAAGACTTGCTGCCCCCAAACGAGGCTCCGACTTCGGCGCTGCCGACTTCCCCCATGCAAGCCTTGACCCCTCGCGAAATTGAGGTTTTAGGGATGCTGGCTCTAGGGTTGGGAAACAAGACTATTGCTAAGCAATTGGGGATATCGGAGCATACGGTCAAGTTCCATGTTTCATCTATCTTTAGCAAGCTTAATGCTTCGTCGCGTACTGAGGCTGTTACTCTCGGCGCGAGGCTGGGTTTGATTATGTTGTAGTTGAAGGTTTGCCAACGATTATAAGTTTATAAATTCTGAGGTGTGTTGGTGAAGGGTGTTTTTAATTAACCACAGAGGCACAGAGTACTCTCCAGGAGGAAGAAAAGGAGAGGAATGAGGAGTGAGTTGAGTTTTTTTGCTTCTAAATAGGGAGAGTAACAGGCTCTGGGGTTGTATGATGTATATCCTTCAATACTCTATTGATATCCTGCCGCCTGAAGTGTGAACAGTCGAGCGTAACGTCTTCCTAGTTGCAATAACTCTTGGTGTGTTCCTTGTTCGATGATTTCTCCGTTTGCCATGACTACGATTTTGTCAGCCATGCGCACGGTTGAGAAGCGGTGGGAAATTAAGACTACCATCTGATTCTGGGTAATCTGGCGGAAGTGTTCAAATACGCGCACCTCTGCTTCTGCATCCATTGCGGCTGTTGGTTCATCGAGGACTAAGATGTCTGCACCAGTACGCATAAATGCACGGGATAGGGCAATTTTTTGCCATTGTCCCCCGGAGAGTTCTTGTCCTCCTTTAAACCAGCGACCTAACTGAGTGGCAAAACCTTGTGGTAGCAGTTCAATGAAGGGTCGTGCCATGCCTTTGTCTGAGGCATCTTCCCAGCGTTCTGTGTCTTCTAAGTGGCTTACATCCCCTACGCCTACGTTCTCACCGACTGTGAACTGGTAGCGGACAAAGTCTTGAAAAATTACACCAATCCTGCGGCGCAGTACATCGATGTCCCACTCTTGCAAATCCAAGCCATCGAGGAGTATGCGTCCAGAGTCTGGTATGTACAAGCGGGTTAACAGCTTAATTAGGGTCGTCTTTCCCGAACCATTTTCACCGACGATCGCTAATTTCTCTCCCGGTTTCAAATGCAGCGAAACGTCGTTGAGTGCAGGTTTTAAACTTCCTGGATAGGTGAAGGATACGTTCTCGAAGCGCATACCGTCTCCCGGACGCAAACCTTTGGTTGCTTGACCGCTTGACTGGGGGACTTCTTGCTCTAGAAATTCGTAGAGGTTAGATAGATATAGGTTATCTTCATACATGCCGCCAATTGAAGTTAACGCACCTGTAAAGGTGGACTGTCCTTGCCGAAAAACAGTTAAGTACATGGTCATGTCCCCTAAGGAAATGCGACCAAGAATTGTTTCCACGACAATCCAGGCGTAGGCAGCATAGAAGGTTGCGGTACTCAGCAAGCTCAACAGGTAGCCCCAAACGCCTCGGCGAATGGTCAGGTCGCGGTCTTCGGTGTAAAGTTGATTGAAGACATCATGATAGCGTTGCAGCATGGTGGAGCCAAGCTGGTAAAGCTGAACCTCTTTGGCGTAGTCTTCGCGAGCAATTAAGGTTTCTAGATAATGCTGCTGTCGCGTTTCGGGCGATCGCCAACGGAACAGGCGGAAGGCTTCTCCCGCGAAGCGAGTCTCGGCAATGAAGGGAGGAATGGCAGCCATGACTAGTATGGCTACAGCCCAGATGGAAAATTTCAGCAGTAAACCGCTATAAGCGACTAGCGATAGGGCAGACTGAATCAGTCCAAAGGTTCGCGTTACCAAGGAAAGGGGACGAAAGGAGGCTTGTTGCCGCGCTTGCGTCATCTTGTCGTAAAACTCGGAGTCCTCGAAGTGGGTGAGGTTGAGGGTTAATGCTTTTTCCAAAATCAAGACATTCACCCGTTGCCCCAGTAGGACTCGCAGCAGGGATTGGCTAATGGTTAAACCTCGTTGCATTGCGGCTAGTGAGATTACCGAGATCGCTTCTAACCCCACATACCCTAAAGCCATCCAGCGATCAGCTTCCGCACCTGAGCGAGAAGCTAACACGACGCTATCTACAATTAGCTTGCCAACGTATGCGATCGCGCCTGGTAACAACCCTGCCGCTAACGTCAGAATCGCTAACCCAATGGTTAGTGTGCGGCTTGTTGTCCATACCAAGCCTAATGCTCGTCCACTGTACCGGAAGACTGAAAAGGATTGACGCAGTCCCCGGATGAGAAATCTCAGTGTATTTAAAGTGGCATTGTTTTTTCTCCTCATGCTCTATTATGGTCTGCAACCGTTGAGGTTGAGTCCTCCACTGAACTGAGGTCAGGTCAAGTCAATCTAGGGCTTCACGAGGCACTAACTATTATTAGCTCGCAAAAAGATAATTCCAGTCACAATTAAACTGACCCCTAAAAGTTTCAAAAACGAATAATTTTCTTTAAAAATGAAAACACCAAACAATAAGGCTAAAACCGCCTCAAGACCCAGTACAAAAATGTAAGTGACTCCTAAGTCAGACTTACGCATAGCCAGGGTTTGTAAGCTGGCTCCTGTACAAAAAAAGAAATAGACAAGCAAGCTAGGAGCCAGATGGGATAGCCCTTGTGAAAGCTTCATGTAAATCCCACCCACTGTAAAGGAAACAGCCGCCGCCAGAACCATCAGTAAATACATCAGCAAATTCCTCAAGCAGTTAAAAATTTTTCCGGCTTTACCGGAGTTACTCAAGTTGAGACTAATGTCCCGCCTAGTGCAGCCCTGACCCAGATTTGGGATAAATCTGCTATAGGTAGCGTAGTTTTGAGTCCAAACTTTTATTCGTTATGAGGGAGAGCTTGATCTGATAGGCAAACCTATGGTCAAGTCCTACATGTAGAGACACCCTAGTCCGGACAGTTTGCGGGAAGCTTTAATCTTTCGTTCTTTGTGAGAGTGTGTAGTCCGTTTTTTCGGTTAACAGATTAAAACTGTCCGAATTATTAAAGCAATGGTGAGGCACAAGTTCAGCTTAAAATGAGATAGCTAATATTTTTTTTCAAACTCCTCCCCCAATTGTTTAATTCGGTTCAATAGAGCTTGAATATGAGCTATCGTCGTGCGCGGATTGAGTAAGGTAAACTTCAAATAAGTATAGTTAGAGAGCTGGGTTTGACCAATGACGGCCTCACCTTGCTGTAGTAGAGAGAGCCTGATTTGATTGTTGATTTGATTAGCCCAAATAACTGGATCAAGTTCCGGTGGAATGCGTTGGGGACAGTAGCGAAAAACGAGGGAATTAATAGTTGGATAATTGCCTAACTCCAGAGCTACATCGGCTTTAATCAAGTTAGCTGTAGCACCCGCTAATTCGATTGTGGTATCAATCATGTCTGCAAATACCTGACGTCCCAAGGCTTGCAGCGACATAAACAACTTGAGGCCATCAAAGCGACGTGTAGTTTGTACCGATTTGGTGACTAAATCTATAAATCCTAAATCTTCGTTAGCCTCTGGGTTCAGGTAATCCACATGAAGTTTAATCAGGTCAAAGTAAAAGCGGTCTTTCAACAGGAAAGCGCCACAACTAATCGGCTGATAAAACAATTTATGAAAATCGACGGCAATTGAATCGGCGGATTCAATCCCTGCTAGTTTATGACGGTGATGAGTGCTTAATATTAAAGCCCCTCCATAGGCTGCATCGACGTGCAACCACACTCCATGTCTCTTGGCACAAGCTGCTAATTCGGGTAAGGGGTCAATACTCCCAAAATCCGTACTTCCCACTGTAGCCGCAATTGCGATCGGCAACAGATTTTGTTGCTGAAGTTCTGCAAGCTTGCTTTCTAGGGCAACTGGACACAAGCAGTAATTCGCATCTGTCTCTACAGTGACAATCGCCTGTTCTCCCAACCCTAAAAGAGCAGCCGCTTGACGAATGGTGAAATGAGATACTTCAGAGCAAAGAATTCTAAATTGATTGGCTTCTTTTGGCAGCCCGGACTTTTGAACCGACCAGTTTAAGCGATCGCGGGCAAAAGCATCGCGGGCTAGCAGCAGCCCCATAAAATTGGATTGGGTGCCCCCACTGGTGAAAATTCCGTCAGCCGTTGCATCGTAGCCAAACAAGCGACACAGCCAGTCCACCATCTTTTGCTCTAGTAACGTGGCAGATGGACTTTGATCCCAAGAGTCCATCGACTGATTAGTCGCGCTGATCAATAATTCTGCTGCCAGTGCTGGGATTAGGGGTGGGCAGTGTAAATGTGCAATACAGGTTGGATGAGAAACATTAACCGAGTTTTGCAGAATACTTTCACCGACCTGAATCAGTATTTTTTGTAAGTTTTCTCCTGTTTCTGGACAAATGTCAAGGTCTCTCAATCCAGCCGCTAATTCATCTGGGCTGACACCGCTATAAGACTGATTTCGTGATGCAAAGTATTGCGCGAGACTATCCATCGCAGCGATTATTGCTGCTGAATAAGCCGTTAAACTCTCTGAAGAATTTCCTAGAAAAAAAGGGTCAAATCGATTGGATTTTGCAGCGGCCTGGATATCCGCTTTAGCTGATGGAAATTTTTGATTTAACATCAGCACATCTTACCCAAATCCAAATCATCGAATTTAGCTTCAGCGGCCTTAACGGCGGCTTGAAAAATTTCGCAAATGCTATCAATTTGTTCCGCAGTCACAATCAGAGGAGGTAAGAAACGTATCACACTATTATGGCGACCTCCCAACTCCAGAATAAGTCCTCGGCGCATACACTCTGCTTGAATTTGACGAGCCATCATTGGATGTTGTGGGTAACCGCCTCGCGCATTGGCATTAGCCTTCGGATTAACAATTTCCACGCCGATCATCAATCCTCTGCCTCGTACATCACCCATGCAACTGACCTCAGATTGAATCTGTTGTAGGTGATTGGTTAGGCGATTTCCCAGTTCAACCGCACAATCGGCTAATCGATGTTCCAGAGTATAGCGTAAGGCGGCAATTCCTGCTGCCATCGCTAATTGATTGCCCCGAAATGTACCCGCGTGAGCACCGGGTTGCCACTGATCCAGTTTTTGGTGATACACCACGACTGATAGCGGCAAACTCCCACCGATCGCTTTCGAGAGCAGCAACACATCGGGAATAATGCCACTATGCTCAAATGCATAGAGTTTTCCAGTACGGCCAAAACCGGTCTGAATCTCATCCACAATTAAGGGAATATCGTGTTCGTAGGTAATGCGACGAATCTCCCTGATCCACTCATCAGGTGCGGGAATAACACCTCCTTCTCCCTGAACAATCTCCACAATCATCCCTGCTGGTGGGACAATACCACTCTCCGGGTCGCTGAGAATTGATTCGATATAGTAGCTACTGGTACGATGTCCTACCTCGCCGCCTAAACCAAACGGACAACGGTATTGATAAGGATAAGGCAGGAAATGAACATCCGGCATTAAACCGGCTACAGCAGCTTTGGCACCGAGATTGCCCGTTAAACTAAGAGCGCCATTCGTCATGCCATGATAACTACCGTGGAAGGACAACATACTGCGCTCTCCCGTTGCGGTTTTGACAAGTTTAACGGCTGCTTCAGTTGCATCTGCACCGGTTGGCCCACAAAACTGAATCCGTGCAGTCCGAGCAAATTCTGGCGGCAAACTCGCAAATAATTCTTCAACAAATTCGTCTTTAACCGGTGTCGTCAGGTCAAGAGTATGTAAAGGCAGATCGCTATCTAAAGTTGCACGAATGGCTTCAATGACAACCGGGTGATTGTGTCCTAGAGACAACGTTCCAGCCCCAGCCAAACAGTCAAAGTACAAATTTCCATCTACATCTTTGACATAAATCCCTTTAGCTTCGCGAATGGCAATAGGAATGCGGCGTGGATAGGTTCGAGCATTCGACTCTCGATCTTGCTGACGTTCTAGATATTGATTTGAGACCTTACCAGGTAGAGTAATTTCTTGTGGTGAAAAATTATTCATGAAAGAAGAGGTTGGCGATGAATTGTGAACTACGTTAGCTTTGGGTTTCGCTCTAGGAAGACAGTCCAATTTAGCCAACCTGGTTCATCGGCATTCCGCACTCCCTTCTCATCTCTGTCGTTTTATTAAGAAGTACTGAGAATCTCTGCATTTCCTGTAGATGCGATGGCATTCAAGGGTGGACATAGAATTGCTTGTAGTAGATGCAACCTACAGATGCAGCTTTAGAAAGTTGACTTTTCGTTAAACAGATGAATATAGCAGTTACTATAACTCCTAGGGGCTGCTTCTTGCCAACCCCTTGATTAAAGCAGACAACAATGATGCAGGATGGAATTCGCTCTCTGCCTCTCGGTCTATCTCACTTAATTTCTCTACAAAAAAAGTAATTTACGAAAATTTTAATCACCACAGGTTAATTTTTCTTGACATCTTCCGCAAGAGTGATGCTACAGTCGTAGCGTGCATGAGTAGCTCATAATTCGACTTTAAACAATTCTACACAAGGGACTTCTACCGAAATAGCATCCCATCGTCCAGAGCGGATTTTAAGTCCTCGTGATTTTTGGGTAATTTAATGGACTCAATTTATCTAAATTGGGGTCAAATTTCAATGCGGAATAATTCTGAATTCTAGTGTGTCAACGACATGCTAGATGCCTCTATTTAAATATCAGTCATATGCAAATAATAATCCTATTGAAGGTATAGTAGAAATCTCCGATATCGAAAACTTACTTTATTTTATAAGTAATTACCATGCAAAATTTTTCTTTATTTAAAAGTAATTAATAAATATCTATTCCCCAATTTTTTCACCTTTGCTTACTACAATTTATAACATGCTGTTTCCAGAGAAATTTGCCGATATTTTTTGAATTAAAATATCTTGCCCAGTAAGGTTTTGATGTATTGCTTAGGCAATGATTACACAAGAAATACGGTCAAGCCCCAATCATTCATTTGACCAGTGGTTTAATTTTCTCATTGTTACGCAACTGGGATGAAGAACGTTTCAAGTTGCTATGAATTCTCCTCCTGAATTGCTTTATTTATGAAACTACTAGAATCCTATAGCTTTCAGTTTCCAGCCCAGGAGTTGCCCCAGCAATTGCGCCAATTCTCCCAAGAGCCTCTGACTGGTTATTGGCGGTTTGAGTTCCCTCGTTTTTCTGGCACAGGTAGCCAGAATTCTTGGTATCTCGGACTCTTGAGAGGCCAGATTGTCTTTTCCGGCAATCAACCCCTAAACTGGCAAGTTTTGCTCCGGATATTTCAGCGTTATTTACCTCGATTACAACACACGGAGGTGAGAGTCGTCCTTCAATCGTTGGAGCAACGCTTAGTGCAACAAACACAGAATGCACAATCCGTGTTGCTTGTTGAACTACTTAAAGAATTACAACAACTCTCTTCACTCACGATTGAGGAACTCCGAGCTGCCTTGCGATCGCACATCTTATCGGATTTTGACACTTATCTGTTTAAGTATCCAGGGCAGGCTCAATTTTTCCCTTGTGTCATGGATATGCCCACTCCACTATTCGGATTTGAGCTGGAAGATTTACTGGCTCAAGCTCAACAACGGCACTCTTGCTGGCAGCAACTCCAAGCCATCATTCCCTCGCTCGATAGTGTGCCTGTCCTCAATCCTAAAGCCGTCCAGTCAGCTCATTTAACCCCCCAGCAGAAACTGTGGTTGGAGCGATTAACTTCCAGGGGTCAAACCTTGAAGGAAATTGCCGCCGATGTGGCTCAAGATTCCTTGGAAGTTGCCAAAATTTTTGCCCGCCTGCTTGGCAGCAATTTGGTTACATTAAAGTCTTCTGCGGCTGCTTCGCCTCCAGAAATTTTTGTGGTGGATGACTCGCCATTAATCCTGAAGCAGTTTGAGAGTTTGGTGAGTAGTTGGGGGTATGCCGTGCGCTCCTTTCAGGGGCCTACATCTCTGCTACAAGTTATAACTCATTCCCATCCTGCGGCATTCTTCCTTGATATCAATATGCCAGGGATAACGGGTTTTGATTTGGTCAAGCAAATTCGTCGTCAACCGCAATTGGCCAGTGTGCCTATCATCATGTTAACGGCGGAACAAACTCTGACCAATAACTGGCGAGCGCGATGGAGTGGTTGTCAATTTTTAAGTAAACCTCTAGCCCCGAATGATGTCTCTCGATTTAAGCAGGAGCTTCGTCTGTTGCTCTCCGAATTACTCCTCAGCTAATGAGCCTGCAATTGAACATCTCTCTTCCCTAACGCCGACGCCCTAATCTCTAACCCTATTTTCACGTTAGCCAGTCTTTGAGGAATCGTTTAATTGAGGAGAGACGTATGCGATTTTTAATTGTTGATGATAGTACTGTTGATCGGCATTTTTTGGCGTCTCTGCTTCAAGGCATGGGACATCAAGTTGAGGAGTACGAAAGTACAGCCGGCATTCTTGACAAGCTGATGACTGGTGAATATGCCTCTTTATTTCTAGACATTGTCATGCCGGATAAAGATGGCTACAAATTCCTGAGAGAATTGCGGTTGAATCAACAAACCGTCAATCAGCACGTCATTCTCTATTCCAGTAAAAAAACTCCTGTAGAAGTTAGTTACGGGCTCAGGCGAGCTGGTGCGAATGATTATTTGGCTAAGCCAATTACCCGGGAGCGTCTAGAAGCAGCCTTACAAAGGCTCTAAATGCTGATGTTGCTTATAAGGCTTCCCGGTTCGACGAATCATCGTTGTTTGATTGAGATATTGACAGAGCAAAAGTCCTAACCCAAAAATCTATACCTTAGCCGCCTGAAATTGGCTATCAATTCCGATGGATCTTCCAGTAGATATCGAAACCACGTCCTTCTCTTTGCAGTCCTTTCAGAGTCGCTACATTGTTACCCAAGTGGGGCCTCAGAAAATTGGTTTCCCATCCCAGTGGGTTGCCGAAATTATGCTGGTTGAGCGATCGCAAATCCTCAAGCTGCCCTTCTATAACTCTAGGCTTCTGGGAGTCGTTCACCATCAGGGTAGTATTATCCCCCTGGTTACTCTCCAATTGGCCCACTTGGTGAATCAAAGTCGCGTGAACCAACGACTCAGAATCCAAGAAACGTTGACAGCGATACGTTTGAACTCATTGGTTAGCAGACTCCCTGGTGTTGGGCTAATTGTTGATCGGGTGATTGGCAGTATTTCCCACGAACAACTACTAGCCAATGAGCAAAAAGCCAAAGGAACATCCCAGCCACAAATAGAAGTGTTTCAACCGGAGAGCATTCCGCCCTCTATTTGGCAACCGCAATGAGCATGATAGCTTTCCCCAGCACTTTCTTGCTTTAACGTCAGAACGTTTGATGCAGACCTATAGTTTTTCTCGATCCGGTGCAGTACATCTCGGTTGAGCCAGAGCGTTGAAACTGGAATTTAGGGGATGAAGTTTTTCTCAGCCGCTCAGGAACTGCTATATATTTTGAAGGTATTTTATGAAGCTAAAAAATAAGGTATTGTTGATTCTTTTGCTGGGATTGGCTGGTTTATCAACAAGCTTTTATTTTATCTCGAGGGCTTTGCTGATTAGGAGTTACGTGGCTTTAGAAGCTCAGCAGGTTAATCAAGATGTTCAACGGGTATTGGATATCTTATCAACCAATCTTGATAACCTCTCTCGCCAAGCTCGTGATTATTCTCGCTGGGATGACTCTTATCAGTTTATTGTAAATAAAAATACGTCCTATATTGACAGCAATTTCGCCAACGATCACCTTGCCAATTTAAGACTTAGTGCAGCGGTCTATGTAAATCGCTCAGGTAAGGTCATCTTTTCTCAAGGAGAAGATTTTATCCAGAAAAAAGAGGTTCCTGTTTCTCAAGCATTCCTCACCCAACTCTCCCCCTCAGGTCTTTTACTCAATCATCCCAATCCCCAAAGTGAGCATTTAGGCTTCATTCAACTACCAGAAGGGTTGATGATGGTTACTTCACAACCCATTATCACCAGCGAAGGAAAAGGACCCATTCGAGGAACCCTGATTATGGGTCGTTCTCTGGATCAACCGTTTATCCAGCAATTAAAAGCGCTAACCAAACTGCCTAATATTACCCTAGAACAGTTTGATTCCGAACAGCTCGCTTCTGATTTCCAGGAAGCACGAAAGGCTTTTATGCAGGGAAAAACCTCCTTTGCTCAGCCTCTGAGTAAGGATGCAGTAGCTGGCTATGCCTTACTCAAAGATATTTCAGGAAAACCTGCATTCTTACTGCGAGTAACTGAACCTAGAACGATGTATGCCCGTGGGCAAGCAAGTTTGAATTACCTCATTATCGGAATCGTGTTAATGGGGTCAGTGTTTAGTATTGCTATCATTTTGTTTTTAGAAAAATCTATTTTGTCACGTCTGGGTCACCTTAGTGCTGGTGTGAGCCAGATTAGTGACAGTGGAATTTCGCATCAACGAGTGGTTTTACCGGGTAGCGACGAACTATCCAATCTAGCAACAACCTTCAACTTGGTATTGGATCAACTAGAGCGATCACAGAAGTTATTGCAGGCTAACTCTGAGGGATTACAGCGACAGAATACCATCCTGGCTGAATTGTCTCGCAATGAATCACTGATGCAGGGAAACTTAGAACAAGCTGCCAGACTATTTGTCAAAGCAACGGCTGAAACGTTAGGTGTCGATCGCGTGAGCGTTTGGCTCTATAACTCGGATCGCTCACAGATTACCTGCCTCGATCTGTACGAACGCAGCTTGGATCGTCATTTGGCAGGAGTGATACAGCACCAAGCGGATTTTCCTAAGTATTTTGAGATACTCAGCCAGGGTGAACCCATCGTGGTTCATGATGTCCAGAGCGATGCTCGGATTGTAGAATTAACCGAGTCCTATCTGACGCCGAGCAACATTATCTCGCTGCTGGAACTTCCGATTCAAATTACAGGCTACCAGGTTGGGATTATTCGCTGCGAACAAGTGGGAACTCAACGGCAGTGGCAAATGGAGGAGCAAACCTTTATTTACTCGATTGCCAGTCTGCTTGCTCTGACGTTGGAAAGTAAAACGTTACAAGATGAAGTGGCGCATCTTCTAGATGTTGTCTCACTGGCAGGAGAGGGGAATTTAACGGCTCAGGCTAAAGTTAGCGATCGCATTACTGGATTAGTTGCCGATACGTTTAACCACTTGATCGAACGACTGGCTGACGTCCTAGACCAAGTTTTGACAGCGGCACGTCAGGTGTCGCAGGGAGCGAACCAGCAAACAGGACTAGCTGAAACGGTAGCGACGAATGCCGAACAACAAGCCCAAGCTGTCGGACAGGTGTTGAACTTGACAGAACAAGTGGAACACGCCGCCCAAAGTTCTGCGGAACGAGCCAAAGCCTCGAACGAATCCCTACAAACAATGTTTACTACGTTGATGCAGGGGCAAGAGGCAATCGCCGCGTTGACCGAAGGCATCTTTATTTTGCAGGAAGGGACTGACCGAATTGTACAGCGGATGAAGACGCTGAGGGAATTTGTGGGTTTAGCGGAGCAATTTGTGCAAAGCCAAAATCAAATTGCATTTATTACGCAAACCTTATCCCTGAATGCTTCCCTTGTGGCAGCACGAGCGTCTCAACAGCGTGACCCCAGGCAATTTGTGGTTGTTGCCCGTGAATTTGACTCGATTGCCGATCAGGTGAATAAGCTGGCGCAACAAACCAGTGAAGGACTGACAGCGATTGAACAACAGAGTGCCCAAATTAACAATGCTGTATCAGCCGTCGATGGTGATGTGCAAAGTTTGGGTGACCTCGTCAGGCAATTTACCACAGGCGTTGAGCAATCGAATCAAGTCTTTGCTCAAGTCCAAAGGGTTACGGGTGAGGCGATGCAAGCAGGCGAAGCGGTGAATCATTTCAATCAAGAGATTGTTGAGGCGGCTCAAACCACGGCTACTGTGATGCGAGATATTGCTGAACTAGCCAACAAAACAGCAGAACTGACGCAAATTGCTCGTGAGCGATCCGATCAAATGGATCTGCTGTCGGCTCAATTACTTCAGACGGTTCAATTCTTTCAGTTACCCTCCGCCCTGGGGCAAGACAGCAACGTCCCAGCCGAAAGCGATAGCACTCAGATGGAGGAAATCACTTTGACGGTTTCTGCCCAAGAAATCCCTTCCAGCCAAATCCTCCCAGCCTAATTTGAACCTAAGTGGGGAGTAGGGAGTAGGGAGTGGGGAATGGAAAATACCACTTTCATTCATGGGTGTGAAATCTTTTCATCGGGACTGCCTTCTGCCTTCTGCCTTAACTCGATTTCTTGCCATGGTACTGAATTCCTACCGCTATCCAATGTCACTCATCCCGGAAATTACCCTATGACAACCCTTGAAACTGAACCGACTGCCGTTTCCCAATCCCAGGAAACTCAACTGAATACTGCTTCAGCGCCGCCGCCCACTTCCAGTACTTCAAGGTTTGGCATTCGGCATAAAGTCAGCATCCGTGCCCTGGTTGTAACATCATTTGTAGTACCGATGGTCACCGCTGTAGGACTCACCGGTTGGCTTTCAATTCGCCACGGTCAGCAAGCCGTGAATGAGATGGCTGGACGATTGCAAACTGAGGTCAGCAATCGGGTCTCGACCCATCTTGACTCTTACTTGAGTGTCCCTCATCAACTCAATCAAATTAACTTAGATGCTGTTGAATTGGAAACGTTAAACCTGCAAAACTTTGAGAAATTGGGGAAATACTTTTGGAGGCAAATGAAAGTCTTTAATATTGGCTATAACAACTATGCCAATAAGAAAGGCGAATTCATTGGGGTTGAACGTTTAGATGATGGCAATTTGCTGATTAATGAAGTCTCTCGTTCATCCACCCAAGGCAAACTGTACGTTTACCAAACGGATGACCGGGGAAATCGTACCCAGTTAAAAGAAACGAAGACCTACGACCCCAGAACAGAAGTTTGGTATGCTGAAGCCGTTAAAGCCGGTCATCCGCTTTGGACTGAAGTTTATCAATGGGAAGATAAGCCAGAAGTTTTGTCAATTTCATCTAGCTATCCTGTGTATGACAATGATAAAACTTTAGTTGGCGTAATTGGAATTGATTTAATTTTATCGCAGATTAGTGGTTTTCTCAACAAGCTGGATGTAAGTCCTTCGGCAAGGATTTTCATTGTAGAAAAAAACGGTTTAATTGTTGCTAATTCAGGAAAGTCGCGCCCCTACACGTTAGCGGGTGATAAACTCCAACGACTTCAAGCTGAGAACAGTTCTGACGCACTAATCAGTGCCGCCGCTCGATACTTAAAAGCATCAGTTGGGGGGTTTGAAAAGATTCACAACAGCCAACTGTTGAACTTCAATTTTCAGGGAGAGCGACGATTCATAAAAGTGACACCCTGGAAAGATCAATGGGGATTGGACTGGCGGATTGTGGTGGTCACCTCAGAATCCGACTTTATGCAGCAGATCAATGCCAACATGCGCCACACGATCGCGTTGTGTGGATTGGCTCTACTGGCTGCTATCGTTTTGGGTTTTATGGCATCCCGTTGGATTGTCGATCCGTTAATTCGGTTAAGCCGAGCGTCTGAAGCGATTACCAATGGAGACCTGAACCAGACTGTGCCTGTGAAGGGTTTTGGGGAGTTGGGTGTCCTAGAACAATCCTTTAACCAGATGGCACAACAATTGCGAACCTCGTTTGCAGCCTTGGAGGAGATACGCAGAAGCTTAGAACACCGAGTTGAACAACGGACGGTGACCCTACATGAAGAAAGCCAAGCATTGCAGCAAGAAGTCGAACACTTACTGGATGTCATTTCTGCTGTTGAGAGTGGAGACTTGACTGTAGAAGCCGAGGTGAGTCCTCGCGTGACAGGATTGGTGGGAGATACCTTAAATCGCCTCGTTGAGCGACTGGGACAGGTGATGGCGATCGTTTTACGTGCCGCTTGTCGTGTGACGCAGGGAACAGAAGACTTGGAACAGTTGGCGGTTGCTGTGGCTCAGAGTGTTCAAGAGCAAATTCAATCGGTAGCTCAAGTGCAAACGTTGATGGAAAAAGTCAACAACCAAGCTCATGATACCGCCTTGCAAGCTGTGGCAACCGGTGAAGCGGTTCAATTAACACAGGCTGCCATTGACCAGGGACAACAGGAAATTACAGCAATGACCAAAGGGATTCAAGGGCTACAGCGAGAGAACGATCAGATTGTCCAACGAACTCAAACCCTAACCAATTACGTTGAACTAGCCACCCAGTTTGTGAGAGATCAGAAACGCATTGCAGCCATGTCACAAGTCCTAGCCGTGAATGCGTCCATGCTAGCGAACCGGGCTAAAGCGCAGCAAGAGCCAGAACAAATGGCCGTCATCACCCATGAATTTGAGACGATTGCAGCGCAAGTGAATCAGTTGGCAACCCAAACCAACCAAAGCTTGATTTTGCTCCAGCAACGGACTGACCAAATCCAAACAGTAGTATCCGGACTCAACTACGATGTCCAAGAAATTAGTCAGCAGGTTGACAACTTTACCACGGGTGTAGAGCAGTCCCAGCAGGTATTTAACACAATTCGGTCAGTCAGCGAGCGAGTGGCTCAGATGGGTCAGCAAGTAACACAGTCTAGTCAAGCCATTGCCGAGGCGGCCCAAACGACCCTGCAATCCGTTCACCATATCTCCAACATTTCTGCCGAAACGTTGAAGCGAGCGGATGTGACAAGAGAACAGGCTGAACAAATGGAGCAATTGGCTCGAACGTTGCTGCAAAGTGTGGAATTTTTCCGACTGCAACCTGGACAATATCCAGTATCGGATGTATCTCAATCACCCCTATTGATGATGCCGATTGATTATGTCGATTCCAGAGATTGACCCTTCCCAAGACATCGAGGCGATCGCCGAAGCTCAATTACAACAAGAGCTACGTAGTCTGTTCGTCATCGATACCCAAGACTATCTGCAAAAATATAGCGAAATTACCCAGTCTCTCCAAGCCGAATCCTGGCGGGCTGATATTCAGGAACTCTACCGTTGTATTCACACCATTAAAGGCGGAGCCGTGACAGTCGGGGCTGATGCGGTTGTGCACCTAGCGACAGCCTTAGAAGAGGTGCTGTCCGATTTACGCTATTTAGAGCTGGCTCCACTCCTGAGTGACGATCATCTGAGTCAAGCTTTGCTAGAGGCGGGAGAGTTGCTAATGCTAACTATCACCCTTGAATCCCAGCTCGACGAAATCGAACCGCTCCTCAACCGCATCCAAGCCCTTCACAAAGAGATTCGGGAACGCTACCTGCCGCAATGGAATGAACTCAACCAATTTCATCAAGAGTTTGCACAACAAGGATTAGACCTCGTTGTGCTGGAGTTGGAAATTGCCTTGGAACGACTACCCAATCAGGGAACAGTAGCCGATAGCACCCTCCAAACCGCGCGGCAGATTCTGGAACAACTTGAGCAGATTGGTAGGGATTTGCAATTGGCGACGGGATGGACACAACTGCTACAGCAGGCGCAGACCTTGTTGCAGCATCCAGACAATGCAGTTTGGCGATCGCAGTGGTCGCTTCTATTTCAGGCACTTAAGAGTTGTGCCAAGCAAAGCGGTAACCCTGTTGCCTTTGAATTGACTAGTTTTGATGCTAGTACGGATAAGGGACAGGTTGCACAGCCGCGATCGCAACTAGACGCGATATCAAAAGATGAGTCTGCTCGATTAGAAGCTGACTTACTGCCACAATCCACCCTCTTCCCGCTTGAACCGATCCAGTCTGAACCATGTCTAGGTGACTCCAGCCCAACAGATACACTGGCTGACGTTGGAGCATTTTTAGATGCACTCAACCCAGGTGAGAATTCAGCAGTTCCTGAACTTGTAGACTTTCTAAATACTTTCCCACCAGAAGACTCGGCAAACCTGACTGAGGTTGAGAAACCCCTGAATGAAGCAAGTTTGGCTGACAATCTTACCAATCTTCAACAAATTCAGGGATTCCTGGACCAAGACAATTCAGCAGATTTTCTTCCAGACTTCAGCCAAGTTCAGGAATGGCTGGATCAGACCAGCCTTGTCGATTTTGGGACTAATCCCCTCACTCCAAGTCAGGAGCGAAATTCTACCGTTGAAGAGCCACCAGCCCTTCAACCTCCCCCTGTTCCTTACTCCCAGTCCCCCAGCCAGCCTCAACCCGCTACAACCCGATCCTGGCAGGAACAACCGAGCAAGGCACTGGAGACGGTTCAGATTCCAGTTCCCTTGGAGAAGCTCGATCAATCCGCACAATACTTGGTCGAAACCCTACTGGCACTCCGCAGCACGCAAGGATTTTATCAAGCGCTGCAAAACCAGATCGTGCAGCTTGTGACTATCGCCCAGGAAAGTACTCAAGCTATTACCCATCTTCGCCAGCTTCAGGATGACTACGTCCTTTTGAGCAACAGTACACAGACTACCTCACAAGGTCTGACCCCTGAACGCTATCGCCAGGGATACACCATCATTAATCGTTTGCTAGAGATTAGTCTGCGCTTGTCCGAAATTGGGGCGGAGACGGGAAAAACATCTCAGCAAGTCGCTGAGTACTTGCGGAGCGTCGATAATAATGTTTTGAAGCTGCAACATACCATCGAGGATAGTCGGCTTGTCCCATTCCAAAATTTGGGCGTGCGAGCCAGAGCGATTCTTCGCGACCTCAAAACGCGCTATGGAAAACCCGCCAAACTGGTGGTTCGAGGGGAACAAACTGAACTGGATGTCAACACAGCCCGAAACTTGGAACCCGCGTTACTTCACCTAATTCGCAATGCCTACGACCACGGCTTGGAATCCCCAGCCGAGCGAATCACCCAAGGTAAACCTGAGCAAGGCACTATTACCCTATCCCTCCAGCGGCAGGGAAATCTATTTCAGTTTGAGCTGAAGGATGATGGTCGTGGGATTGATGCCAAAGCCGTTCAAGCCAGAGCAGAAGCGTTGGGATTACCTCTGTTGAGTACCCAAACACCGACTGAACTTTTGGCTGTGATTTGCCAACCGGGTTTCAGTTCTCAGCCTCAAGTGAACGAAATTTCTGGACGTGGCATCGGTATGGATGTCGTTGCCGATCAAGTGGCTCGCTTAGGGGGACGGCTCACGCTCGATACACTTCAAGGTTCTGGAACAACATTTCATCTTAAATTTCCGGTACCTCGCCTGTTGGTTGCCTGTGTCCTGCTCCGCTCAGGGAATTTGACCTTTGCTATTCCTACCGATAACATTAAGACCATTAATCTATTGAGCAACTTGAAGGTATCGCCAGCCCAAGAGTCTAACCCTGCCTTCTCTTGCATGATTGACGATGGAACTGCCTCGCTGCCTGCCTTAGACTTGCTCCAATACTGGCAACCTCGTTCTGTCAATCGCCCATTCACCGATACCACCGTTTGCCTCTATATTTATGGCGAACAAGCCCATCAAGATGTTTGGTTACTGGCTGACGAACTTTTAGAACAGTCTGAAATTCTGATCAACCCACTACCCAAGCCGATGGTGGCACCCGATGGGTTAATTGGTGTGAGCTTACGGGCAGATAGGACTTTGTTCCCAGTTCTAGAGGCTCGCCAGTTGGCAGAACAACTGTTGTCCTCTTCTCCGCCAGCCGTTGATGCGGCGACTATTCCCTTATCCGATCCTGAGGGTGGAGAAGCCAACGATCTAGCTCAATCCATCCTGATTGTGGACGATGCTGCCTTGATGCGGCGACGACTTGAGGCGACGTTGAACACTTACGGCTATCTCACCCATGCCTGTACGGACGGACAAGAGGCATGGAATTGGCTGCAAGCTCATCCTCAGCCAAATCTGGTAATCACAGATATTGAAATGCCGAATATGGATGGCTTTACCTTGGTTGACCGATGCCGACAAGCGGGAATCACAGTTCCCATTTTAGTGATTTCGTCACGATTATCGGAGGAGTGGTGTGATGAGGCAAGACGCTTAGGCGCCAGTGATTATTTAACTAAAGGATTCTCTAGCGTTGATTTAATCAGAAAAGTCAATGTTCTACTCAACCAAAGTTCTCCCTGAAGCAGGTGCTTTGATTAACTGAATGAAAGTTTTCTTGAATTCGAGTTCACAAGAAATGGTATCCTGTGAACTTTATTGAATTGACCAATTTTAATTTTTGTATCTATATAGGGAAAGGCTAAAACTGGGATTGAAGAAGCCAAAATCCTCAAAAGCTAGCACTAAGAGTGAATGAGGATGATAGGTACAAATTTAGCCGTAAAAGTACCAACCGTTATAGGAAGACAAAGAGGAAATTCGATGGGGGAAGAATCGAATCAAGACAAGCCAAAAACTCCAAAAATTGCTGTGATCGCTGTTCACGGAGTTGCAAACCAGGCAGCACATGATACGGCACGAGCGGTGGCTAGTCTTCTGTTAAACCACAATCAGAATGAGAAGCAGGTGCAATATACCCCGTTCTACGAAAGCACTCTGCGCGTTGCGGTTCGTCCAGTGAGCGTGGCTAAAGAGCCACCTGAAATTGAGTCATCACCTAAGCTAAATCCACAGGATAATCGGGAACCCCATATCCATAACAGCCCTCTAAATCCTGATACTCAGCGAAGCCATGCAGAGTATCTTACCGAAATCGAAAGCCTTCTGGATAGGAAGGCTCATGAGTTTATGTGGCAGCAGCTGCACGAGTATCAGGGTGGGGGAGTAGGCTCAACTTACGAGACTATCCGATTGGAAGGTTCACGGCTCGGACAAGGAAGTGAGCCTCAACCGGATGTGCATATCTACGAAATGTATTGGGCTGATCTTTCCCGGCTGGGTACTGGCTTTGTCCGTATCCTCGGAGAATTCTATCAACTGCTATTTCACTTGAGCAGTCTTGGAGTTCATGCTGTGAACTCGGCTCGCATTGAATATAAAAACGTCTGGTGGAACTGGTACAGCGAGACACAAACGGGAGCATCGCGAGTACTCTCTAGACTGATTCCTATTCTGAACCTATACCTGCTGCTGATTGCGCCCATCACTCTTCCCGGCAATAGTCCTCCTCAATACCTACCTATTATCGCTTGGCTCTCTCTAGCCATTATCAGCGCTGCTTTGATTGGATTGTGTCTCTTCTGGCTCAAGGCATCCTTTGGGCTGTGGAGGGTACTGCCGATTTTGTCAGCACTAGGGGTGATAGGACTCGGCTACTTTCTGATACTGCCGTTGGGTTATTACCGATTTCTTGCGTTTGAATGGTGTGCTGTATCAGGAGTCATCATGTGGTGTCTCATGCTCCAATTCGCACGTCGTCAGCCCCATGCAGATCAGGTAGCCCTATGGATAGGCGTATTTTTGGCAGGAATAGTCACAAAGCTTTTGTTATCTGCTGAAGATTCTTATCAAGGAATTACTGATGTAGCGTTCAAAGTGGTTGAGGTGATCTACATTGGTTTGTTAGCTTGCTGGGTTGCATTCTTTGCTTTACAGCTAATCGCGGGATTATTAGGCGGCGTAGCGGTATGGCAAAGCACGGCTAAGCAATCTCACCTGAAGACTAAAGAGGATAATGGATGCCGCGAACGTGCCAAGCGTGCTGCCTGGATGGCACGCCTTACACTTGCAGTTCCCTCCGCTCTGTTTATCGTTGTAACTCTGACGCTCTTGGGAGCTCTCGATCGCGTAGGTTCTCGCTTATTACCCACGGAGAATTTTTACACCCCACGATTCGAGTTTCTGTTTACCGATCGCAGCCAATTTCCCTTTTCAGGGCCTGAATTTGTTCATCAACTCATTGTTTCTGCTGCTTCACCAGCCTTTTTTGTAGTCCTCGGCTGCATCTTGCTTACCGTACTCATCGCCTTGTGGTCGCTTTTTCCTTCAGCTTGGGCTGAATTTAGTCCCCCTAAATCAGACGATCGCTCATCCGCGCAGTATGGGGAGTGGCTGACCAATGGGTATAAATTAATGAATTGGTGGGGCAACTGCTTTGTTTTGGGCATGGCAATTGGATTTCCAGTGGTATACCTCTGTTGCGTCCTGAACCCTCAATTAGCAGATTACGCTTGGGTGGACGAGGTTTTAGGAATATTGGCTACATTCCTGGTTGCCTCCACGACTAGCTTACTTGCTTTGCGAGGTCGGTTGGATCATCTGTCGTTTGGGTTCCGTAGTATACTCGACACCTTGCTGGATGTTGATAATTACCTGCGTATACATCCAGAAGATGACAACCCAAGTGCCCGCATCTATTCTCGTTATGTCTCTCTACTACGCTACCTTTGTCGCTGGCAAGACCCACAAGACGATGATGGCGCTCGAGGATACGATGCTATTGTCATCGTGGCCCACAGTCAGGGAAGCGTAATCACCGCCGATCTGTTGCGCTTCCTCCAACGGGAAACCGAACGTGAAACTGACTCAGCACTTGGGCGGTTGGTGAATGGTAATCTTCCAATCTACTTGTTCACAATGGGTTGTCCCCTACGGCAGCTTTACGGTTTGGGATTTCCTCATCTATACAACTGGGCGCGTCACTATGACACAACTCCCTGGACGCGACAGCCGCACAATCCCCAGTGTATTAGTGAGAAGCAGAAGCCAGATCCAACGGCACTGCTAGGAGTAAACCGATGGGTAAATACCTTCCGCAGCGGAGACTATGTGGGACGCTATCTGTGGCGCTCTGATTGCTGCGATTACCAGTGGAGCCGACCTGCTGAACCTGACAAGGATGATAATACATGGACTAGCGATCGCGATCGCCCCGTACATATCTCGGAAGATGAATATCTGACACGGCGGGAGTTCTGTTTAGGTGCTGGTGCTCACACTCATTATTGGGATGGCACATCCGATGAGGTAGCAGCAGAAATAGACATCTTAATTCGTGAAGCCTATCGCGAAACGCGCAAAAAGCGAATGTAGCAGAAGGCAGGGGGTAGGGGGGCAGATTAATTAGATCCCTCTACTTATTCATCATTAGAAATCCTAACCACGGCTAGTCTTCTCTGCTTTAGAGTGGTGAACAGAATACAGACTCCAAGTATCGACACAAGGACAATAGATGAGCCGATAGTACCTAAATCAAGGCCACCTTTTTCGGGTGATTTCGTAAGAACATCCCCCAATGTTGCACCAAATGGTCGGGTAAGGACAAATGCAATCCAAAACAACATAACTTGGGAAATTTTGGAAAAATAATGCCCTGCCAATACCAGAGCAAGCAAACCAGCGATTAGGAGCGCTCCTCCTGCAAATCCTAGTCCGGAGCTATCGGCTAGGAAATCGCCC
>DATNPV010000178.1:0-6591 GCA_036703055.1 Waterburya sp.
GTAGTTGGGTTTATCCGGAAATCCAACACCGAGGCGGAACATGCTGCCAGGGGCATCTTGGAGATAGACAGAGAAGTCTTCAGCCCCCATCGAGGCTTCAGGTAAAATTTGAATGCGATCGCTTCCCCATGCTTCTCTGGCTGACTCTTCCAATAACTGAGTTAACGCTAAGTCATTTTGCACCGAAGGCACTCCCCGACGGTAGTTCACCTCATAGCGAGCACCATACGTGTTGCAGATACTCGCCACAATCTTTTCCAGCCACTCTGGCAGATTAGCATGGGTTTCCGGATGGAGCGATCGCACCGTTCCCGCCAAGCGCACTTGGTCAGCAATCACATTGGGGGCACGCCCACCAGTGATTTGTCCAATTGTCAAGACCAGGGGACGCAATGGGTTCTGGGTGCGGCTAATCGCTTGCTGAAGCGTCGTAATGATTTGAGAGGCAATCCAAATCGCATCAACCGCCTCATGGGGACGAGCACCGTGACCGGACTCTCCTGTGATAAAGATTTCTAAATCATCCGCCGCGGCTGTCAATGCACCATATCGAATCCCGATTGAACCAGCGGGAATGGAGGGGAACACATGCAGGCTAAAAATTGCACTCACATCATTCATCGCCCCATCTTGCACCATCCATTTAGCACCTTGGGCAATTTCCTCTGCCGCTTGGAAAATAAAGCGGGTATTGCCAGGGAAAACTTCGCCTAATTGGGATAGCACCATCGCTGTACCCAAACCCACTGTAGTATGTACATCGTGACCACAAGCGTGCATAATTCCCGGATGGCACGACGCAAATTCCAGGTTGGTCCGTTCAGTGATGGGTAAGGCGTCCATATCCGTGCGGATGGCGACTAAGCGGTCATCCGTCAGACCAACCAATTCGCCAATGAGTCCTGTCTTACCAACAGCCTCTTGCACAACCATGCCGCAGGACGATAGTACGCCTGCCACATAGGCGGCTGTCTTGTGTTCCTGACCACTGAGTTCGGGATGAGAATGAATATGACGTCGAATTTCAATCAGGCGAGGGCCGAGTTTTTCAGCTATGTCTTTAATACGCGAAAGCATGGAGTAATGAATCGTGTGCTACTGTGTAAAATCTTCTACAGTATGCTCTAGAACTCTGGAATAATCACGTCCCCGTCTTAGGCCAGTCCCCCATTACGCCGGGACAGATGATGAATTCTATAGCGAGTCTCAATGAATTGTGAAGCCTATTTATCAATTGAGGTAATAGATAATAGGAAATACGTTCCAATCACCGATTACCGATTACCAAAGAGTGAGATTTTTAGATCGTTTCTCCCTAAGTTTGCTACAGATGATTGACACGGAGACGCTCTCGACGCGGAGATTGAGTAGTAGCAAACATTTAGATATTTGATATAACACCACTTAAACAGCTAAGTTATTTTGGCGTGGCGTCTTCGTGGACTGTGGGTAGCTCCAAATATTCTGACAACACGGTGTAAAAGTGAGCAATTCCCAGTTCGCGTTCCGTCGCCAGCTGCGTCACCCCGTAAGCCTGAGACTGGACGTTAGCCTGTAGTAAGCGGCACACAGCGAAGTCTTCCTCCATCACCCGATGAAACTTGCCTTGAAAAACATCGGGATCGATTGGAAATGCCGACATTTGCGCTCTAGTCTGATAGATTATAACTTCAACGCGGCTTCTTACAGGACTCAGGGGTAATAGCCGAAACACAGAGACGTGATCTAAATCGGTGTTAACCATCAGGTTGGGAAAAATATAGCCCTGGTAGGATAATTCTTGGGGTGAGCCTGTTATAGACGAGTGCATCTTGGCGAGTTTTTCAGGCGTGTAGGGAACTCGGATTTGGCAGTGGCGACCTGTGGTGGTAGTACGGATTCTTGGGAAATCATAGCTGTGCAAACTTTCGGCATGAATACTAGAGAAGTGGTAGTCCTCCGCGTAGTTTTCTACAATAAACTTCCAGTTGATTGGTTCAGTGTAAGACCACCTAGCTACCCCTTGTAATTCTTCCCAGGGCTGCTCATACTGCTTGAGATACTCTGGAATACCAGCTAGGTAACTTATCAATGACTCCCCAACAGAGTCACACTTAACGAAGATAAAACCCCCCCAGGTGTCTACAAGTGCACTCAATAGGCGGACAGTAGATTTGTCCAAGTCAGGAAAGAGTTTGGCTTGAGGAACTCCTTGAAGCAAGCCATCTAAGTCATAAGTCCAGGCGTGGTAGGGACAGCGCACAACAGAGCAGTTCCCCATCCCATCAAGCAGACGTGCCCCCCGGTGTCGGCAGACATTGTGCAACGCCTGGAGTTCCCCGCAAGCGTTACGAATAACAAACAGCGGCTGATCTCCGATGAGACAAGTTAGGTAATCGCCTGGGTTTGGTAGCTCCGACTCTCGACCTACGCACTGCCAGGTACTGCGCCAGACAGTTCGCATTTCATGTGCGAAAACCTCCTGATCTTCGTAGTAGTAACCGGGTAATCCTAAACTCACTATACTTAAGGAGAAATACTCGCTTCGTCAGTGATAATCAATAGAGTTGCGTCCTACAAGCTGGATGGTAAGGTGTTCCCCACTCTTCAGCGTTACTTTGTAAATCAGCTCTAACTTCTCACAGAAGGCTGGTAGTTATATAGCCAATCTTGAAACTCATCATTACTAGCTTGAGACGAGCTTTGTCTTGGAGATGTCTCACTGGTGGCTTCATAGTAGCGCATCTCAGCCTGAGCTGTACGAGACTGGATAATTTGTGTGCGCTCGATGCGACGCTGCTCGTAACAACGAAAAGCGTCTTCCAGAGTAGATGACTGAGAAAGGCACGCTTGCAGTTCGTAGGCATCTTCAAAAGATGTATTCGCTCCCTGTGCCAGCGCCGGTGCCATCGGATGAGCTGCATCCCCTAAGAGAGTTACTCTGCCTTGACTCCATCTGGTCAAAGGGGGTCTGTCGTAGATAGGCCCTTCTATGATTTTCTCCGCTTCTGTGGCTTCCACCATCGCCCGCAAAGATTCTCCCCAGTCCGCTAATTCATGGAGAACGCGAGACTTGGCTTCAGCCGCACTGTGAGAAAGCGAGCAATCTGGAGATAACTTCCGTGTGATCCAACAGATATATCCATCACCTACGTTGAGCAGGTACATGAACTGTTTATTGCCTTTGATAAATGCCATTTCATCGGGATTAAGCAACTGTTTGTCATACTTGATGACAGAGCGCCAGCACATGCTCCCTACATAATGAGGCTTCTCATCTCCAATTAATTGTTTTCTGATTACCGAGTTTAAGCCATCAGCTCCGATGAGCAAATCAGCATGTACTTGTTTTCCATTATCAAAATGTATTTCTACACTCCTGTCATTTTGGTCAAACCCAATACAGTGATGATTGAGGTGAATACTATCAGATGGCAGTCTTGAGGCAAGAACTTGCTGCAAACGCCACCACCAAACTGTTAACAATGGCTGTCCGTATTTCTCCAAATACCTGTTGGTTGGGTTAGCGCGAAGGGTTTCTCCCGCAGTATTCTTTAATACCGCCTTGCGAACTTGGCAGCCTGAACATTTAAGAGCTTCAACGATTCCTGATTCAATACCCTCAAGGCAGTTCAATCCATTCGGCATTAAACCTAAACCCGTGCCAGCCGGACGAAATTCTTTGGCTTTTTCGTAAACTTGAACGTCAAATCCGTGTTTTCGCAGCGCTAGAGCAGTAGCCAACCCACCAGGGCCAGCACCGATGATAGCAATTTTATCTACAATAGGTTTGGACAATTTCTCAATTGGATTTGTTTGTGGCTGGTTTGTACTTGTTTCCATGTTTAATAGAAGTTCGATAAGCTAATAGCTGGTGTGGAATCTTAATAGGTGTTGCCAGAGAAGTATCTAAAACATTCATATTAGCTGTGTCATTCTGGTTTCGCTTATTGAGATTAAGTTACCGTCATATAGACTTTTATCGCCTTTAACCTACAGTATGGATGTAAAATGTATGCCGTAAACCTTTTCCTTGTTTAAACGGTTTAAACTATTACAAAATATAGCGGCTAGCTTGACAGAATAGAACGGCTAGCTTGGCTTGCAGGAGACGGTCGATTGCGTTGAGTGGGGTAACACACGCCCGTGTTCGGAATCCGATAGGCGCTGTATCTCTTGAAATAGTTGTTCGACAATGACACAAGCATGAACCAACCTCCCACAGGGGAGTAGATTGGACACAAACTAGAGGTGCAATCCATGGAACACCATGAAGGCAGGACGAAACGAACGTCTCGGCGCAATTTTTTGGGGCAGGCGCTAACCGCAGCAGGAACAGCGATCGCTGCCCCCGCATTGCTCAATCAGGCAACAACAGCAAAGGAAGAGCACTCTATGCAATCCCCTGAAAACGGCGAGATGGCAGTCACACTCAAAGTGAACGGTGAGTCGCGATCGCTCACCATCGAGCCACGAGTAACCCTCTTAGATGCCCTGCGCGAACGCTTGGAACTTACAGGCAGCAAAAAGGGCTGCGATCACGGACAGTGTGGAGCCTGTACAGTTCTCATTGATGGACAGCGAGTCTACTCTTGTCTCACCCTAGCCGTGATGCAGGAGGGCAAAGAAATTGTCACTGTTGAAGGACTGGCAAAAGGCGATGTCCTCCATCCCGTGCAAGCGGCATTTATCGATCATGATGGCTTTCAGTGCGGCTATTGCACGCCTGGACAGATTTGCGCCTCAGTTGCCCTTCTCGATGAAGTCAAACGAGGTTGTGCCAGCTCGGTTACCTCAGATCTCAGCAGTCCTCCGCAACTTGGAGAACTCTCCGAAGCGGAAATTAAAGAGCGATTGAGTGGCAATCTTTGTCGGTGCAGTGCATACAACGGGATTGTTGCCGCCGTGCAGCAAGCGGCTGGACAAACGCCTCCCTCTGCTGCTGCAACCATTATGGTGACTGAACCACAGGAGATGCCAGCATGAATAAATTTACCTACATCCGCGCTACTTCGGTGAACGATGCCGTCCAACGGGCAACGACTGACAAAGATGCCACGTTCATCGCAGGAGGTACAAACCTGGTTGACCGGATGAAAGTCTTTCTCGATGAGCCATCGCAACTGATCGACATTTCCCGGCTCCAGATGCAGCGCATTGAACCCATAGCTGGGGGTGGACTGCGTATCGGTGCATTAGTAAGTAATACAGCAGTAGCCGACCATCCCGATATCCGACGGGACTATCCCATGCTATCCCGTGCAATTCTCTCCGGTGCCTCTCAGCAAATTCGCAATGTTGCTTCTGTTGCTGGCAACATTCTGCAACGCACTCGCTGCCCGTACTACTACGACACCGCGTTTCCCTGCAACAAACGGGAACCGGGAAACGGCTGTCCTGCGGCAACGGGGATTAACCGACAGCACGCACTGTTTGGAGCTAGCGAGCAATGTATAGCCGTTCATCCCTCTGATATGTGCGTTGCTCTGGCGGCATTGGATGCCATTGTTGAAGTAGAAGGAACGCAAGGTAAGCGGCAAATCCCGTTTACGGACTTCCACCGTCTACCGGGCGACACACCCCAGCGAGACACCAACTTGGAACCGGGAGAAATGATTACGGCTGTCCTGTTACCCTCTGTGCCGTTTGCCAAGTCCGGTGTATATCTCAAGCTGCGGGATAGGGCGTCCTATTCCTTTGCTCTGATTTCGGTTGCGGCTGCTCTTGACTTGGCAGGTGACAGCATCAAGGATGTTCGTTTGGCAATGGGTGGTGTTGCTCACAAGCCTTGGCGTCTTACGGAGGCAGAGAAGTTTTTAATGGGCAAACCCGCCAACAGCGAAACATTCCAACAAGCGGCAGAAATTGCTCTACAGGGAGCTAAACCCCTGACTCACAACAGCTTCAAAGTTGAATTAGCTAAACGGGCCATTAAGCGATCGCTCACAGTATCAGCCAAAGGAGGCGGTGTAGCATGAACAAGGTAATTGGTACGGCTGTGTCGCGCAAAGATGGACGCGCTAAGGTAACGGGTACGGCGACTTACGCGGCAGAACACCAAATTCCGGGACTGGTTCACGGGTATCTAGTTACGGCGACGATTGCCAACGGGCGGATTAAAAGCATCGACACCAGCGCAGCAGAGAAGGCACCAGGAGTAATTGCTGTTTTCACGCACAAAAATGCCCCTAAGGTGTTCACACCCGCCAATAATTTCATGACCTCCAAAATCTACGAGGCTCGTCTGCCGTTGTCAGATGATAAAGTTCATTATGGTGGGCAAATTATCGGCTTAGTGGTGGCAGATACGTTTGAGCGATCGCGTCATGCCGCACACCTGGTTAAAGTTGAATACGAGACGCAAAAGCCATTAGTCGAAGCCAAGAACGCAACCTTCAAAGAAGCTCCGCCCCAAATGGGTGAGGAGTTTAAATTTGAGAAGGGGCAGTTTGCGGCAGGGATGGCAAACGCCGCCACGAAGATTGAGGCGACCTACACGACTTCCACCGAACTACACGCAGCGATGGAACCCCATGCCACCATTGCCCACTGGCAAGGACAGGATTCCGTTACCGTTTACGAACCCTCACAGTGGGTAATGGGCTGTCAGCG
>DATNPV010000125.1:0-42810 GCA_036703055.1 Waterburya sp.
CACTAGCGGAGGCAACGCCAGGGGTATATTTTGTGGGACGCTTAGCCACTTACAAATACTACAACATGGATCAATGTGTGGCTCAGGCTCTTACTGTTTACAAACAAATCAGCGCCAAACACCGAGTGGAAAGCGTAGGAGGGCGTTCCTAAAAAGGGACGAGAGATGAGATTTAACTCTTGTCATGCAGGGTTCTAGCTGACTAACCGAGCAGGGATGGGCACTATGTCTCCATCCCACAAGTCCGGTCTCATCAATCGATAATCTCTTATATCAATTCGCTAAATGTCTGCGACAAATCACTCCCCCAGCTTCCCCAGCTCCCTCAGCTCTCCATCTGTAGCTGTCCTTAAATCAAATTGATATTAAATTTCACGTTTGCAGCGCTAAACTTCGCTCCCCTTAACCCCCTAATCATAAAAGTTCTTCCTGACATTCCCCTGGATTTATGAGGGGCTAAGGGGGAGCCAGCACTTTGTCTGTAGGAAGCATTTAGAGAATGGGTTTTCCTTTTGATCAAAGAAGTTGCTTGAGCGTCGAATCATCGCAGAACACATCTATACCCATTAACTAATAGCAACTCCTGTAGGAGGACACTAATTTTAATGAACACAGAGCCAATGCCTATGCACACTCTAGAGGTGTGGGCTGGATTAGAATGCACCGTTAACCGCGTCGGTGACCAATATTTTGACCAGTTAGAGCGAAATGGTCACACCACGCGCCTAGAAGACCTCGACCTATTCGCAGAACTGGGTGTGCGTGCCATTCGCTATCCAGTGCTATGGGAACGGACTGCGCCCAATGGTTTAGAAAATGCTGACTGGTCATGGGCGGATGAGCGACTGGGGCGTTTGCGCGAACTCGGCATTCGTCCAATCGTTGGTCTGGTTCATCACGGCAGTGGTCCCCGCCATACCAGCTTGATCGATCCAGCTTTTCCCTCTGGGCTTGCCGAGTTCGCCCGTGCAGTTGCAGAACGCTATCCGTGGGTCACTCATTACACGCCCGTTAACGAGCCACTGACTACGGCGCGTTTCAGCGGACTGTACGGTCATTGGTACCCGCACGGTTGCGATGGATTGACGTTTGCACGGGCGTTGTTGACGCAGTGTCATGCAATTAAGCGCTCGATGCAGGCAATTCGCCAGGTGAATCCCACCGCGCAACTCATACAGACTGAGGATTTGGGTAAGATTTTCAGCACGCCGCTCCTCACGTACCAGGCAGAGTTTGAGAACGAACGCCGTTGGCTGAGCTTCGATCTGCTGTGTGGTCGTGTGAACCGTGACCATCCCATGTGGCACTATCTGCGCTGGCTTGGTATCACTGAGGGCGAGATTGAGCTGTTCCTAGAGGCTCCCTGTCCACCGGATGTGATTGGAATTAACCACTACATAACTAGCGATCGCTTCCTAGATGAGCGCCTCGAACGTTATCCTGCAAGCTGTCACGGAGGAAACGGACGGCACACTTACGCAGATGTAGAGGCGGTACGGGTCTGTGCTGAAGGCCCCGCAGGACCGAGCTTGTTGATGAGAGAAGCATGGGAACGCTACGGCTTGCCACTCGCCGTGACGGAGGTACACCTCGGCTGCACCCGCGAGGAGCAGTTGCGCTGGCTTTACGAGGTTTGGGAGGCGGCAAAAAGTCTAAAGCGCGAAGGCGTAGATGTACGTGCCGTAACGGCTTGGTCTTTGCTGGGCAGCTACGATTGGAATAGCCTGCTAACCCGTGCTGACGGTCACTATGAGCCGGGTGTGTTCGATCTGCGCTCCAGCTTACCCCGTCCTACAGCGCTTGCTCAGATGTTGAGCAATCTAGCCACTGAGCGCGAGTACGACCACCCCGTCCTCGATGTACCGGGATGGTGGCGCAGGCCACAACGGCTGCTCTACCCACCAGTAGATTGTAATGTTGGATTGGGTGACAATAAGAGCCAAACATTGTCTAACCCGACAAGTCGTTCAATGATTGCCAATTCACCCCGTCCGCTTGCCATTATTGGAGCCAGAGGAACGCTAGGGAAGGCTTTCGCCCGTCTGTGTGACCTACGAGGCATCCCATACCACCTCCTGACACGCCAGGAGATGGACATTACCGACCCTGCTTCTGTCGATGCTGCTCTTTCTCAGTTGCAACCGTGGGCAGTTGTGAACGCTGCTGGGTACGTTCGCGTGGATGATGCAGAACACGAACCGGAAATCTGCCTGCGCGTAAACGCTGAAGGTCCAGCCATCCTTGCGCAAAGTTGCGCTCGTCAGGGAGTGGCACTACTCACCTTTTCATCCGACCTTGTCTTCGATGGGACTTGTGCCGACCCTTATGTAGAAAGCAACGCAGTCGCCCCCCTTAATGTGTATGGTCGCAGCAAAGCTCTTGCGGAGGCGAGGGTTTTAAAGGCTTATCCTTCAGCACTTGTGATTCGCACGAGTGCATTCTTCGGGCCGTGGGATGAATACAACTTCGTTACCATTGCACTGCGTCAGTTAGCTGCTGGGCAGACGTTCGTAGCGGCAGAGGATTCGGTGGTTTCGCCTACCTATGTTCCGGATCTGGTGAATGCGACGCTCGATTTGTTAATTGACGGTGAGTGCGGCTTGTGGCACTTGGCTAATAAGAGCGCGATCGCTTGGGCTGAGTTGGCACGCCTCGCTGCTTCTATGGCTGGTGTTGATGCATCTAGTCTTGAAGCTCGTCCTATACGAGAACTTGGTCTTAGAGCTGCCCGTCCCACCTACAGCGTTCTCGGCAGCGAACGTGGCTTACTACTCCCCAGCCTCGATCATGCCATGTCCCGGTATTTCGATGAACGCCAGCGATTTTAGAGTTTTGATCAGCAAGGAGTCAACGTGTCTGAGGGGCAATAGACCTCTTGCCTAAATCCCCCAATTCTGGGGGACGCGAGAATTCAGGTTCCCCCCTTGCATTGGGGGCGTCGGGGGGCAAAAATCGAATGAGAGCAAGAGGTCTAATCTACTATTTCACTAACAGGGTAAGCGGGAGTCCGAATCAATTTCTGGCACAGATTATCTGACCCGAGATGGCACTTGTATTCGGGAAAACTACTTGTGTTGAACTGGCGGAAAACTTTCGTCGCACCGCACTCAGCTATTTGGGTGAGGTTTTTTGCTGGCGATCGCCTTTTGCCCGTTACGAAAGTCATGCTTGAATTCATGACTTTCTCCTCATGTGGGTACGAAAGGCTCCTTCTTATGATGAGGACATCGAATTCAAGAAACTCACAACTGAGCCCACGATGAAAATCAAACTGATGCCGTTGCTAGCTGGATTAATCACAGTCTCTGCTGTCGCCACACCCTTGTTGGTCAAAGCTCAAGATGAAGCACCAACTCAACCTCCACAGGCGGCTCATCAGCATCATCAAGGTAAATGGGGACAGATTAATCTGAGCGATGCACAAAAACAGCAAATGCGTCAAATCGAAAAAGATACTCACGACCAAATTCAATCTGTTCTGACCTCAGACCAACAGGCACAACTCAAAACATTGATGCAACAAAATCGTCAAGGCAACCGCCAGGGCAATCATCAAAAGCATCAGGATATTATGGCGCAATTAAATCTGAGTGATGCTCAGAAAGCCCAAATCACAGCAATCAGACAGGCACAAAAAGCTCGAATGGATGGGGTTTTCACTCCTGAACAAAAACAGCAAATGCAGCAGATGCGCCAGCAGTGGCAGCAGCAGCACCAACAACAGAGCCGCTAGTCACGCTTTACAGTACAGCGCCAATAAAGCCACCATTCACCTATCAATGAAATGCTTGCCATCTAAGCATTTTGAATTGTGAATTCCGCGTAGCGAGGCTAGAACTTAGGTATTCCCTAAAAGCACAACAAAGTAACTCAAAGTACTAAAGGGTAACTGTAGGGTTTCCTTCCTTGCAGTTGCCTTTATGAATTGAATTTAAAGGACTCTTTAATTTCCAAATATCACTCACTTATAGGAAAAAAATGAACATACCAGTATCTAAAACCTTAATGCAAAAACGTATCCGTCGGCTCCACAAAACTCTAGCTCCGATCATGGTGTTACCGCTTGCTTTAACGGCAGTTACTGGCTCAATTTTTCAATTTTTTGATTTAGCTGGAAAAGAAGATAGCGTTCATTGGCTAATAGCACTACACAAAGGACACTTTGGCCCCTTGAATTTATCAGAAATTTACCCCTTCCTAAATGCATTAGGATTACTCGTTTTGGTAGTAACAGGCTTTTCCATGTGGTTGCAGAAGCGCTCCCCATTTAAGGGAGGGACTTTTAGTTAAAAAATTTATTGAAGGATGAGCACGCAAAGGCGCTAAGATGCTGTACTGAGCAAGAGATTGGGGATTAGTAGAGCGTGCTTGAGCCTGAGGTTATTGGTATTGATTTAGGGGGAACGGCAATCAAGCTGGGACGGTTTCGCCAAGATGGGACTTGCTTGCAGTCGTTAACGGTGGCTACCCCTCAACCCGCTACTCCAACAGCGATTGTGGAGGCGATGGTAGAGGCGATCGCTCAACTGAATACTAATCACCAAGTGATAGCTATTGGCGTTGGAACTCCTGGCCCAGTCGATGCGACAGGTAGAATTGCCAGAGTGGCGATTAACTTGGCTGGTTGGCACGATGTTCCTCTGGCTGATATGTTAGAAGCCAAAACAGCTTGTCCGACCATTATCGCGAATGATGCAAATTGCGCTGGTTTGGGCGAAGCTTGGTTAGGTGCCGGTCGGCGGTTCCGCCATCTGATTTTGCTAACCTTGGGCACGGGGGTTGGTGGGGCGATTATTTTAAATGGTAAGCTTTTCACGGGTCATCAGGGAGCGGCTGGGGAATTGGGGTTAATTACGCTGAACCCGGATGGCCCGATGTGTAATAGCGGTAATCAGGGTTCTCTGGAGCAACATGTTTCAGTGCAAGCCATTCGACGCTGTACTGGCAAGGAACCCGCTGAACTCGGTGTGATGGCGAAAGAGGGTGACAAGTTCGCTTTAGAATTTTGGGCAGGCTACGGACGTGATTTAGGGATTGGGCTAACCAGTCTGATTTACGTTCTGACGCCGGAAGCGATTGTGATTGGCGGGGGGGTGAGTGCGAGTGCTGAGTTTTTCTTCCCTGCGGCTTTAGTTGAAATTGAGCGACGAGTGCTGCCGAGTTCCCGTGCTGGTTTACAGTTACTGGTGGCTGAGTTGGGAAATCAGGCGGGGATGGTAGGTGCGGCAAATTTGGCTTGGCAAAGTTTCAGCCCCATTGCGGGGATTGAGTTAGCGGAAAGCTAACGATTACAGATATAGCACAAGGTAGACGGCTCCAGGGCAGTTCGCGCAGCGTTCTCCGCAGGAGTAGGCAGAAGGGAAAAGCTTGACTGGTCAAAGTTTCAGTATTTAGCTTTGTCCTAATTGCCTTGGCGACTGCTATACCTTGCTATCAAAAGAGAGTAGTTTCAGTCCCCTTGCGGGGATTAAGTAAGCGGAAAGATGGCTTTTAGCTGAGGATAGAGAGCTTGATATCGCCTCCAAGCTTCCAACAGGGCTGGCTCATCCAGGTTAGGAGTTACCGCCAGTGTTGGCTGAGGTGTGAGGTTGAGAATCGCGATCGCATCTTCATACACCCCAATACCGATACCTGCCAGCAGGGCAGCACCCCGTGCTGAAGCGGCTGTAACCGTCGTTGTATAAAGGGGAACTCTCAACACGTCAGCAAGTAACTGCTGCCAAGCGATTTCCTGTGTTCCACCGCCTGCCAAACGCAGTTCTGTTACTTTCACACCTGTTGCTTCCAGCGCCTCCAGCCCTTGTTTCAAAGAAAACGCCACTCCCTCCAATGCCGCCCGCATTAAATGCGATCGCGTGTGATGCAGCCCCAATCCCACCCAGGCACCCCGCGCTTCAGGATCGAGGTGGGGTGTGCGTTCACCCGTCAGGTAGGGCAAAAACACTAAACCCTCGCATCCTGGGGGAACAGAAAAGGCT
Organism: Waterburya sp.; assembly: GCA_036703055.1. Taxonomy (GTDB): domain Bacteria; phylum Cyanobacteriota; class Cyanobacteriia; order Cyanobacteriales; family Coleofasciculaceae; genus DATNPV01. Next base: position 5,979 of record DATNPV010000125.1, read on the forward strand.
TCAGTATAAACCTGCTGCCAACTCAAGCCGAGGATACCCCGTACCCACTCCAACGCTAGCCCTGCATTTTGCATCGCTGCCAGGGTATACCACTGATTCGGCACGGCTGTTCGATACAGATGGGTACGCCCGTAAGCGTCAAGAATGGGTTGGGAGCGGATTGTGATAATTTGAGCGCCTGTGCCAATTGTCAATTGCACCCATTCAGGCTCTAATAGTCCATTTCCCAATGCTGCCGCTGCGGTATCTGCTGCACCGGCTACAACGGGTAGGCCAACGGGTAAGTTAAGATGCTCTGAAGCAGTAGAAGAGAGGGAACCTGCGATCGCACTCGATGGTAATAGCTTTGGCAACCAGTCATGGCGTAGATTCAACGCTTCCAGGGTATCCCACGCCCAGTCATCTGCTACAACATCATAGAGTAAAGTACCGGAAGCGTCAGAGGGTTCGGTTGCCACTTCTGTTGTCAGTTGGAAACGCAACCAATCTTTCGGCTGAAGTGCCCACCGTCCCTCTGCATACACCTGTGGCTCGTGTTCCCGCAACCACAACAACGTCGAACCCGCCATTCCCGCCGTAATTGGATTGCCCAGACGCTTTAGAGTATCAGCATCAAGGGAATGATACGCACTCAGCATCTGCGTCGAGCGAGTATCCGCCCAGAGGATAGCTGAATGTAGCGGTTTCCCTGACTCATCCACCAAGACGACACCATGCATCTGCCCAGACAGTCCGATCGCTTGTACCAGATGCGATCGATGAGCCACTGCCTGCCTAACAGCCGAAGCAACCGCTAACCACCAGTCCGACGGATTCGATTCAGCCCATCCAGGATACGGCGCTTGGACGGGATAGGAACTTGACGCTTCACTCACTACAGTTCCATCCGTATTTAGTAGTAAGGCTTTAGCAGAGCCGGTGCCTAAATCAATACCTAGCAGCATCTTTCCCGTGGGTAATGGGTAAAAAACGTATAACCCTCTGTTTCTCTTACCTCAGCGTTCTGGAGTGCCTCTGTGGTTCGTTCAATTCCAACTCTCCCCATCAGCATCAATGCACAAATCCACAACAGCTTATCTCCACTCCCCTTGTAGCGTAAAAGCCGCCCAATAAAATGGGGCTTGCCACTGCTTTTGCTGCCACATCTCTAACTGGGCAGCTCTCAAAGCCGCTGCTGGCTTGACCCCATCTTGCAACATTTTTTCGTAAAATTTCGCCATCAACTGCGAAGTTGCCTCATCATCGACATTCCACAAACTCACCACAACTCGGGGTGCGCCTGCATACATAAAGCCTCTTGTCAAGCCCACCAATCCTTCTCCTTTGACTGCTTCTCCCAGTCCAGTTTGACAGGCACTAAGGACAACCAGTTCGGCGGGTAGGTTGAGGTTAAAGACATCGTGCAGTCGCAAAAAGCCATTTTGTGACTTACCCTTTTCGTCCACCAGAGACAGCACCACCCCCGATAACTCGGGTTGCTTACTATTGAGGATACCGTGAGTGGCAAAATGCACGATGCGATATTGACTCAGTTCCGGACTGGTGGCTGTGGCTCGGTTGGCGGCAAAATCAACGGCTTGTAGTCGGGATGTGGCAGGAACTAACGCCAAAATTTGCTCGGCTTCTGTGCGAGTGAAGGGCAAGCGGTTGAATGTTACGTCAGTTTCTCTGGCAGCTCTAGCTAAGGCGCGATCGCTCACATTACTCTTGTCTAACGGTACATGAGGAGCTTGTTCCTCACGTCCTTGTAGCCGTTCATCATCTGAAGTAAACACAGGATCGGCGAAAACCGCGATCAGCTTTGCTGGTGCGCTTGGCGCAATCGCTTTGGAGGGAGTTTTGCGCTCATTCAAGTCTTTTCGTAAAACCGCTAATGAAGACGCTGAGGGGGAGTTGACGATTTCGTGTTTGACTAGAAGCGGTTCATTGTTCGACGTTCCAGGCATCGGCAACGCGGCGAACGGGATGTATTGCAAGACACCGTCACTGACGACGAGCAAGCGTTTGTTTCCCAACTGCTCAGCTACGGGTTGCAGGAGCATCTGACTGAGTTGGGTAGCCACTTCGCTCCTTTGGACACCGGAACGAACTTCAACTCCAATCCCTCTCGATGAGTCTGGGCGATAGGTGGCTGTCTTCAACAGTTTATAGAACTGCTGCGCTGTGGCTTCAATGTCTGCTCGTTTGGGCAGTTCGTAACTGGTGATACCCGCTTTGGTGACAGCCCAAAGATAGCTGCGCTCCTCGCCTAAGGAGTATTGCAACAGTAGGGTGTCATCATCTAAAACTTGCTGTTGAATTTCAGCTAAAGTGAGCGGTTGTGGCTGAGTTAGTGCCCCGTAGCGCGGACTTGTCGCTCGGATTTTGGCTTGAACTTGCTGATACTCTTGCAACAGTGCCGAAATTTCTTGCTCATTTTCTTGGGCTTGTGTGGCGGTGGAGTTGCGCGTCACTTCCTCTAGACGGTGTTTTTCTAAGGCATTGAGTTGTTGCTGCAAGCTGCGTTCTCGTTCCAACAGCTTTGGCTCGACTCCCGTCCGAATATCCGCGTGCGCTTCTGTCAGCAAGTCCAGAAGGCTGCGAGCACGAGCACGTTCCGAGGCGTTTAGAGCCAAAGCATCGTACCCTTGAGATGGGTCTTTTTTGTGCAACTGCATCAGCAAGTCGATGTAGAACTGGTAGTACTTCTGCACCGAGGCAAAGTAAGAGGTACGCAGTTCCTGACTAGTGACTTTGGTGCGAATATCCTCAACGATTTTAATGACATCTTCAATTTGAGTACGGGCTGCGCTGAGATCACCCTTGTTACGCTGTGTCAGTGCAACGTTGTAGAGTGTTTCCGCTTCCCCCGTGCGATCGCCTAACTGCCGCCGCAGAACCAGTTCTTGGTTGTAAGTTTCCAGCGCCTTGTCTGGCTGCTGCAATGCCTGATAAATCTTGCCGAGGTTACCGAGAACATTGACTTGTGCTGGACGGATACCCAGCTTCTGAAATAGCTCCAGCGCCTGGGTAGAGACATCTAGTGCTTTTTGATACTCCCCTGCGGCTAAGTATACCCGACCCATGAGAGCGAAGGCAGAAGCTTCTCCAAAGCTACTTTGCTGTTTACGCGCTACCGAAAGGGCTTGATTGGCAGCGTCAAGCCCCTTGGGATAATCGCCCAATGCTTCGTAAGCCCTGATGATACCCGTAAGCGTGGCGACTTCCCTAAAAAAATCGCCCTGTTCGCGCCAGATTGACAGTTCCTGGTTGTAAGAGTCTAGTGCCTTGGCATAATCGCCTGCCAATCGGTAAGTATTGCCAATACTGTCTAGAGTTTGACCGATTCTCGTGCGATCACCGATCCGTTTAAATATCTCCAACGCTTGGGTGTAAGTGTCGATACTCAGCTGATAATCCCCTAATGTAGAGTAAACCTGAGCCATGCTGTTGAGCGTAACGGCTTGTTGGGGGCGATCGCTGATTCGTTGCTGAATCTCTAAAGCTCGATCATAAAAATCAAGAGCCTTCTGGGGTTCGCTCATAGAATTATAAATGGCGGCAATATTACTCAGTGTGAAGGCTTCCCTGCCAGAGTCGCGAATAACACGCCCTAAAGCAAGGGCTTCGTTGAGTGCACTTAGCGCTTTTTGCTTTTCGCCCATTTCATCGTAGGCAAAGCTCATTTGATTCAGGATTTCAGCTTCCGCAGAGCGATTGCCCGCCTTTTGCAAGAGCGATCGCGCTTGCCCCAAGTAGTTGAGTGCTTGTTGGTAATCGTTCGCTGCCGTGTAGGTTCCAGCAATACCTGCAAGCAAAATGGCTTGCTGAGACAGGCTCAAGACAAGGGATGCTCCCGATAAATTTCCCTGTGCTGCCTGTTGGAGTTTCAGCGCTTGGTTATAGGCTGCAAGTGCCTTCTGAGGTTCTCCTAATGAAGTGTAGAGTACGCCAATTTGACCCAGTGTATCGGCTTGCCCTGCCTCATCTCGTTCCCCTCGCTGAATTTCTAATGTCCGATTGTAGGCTTCCAGTGCCTTTTGAGGCTCGCCTAATGAGGTGTAAATTCTGCCGATAGCCTGAAGCGTTTCCGCTTGTCCCCTCAGTTCTTTTTGAGTTTGCTGGAGTACCAGCGCCTGATTGTAGGAATCAAGAGCCTGCTGAGTCTCACCCACTTTGAAGTAGATTCTGCCAAGTTCCCTCAGCGCGTTAGCGGCATAGGAGGGTTGTTTCTCGGCTTGAAATAGCGATAGTGCTTGGTTGTAAGTTTCCAGAGCTTTTTGATTCTCGCCTAAGTTGGAGTAAGCTCCACCCATAGAAAAGAGCATCACTGCTTCTCCCACGCGATCGTTGAGTTCGCGTCGGATGGCAAGTGCCCGCTCGAAAGAGTCTAGCGCCTTTTGATTTTCGTTGAGGGAATAGTAGACAGTACCAATGCTTAAAAGTGTCGTAGCTTCTTGAGGACGATTGCCGATCTGACGCCAGATTATGAGTGCGTCTTGGTATTTAGTGATCGCCTGTTGCCGGGATGCTGCTGTGCCTTGCTCAAATAGTTGCTGGGCTTGCTGCATCCATTGCTCTGCTTGCGTCGTGGCTTGTTGTTGCTCGGCGTTATTGACACTTAGCGAGGATGTTGCTGGTTGTTGCGCGATGAAAGCACTTTGTGCCACCGCTTTTGCTGTAAGCAGAGTTGAACCTAAAACAATACTGAGCAATGTGGTTAACGTGCGATCGCCTATTCTCATCCCAAGTTGCAGTCCAAAGTAAAAAGTTGAAACACTCTCTTATAGAATTACTATCTTTTTGGGTTTAAAAATACGCTTATAGCTATCGCCATAAAGGTTAGGACAGATCTAACGGCCCAAATGACCACATAGGAGTAATAAACATAAAAGCCCTCTGCCCTGGAGCCTTCTGCCTTTTGCTATAACTTGGAGCTTAACTTCTAATCTTGACTGGTGTACACCAAGAGTGCGTAACAGACTTTAGATAGCACACAGCCGCGTTACGCCTGGAATACGATGAACCTTCTACAAACCCTCCGGCAGCACGGGCAATCTGTCTGGCTTGATGGTATTGAGCGTAGTTTGATGCTTACGGGTCAGTTGCAGCGATTGATTGACAACGGCTTGCGCGGTATAATTTCCAACTTTACTAGTTTAGAACAAGCCATTCGAGAAAGAAGCTACGATCGCGACTTTCGAGCCATTGAGCATCAACCCGATATCAATGCCCAATGGCTCTACGAATATCTTACGATTCAGGATATGCAGCTAGCAGCCGATCGGATGAAAACGATTCATACTCAAACCCATGCTAGCGATGGCTTTGTCAACTTAGATCTGCCGCCCCAGGTGGCGTTCGATCCTCAAGCAACGCTGACTGAAGCCCGTCGGCTCTGGCAAACCGTGGGTTGGTCTAATTTGATGCTCAAAATTCCAGCCACTGCCGCTACTATGCCCACGATCAAGCAACTAATCTACGAGGGCATCAATATTAATGTAACGTTACTCTTTTCCCTAGTTGTCTACGAACAGGTCGCAGAGGCGTACTTGAGGGGTATAGAAGGCATGGCGATGCAAGAAAAGGAAATCAGTACCATTTCAAGTGTCGCTAGTTTCTCAATCAGTCGTCTCGATAACGCGATCGCTGCCCCACTCAACACACCTGGAAGCAGGACAGAAGCATTACCAGAGTCCTTTTTCGGCAATGTTGCGATTGCACAAGCTAAGGTCATGTATCAGCGATATCGAACCATTTATCAAAGCGATCGCTGGCAGGCATTAGCACGTCTGGGAGCACAACCACAGCGGTTGTTATGGGATATTGCCCCCATTGAAAATCCTCGCTCCCAAGCTCGACATTACATCAAATCCCTTCTGGGTGCTGGCACGGTGCTAGCAGTGTCTCCACTGATTCTCCAAGAGTACGAGCGTTACAGCCCTCCGCAAGCTAGTCTCACGGTGGGTGTAGATGCTGCGTATCAAACCTTAGAAAACCTGGAGCAGGTTATCTCTCTAGAGGCGATCGCAGATCGGCTTCTGTCTGAAGAATTGCAGCGATCGCAGGAGGCGTATGAACGACTGTTAAGAACGATCGCACAGAAGCGACAGCCATAAGCCGTCTCTTTAGTTTTCGACTGCCCCTAATGCCAAGAGCGCTGCTTGCTGCGCGGCGGTTAATCCTTGAGCGCCCCTAATGTTCATACCCTCGTACAGGCGATCGGCTCTCAGCGTTTTGAGACATTCCCCCGTTCTCACATCCCAAAGCTTAATCGTCTCATCGTGACTGCCACTGGCAAGTGTCTGACCATCGGGGCTGAAGCGGATGGCAAAGACTGCCTCTGTGTGACCCTGCAAGACATTGAAGCATTGACCGTTTTGCACCTGCCATAAGCGAATCGAAGCATCGAAACCACCGCTTGCCAGAGTTTGACCATCGGGGCTGAAGTTGACCGACCAGGCACAACCCCTATGACCCTGCAAAACCTGGAGACATTGACCGCTATGGATATCCCATATTCGGACAGTACCATCAAAATGTCCACTGGCTAAGGTGCGATCGTCAGGACTGAAGCGAACAGAGCAGAAACCCCTAGGAGCGTGCAACACCTTGAAGCACTGACCGTCTTGAGCATTCCATAACCGCAGGGTTCGGTCATCACTGCCACTCACCAAAGACTGACCATCCCAACTGAAGCTGACAGAGTGAACCCAACCTGTATGGCCGTGCAACACCTTGAGGCACTCACCCCCTTGCACATTCCACAACCGTACAGTGGTATCTTGACTGCCACTCGCTAACGTCTGACTATCAGAGTTAAAGCTGACTGACCAGACCCAACCCGTATGACCGTGCAAGATTCTCAAACACCGACCCTCTTGCACATTCCACAACCTTACACTTCGCTCGGTGCCACCACTCACCAAAAACTGACCATTGGGACTGAAGTTGACAGAATATATCCAACGGGTATGACCGTGCAGCGTGTCGAGGCACTGACCATTTTGCACATCCCACAGGCGAATGGTAGTATCCTCCCCGCTACTGACCAGAGTCTGACCATCTGGGTTGAAGCTAATGGAGTGGATGCCACACGAGTTTCCCTGTAGAACTTTGAGGCACCAAGCGTTTTTCGCGTCCCACAGGCGGATGGAGAAATCATGGCTACCACTAGCCAGGGTCTGACCATCCGGGCTGAAGCACACGGACCGGATGCGACCTCTATGACCGTGCAGCACGTTGAGGCACTGACCGTTTTGCACGTTCCACAGGCGAATGACAGCATCATCTCCGCCGCTGGCGAGAGTCTGACCATTCGGACTGAAGCTGACTGACTGAATGCTGTCTGTATGACCGTGCAGCACATTGAGACACTGACCGTTTTGCACGTTCCACAGGCGAATGGTAGCATCATCACCGCTACTGGCGAGAGTTTGACCATCGGGACTGAAGCAGGCTGACCAAATCCAACCCTTATGACCGTGCAACACGTTGAGGCACTGACCGTTTTGCACGTTCCACAAGCGAATGGCAGCATCATCACCGCCACTGACGAGAGTTTGACCATCGGGACTGAAGCCGATCGCCAAAGCTCGCTCAGTATTCTCCTGAAACGTTTTAAGACACTGACCGGACGCAACATCCCACAAGCAAATGGTAGAGTTCTCGCTACTACTGGCGATTTGCTGACCATCGGGACTAAAGCTGACAGAGCGTACACCATTCGTCTTTCCCTGTAAGCTTTTAAGGCACTGACCAGAGGCAGCATCCCACAGACAAATGGCAGAGTCCTCGCTGCCACTGGCGAGAGTCTGACCATCGGGGCTAAAGCTGACCGACCAGACCCAACTCCCATGTCCTTGAATCGTCAAAAGCTGCTTTCCATCCGCCACCCGCCACAAGCGGATTTTTCCATCTGCATCGCCCGTTGCCAATCGTTCGCCATCTGGGGTAAATGCTAATGAAATAATGCCACCTAACGTTTCAGTAAACACAGATGTTGTCAAGTCAGCGTTACGAAAATTCACCCCTGCCAGATTGATCTGCCGCAAGTCGGCTTGCCAAACGGTTAGCGATGAAAAGTCACAGCCTCGCAAATCGGCTTGCAAATGCACCAGCAGGTTGAGGAGATTGCCCGCCAGATAGTTTGGCGATTGCCCCAAAGGGGCAGCGCGAAGCGATCGCAACGCTTGCTGGTGTTGCTGCTCCAGCATGGCTTTCAACTGCTGTTCAAGGGCTTGGAGGTTGCCAAACTGGATCTGCAACGGTTCGACGATTGGCTCAATAATCAGCCGTTTCTGCATTTGGCGGACGTAATCTTTGGCTTGTGCTTTGATGAGTGCATGGCTTCTGAGTCGCTCTGGCGCTTGCGTGGTAATTTCTCTGACGGCACAATCTACGAGTTGATTGGTGATATATTCCAGCACCACCGGCTGTAGAAAGAAGCGCTCACCTTCCTTTTCAATCAGTGAGCGCCGCAACAACGACCGAATGGCGTCCGGTAGTCTGCGCTTGGAAGTCGTGGTGACAACATCCTCACTCAACTCAAAAAGCGAGACAGGTTCCCGATTAATCGCCAACCAAAATATCGTTTCCTGCTCAATCTCAGACAGGCGATCGAACTGTCGCTGCAGCAAGTCTCGAATGTCATCAAAGACGGCTAACCCCTGCTGCACATAGTTCAATATTTCGGTAATTCTGCCATTAAAGAGTTCTTGAGTCGCGGCTGCCACCAGCTTTAACGCCAAGGGGTTGCCGCCGTAGTGTTCAACTAATCTCTCCCATTGAGATTCGGTACCTGCAAATGTCCCTTTGTGGCGAAACAGTTCTCGTCCTGATTCTGGGTTCAGTCCCAACAGCCGCAGCGATCGCACTTTTGATTTCTCACCTTCAAGTGGCACAATCTCTCTGGGCTTTTCGCGGCTGGTAAGCAACAGGCAACTCTGATGAGATGCTTCTCCAATAGTCTTGAACAGTTGACCATATTCCTCATAGCCTGCTCGATACTGTCCGGTTTGTCCTGCACTCAGAATCGTTTCGGCATTGTCTAGAATCAGCAAACAGCGGCAAGAGTGCAAACCCTGCATCAGCTTCAGCAGTTTCCCGTCCAGGCTACTTGGCACAGCGACATCTTCTCCCCGTGCCCGCAGCAAGACAGGCAGCACTGTTTCTAACCACTCTTCCAACGGCGGTGCATTTTGCAATGATCGCCACACCACCTCAAACTCGGGTTGAATTTGCTGCACCAGTTTGGCTGCCAGCGTGCTTTTGCCAATTCCACCAATACCCAGCAGCAGGACGAGGCGACACCGTTCCTCCAGTACCCACTGCTTGAGACGCACCAGTTCTTCCCTGCGTCCACAGAATAGAGAAGTATCAATGGCACTGCCCCAATCTGACTGAGGTGGTTTCCCTTGGACAGTCGCCTCCGCTTCCTCCATTACAGCATTGGGTCGAGCATAATCATTCTTGCTTAACTCCAAGCTAAAGGCACGGAATGCCCACTGCAACGATTGCTTATCTACAGGTTCTGAGCGTCCCAACACTTTGGCGATCGTGTTTAAGGACAAGCCGGTGCGTTCACTCAGTTCTTCTAGCGTAAAGCGATCGCCGGCATTCTCGTTAAACTCCGCTTGAACTTTGGCCGCTTGCAGTTTGTCCCAACCCTGTGTCGTCAGGACAACTCCTCGATACCGTCTAGTTTTTTGCAGTGGCATTAAAGTCACCTGGAACGAGCGTGTGCCAGCCTGCTTCGATTCATACCATAACATTTCAATTGCTGATGCTAGCTAGCTCAAATTTTGAGAATTCCACCCGAAGTAAGGTACAAATACTCAATCCCAAGCACAAACAGATCTGATTTTGAGAAATCGATCACCATTCAAGACGCTTAAATTGAACTTAATTTCAGATCTATCTTGGGAAACTTCACTGGTCTGAATTAGGAAAACGCCGAAGAATAGTGACAGTATTAACAAACTATCCAAAAAAAGTTCAGTTGAAAGTTGGCTCTTAAAAAATGGGGTCTTAATTATGAGGTTGCGTCTACTTTGGATTTTTGCCAGCGTCATGCTCATGTTCTTCGTTTTTTCACCCCCAGTGTTCGCTACAGCGACCCAGTGTGGAATATATAAAGGTGATGGATGGCGATGTGCAAAGGACAACTATCAAGCCGATCGAATTAGAATAGGTAACGAGTCAACTCGTCATGTTGCTTTTAGAGTCGGTAAATGGACTAGCACCTGTGGCAAAAAAGGCTCTGAAATCGCTAATGACGGCTTTTCTCTTGAACCAAGAACTTTTCTCACAGTTCCACTTGACGAAGCTAGGGCTAATCAGTGCATAGAATTGTTTATTTATGATTGCACGCAGGATGCGTGTGCAAAAGTTCTTTCCGCCCATCCACTTTAGCAAAGTTTCGGACACTACGAATGGCACTGGAAATAACATCGTATTTCCAGCGCTTTAATATCACAGAGTTAAAGCAGATGAACTTACTGAATAAGGAGGAGAGTAAACCAATGAACTCTCTAGAAATTATCAAGCAGGCTTACATTTATTTAAACGAAAAAGATATTCCCCATTATTTTTCTCTCATGTCCTCTAACGTTGAGTTCTATCAAACTAAAGAACTCCCTTGGGGCGGTCACTATCGTGGTTTTGATGAGAGCGAGGTTTTCTTTTCCAAGTTTTCTCCGTTGATTGATTCAGAAGTCGAAATCTCTTACTACATTCAAGCGGGCGATCAAATCGTTGCGATCGGTAAAACGAGTGGCGTTGCAAAGCAAACTGGGAAAAAATTCAGTGGCAATCTAGCTCATGTCTGGACAGTCAAGGAGCAAAAAATTGTGCGATTAGAGGTTTACATCGATACGGATGTAATGAAGACTGCACTGTCATGAGTCTCACAGGTTCGTCTGATCTATAAAATAGCCCGCAGTCTGGAACTTTAGAGGTGTATAAAAATCTTGATGCGGCAAGCTTGTACGAACAGTTGAATCCTCTAGAGGGTGTTAAGCATACAGACAACAGAGAAGGAGGATGTCATGACTCAATATGACTATATTGTGATTGGAGCAGGCTCGGCAGGCTGCGTTGTCGCTAACCGTTTGACAGAAGACACTGATACAACCGTGTTAGTACTCGAAGCTGGCAACCCAGATACTAAACCGGAGATTCAAACTCCGCTGAAATGCACGAATTTACTAGGCTCCGAGGTAGATTGGAAATATTACTCTGAACCAGAACCGTACCTGAATAATCGCCAAATCTTTTGTCCCCGTGGCAAAGTCTTGGGGGGCAGCAGTTCGATTAATTTCCTGCTTTATGTCCGAGGCAATCATCACGATTATGACCACTGGCAGGAGTTGGGGAATCGTGGTTGGAGTTATCAAGATGTATTGCCATATTTCAAGAAATCTGAGAACCAGCAACGCGGTGCCTCCGAATACCATGGTGTTGATGGGGAGTTGAGCGTTACCGATGTTATTTCCCCTGCCGTGGCATCTCAACGATTTGTAGAAGCCTCTGTGGCAATGGGATATAACTACAATCCTGATTTCAATGCGACGCAGCAGGAAGGTGTGGGACTTTTGCAATTGACTGTCAAGGATGGTAAACGGCACAGTGCCGCTGCAGCCTTCCTCCTGCCCATTCTCCAGCGTCCCAATTTGACAACGATGACAGGAGCGTTGGTGACGCGGTTGTTGCTTGAAGGCACCCGCACCGTTGGTGTGGAATATATGCAAGAGGGCACGCTGCACCAGGCGAGGGTTAACTTTGAGGTGATTTTAAGTGCTGGCGCGTTCGATTCGCCCAAGCTGCTGATGCTTTCCGGCATTGGGAATGCAGAACAGCTGCAAGCGCTCGGGATTTCTGTAGTCGTTGATTTGCCAGGTGTCGGTCACAACCTGCAAGACCACCCGGTCGTGCCTATGCCATACGAGGCAACTCAGGATTTACACACTGCAATCACCAGTAATGGTATCGCGGAAACTGCAATGTTTTTGCATAGCGAGGGTAATCTGGAGGCTGCACCAGATTTAGAGCTTATGTTCGGTCCGATTCTGTTCGTACCCCCTGGTTATGCCCACTCTGATTCAGGATTCACGGGTCTAGTCTGTTTGACTCATCCCCAAAACATTGGCAGTGTCAGTTTGGGTTCGCCTGATCCCAAAGACACACCGATCATTCAGATGAACTATCTGCAAAGTGAATCCGATGTGCAAAAGCTAGTGGCAGGGATTAAATTAATCCGCAACTTATTTCATTCAAGTGCCTTTGATGAGTTTCGAGGTAAGGAGGTCGCTCCTGGTGCCGAGGTGACTAGTGATGAAGCACTCGTTGCTTACATCCGGGAAGTTTGCGGGACTGTGTTTCATCCTGTCGGCACCTGCAAAATGGGAACTGACCCAATGGCGGTTGTAGACCCTGAACTACGGGTATATGGAGTTGAGGGGTTGCGCGTCGTTGATGCATCAATCATGCCAACTCTGATCACGGGACATACGAACGCGCCCACAATTATGATTGGCGAAAAAGCGGCCGGTTTAATTAAAGCCGCAGGTTGCGTTTCACAGCCAGCCCAGAAAGCAATTGCAAACTAACAGGGAGCGGGTAGACAAAGGAATTATCAAGCAGGTTTACGTTTATTTAAACGAACTCACGTATTGAGGAGCCTCACTATGTCTCGACTAAATGGCAAATTCGCTCTGATTACAGGTGGCACCAGTGGAATTGGTTTTGCAACAGCTCAACTGTTTGTGCAGGAAGGAGCCAAGGTTGCCATCACAGGTCAAAATCAAGAGCGACTGGATCAGGCTTCTAAAGCGCTCGGCGCAGACACTTTGGCAATTCGGGCAGATGTGCGATCGCTCACTGATTTAGATGCCGTATTTGCCCAAATCAAAGAACGCTGGGGTAGGCTTGACACTTTGTTTGTCAATGCTGGGATCACTCAATTCAAGCCATTGCTTGATGTGGATGAGGCGTTTATCGATGAAACCATGGATATCAATTTCAAGGGAGCCTTATTTACAGTGCAGAAAGCCGTTCCTTTGATGCCGCAAAATAGCAGCATTGTTTTCAATACCTCCATCAATAACCAAATGGGTATGTCCGGTTCAGGTATCTATGCTGCCTCCAAAGCCGCCCTGCGATCGCTGGTTCGTGTATTTGCCGCTGAACTGATTGGACGGAAAATTCGAGTCAATGCCGTCAGTCCCGGTCCCATAAGAACTTCCCTTTATAACAAGCTCGGATTTTCTCAGGAGCAGTTGAATCAAATGGCGACGAACCTTCAGCAAACGGTGCCGATGAAACGATTTGGAGAACCGGAAGAGATTGCCAAAGCAGTGCTATTCCTGGCAAGCGATGAGGCGTCATTTGTGTTGGGTGAAGAACTGGTGGTAGACGGTGGCTGGACCCGATTAATCACAAGTTAGATATCATGAGCAGAGGCTCGCAACGTACTCCCTTCGGGAGAAGCAAGCTACGCGTTAACGTTCTCCGCAGGAGTAGGAATAAAAATGCCATTCCTCATTCCTGATTCCCCATGCCCAGATTAGGTCAATAGTTCCAGTTGGTGCTTCAGGAGGAGAAAAGATGAAGGCTGCTCAATATGGAACAACTATTGTGATCATTCACGCACTCATAAACGGACTGCATGGTTTAGCGCATGTGGAAATCCCAGTTTCCCTCTCTCTCCTTCAGAGTTTATTTGTGGGTATTGTGATTTTTCTGGCTCCTATCATTGCAGCCGTTTTACTTTGGACACAGTTCTATCGCATTGGTAGCTGGCTCTTGCTCAGTTCATTAGCAGGATCGCTCCTTTTTGCGCTCTACAATCATCACATCGCAATTAGCCCCGATCATGTTTCTCAAGTTTCCTTTGCAGGCTGGGGTTTGCTTTTCCAAGTCACAGCTTACCTTATATTAATTGCGGATGGATTGGGATGTTGGATTAGCGTATTGGCCTTGAAAACAATTCAGCAACCAGAGCAGGTTATATGATGTTTTCTTTATGTATCTGGTTAAAACAGCACCGTATGGCTGTTGGAGGAGTGCTGCTGGCTATCGCCATAACAGCCTGTAATGCCTCTGCTAAATCACAGCTACCTTCTGCGAATACCCCATCAATTGCAAGTCCCTTGATCGCACCCAGTTCAACTCCACCATCAGTCTTTCTCTCACAAAGCGCTGCCAGTGCCAGTACTCAGCAGCTTGAGCAGGAAGCCGTCCAAGCCATTCGTAACTATTACAGCGCGATCAATCGTCGAGACTATCAACAAGCTTACTCGGCTTGGGACAGAGATGGCGCTGCTAGCCAGCAGTCGTTTGAGCAGTTCAAGCAAGGTTTTGCCAACACGGCATCTACTGCTGTAACTGTTGGAGAACCCGGTAGACTAGACGGCGCGGCTGGCTCCACCTACATTGAGATTCCGGTTACGGTTACTGCCGTCACCAAGAATGGAACTCGGCAGCGATTCCGCGGCAGCTATGTTCTGCGACGAGTCAATGATGTTCCTGGCTCAACCCTAGAGCAGCGTAGATGGCACCTCTACTCGGCGCATATTACTCGAGTCAATTAGCCTGCTGCAAAACGCTGGTTTCCCAGGATACAAAGCTTAAAGTAGCGTTGCTTCAACGTGGAGAAAATGCCAAGACGGTGGAATTGCAAGACTTGAAACGTTAGCTATTCCTTGCTTAATCATCATGAATCGCTGGAAACGAAATTGTCACGAGCAGATCTAATTAAGTGCTGCGCTCGTGCGTTGTCAGACATTGAGGTTTTGACAATCAATTTTACTGCCTTCAAGAAAACACCAACTAAGAGATTTCTCACATGGATAATGTAATAGGTTCAAATCATTCACCTGTCGGAACATCACCCGAAGTAACATTGGTTCCCAACAACTCACTATTGACGGAAACCCCCGAAGAAGGACGACAACTGGCAGTCAAAATGGCACGATTGATCATTAAACTGACTCAACCCGATGAAGAAAAACGGAAGCAGTTACGGGACGTTTATGGTAATGATGCCATGATGCTGATTGCGGTAGGACAGACCGTTGCAACAGAATTTGCCACGATCGCAGCAGCCAACAACTACTGGCGCAAGTAATCTCTCGAAAACAGCCAAAAGCCGCAGGTGGAGTTTTACAGCAAAGCAAGAATATACAAAATCCAGCCCACTTACTTTATCAGCGGCTCGGCGATCGCGGCGGATGAACCTTCCCCCGCCGCATCTTCAAGATTGAGCCGTATTTTCACAATCTATCCTTATTCACGGAGGTTGCTATGGAACCCTAAACTTCTACTAGGGCAATACATGCCCAGTTTTGCGTTTGATGAAATCTAAAATCTTTTGATATGTATCCGGGTCTTTTTGCTCGTTGATAATAATGGGAATCGAGCTATCCGGTAACCAAAATGTTATGCGATTGGTCGGAGTGTAACAAAAACTTGTGATACGGTTTAGGTCAATCGTATAGTCATTGCGCTCGTAACTTAGCTGAAGCCAAGAACTTGATAAGGAGTGAGCAGATACCTGTTGGATGTAGTCTAGAACTTGTTGATAACCCTCTGGGTTACTTTGCTGGTTAACAATGATGGGGAGGGTACTGTTTGGCAACCAGAATGTTATCTTGCCGTTAGGAGCACAGGCAAATGCACTAAGACGGTCAAGATCTACAATATATTCATTGCGCTCGTAATTAACTTTGATCCAGTACGCCACAAAACCTCCTCACTCCAAAGGCGAGTCCTGGCACTAAAAATCTGATAGGTTAACAAACTGTAACAATAGTATGACTTAGAACACACTCAACGGGTAGGCGTAAAACGCCTTTGCTCGTTTAACACTCCTCTTGCATCAATCCTAGAAAGCCCCCTAATCCCCCTTGCATGGGGGGACTTTTATATTCAGGTTCCCCCAATTCTGGGAGGGGCATGGGGCCCCCTCTGGGGAACTCGGGGTCCCCTTTGGGGATTAGGGGCAGGGGGGAGTAGGGGGGCGAAATTGACTTTTGCAACAGGTCTAACCATCGTCTTGTTTACTGAGTAAGGGCGTATCACCCTACGCCCCTACTGATTTCCTAACCCAGATTTGGATGACTACATCGACGCTCCAGATACCTCTGCTGGAGAAGGAAGGATGGAAGGGGAGGAACTGGAAGTAATTGGCTCTTCACCATGAGCGGCTCGTCCGGCAGCTTGCACAAATCCTTTAAACAAAGGATGGGGAGCACTGGGACGGGAGCTAAACTCTGGGTGGAACTGAGTCGCGATGAAGAACGGATGTTGAGGCAGTTCGATCATTTCTACCAGACGACCATCCGGAGAGGTGCCACTAATCACATAGCCGGTTTCCAAAAACAGACTCCGATAAGCATTATTAAATTCGTAGCGGTGACGGTGGCGTTCGTAAACGACCTCCTCCTGGTACATCAAAAATGCCAACGTATTCGGGGACAGGCGGCAAGGGTACAGACCTAAGCGCATGGTACCTCCCAAATCAACCACATCTTGTTGCTCCGGCAACAAATTAATCACGGGATTGGCGGTATGAGGAGCAAACTCTGCACTGTTGGCCTCCTCTAACTTAGCAACATTTTGTGCCCATTCAATCACAGCACACTGCATTCCTAGGCATAAACCCAAGAACGGAATTTGATGTTCGCGGGCGTAGCGAATGGTAGAAATCTTACCCTCTACACCACGACACCCAAAACCACCAGGAACCAGAATCCCATCAACCCCAGCGAGGAAGTGTTCAGCACCATAAGCTTCAATATCTTCAGAGTTAACCCAACGGATATTTAGGTCAGACCCCATAGCGATCGCGGCATGGCGCAGTGCTTCCACCACCGAAAGGTAGGCATCGCTTAACCGGATATACTTACCCACTAGAGCAATTTCAACTTGGTGAGTGGGACAGTACAGACGCTCCACTAAAGTCTGCCACTGACTTAAATCCGGTTCACGTTGCGGCAATTGCAAGAGTTCCAGAGCTTGCTGAGCAAGTCCTTCTCGCTCTAGCATGAGCGGGACTTCATAGATACTGGTAGCATCTTGAGAGGTAATCACCGACTCTACAGGAACATCACAGAACTCCGAGAGTTTATCTTTTAACCCTGCCTGTAAAGGGCGATCGCTACGGCACACCAAAATATCCGGTTGAATGCCAATGGAACGCAATTCCTTCACCGAGTGCTGAGTCGGCTTTGTTTTCATCTCACCGGAAGCAGGAATCCAGGGTAACAAAGTTACATGCATATACAGCACATTATTGCGCCCCACATCCTTCCGGAACTGGCGAATGGCTTCTAAAAACGGCAGCGATTCAATATCGCCCACCGTGCCGCCAATTTCCGTAATCACTACATCCGGATTCATTTGTTTAGCGACCCGGTGGATACGTTCTTTAATTTCATTAGTAATATGGGGAATCACTTGCACTGTGCCCCCCATATAGTCTCCCCGACGCTCTTTATTAATGACCGACTGATAAATTGAGCCTGTAGTCACGCTGTTGAGGCGCGACATCATTGTATCTGTGAAGCGTTCATAGTGCCCCAAGTCCAAATCTGTCTCAGCACCATCTGTCGTGACAAACACCTCCCCATGCTGGAAAGGGCTCATTGTGCCAGGATCGACGTTAATATAAGGGTCTAGTTTCAGAATCGAGACGGAATAGTCACGCGACTTTAACAGACGCCCCAAGCTAGCGGCGACAATCCCCTTACCAATACTAGAGACAACGCCGCCCGTTACGAAGACAAACTTAGTCATAAAATTTTGAAGAACACAGACGTTTAGTGATTTCCCCGTCAATTGTGCCACACTCGTCACGAATTGTTGGTTACTGGTGGTTTGCTCTCACTCATCTACGGGTCAAACTATCCATATTATCTTATATTGATAGTCCTAGGGTCTTGACCCCTGACCCTTCAACTGTTATCCACAGACCTAGCTTTTGACATGAAAGCTTTCAAGTGGCAGCCGGCAAAACATAGCGGCAGAAACGAAAATTTTCATCTCAACGCTCGTCAAGGCAAGCTGTTCACAACCCATTCACCTTCAACAATAGGCGATAATTAGACGTTATCTGAACGGTAGCAAATTGCCGCTGACTTTGACAGGAGTTTGGATTTTTTTTAAGAAGGTTGACTAATGGCTAAGTTTTACTCAGAAATTACGCCTCCTTTACAGGATTTTATCAAAGAGCAAAAAATCTTTTTTACCGCAACAGCGCCGCAACAAGGCCGCATTAATGTATCCCCCAAAGGGGTGGATACATTTCGCTGTATTGATAGCCAAACTGTTGCTTATTTAGATTTAACAGGCAGTGGCAATGAAACCTCAGCTCACTTAATTCAAAATGGCCGAATGACCATTATGTTTTGTAGCTTTTCGGAACAGCCGTTAATTTTACGCCTTTATGGTTGGGGGAAAGTGATTCGACCGAAGGATAAGGAATGGCAAGCCTTTCTCTCCTGGTTTGAATCTCTACCAGGAGAACGACAAATTATCGTTTTGAAAGTGGAATCCGTGCAAACATCCTGTGGCTATGGAGTACCTATTTATGAGTTTCAACGAGAAAGAGGAAGCTTGATTGAATGGGCCAAGAAAAAGGGCGAACAGGGAATTAAGGAGTATTGGGCGGCTAAAAATTTGAAAAGTATTGATGGTCTAACCACTAAACTTTTAGAGGAGTGAGACGACGTCTTAGCTTGGTTTTTAACTTATATTTGGAAGCAAGAATGAGAAACATTTTGGGATTGACTCTGCTGGGAACGGTTATGGCATCTCCTGTGTTGGCAGAACAACCCCTTTCCGTTGTTTACCCCCCACCTAATCATAAAACGACAGCCGATCGGATTTTTTTGTTGGGTACAGCTCCCCCTTCAGCCCAGGTGTTAGTCAATGGGAAGGCGATCGCACAAAGTTCATCTGGGCATTTTGCGCCCAGTTTCCCTTTAAAGTTGGGCGAGAATCGTTTCACAGTGCGTTCTCAAAATCAGCAAGTCCAAATTAACGTCACCCGCACCTCCACAGAACCTGTACCCCCTGTTGGGTTGGCGTTTGGGAAAGATTCTCTGACACCGGCAGTGGACATCGCCCGGATGCCAGGAGAGTTAATTTGTTTTGGCGCGATCGCACCGGCTAAGGCGGCTGTTGCTGTGAAGCTGGGAAATCAAACGATTCCGTTAATGCCTCAATCCCAGGATGTTCAGTTGCCGCCGAATTCAGCCGCATTGACTCAATCGAGTCAGCCTAGTGCTCGAACCATTGCAGGGCAATATCAGGGCTGCGCCAAAGCTGAGGCCGCTGCTGAGTTGGGTTTACCTCAGTTCCAGTTAACGCTCAACGGTCAAACAATCGCTCAGTCCGGTACAGGAAAAGTATCGATATTATCTCCAGTCAAGCTAGAAGTCGCAGAAGTCATCAGTGATGCAGGGACTGCCCGAACCGGCCCCAGTACCGACTATTCTCGCCTTACCCCCCTGCCCAAAGGTACGAGAGCAACGGTTACTGGTCGAGAAGGGGAATGGGTAAGGTTGGATTATGGCGCTTGGATTAAAGCTTCAGAAGTGCGGATTGTTCCGAGTGCGGTACCGGTGCGATCGCTGATTCGCAGTGTTAGTGCTCGTCAAGTTAATGGAGCAACAGAAGTTCTTTTCCCCTTACAAGTGCCAGTACCCGCAAGCATACAGCAGGGCGATCGCACGTTCACCCTCACCTTGTACAACACCACAGCACAAACGGACATCATTCGCCTCAATGATGACCCATTAATTTCCCGCCTCGATTGGCAACAAGTTGCACCGGGTCAGGCGCAATATACGTTTAACCTTAAAACTAAGCAACAGTGGGGTTATAGTCTGAGATACGAAGGCACAACCTTAGTCCTATCGCTGCGTCACCCCCCAAAAGTTTCGTCCAGCCAAAAAGCGCTAACGGGAATTAAAATCCTCCTCGATCCGGGACATGGCGGTGCTGAAACCGGTGCACCGGGGGCAACCGGTTATCCAGAAAAAAATGTCACTTTAATGATGGCGAAGTTGGTGCGCGATCAACTTCTGGAACGAGGAGCAACGGTGTACATGACACGGGAGGATGATAAAGATGTGTCCTTGCAAGATCGGGTGGCGATGATTGACAAATTCCAACCCGCCATTGCTATTTCCATTCACTACAATTCATTACCTGATGAAGGTGATGCCCAGAATACTCAAGGGATGGGAGCTTTTTGGTACAACGCTCAATCTCACAGTCTGGCTGTGTTTTTGCATAACTATATTGTGAATAATTTGGGTCGTCGTTCGTATGGGGTGTTTTGGGATAATCTCGCCCTCACTCGTCCGACTACGGCTCCAGCAGTACTGTTGGAATTGGGTTTTATGAGTAATCCGGTGGAGTTTGAGTGGGTGACGAATTCGCAGGAGCAGCGGAAGTTGGCTGGTGCGATCGCGGAGGGTGTTACTCAGTGGTTTGCTTCTAGTCGGTGAATTAGTCTTTTTTAATTTAACGAACCACAGAGGCACAGAGAGCGCAGAGGAGGAAGGAGGAGGAAGATAAGGAGAGGGATGAGTTGAGTTTTTGGCTTCTACACAGAGAGAGTAGGTAGGCTCTAGGTGTAGGTTTTAAGGCGGTGCTAAGCAGGAATTATGTATCTTTCTACTGATAAGCTGATGCATTTTGTAGTTGGTGTTGCTGTAGGCGTCGGTTTTTGGCGACTGCTCGAACACTACGCCAAAGTTGGGGTACGAAGAATCAACCCGATCTGGTTCTTAGTTATGTTGATTTGGGGAGCTAGTGGTTTATTTTTCTTCCGTAAACTTAATTTCCCTGTCTTATCTAATGACTTTTTCTACATGGCTGTGCCGGACTGGGATATTCCACTCTATAACTGGACACGTCTCAGGTTTCTCATCCACCGTAGTTGGTTGTTTCATTCGGTTTTACTCCCTATTGGTTTGCTAGTTGTAAGTTTATGGGCTGTGAATCGTAACCAATTTGCAGCCAATATCCCCATATGGAAGTGGCTACGTGATGCAGCAATGGGACTATCAATCGGCGTCTCAGCCCACTTACTTTGGGATGCATTGCTATCAGAAACAAAAGCGGGTTTTATGATTAACGGATGGAATCATTCCGCCTCCCTTGCCTGGTTAGTACTCAATCTCATCTTGGGTTTCGGTGTTCCTTTTGCTGTGGTTTGGGCAATGGATTTTGTACCCGGACATGGAGATTAAAGGCTGTAGATAACTGAATTAAATGTGGCATAGCTCATCACTGCCTGATTTCTCTCTAAAGGATGAGTAACTGACGCTGTTTAGTGCAGTGGTTAATCTGGAAGCAATAGGTTATGTAAGCGATCGCATGTCAAAGTCCTCTCCTCCCGATCCACAACCGATAAAGCTGAATGAGTGTCTGGCGGTTTTGGTGGCGTTCACAACTATTACTGGCTTGTTATACTCTTGGACGCTGAACAAAAAAAATGGCGGATTCGGCATGAAGAAATTAAGGTCTTTGCCGCCTTCGCCTCAACCCAACTCGACATCACAGGGATTGCCAACGGCTAAACCAACCGCCTCTGCTCCTGAATCGCTATCCGTACCCTTGACAGCCTCTAGAACAACTCCTGCTCTATCCTCATCATCTCCTCTAACCGATAAGAGTTTGAGTCAAAAGCCGTCTAACCCTGAAAAGCGACAGGCCAATACCTCCCCAGCTTCACCCATACCCACTGCTCCTAGTCCAACTTCAGGGGTTGAATTTTCTGATGTCCCCAATGGTTCTTGGGCAAGTCGTTTTATTCAACTCCTCAAGAAGCGTAATCTAGTCGTCGGCTTCGCCGATGGCAGTTTTCGACCTAATCAGTTTGCGACACGGGCGGAATTCGCTACTTTGATCCAAAAAGTTGTTGACCAAGAAAATAGGCACAGTGCGGTCAACTTTAAGGACTTATCCGCTGATTATTGGGCTTCTGGTGCAATTAAGCAAGTCTCCAAAACGGAAATTTTAAAAGGATACCCAGCCGGAGACTTCCGTCCCGATCAACCCGTTACTCGTGCAGAGGTTTTGGTTGCTCTCGCTACAGCTTTGAAGCTTAAAACACCATCAACACCAGCTAAAACTTTACAGGTTTTCAAAGATAACGACCAAGTGCTGGATTATGCGATCGCCAAAGTAGCCGCAGCCAAGGAAGCAGGTCTTGTGGCTGGCTACCCCAAAGACGAGATTATTGTACCGAATAAACCTGCAACTCGTGCGGAGATGGCGGCTATGGTTTATCAAGCTTTAGCCAAATCAGGAAAGGAAGAACAGATCGGAACTCGATTGTAAGTTACTGAAATTAGCATGGTAACGTATCATGAGCTAAGTTGCGCGAATTTGCGATTGATTGCATCTTCATAACTAAGTTGCGTTCTTATGTAGTACTTTCTCTCCTCCTTGTCTCCCTTGTCTTCCTTGTCCCCCCTATCTATTATCTTTGAGGAGCAACTTGGTATCAGTCACGCCCCAATCAGGAGTGAAGAGGAATGTTTCGTCTACCTAAAAAGCACCCAATCTTAAACCGTTCTGTATTATGGCCTATTTTCTTGTTCTCAACGGCCTTGTTTGTGCCTTGGGTGTTAGCTGAATCCCTGCCCAACCGACTACAGCCGAAACCATCCGCTTCTACACCTTCTTCCCAATCCCAACTTCTTCCCCAACCGTCTCCAGACTCAGGTTTAGCTGAACGAGAGTGGCATCATCGTGTTGTTAGTCAAACTCTCTCACAGCAGCCTACCCCTGAGACAACAACGAGTACCACGGCTTCCAATTCACCTGTCTCTCAAACGACTCCGTCACCTTCTACATCAGCTGATTCCCAGGCGAATCCACCTCAATCCTCCAAGCCGATTAGTCAGGCTCAAGCCTCCGAATCGTCTAAAACGAGCCACCAGCCGCGAAGCAAATCTCAGCGTACCCAAAAAAATAAAGCAAAAGCGTCGTCCGCCTCTCATCAAATACGAGTCATACAGATGCGAGTGGCGATCGCTAACGGCGACAAGTCACTGCTAGTTGGCACCTCCACGCCGGGTGAAGTACGGGATGCTCGTGGCAAGCTGTTAGGGAAACTCCCCGCCAACCAAGCTACTAATGTCCTACCCAATGGTTCCAACCTTCGCGTTGATAAATGGAATACACCGACAGGAGTTTTGGTGAAGCCGACGAATGGAGGGTATGTTTTTGTAGGAGATAAGTGGTATCGTGGCAATCTACTTTTAGTGTCCCAAGGTAGTAGTCTCTTAGCCGTTAACTACGTTGAACTCGAATCTTATATCGCGAGTGTTGTGGGGAGTGAAGTATCGCCCAGTTGGCCTATAGATGCGTTGAAAGCTCAAGCCATTGCTGCTCGTTCTTACGCTCTCGTTCATTACATACGGCCTGCTCATTCTCTGTATGATTTAGGCAATACTGAGCGTTGGCAAGTCTATAAAGGTGTGAGTTCGGAGTGGAACACAACTCGTCAGGCGGTTGAAGATACTAGGGGTCTTTTTCTCAGCTATAAAGGCGGGGTAGTGGAATCCATGTACGCTGCCTCGGATGAGATTGTTAAAAATGTCTTTGGCGGTCGGGGCATGAGCCAAAAGGGCGCCTTAAGTTTGGCGCAAAAGGGTTATAACTATCAACAAATTCTCAGCAATTATTATCCTGGTACGTCTTTAGCTTGGATTGATGGACCAGGCTCTGATAACCAATGAAATCAAACGTTAAAAGTCAGGGATAGGAGGGTTGGATGCTCACGCCAGCACTCTTTTCCTAATCCTTAGGCTAAGAGGGTGCTAATGAAGCTGTCCCCGCTAAGGATTTTTAATATCCACAATAAAGTGAATTTGTCAACTATCTAAAATCACCCATTCAGGTGAATCCAATAGGTGAAGTAAAACGACATCCAGAGAAGGTAACCTGAACAGCAAACCTAGCCGTCCTATCAAATCTACTGTAATAGTCCTGTGAGCTGTTCGTTGTTTTTGTGCCCTAAATCACAGCAAAAAAATAATAATGCTCTACAAAATGACTTCAGATTTGATATTACTCAAGACGACACAACCTTTGCTTTGTAAAGAGGTGAAGTCCAATGGAGATAATGCGCTTAATTGTTACGGGTGCTGAAGGCGCAGGAAAGTCAACCTTAATTCGTTCTGTCAGTGACATCAAGGTGGTGGACATTGCGTCTCCAGCGAGGGTACAAAATTCGGTTTTCAAAGAAAAGGCCACCATTGCTCTGGACTATGGGCGATTGAATTTAGGCATTGGCATGGCGATACAACTCTATGGCATCCCAGGCCAAGTAAGATTTGATTTTATCTGGGATATTTTGATTCGTCGGGCTCAAGGCTGTATTGTGTTAGTCGCTGCCAATCGACCCGGTGATTTTCACCAGGTGCGTCGGCTTCTGGCGTTTATTCACGCGCGGGTGCAAATCCCCCTCATGATTGGTATTACTCATACTGACAGCCCAGATGCTTGGTCTATGGAGGATGTTGCGATCGCACTGGGGTATGCTAATCCCAAAACACGACCCTTGATTGTCAGCGTTAATCCAGCTCAAAAATCTTCGGTTGTTGAGGCTTTGATGAGGCTGGAAGAACAAATTCAGTCGCTAGAAGCCGTTACTGTTAATGTTCACCTGAAAAAAACAGTAGCGGCTTAAGTCGGTTGTGAACGTAGCAGCTGACTAGGAACGTTGTCGGAAACGGGGATTAATAAATTCGCTCAACCCCTCTCCTAATAAAGATAATCCCACTACCATCGATGTCATGGCTAAACCTGGAAAAAGGGCTGTCCACCAAATTCCGGTTGGTAGGGCGTTGAGTGCCTGACGTAAGTCTTGACCCCATTCGGGTGTCTGTTCTGGCAATCCCAGTCCTAAAAAGCCTAGAGATCCTAAAATTAAAATGGCGTCAGCCGCGTTCAGGGTAAATAACACGGGTACACTCTGAATCACGTTAAGAAACAGATAGCGAGACAAAACTCGGTTAGTGGAAGCCCCCATCGCTTGTGCCGCTTCGATGAAGAGTTCATTTTTGACGCTGGCGGTATGGTTGCGGACGACTCGATAGTACTGGGGGATATAGGAAATGCTGAGTGCGATCGCGGCATTCAATACCCCTCGCCCTACGACAAAGGCTAGCGTAACTGACAGTAGTAGTCCTGGTAGGGTATAGATAGTGTCCATAAAAAATAGCAACACCCGGTCAATTGTGCCCCCTAGATAACCGCTGACCAAACCCAAGGGCACACCGATCATTAGACTCAAGGTAGTGGCAAGAATGACGACTCGCAATGCAGCCTGAGAGCCAAACAAAGCGCGAGAAAAGACATCATAACCCTGACTATTCGTCCCAAACCAGTATTTTGCTCCCGGTGGCTCATGAATGGGGTTGGATAACGATTCTGTCGGATTTTGCAGCCATCCCCAAGCCTGAAAGGTGGGTGCGAAAATGGCAATAAATACGAAGAAAATGGTAATTATCAGTCCTACCGCCATCAGCTGCATGGAGAGACTGGGACGTTCAGCAAACCGTAAAAATTGGGCGAAGCGGAGTCGTGTTGGGGTCATGACAAGTCAAAATTCAAAATTACTCCACAATGGTCTAATCTGGTCTATTTTCTCCCGAGCTGGCTGAAAATTAGAGTCAAAAGAGAGTGCGAGTTCAAAAGCGGCAAAGGCTTCTTGATCATATCCCTGCTCCATGTAGATACAACCCATATCGTAAGCTGGATAGGTTGTCATGTAACAAAATTCAAAAGGTTCCCCCTTGTAGTAACTAGTCTCTTGGCCTAGCTGGATACAATACTCAAAGTATGCGATCGCACCCAGGAAAAATCCTAAAGCTCTTAGACTCGCTCCCGCTAGGTAGTTGAGAGGAGGATAATTTGGACACCATTCAAGTCCTCGCTGACACAGCAATCGAACTGTTTCATAATCTTCCTCTTGCAGTGCTTGTACGCCTAAGGTAAACATCAAAGAGGGAACAAATGCAAATTCTTCCGGTGGAGAACCATCTATTAAATGGGGCAGCAGATTATTAAAGGCTTCTGCATAGCAGCCTTGAGCCTTTTCTGTCTGCTGAGTATTGTTGTACATTCCAGCTAGACAATACAGAAGCATGAGGTTAAGCCCTTTCTCCTGATCAATACTTTCTAAAATCGGGATATTTCGCTCAATATTTTTGTGTAATAGCTTTTCCGGAGAGTAACCATAGTGTAAAATTTTTACTCCTTCTAAATAGCTTATTTCTGCTTCACTAATTTTCTTAGCATCATAGGTAAGATGTTCATGGTAGCAGGCTTCATACTTGAGTTCCGGAAGATTTCGGAATAATCTGGGAAGCCATGCGGGTGTTAGTCCCTTTGTGTCTTGCACCTCAGTTAGGCTGACCAAGTAAAGGATTATTTCTGGATTTGGCACTAATTGCTCTAAAAAATTATCTGAGGTAACAATTAACTCCTCATCCGCATCTAGCACTAAAATCCAGTCACTGGTTACCTGAGATATAGAATAATTTCGAGCGGCTGCAAAATCATTACACCATTCAAAATAGGTAACTTTGGCTCCATGCTGAAGTGCAATTTCCGGTGTTCCGTCCTCAGAGCCTGTATCGACGACAATGATTTCATTGACATAAGGCTTGGCACTTACCAAACATCTAGGTAAATATTCTCTTTCATTTTTGACAATCATGCAAAGTGACAAAGTCGGCTTTGTTGTATTTCCCAAAGAATTGCTCATCTCGCTATCCTAAAATATATAATTTTAATAAATTGAATTTGAAAAAACTACGAAATAAGAATAAATACTTATCCGATTAACTCTATATATGCAAAAATCTCACTAATAAATTTTATTTTTAACTGTAAATATCCCATAACTTAACTAAATGCAGAAGAGATTTCATGAAATTTGCTGTATCAATCATTAGCCCCCATAACTATCTCCACAGTGAAGCATTTAGAGAACTTGGAGAAACTATCCACTATGCCTTGCTAGAAATGGGGCATGATTCCGTTGTGACTTCCCAGACAGATATTCCTGATCGTCAGCACATCATCTTAGGCTCAAATTTGCTCCCCTTCTATCCATCAAAGCTTTCTTCTCATTCCATCCTCTACAATTTAGAACAAATTGCTCCAGATTCACCTTGGCTACAATCGGGTTTCTTAGATATTTTGCGACAGTAT
Source organism: Waterburya sp. (assembly GCA_036703055.1). Classification (GTDB taxonomy): domain Bacteria; phylum Cyanobacteriota; class Cyanobacteriia; order Cyanobacteriales; family Coleofasciculaceae; genus DATNPV01. The sequence goes on from DATNPV010000125.1 coordinate 33,204, forward strand.
ACTGTATGGGATTACAGCCAGAGCAATATTGAGCAGCTTACCTGCTTAGGAATTACTTCCGCTCAGCTTGTACCTATCGGATATATGCCTCAATTAACTCGTATTTACCCAGCCGATGAAGGTGAAGATATTGATATATTGTTTTATGGTTCGCTTAATGAGCGCCGCTGGCACATCATTCGCTCTCTTCAAGCTCATGGTGTTAAAGCAGAGGCTGCCTTTGGATTATATGGCAAAGAGCGAGATCGGCTAATCGCTCGTTCCAAAATTATACTTAATATACATTTTTATGAAGCTAAAGTGTTTGAAGTTGTTAGAGCTTCCTATTTACTGGCTAATCAACGATTTGTCATTTCAGAGCGAGGCTGTAATCTGGGAGAAGAAGCAGAGTTCTCCTCGGGTATTGTCTTTGCCAATTATGACGAATTAGTACAAACTTGTTTAGATTTCCTCTCTCGTTTAGAAGACAGAAAACGTATTGCAAAGTTAGGCTTTGAGTTGATGAGTCAACGTTCTGAAATTGATTATCTCAGGAGGGTTATTGAAGCCTAACTAAAGATAGAATTTAAGCAAATATTATCGAATATTTTTCTTCATGTCCATTGGCTGGGAAAATCAATAATTAATAGATATGGACTACCAAAGATTTTTAGCCCACTTACCAACCTTGTATGAGAACTGGGAAAAAGAAGGAGTTGTTCCCAAGTCAGACCGCTTCCAAAACATCCTTAATCAAGTGCAAGGTATGACAACAGCAAGTATTATGCAGTTATTAAATTTTGCTGTTGAATGTATGGCACAAGAGGAAGTATATTGTGAAATTGGTTGCTTCCAAGGAGCCAGTTTAATTGGTGCGTTGCTAGACAATCCAGATATAATGGCTTATGCCGTAGACAATTTTTCTCAATTTAATCCCTGGCAAGATAATGAAAGTAAATTACTAGAGAATATAGAACATTTTAACTTAAATGAGCAAATTTGTTTTTGCTATCAAGATTTTGAAAGTTTTTTTCTTAATCTTCGAGAAATGGGATTAGAAGAGAAAATAGGTGTGTACTTTTATGATGGTGCCCATGATTATAGGTCTCATCTTATGGGTTTGCTTCTAGTTCAACCGTTTTTAGCAGAGAATGCATTAATTGTTACTGTTAATAGTAACTGGCAAGCCGTTCAACAGGCCAATCGCGATTTTATAGCTTTAAATCCCAACTGTCAGTCTTATAACTATTCATTTCCTTCAAAAGATAGCAATCATTACCGAAGCTATGAAGTACAAATATTGGTTTGGGATATTTACAAAGAAAATATCTACTTTGATTCAAATCACGAGAATACCCAAAAATCACTCTTAAAAGAAAATATTTATGATTTACAACCTGAAGAACAAAAGATTATCAACTCTCTTTATAAATCAGCCGTACAACTTGATACTTCTGAAAGCCTAGCAGCAGGGTTATTAGCGGGAAAAATCTATACTCCAGAATTTATACAAGAAACTCACAAGGATTTGATAAAAGCAGAAGAAAAATATAAAGAGCTTTTACGATGGAATCAAAATAATGTAGATATTTGGGTCAGGCTGGGCCGATTGTACTATGTACTAGGTCGGTATGAAGAGTCGCTAGAAATTCTACTTAAATCGTTAGAGCTTGAGCCATCAGGTTCTATTCAGCATTATCTTCTTGGTTTAGTGCTAGAAAAAATTGGCAACATTCCTCAAGCCATTCGTGCGTATCAAGAAGCAATAGCTCTGAATTCTAATTTTTTTGATGCTTATAATAATCTGGGTAATCTTCTGTTAAATGTAGGTCAAGTAGAGCAAGCTCAAGCAGTTTACCGCCTAGCAGTAGCCGCTAATCCAACTCATTTTGGAAGTTATCTAAATTTAGGAAATGTTTTATTGTCTCAGCAAGAAGTAGAGAAAGCGATCGCCACCTATGAGACTGCTCTTCAACTGAATCCCCATAATCCGGATATTTTTTATAACTTAGGTGTCGCTCATCAAGCTAAAAATAACCTTGTTCAGTCATACTTATGCTTCGGAAATGCTTTTTACTACCAAGAAAAGTATGAAGAATCTATGATTGAATATCGAAAGCTTTTAGAAAATCAGATAGGAGATGTTTCCCTATACCTACGATTAACGGATTGTTATAAAAGCTTGAATCGATATGAAGAAGCTATAAAAGTTTGTAGAGAGAGCCTTCTTCTCTATCCTACTGAGGCCAAGCTATACAATCGCTTAATACTGCTTTTGCAAGAGTTTTGCTGTACTCAAAAAGCCATAGAAGTTGCTAGCGAAGCTTCTGAATTGTTGCCAGAAGATTTTTCCTTAAAGCTAGCCAAGTATTTGACGCTCCCCATTTTATATGAAACTCAAGAACAGCTTAATTTTTACCATAATCAATTTTCGCATGGTCTAGAAGAACTAATTCAATCAACTCCTTTAGACACACCTCAAGCTCCAGATAATGCCCTAATAGGTATAGGTAAACATACAAATTTTTATCTTCAGTACCAAGGAAAAAATGAACTAGAGTTACAGAAAAAATATGGTCAATTTGTTCATCGAATTATGGGAAGTAAATATCCCCAATGGATAGCGCATCTGCCTATGCCACCTCTGGGTCGAAACGGTAAAATTCGGATTGGTTACATCTGTGATAGTATGCGCTCCGATGGAACTGGAAAACTCTACCTGGGGTGGCTAAAAAATTGTAATAAACAAAAATTTGAGGTGTCCTGCTATTACACTTATCCCCTGCGAGATCAACTGACTAACCAATTCCAGTTTTTTAGTGATGCTTTTTATCATGTTCCTAACGCACTGGAATCAATTTGCAGGCAAATACTAAGTGATCGACTACACATTTTAGTTTTCCCATCGATTGGGATGACTCCCCTGATTACGCAAATTGCCGGGTTACGTCTTGCTCCTATTCAATGTACAACATGGGCACATCCCGTTACTTCAGGGTTACCAACAATCGATTATTTTCTATCTAGCGATGCAATGGAGCCCGAAACTGCTCAATCCCACTATAGTGAGCAGCTCATTCGCCTGCCAAAGCTGGCATTTTCCTATCCTAAACCCAGTGTTCCTGAAGTCACTAAAACTCGTTCAGATTTTCAGTTGCGCGAGGACGCTGTAGTCTATTTATCTTGTCAATCTTTATCTAAATACTTACCGCAGTATGATTATATATTTCCAGAGATTGCTCAAAAAGTTTCTTCAGCTCAGTTTGCTTTTGTTGCATCTCATAAAAGTACACCCATCACTGAGCAATTTCAGCAACGTCTCGAACGGGCTTTTGCGAAGTTTGGCTTAAATATGGAAGACTATTGTGTTATAGTACCTCGACAATATACTATTGGTTATCTCAACCTAATGTTGGCTTCAGATATTTTTCTCGATACCTTTAGCTATTCTGGAAGCCTGACGACCTTAGACGCGATCGCCTGCGATTTACCGGTTGTCACCTGCCCAGGAGAATTGATGCGGGGACGGCAATCTTATGCTTTTTTGAACCTCTTGGGTGTTACCGAAACCATTGCTAAAACTGAAGCAGAATATATTGAAATTGCTGCCAAATTGGGTCTAAATCCCAGTTGGCGTGATGGGATTGTGCAAAAAATGAGACAGCGCCATTCTTCTGTTTATGATGACCAGTCTTGTATAGCAGCGCTGGAAGAATTTTATCAACGTGTAGTTAAAGAACACTCTCTCAAAAATGAAATTTGAGGTAAGCTAATCGCCATTTAAATTGCATCTCCCCGTCTCCCCGTCATTTGAGTTCTGGCATTCTGTTGCACATCTGTAGATACCAATCCCGTCGTTGATGAACGTGCTGGGATAAAAGGCGATTTTCCTTCACCCATTTATAGGCTTGAGTGGCAATCCGACAGCGAAGTTCACGGTTGATAATAAGTTCGTGTAACTTGGTGGCAAATTCTTCGGCGGAGTGATAAACCAGTCCAGTTTCACCCTCCACAATTGATGCAGCATACACTGTTGGACTTGCTAGGGAAACAACCCCATGCGCCGCACATTCGAGCAACTTAATGTCAGATTTCATGGCATTAAATTCAGTGGCTCTGAGGGGTAGTAAGCCAATGTCGCAAGACCAAAGGATTTCTTGATAACGCGAGTAGGAACACCAAGGTTCAAACTGCTTGTGTTCAGTTTCCAACGCCTCAAAAAAGCGTTGATCGTGAATGACTTGTACCCGTATCTGAGAGCCATGAACCGATAAGACTTGATTCAAAGCAGGCATAATCGGTTCCCAATCCTGTTCTCGATTTTGAGCACCGAAGAACAAGGTAACTGGAGAATCAGTGACAGGCGTGCGCGGTGGAGGTAAAAAAGCCAGCTGATTTGGGAAGACGACTACATTGGGGTTGAAAGAGCGCAAATAATCTGCCAGGGGTTGGGTGGAAGTCTGCACACCATGACAGGAGCGAAGCAAGTCTAAGAAACGAGTTTGTACCGCTTCTGAGTAAATAGAAGGGAGATCATCTATCTCCACTAAAACTAAGTAACCGGCTTGCAGTAGTGCATTCTGAGTTGCCATCAACGGCTGGGCATCCAAGGGATAATCGAGGAATGGACGTTGCCAAATGAAGACTTTAGCTTCATCAGGATAGGCAATATTCACGTCGATCGCATCCTCAGTTTGCACCGTCCGGACACCTGGTAGGGTAGCACTCAATCGGTCGGGTTGCACGACCCGCACTAAACTACAGATACTGTGCGTAGTTCTGGTATAAATTAGCAGTTTAGAAATTGGAGCGGTCATGCGAACCGCACGCACTAGGTACTGATAGGCATTAGTTTGCAAGTTGAAGCCGTCTGAGTCAATCTCTAAACTTTCTAGAAGCGGAGTACAAGCGGGAAGAAATTGCTCTGGAGGTTGCACGAGACAACGAGCTTTGACATCACAGATTTGTAACCCACAATCCGAGAACATTTGTTCAATACTTTCAAGCGTGAAGAAGCGTAAATGGGTACGATCCAACAACCCCTCTTCTTGATACTCCCATCGACCGCTCAACAGCTGCAAAATCAGGCTCCAATGCTGCACATTGGGAATGCAGGCAACGACTTGCCCTCCATCCCGTAGCCATGCTATTTGTTGTCGCAGGACTGTCCAAGGGTCTACTAAATGCTCTATTACATCTCCGTAAACTAAGCAATCTACGCTTCCATCAGCAAACGGCATTGCCGCTGAATCTAACTGTTCGACATCCCCAACAACGACTTCATCAAGGCTTTGAGCAGCCATTGTTGCAGCATTTGGATTCAACTCAATACCAATGTATTGACCTTGAGGATTAATGCGCTTGTATTGTGCTCCTAACGCTCCAGCTCCACAACCCACTTCAACAATCAGCTGCGCATCAGCAGGTAACATGGCGAGCAGGTCGAGATTCACTCTCCTATAGTAATTGCTAATATCTGTTGCTGTATTTGATTGGGGTTCAGGCTGAAAATAAGTACTGAATTTAGATAAACTTTCAACTACATCACTCGCTAAGTGCGAAGCGCTCATCCCCCAACTCAGAATCGAAAAGCCATTCAACTCACTAGCTTGGGGTACATTCAACAGTAACTGACAACCGGGATGAGTCGTTATAAAATCTTTTACCGCCTGCTGAACACTGGTTAAATTAGTTTGACCCAAGACAATTAAGGCCGTGTCCGAAAGAAACGATTTCGCCAACAGCAAACTCATCAATTGAGTTCTATAGTCTTGGCTCCCTTGGTCAAAATAAACACCAATCTTATCGGTAATACCTGCCTCTTTCAGGTCTAAGAAAAATGCCTCTACCGATTGGTTACCGATCAGAACTTGTTCTTGCAACTCAAAAGCCGATAAACTCTCGACTAGCTCATCCCAAAGGGCTTCTGAGTCCGGATACTTAGAAAAATCATCAACCACATAAGCCATACAATCCGGATGAGCGAGTAAAGCAGCAATTGCGATCGCCCCTTGAGAACATCCAATTTCACAGTAAACTTCATCGGACTCCAGACAACCCACTGCAAAATTCAATAACTGCATCAGCAGTAACCTTGTGCGAGTTGTCCTACCTCCAAACTGCTGTAGTACTAACTGAAACGACTCAAATTCTGACCTGACATCAATTGCCTCTCCCAAATCAGAGAAACTAGCATCTAACTGCAAACCACCCTCAATCCCAAAAACGGCATCTACCTCTCTCCCTAAAACTCTCTCCTCCGTGTTCTCTGCGTCTCTGTGGTTCGTTAAAAATCGACTAACAAGACAAACCCTAACAAGCTGCTGACTAAATTTTTGCCAATCCATTGTGCAAGAGGAAAGCGAACTCGGTTCGATCTTACCACTGCAAAACGTGGAAAACCCAACTACAGTTCAGGCTAGCCAATTCTCATTAAAACAACTGGATTCAACCGATTAAAATTCTCCAGTTGAATCCAGCTAATTTGGACAGATTATTTCTCCAAGACTTAACGTTATTTAGCCGCTGCAACGTCTGCTGGCAAATAACTCTCAATTATCCGGCGATACTCACTCTTTGGCTTAACACCTAGAACTTGCTGTATTAATTCCTTGTCCTTGAAGAACTGCACAGTAGGTGTCCCAGTAATTTGGGCGTTCTCAGCAATATCTGGGTCTTCAGTAATATCAATTTCGACAAAGTGAATTTTGCCCTCAAACTCATCCACCACTTTGTTGAGAATTGGCTTCAAAGTGCGACAAGGCCCGCAGGTGGGTGAGACATACTTCACCATAATTACGCGATCGCTCTGATGGAACAACTTCCGCAGCGCATAGCCCCCCTCATGGCGCGTGTTGTCGATATTGAACACCTCTTCGAGTGTTGTACTTGTCTTCTGGTCGGTGAGTTCAGCTTCGGGTGGAGTTTCCGACGAAGGCATCTGCTGATGGTACTCGGTAATTAAGTGATTCACCGAAAGCCAGCGTTCGGCTAACATCGCTGCCATACAACCTGTTCCCGCCGCAGTAATAGCCTGACGAAATTCATGGTCTTGAACATCCCCAGCCGCATAGACGCCTTCCACACTCGTCTCCACTGAACCGGGTTTGGTGACAATGTAACCCACCTCATCCAGTTCCAACTGGCCCTTAAACAGAGAGGTATTGGGTGTATGCCCGATCGCGTAAAACAGCCCCTTAACGTGCAGGTCACGCTCTTCACCCGTCTTAGTATCGCGGACTTTGAGCCCACTCATCCCGCCATTGTCACCGAAAACATCCAGTGGCTCAGTGTTCCAGTGAATTGTAATTCTAGGATTATTCAGCACCCGGTCTTGCATGGCTTTACTTGCCCGCATGTAGTCGCGGCGCACCAATAAGTGTACGCGATCGCCGTATTTTGTTAAATAAACCGCTTCTTCAGCCGCCGAGTCACCACCTCCAACCACTGCCAGTTCCGCACCGTGAAAAATAGGGGTCGCACCGTCACAAATCGCACAAGCCGAAATCCCCCGACTCCAGAACACGTTTTCGCTGGGCAGTCCTAACCGCTTGGCTGTGGCACCTGTGGCAATCACAAGGCTGTGTGCTCTAACTTCCCGTTCCGCTGAACGGACAATAAAAGGACGCTGACTCAAATCAACAAAGGTGACATCTTCGGTATAGCACTCCGTCCCCCAGCGTTCGGCCTGCGCTTTCATCCGTTCCATCAGCTGCGGCCCGGTAATGCCTTCGGGAAAGCCAGGAAAATTCTCCACTTCCGTCGTGGTCATCAGTTGACCCCCCGGAATTCCCCCCGCTTGAAACCCTTCAAACAGAACAGGCTTAAGATTCGCCCGTGCGGCATAGATGGCAGCCGTATAACCAGCAGGGCCAGAACCGATGATTACTAGATTTTCTACGGTGGTATTGGACATAACTATATAAACTCATAACGACTACGCTTAAACACCAGTATAACGGTTTTTCGCCTCAGGGAGTACAGCGTAGGTTAACTCCCCACCGACAACCCAAAGCGATCAGTTAATTCAGTGTACTGGTGATTTCTCTGGAGCGACAAAAGGGCATCCTTGAAGTAGAGTGTCCACTCTGATAGGCTCAATTCTCACTCACCTCTTTAGAAATTAGACTAGGAGATAACCCTAATGGATGAAAAGTCCTCAGAAGTATTAGAAAAAATTCGCAAACAATTTGATACAGGGCCTTATCCCAGACAACCCCTAGAAGCCTCTCCCAAAGACGATGCTGGTTTTCTCTACATTCATAATTTGGTTACCTCTTACTATTTAAGAAACCAAAAAGTCATCGAAACAGAAGGCAAAGTTATTTTAGATGCAGGATGCGGTAGCGGCTATAAATCTTTGGCGCTTGCCTTAGCCAATCCTGGAGCTCAGGTTATTGGTATTGATTTATCAGAAGAATCAATTAAGTTGGCGAGAAAACGCCTAGATTATCATGGATTTACCAATACAGACTTTCATGTTTTATTAGTTGAAGAACTGCCCAAATTAGGCATACAGTTCGATTACATTAATTGTGATGATGTTCTTTACTTATTGCCTGACCCCAAAATTGGCTTGCAAGCCATGCAATCCGTTTTGAAGCCGGAGGGGATTATCCGGGCTAATTTACATAGTTTAATCGGCAGAGCCCCCTATTTTCGGGCGCAAGCTGCCTTTAAGCTGATGGGATTTATGGATGAGAATCCTGGAGAACTAGAAGTAGATCTGGTTCATCAAGTCATGAGAGCGCTAAACGATCAAGTTCTGCTCAAAAGGCAGGCTTGGGGGCCGCAAATCGAGAACAATACACAGGCAATTTTAGCGAATTATTTACTTCAGGGGGATAAAGGCTCCACCATCCCGGAAATGTTTTCGGCGCTGAGAGCGGCTGATTTGGAATTGATCAGCATGGTGAATTGGAGGCAATGGAACTTGATGGATTTATTCAAAGAGCCAGAGGATTTACCCGTTTTTTTGGCGATGAGCTTGCCAGACACTTCTATTGAAGAGCAGCTGCATTTATATGAACTCTTAAATCCCATCCACCGACTATTGGATTTCTGGTGTGGACATCCCAACGAGGCTCAATCCTTCGTGCCTGTCGAGGAATGGACACCCTCGGACTGGCAAAAGGCTCAGGTGTACCTGCATCCGCAGTTAAAAACACCTGCCATGAAAGAAGAACTTTTCCGGTGCATTACTCAGCTTCATCCGTTTGAACTAAGTAAACAGCTACCCATTGCAGGTCAGTCGAGCGTAGTAGACAGTACAATTGCAGCTTGTCTATTTCCTCCTTTGTTAGAGTCTGCCCAGTCTATCCCCTCGTTAGTGAAGCGTTGGCAGAAACTACGACCTGTCAATCCCATAACCTCTGAGCCCACAACTGAGGATGAGGCATTTGAAATGCTCACACAGGCACTGACCGGGTTAGAAGCCTTTGGCTATGTGCTTCTGGCATCAGAGAACTAGAGAGTGGGGGAGGGGGAGAGTGGGGTTATTTGTGTTTATCAGGAGGGATTATCCATTTATCTGGGTTGTGAATCATGCTAACAAGCATAGCGAGAATCGAATTATAGGTTCGATAGAGGTCTCGTCCGGCTTCAACATCCAGATAATTGCACTGAACGG
>DATNPV010000147.1:0-26282 GCA_036703055.1 Waterburya sp.
GTTGCTTTGCCTCAAGGGAGTTTTACTGAAGTTTATTCTTCTATATCCGCCAGCTTTACTAAATTTCGTAGTGCCAGAAAGGCTGCTTCTCCTGTAAAATGATGCGTTTACGAGAAAGACGTTCAATTATTCCCTGCTTCTCAAAATCATTCAGCAGCCGAGTCACTGTAACTCTTGTTGTTCCAATGATTTCAGAAATTTCTTGATGAGTTAAGTGCAGGTCTATCAGTTGTCCTTTTTGCACTTCCTGACCAAACTTCTTGGCTAACCAATTTAACAATCGTAGAAGTGAAACATCGACAGAGCGATAGTGCAAAATCTCTAAAAACTCTTGGTATTGTTGAATATGTCGAATAAGGACTTCATTCACTAAATGCCAGCGATCAAGAGGAATTCGAGTCGCCTCTACAGACGTGAGACATTCCATTTGATAAGGCTCGGTTTTGGATAGCACCTGGCTTACCACATCTCCCGCTCCCCATAATCCCAGCGTTACACTGGTGCCATCTTCCAGCACAGTCAAGCTACGAACCACCCCGGTTTCAATTTGCCATAGATAGTCTCGGCTTGCAGGAAGTAGAGAGCGACGTGCAAAATGACTTCGCTTGAAATCGATAGAGCTAGTCGGTAAAAGCCTAGAAGCAGTCATTCCACTCATCCTAATTGCAAAAAAATCTGTTCCCCCATCAAGTTGCTGAGGGTTTTCCCAATATGGGTTGAATGAATTTTAACAGTAAATACTATATTCCGACAGATTAACTGTAGATTATGATTAACAAATTTCTACATCCTTCACTTCCTAATTGTCAAGATTTAGGATGGAAAAGAAAAAATAGCAGTAGCCTCTTGATGAGCCGCCCTAAGAAACTCAGGTTAGTCTCTTATCTCGCCCCTAATATGTTTGGGTTCTATGAGGCAGTTGGGGCCTACTTAAGTCGGGTATTGGGTGTAGAAACACACTTAAGGCAAAGCCACTATGACCCACTAGAAGACCCGACGATGCTACAAAATGAACTAGATATTGCCTTTATCTGTGGCTTACCCTTAGCACGGCGTCAGCAAGTCGTCCCTGATCAACTTCAAGTGCTTGTTGCTCCAGTGATGCAAGCCAGCCGCTATGCCAATCGCCCTGTTTACTTCTCCGATATTATCGTTAATGTCCAGAGGGGCATCCAAAGCTTTGATGAGTTAGCAGGTAAAACCTGGTGCTATAACGATCCAGGGTCGAACAGTGGTTACAACTTAGTCCGCCAACGCTTGATTCAGGGAGGATACCCCAGTAATTTCTTCAGTAAAGTAATTCCATCGGGTTCGCATCAGCGTTCCATCCGACTCGTAGTTGAGGGACAAGCCGATTGTGCAGCGATTGATAGCACGGTACTAGAGCAGGAATTGCGCGACTTTCCTGAATTATCGCCTCATTTACAAATTATTGAATCTATCGGCCCCTGTCCAATGCCACCTGTGGTTGCAGCACAGCGACTAGGTTCGGCTTTGATTAACTCTCTACAGACGGCACTATGTCAGCCGGATGCAGAACTGCAAACCGCCATGGTGCGATCGCACATTCAGCACTATGTTCCTGTGCAATCTGAAGATTATGCTCAACTCGCAACGATGTACGAGGCGGCTGTTGCAGCCGGTTACGGGGCGATCACTTGAATCGTGGGGGATGGGGGATGGGTTATTTTATGGCCTTAGGCACTCAGATGTCCTCCCGTGGCAACGTTCTGGACGTGAGTTTTAGCCAGGGCTAAGCCTTGGGACTGGGATAGTCCTCCAAGCCAAGGCGTTACTTGATGTGGCTCAATAGTAATTCTCGTCCTCATTTGTAAATTGGCATTTGCTTCATTACCTACCGGAGAAAGAGGGGTAACTCGTTCACTCGTTGTCTTGCCATTGGGAAAGTGTAGGAGTCCCTGGGAGTTGGATACCTCATCAGGTGCAACTTGAAGCAAAGGAATATAACGACCGGCACTAAAGCGCTTTTCTAAGAGCTTTAGTGCTTCATGGTTCTGCTCAGCACGCAGCCAAGCATCGAGATATATTTGCTCAAATAGGTCTCGCTGAGCATGGCTACCTCCGATGGTGTGCAGGCGGGATAGGATCGAACCGAGTTCGGCGATCGCTCTTTCCCATTTGCCTTGAGCATGGGCAGCCATGCCTCGCGCGGCTGGTACAGCAACCTCATTCCATATCTTCTGAGTCGAGGGATCAGCTGTTTTGGCATAGGCTTGCATACTCAAGAGCATTTCAGTGACTTGTTCAGTTTGGCCTGCCCTAGAAAAGGCGTAAATGTAATGCAAGTCTTGAAACGGTAAAGCGTGTTCATGAATACGTGCCGTCAGGTGCGAGGCTAATTCTTGCCAGCGTGAAGCGAAGCTATCCTGAAGGGAATCGCCTACATCAACCCCTCTCAATTCCAGCCGCAACAGCAGGGAAATGGCACCAATGGGGTCTTTGGACGAATCTTTCCAAGCCCGACCCCAGACGTGAGTATCGTAGAGGGAAAGCACTGTCTGAAAATCTTGTCGCTCTAGGTAATATAAGGCGACGTGCCACCAATTGTGGGTGTACAACATAGAATTGCAGTTCTCCCAAGCATCTGAGAGGCTTTCCATCCAAGCAATTCCCTCTTCCAGTCTTCCCTGCATTTCCATCACATGAGCAACAGCATGGTGTGCCCACGGGTCATTGCGGTTCATTTCGGTTGCCAGTCGTCCCATCATTTCCGCCTCTTCCAGGCGATGGCACTGCTCTAAACCGAAGGCAATCATCCCCTTTAAGTAGTGATTTTCCCGGTTAGTCGGCAATACTTTTTCGGCAATGGAAAGTAGTGCTTCTGGGTTTCCTTGATAGAAGTAGTGGTACTGCCCCATCTGCACTGCCACCACATCACGAGGAAACTTTTCGGTCAGGATTTCGAGGTAAGCAAGCGATTGACCGATCGCGCCTGCCGCCCATGTCTCAACCGCTGAGATGTAAAGCTTTTCCCGTTCAGTCGCTTTGTCTTTGTACTGTTTAGCCGCTTGCAGATAAGGCAAAGCTTGACGGCGAGACTGGGTTCTTTCTTGCGAGAGGTACAGTGCAGCGGCATGAGCATTGGCGATCGCACATTCTGGATCAGCTGCAATTCCTTGAAAAATAGCTACCGCATCCTTGCCGTAGGCGAGTGCCTGATCTGTATAACGATTAATGGCAGCGATGGTTTCGGGTGAATCTGTAGAAACGTCTAGTCCTTGGGAATCCTGTAACATTTTTTCTTTTCTACCTCGCAATGGCCTTTTTTAGACCCAACCGACACAATTAACGGTTGAGCTTCTAAACTACGGTAATTCGGTAGGGATAGTGTACTTTATGAAGGGATTGCCTAGCAATAAGTAGATGGCAAGAGACGGCTATGTCATCAAAACTAGTGTCTTAACGAAGAGGGAAATCAGTCTAAACCCTTCGTTAGACAAGGCTTTCCAGTTCTTGTTGCCCCGAAATGTCCCTCTTAATTGATGACACAAATGCTAGTCAATGCCTGGATTAGCGAGGTAACTTCACTAACTCTTATATTCTCTGTGGGTATACTTTGAGAGAGCTTGACGAAGGCTCCAGGGCTCCAGAGCAGAAGGCAGGAGGCAGAAGGCAGGAGGCAGGAGGCAGGAGGCAGAGGGCAGAAGTGGTATTCAGCTCTTGTTCAACTTGTCACTTCCTCATCCGGTAAGGATTTCAGCTCTATAGGGGTACAACGGTCACGAGCTGAGCTTCTTCATCAATGCTGACTTTAGCCAGTCCAAATTGCTCGATTACCCAAGCATTCGTGGTGAGGTGAGTGGTAATTTCAGCCACACGGTATTGACTCGGTGCTGATGCCAACGCCATGGGTAAGAGTAACTGATCGGCTAAGAACGAATCGACAGGTGCCCCGTTACCATGAAAATCTAGTAATTCTTGAACCGCCATCTCCGCCACCCGCTCGGCTGGCAATCCCACGGCTCCCACAGCACCAAATCCAGCTCGACTATGCTCGTATTCAGCCGTCAGAAAGATGCCAGCTCCCGGCCCTACGCCCCGTTCTCGCCTTGGGTGTACCCGCGCCTTAAGATGAGCTTGTTCTAACAGATTCTCCGCTCGCATCGCCATCCGTTGAGGGATATGAGAAGGAAGTTCCGTCACGACTGTCAAACCTCGCACCTGCTGCAAGTCTCCCCGTTCTAGCAACTGAAGACCCTGTAGAAAAGAGGTAGCACTGTCCCCATTGCCAGTAACGCGCAATTCCACCTCGCCGCCACCACGAGGATACCAACCCCAAGCTCGAAGCTGCACCTCAGCTTGCAGTCCCATCTGTTTGAGAATGGGTACATAGACTTGTTCGATATAGCTAATTGGTGGACTCCAAGACACATGAGTTCCTCCTTTGAGAGTCACCACTGAGTTACCCGTTGCGAAGGCAAGTGGGAGTAGAATCGTTTGCAAAATCAGCGTGACGGCACCTGCGGAGCCTGCGCCGGTAGTCTCAACAACATCAAAGGTATAGTAGCCAGCTTGAGGTGGACAACCCGGAATAAATTCCAGTGTCATGGAACCTACTGCATCGCCTTTTACCTGAGCTTTGCAGATTGCTGCGGTTGCCTGTACACCTGTCAAGTGTTGAATCGCCAATCCAGGCTTTTTGCGAGCCGCCCGAATGCCCTCAATCCGGATAGGTTGACCTGTAATAGCTGCCAAACTCAGGGAAGTCCGTAAGATCTGACCACCACCCTCACCGTAGGAGCCGTCGATATGTAGCATGTTGGCAAACGTCTGTCTTTTAGGCTGATGTCAGCGTATCTTGTTGCAAATCCTAAAAGCATATGTCTAAGGAAGGGATGAACAGGCGATTGCTCCTAGTGCAGACTGGCAGAAATAATCCACCAGTTTTCTTGTCGGCGTTTCTCCCCCTCCTTTCACCTAGCTGGTGGGAAACTTTCGCCGCCTTGCACTAGGCTGTCTCAGACGTGGGCTTTCTGGTTCATGCTCTGTAAAACTGCATCCAACAACCCTGGAAAGAGGGTATCTAAATCCTCACGCCGCAGTGAATTGAGGTGTTGCGTTCCTTCTTTGCGACAGTAGAGGACACCCGACTCTCGCAGCACTTTAAAGTGATGGGACATGGTAGACTTTGCAATCGCTAAATCGAAAGCGGCACAAGGTTGCTCACCTGTCGTTGCCAACCGCCTAACAATCTCAAGTCTTACCGGGTCGCCTAGCGCATATAGCACGCCTGGTAACGAGATATCTTTTGGGTCGGGATGATACAGCAGTCTCATAGTTGCATTATGGCATAAACTGCACTATAGTTTAATTATTCGAGATTCTCGAAATATCAAATTATTCAGGAGGACGATCATGTCATCCGTTACCCAAGTGACAGACGCGACGTTCAAGCAAGAAGTCCTCGAAAGTGAACTTCCGGTGTTGGTAGACTTTTGGGCACCTTGGTGTGGTCCCTGCCGGATGGTAGCCCCAGTGGTGGATGAGGTAGCTACCCAGTATGTAGGACAGGTCAAGGTGGTGAAACTCGACACAGATCAGAATCCCGGTATTGCCAGCCAGTATGGGATTCGCAGCATTCCCACCTTGCTCGTGTTCAAAGGAGGACGGCAAGTAGATACCGTGGTGGGCGCGGTACCCAAAACCACTTTGGATCGGACATTGGAAAAGTACCTGTGAGTATCTCCCACGCTTTCTGATACCTGGGTTCGCGGTTTATTGTTGATTGTTCACTACCATGAACGATGAGCCATGAACCATGAACCAAGCGGCGGATGGAAGAACTTTCTAACCCATAGAAGGAAGTGTGCTTGCCGCCGCTTTCCGTAAGGTAGGTTCTAAGAAGCATCAAAACTCATTGAGGTTGTTGAGTTATGACAACTGAAGAAATTGCCTTAGTGACGGGAGCCAACAAAGGAATTGGTCTAGAAATTGTCAGGCAGCTTGCAACAGCCGGATTTCGCGTATTTCTGACCGCTCGCGATAGCGAAGCGCTGCCGCCTTCGGCAGATCGCCAGCGTGGAGAAGAGGCATCCCAAGCGTTGCAGCAGGAGGGGCTCAAGGTTGAACTCCTGCAACTTGATGTCACAGATGAAAGCAGTATCGATCGCTTAGTAACGGAACTAGAATCCCGGACTGACCATCTGGACGTGCTAGTTAACAATGCGGGTATCCTCTTAGATGCACCCAATGCCTCTGTACTTGAGGTGGAACCAGGAGTCATTGTACAAACCCTGCAAACCAATACACTGGGGCCACTCCGCTTAATTCAAAAGCTAGTACCGCTCCTCGCCAAGAGCAATGCAGGGAAAGTGATCAATGTCTCTAGTGGTGGCGGTCAACTAACAGATATGGGTGATTGGGCACCGGCCTATTCCCTCTCAAAAACGGCCCTAAATGCCGTTACAGGCATGATGGCAGCAGCGCTCAAGGATAAACACATTGCTGTCAACTCTATTTGTCCGGGTTGGGTTCGCACAGATATGGGTGGCTCCAATGCTTCGCGATCAGTTGAACAGGGAGCAGACACAGTAACATGGTTGGCGACAGAAGCTCCTGCCGACTTAACGGGCAAGTTTTTGCGGGATAGAACTGTTATTCCCTGGTAAGTAGTTGCTCATGAACTGGGTACACCAGGACGCATGAAAATTTTCTCCCCCAGCTTCCCCAGCCCCCCCTGCTCTTTTCCTAGGAAGTGGGTGTCCACCTGATTACTGGTTGCTCGGTGGAGACGTTTGGTTTGTTAGCTCAAAGCCAATCCATTAGTTTTGGACGCACAGGATTAAGCGCCATGGACTTAAAATTACAGGATAAGTCAGCACTGGTAAGCGGCTCGACAGCAGGAATCGGCTTGGCGATCGCCCAAGGGTTAACTCAAGAGGGTGCATCTGTTGTGATTACTGGTCGGTCTGAACAGCGACTCACCCAAGCGATCGACAAAATTCAGCAAAGCAACCCCAGCGCTAAAATTTCGGGAGTCGTGGCTGATCTAGCGACACGAGAGGGTACAGAGCAACTGTTTCGGCAAGTTCCGACCATCGACATTTTAGTCAATAATCTTGGACTGTACGAGCCAAAAGCGTTCTCCGACCTTTCGGATGAGGATTGGTTCAACATCTTTGAAGCTAACGTGTTGAGCGGAGTACGCTTAAGTCGCCATTACCTTCCCGGTATGCAGGAACGTAACTGGGGGAGGGTAATTTTTATTTCCAGTGAATCTGCGGTTCAGATTCCGGTCGAAATGATTCATTACGGCATGACCAAGACAGCTCAACTCGCCATTTCACGAGGTTTGGCAGAAACAACGGCTGGCACAGGTGTCACCGTCAATGCAGTTCTCCCTGGCCCCACACGTTCAGAGGGTGTTGAGGGTTTTTTGGAGCAGATGGCGAAAGAGCGCAGCGTGGATGTTGCTACAGTTGAAACCGAGTTCTTCCAATCCCTTCGTCCGACTTCACTACTCAAGCGCTTTGCCACAACCGAAGAGGTAGCCGCGATGGTGGTCTATCTGTGCAGTCCTCTTGCTTCAGCCACCAATGGCGCCGCCTTGAGGGTAGATGGCGGCGTGGTTCGGTCGATTATTTAGCCGGTAGGCAGGCTGAGATCAAAACGGTCATCTCCAGCTTATAGCAGATT
Source organism: Waterburya sp. (assembly GCA_036703055.1). Taxonomy (GTDB): domain Bacteria; phylum Cyanobacteriota; class Cyanobacteriia; order Cyanobacteriales; family Coleofasciculaceae; genus DATNPV01. Next base: position 7,657 of record DATNPV010000147.1, read on the forward strand.
TCACGGGGATGAGAGGAAAGCGATCATGACTAAGTACAGGATTTCACAAATTGATAGCGAAACGTTGCGTTCTTTGCGTTTCATTCAAGCCTGGTTCCCTTCGCTATGAATTTACGAAATGCTCTACGAAGTTGACTCGATATTGATGCCTTAAAGCAGAACATCAGGAGAAGAACCAGTGAATAATGTTGTTGGCTTTATCGGACTCGGCAATATGGGTTTGCCCATCGCGACAAACCTCGTTGAGTCTGGCTATAAGCTTCAGGTCTATAACCGAACGGCTCAGAAAGCTCAACCTCTGGTAGACAAGGGAGCGGAATTAGGCAAGAGTCCAGCTGATGTAGTTGAACCCGGAGGCATTGTAATTTCAATGCTGGCAAATGATCAGGCTTTAGCAGACGTTGTCTTGGGTGAAAACGGCATCCTGGAAAAACTCGGTAATGGTGGAATTCATATCTCAATGAGTACCATTTCACCCACTACGGCTCAGAACCTGGCCCAACAGCACGAACAAAAAGGCACTCATTACTTGGCAGCACCCGTATTTGGGCGACCGGATGCAGCCGCCGCCAGGAAGTTGTGGATTTGCCTGTCAGGAAATGGAGCGGCGAAAGAGAGAGTGCTGCCACTGCTGAATGTACTAGGGCAGAAGGTTTTTGATTTCGGCGAGCAGATTAGCGCTGCCAATGTCGTCAAGCTTTCAGGTAACTTTCTGATTATTTCAGCGATCGAAGCAATGGCAGAAGCCTTTACCTTAGCCCAAAAGAATGGAATTGACCGAACTCAGGTTGCTGAGCTGTTTGGTCAAACCCTCTTTGCCTGTCCCATTTATCAAAACTACGGACGCATGATTGCTCAAGAGCAGTATGAACCAGCAGGCTTCAAACTGGCTTTGGGATTAAAAGATATTGAATTGGCGTTGCAGACGGCGAAGGAAAGTCAGATGCCAATGCCAGTAGCTAGCTTAGTGCGCGATCGTTTAATTTCCGCCATCGCTAAGGGAAGGGGAGATATCGATTGGACGGGACTCGCTTTAGGCGTATCGGAAGAAGCAGGACTTAAAGCAAATCCCAAGTGAAATAAGCTAGCAAATTCATTGAACCAATACTTACAAAATCAGGAGAAACTATCATGATTGAACTTTACTACTGGACAACACCCAACGGTCATAAAATTACCATGTTCCTGGAGGAAGTTGGCCTGCCTTACACCATAATTCCCGTTAATATTGGTGCTGGCGATCAATTTAAACCCGACTTTCTCAAGATTGCCCCCAACAATCGCATCCCTGCCATTATTGACCGCGAACCTGTTGATGGTGGAGAGCCAATTTCAATCTTTGAATCGGGTGCAATCTTACTGTATTTAGCAGAAAAAACCGGGAAACTGATTCCTAGTGATTTGCGCGAACGGGTTGAAGTCCTCCAATGGTTATTTTGGCAGATGGCAGGTCTAGGCCCAATGGCAGGGCAAAATCACCACTTCAGCCAATATGCACCCGAAAAGATTCCCTATGCCATTAACCGCTATGTGAATGAAACGGGGCGTTTGTATGCCGTGCTAAATCAGCGATTAGCAGATCGAGAGTTTGTGGCTGGTAATTATTCAATAGCCGATATTGCCGCCTATCCCTGGATTGTGCCGCACGAAAACCAAGGACAGAAGCTAGAAGATTTTCCCAACTTAAAGCGCTGGTTCGAGACAATTCAATCGCGTCCGTCAACCATTCGTGCCTACCAGAAAGCAGAAGCCTTCAAAAATCAAGCGCTAGATATTGAAAAATCACGGACATTGCTATTTAACCAGTCAGCGACAACCGTGCAACGCTAGAAATAAAAACCTCCGTCCTTCTCTCCCCCTTCTCTTCTCTCCCTTCCTCTCCTCCGCGCGCTCTGCGCCTGGAGTGGTTCGTTTTCTTGCAACCTAACAAACTTTTGATCAATTCCACCCATGAATTTGGACATCAATTTACTTACTCCCTACAAACTCGGTAACCTAGAACTGCCAAACCGCCTAGTCATGGCTCCTTTAACTCGCAATCGCGCAGGCAAAGGCAATGTTCCAGGACCCCTCAACGCCACCTATTACGCCCAACGCGCTTCAGCAGGACTCATCATCGCAGAAGCCACCCAAGTGTCTCCCCAAGGTCAAGGTTATCCCAGCACACCAGGGATTCATTCAGCCCAACAGGTGGAAGGTTGGAAGTTGGTGACAGATGCCGTGCATCAACAGGGAGGGAGAATATTCCTGCAACTGTGGCATGTAGGACGAATTTCCCACCCCGACTTGCAACCCGATGGAGCGTTACCTGTGGCGCCTTCGGCGATCGCACCCAAAGGTGAAGCTTCAACCTACGAGGGGCCAAAACCCTTTGTTACTCCTCGTGCTTTAGAAACCCCTGAAATTCCAGAAATTATTGAACAGTACCGTCAGGGGGCAGAAAATGCCCTCCAAGCTGGATTTGATGGGGTGGAGGTTCATGGAGCCAATGGCTATTTGTTAGACCAGTTTCTGCGAGATGGCACCAATCACCGTACCGATGAGTATGGCGGTTCCCTTGAAAATCGTGCTCGACTGTTGCTAGAAGTGACGGAAGCGGTAACTGGAGTATGGGGCGCCCATCGAGTCGGAGTACGCCTTTCCCCCAGTGGAACGTTTAATGATATGCACGATTCTAATCCTCTAGCGACGTTCAGTTATGTAACTGAGGCGTTGAATCGCTTTGGGTTGGCTTATCTGCACATTATTGAGGCGAACGAAGCCGATCTCAGGCATGGTGGGACTGAGGTACCAACTAGTCCTCTACGCGACCGCTTTACAGGCACATTAATGGTCAATGGCGGTTATAACCGCGATCGAGCTAATGCCGTATTAGCGCAGGGAGAAGCGGATTTAGTTTCATTTGGCACGCTATTTTTAGCAAATCCAGATTTGCCACAGCGATTTGCTTTGAATGGGCCTTTCAATCCGCCAGATCCAGCAACTTTCTATGGCGGTGGGGAAAAAGGGTACACAGATTATCCGTTTTGGACGGCAGCTAGCTAATACCATTTTGGATTTGTTTACATCCGGAGGTTATCAAATTCTGCTCCAGCCAGAAGATAGGCATTCCACAATTCCGTTTCCTGAAGGTTAGCACCATTCAGCCTTGCTCCCAGCAGGTTAGCGTTGAGTAATCTTGCCCTCAGTAAGTTGGCGCTGCATAGGTCTGCCTCAACCAAAATTGCACCTGTGAGATCGGCTCCGCTCAAGTCGGCCTCTCGCAGGTTCGTTGCTTTTAGGTTTGCTGCCTCCAAAATGGCTCCACTCAGCTTAGCTTGACCCAAGATGGCTCCACTCAGGTTTACCCCTCTTAGGTTGACCCCAGTCAGGTCGGCTTGATGCAAGTACGCTTGTTGAAAGTCTCTTTCTCCCGCAGCATATCGCCTTAGCAGTTCACTAACCTTCATCGATTTGCCCTACTTAATTAAAAAACACTCCTGCTCAACGCCCAGGAAAACATCAACTGTTGTTCATCGGTTAATAGATTGCGCTTTTTAACCGAATTAACCCTATGCTGTTGCAATGTAGTACAACAGAACTACAGCTTTTCTTAAAAAAGCTTAACATTTCTTAAAATATTGAAACAAAGAGTGTGAACCAGTCAAGAGCCAACTAATCAAGCCTCCTGACTCTATCTATAAAGGGAAATTATAAGAAGAGATGCTGATTTACCGGCTACCAACAGTTATTTCGTCATGTTGCACTAGCAGATCCGACCCCGCTTACCAGCGACGGAGTGACCAACGGGGTTCCTCCCTACCCACCTTTGATCTACTGGTTCTGACGCTAGCTGATAGCGACTATCCGAGGAGAGTCGAATTGAAGGAGAGTGATTATCGAGACTGCCATGTATGGTAAACATACTGAAGATGAGGATGTCTCCGGCTTGGAATTCGGTACTCAGCCAGCGTCCTCCGTATTTGGAGCGCAAGGAAACTGGATTTTTAGAGAGTGCCCCATCCCACCATTTTTGATTGTCAGCATACAGATGGGCTGTCTTTCTATTGGCACAGTAGCTATCTACATCCTTCTGCCCGTAGCTGTTTTTGATATTGTCTAGGCGATGGGAGTTTTCCAAAATCATCAGTCCTCCTGAAGACCAGGAAACGTCTCCTAGGGGAGTCCAAGCCGTATAAAGTTTGTCAGTTCCCCGTCCCATGTACACGATATCGCAATGAGGATAAGTCCCTCGTCCAGGGGCTACAGCCCTCAACCAGGTGTAATCGAAATGCCGAACATTTCCGCCTAAAAAAACTTCAAAAAATTCGATCATCCGTCCTGAATAAAGCAGTTTTTTTAATGTTGGACTCATATCTGCTAGATCAGGTCGGAAACTCATCCTCAATCCGGTTTTAGCAATGCAATCCAGAATAGGAGAGCCAGGTTCTAGAGACCCTTCGGCGGCTAAACAATCGGCAATTTCCTGGCGAGCTTGCCAAACCTCTTGGGAATTTAGAAGTGCCTTTAGGTATAGGTAGCCGTCCTCAATCATCCGCAGATGCAGCTCATCAGGCTGAGAGAGCAAATCTGATGAATCTCTTAAATAACCAAAAACCTCGCGGCGGCAATCAAGTTCGTAACCTAAGGAAGTTAGGACTATTTTCGCGTTTGTGATCAGCATTACTAAAATTTCTTGGACTCCAAGGCGATCGCATTCATCTAGGATAAACACCAGGAGTTTTTAAGATTTGCCGTTGAGCAGGGGGAGAGTTTTTGCTGGTGGGTTATTGCTGCCGAGCTGGTCTAGTAGCCGATTTACCTAATGGCTAGAGGGGGCTGGGCGAGAATTTCCTGCCACTCAGCCTCGGATAACGGCTGGGTCACTAACTCAATGTCGAAACACTGACAAGCCGCCTCTATGAGGGCGTTGACTACAGTTTGAATGAGGCCGTCTTCCGTCTGCTGAATAGGCAGTTCAACAAGCGGTGGTGCTGGTTCACCAAACACTTGAGTAAACAATCCAGTATCTCTTGACAAACGTATCGAACCATGATGCAAAATTGTAGTTCCCCGTTGCAGCTGGGCACTCCCGATCAGTTTATGGCCTTGAGCTGAGACTAAATCAGCACCGGTCGCCGTAGCAAAACAGTTGGGATTGTGAGCATAGTCTCGCTCAGAGGAACCATAGTGCAGAGTGATACCCAGAGAGCGCCAGCCCTGAATCAAAAACTCACAAATCGTTTTATAGATATCAAGACGCCTGCCCGTCAGCCCAGACGTGACCACCATATACGTTAGATCTCCCTGATGCAATACAGCTCTTCCTCCAGTCGGACGCCGTACGAGAGCAACGGGTTCTTCAGCCCAAGTCAGCTGCTGCCAGGAGGTAGGCCATCGGCGCTGATGATACCCTAATGAAATCGTTGGTGAGGCCCAAGTGTAAAATCGCAACACTGAAGGCTGCTTTCCCGCTTGGTGCTGCTCCAAAAGCCAACGGTCGATGGCCATCTGAACCTGTCCCGACGCTTGCAGTAGGGGAATAAAACGCCACGATGATTTGGGATTTTGGATTGAAATGGGCTGATGCATCCCCCAGTTCTGAAATTGCACGCTCAGGCTGACAGTTAATTACAAAAACCTCTAGGCTGCGCCAAACTCAGCCTGTAAGGCGTCATCGTTATCATCGGCAATGGTGGCGACAACAGTAATGGCACGAGAAATTTCTCCAGGAGATAACTCTGCAACCGTCCGTGACGACAACACCACCACTTGGTCATCGCAAATCGCGAAACGGCTTTCAAACGTATCCGACCAGTTCATTTCTAGCAGTTTACGCATTAACTCCGCTTCATTCTTGGCAGGAAGCCGAAGCACTGACGACCAAACCATAAAGCTGTCATCATCGGTGGAACCGGTGAGTTGTACAAACACTTCTACGCTACCGTATTTGAACTTCCACATGTAGCCGTCTTCGTTATGGCTTACCATCGCCGTTTCATCTTGATCCAGGCTGGAAATCACCGTTTCGATGATTTCCACATGGTCAACGGTAGTGCAATCCTCCACTAACTCAGTAGCAACGATCTCTTCCGTTGATAAGGTTTCGGTGGAGAGCATTTCAGGGTTTGGCTCTTGGGTAGTCATAGATGTCCGTTGTGTCCTCCGATTGAGATTTGCTCAAAACCCAGTATCGCTCTTGAAAGAACTTCTTGGTAGATAGGGGTTTCCCTATTTAACGTTTACAACGATAAAGCCTCTTGGCTCAATCCTAAATTAAACCTGGAAAGATTGAGATAGGTGAAAATTAGTACTACTCTGTCAAGGTAAATAGCTGTTTGTCACTGAGCGCCATTACTTGGCAATCGACAAATCATTCCTCACCATACATCTGTCCCCCATGCACGCTCTCTCAATTCCTACCTGGATTATTCACGTTTCCAGCGTCATCGAATGGATTGCCGCTATTTGGCTCATCTGGACTTACGGCGAAATCAAGCGCGATCGCACTTGGTGGGCATTATCCTTCGCCATGTTACCCGCACTGATTAGTGCCATGTGTGCCTGCACCTGGCATTTTTTTGATAATCCTGAATCATTAGAGTGGCTGGTTACACTTCAGGCATCCATGACGGTATTGGGAAACATCACCCTCTGTGCGGCGGCTTGGTTGATATGGCGTTCTGCCCAAAAGCCTGAGTCCAATCCTAAACTAAGAACGGCTAAATCTGATTTAAGGCTGAAGGATGAAGTATGAAAATCTCTCTTTCCCTAGGGAGCAAAACTCGTGAAAACCTCCATCGCTTTTCTGAGTGCTGCCTACCTCCTTGCAGCACCATCGGCTAGTCCTGAGCGAGTAGAAAAAACAGCAGAAATTAAGAATGCATCTTGGCAAGCCGTACCGGATACGGTAAGCCCTGATGAAGGTTTTAATGAGCCAGCCTTCATTAACATTAACGGTATCCTCAGAAACGGAGATTTGGTAATTTTTGATTTAGTGAATCCTGATGCTAGCTACGGTCGGGTAGAGGGAAATTGCCAAACTCATCAGTTTCGATCATTACGATTCGGAATTTTTGTATCATCTACACAGGTATCGTACACCGAACAAAATAACGAAGCTTGGCTCGATGCTAGTCCTTATCAAAAGAAACTTTTAATATTGGCTTGCAATACACCGTCTAAGTAAATAAAATTTTGCTTCCTGAATCCTGAAAGAAATGATTTCTAAAGACACCTTATTTGCACTCTCTCTATTTCCTTACTTAGGATTTTTGTGGTTTTTTACTCGTTCGGGCAAAGCCCCCCGCTTAGCACTAATTGGCTTCTACATGACCCTTGTATTTGTTGCCGTGACCATCCCAGCAGGAATATATGCCAAAGTGGTTTATGGGAAAGCGTTAGCTAATGTAGATTGGCTACATGGTAGTGCTGAGTTTTTCTTAACCCTTGCTAATATTTTAGTTGTCTTGGGCTTCCGGCAAGCCATAATTCAAGCCCAACAATCTCTAAGTAGAAAGGCTGATTGACACTCGTTTGTTCGTTAGGGAGGCGGCTCTCTGCCTCCCTTATCACCTTTCGTTTACCCGTGCCTACCATCATTTTTAATAAATCTTTTAATTGATTACATCTTCCTCAATCATTCCCTTCCACACTAAATAGCCTCGTCCATTCAAATGTATGCCATCCGTTGTGTAGTGAGGATTTAATCCATTATCCTTATCCTTATCCGAGAATGCAGAAAATAAATCGACGTATTGAAACGACCATTCTTGGGCTAACTCTTTAATTTTAGTATTTAATTGTATTACTTTATGGTTAGTTTGGTAATTGGGAAATAGCTGATTATTAACAGGCAATAGACTCTGAACGAAAACCTTAGTTAAGGGTGTTTTTTCTTTAAAATATTTTAAAATTGTCCAATAATTTTGGAAGATGTCGGATACGGTTTTCCCTTGGTTAATATCATTGATTCCAATCATGATAAAAACCTTTTTAGGCTTAGCTTGAACCACTTCATCTAACCGATTTAAAATGCCATTGGTTGTATCGCCTGAAATTCCACGATTTTTAATTGAGACGCCTCTAAATAATTCTTGCCATTCACAGCAGTCCGTGATGCTGTCTCCTAAAAAAACAACGTCTGATTCAGATTTAGGCAGAGTTTCAAAATGAGTTTTCTTATCCCAATAGTAAGGGCTGTCATACATAGAATTAGCTCTTAGTTCAGCACGTTGCAAAGATGCAATTTTACGGATTATATAAGAAATTCCACCTTGGGAGTAAACCCAAACACTTGCTAAGCCTAAAATAAAGAAATTGAGTATTATTGAAATTAATAAAGCAATTTTACCAACTTCGCCCATTGATAAGCCTTGCAGTGAGACATCGCTAAAAAAGTAACCTAGAGCTGATACAGCAGGAAGTTACGATTTTCTTTGGCAGCTTAGGTTTTGGCAACAGGAACACACTTTTTGGTTAGCTAATGATGGGTGGAGCATTGGCTGCATAAAGGTGTAACATTAGGTGTAACCAAGGAATGCAAGTTGCGATCGCGTAAGTGTGCTGTAGGCGATCGCTTTTCTTGGGCTTTGTAGCAACATTGCCATAACTTCTTATAGTACTAGGTCAATAATCTAAATAGCATCTGGGTCTACTCCCATTTCCCGCAATCGCGCCGCTAAGCGTTCGGCACGTTGCTCAAGTTGGCGTCGTTGCGCTTGTTCTTCCCTGATTAAGTCCTCTACCACAGGGGGAGAAAGGAGTGTATCGACAGATACTTCTAATTCAGGAAACTGCTCAGACTTCAAGTGTTTCCCACGAGTAAATTCTACCCGTTGATAGCCCTCTTCACCTTCGGGATGGCTCAAGACCCAAACTCGCTCTTTATTGGAGTCTACTATCCAATATTCAGGGATATTAACCAAGGCGTATTCTGCTCGTTTGCGAATGTAGTCTTCTCGCCAATTATCACTGGTAACTTCAACCACTAGATGCGGCACTTCTCCAAAGTCCAAGATACCAGCTCCAGGTCTAGCACAAAGTTGTTCCCACAGAGTTGATGTGCAAACTACAACATCTGGAATGCGAGATGTATCAACTTCAGTTCTAACTCCAACAGGGCTAATTGCAATCAGGGGTAAATTTTGACGGACGGAGTAAAACTTGAGTTGGTAGACGAGAAAATCGCAAATTCTTGTATGTAAAGCGGTTGGCGTCGCCATTTGTATTAAATGTCCCCGGAATAGTTCATAGAGGACATCCGGCTCTCCCTGGTAGAACCGATATTCTTCAAAGGTTAGGGTTTTCTCAGGTACAACAAACTGAGACATATCAATTCTTCCCATGATGCTTGGGGCTGTAATTCTACCCCTCAGTATGGCGGATGTCTGGCTCAATCCAATGAATCCCAGTGCGTTAGCGAGGTGCGTCCGCAGGATGTTTGCATTGTTTCATCCGCTTTGCCAGTAAAGACAGGTACAGTGGATATTGATTCTAATCGCAATTTGTAGTAAAGCGATGACTATAGACCTCGTCAATCATTCCCTAGAAGGGAGTGGAAGAAGCTGTGCGATCACGAAGCGAATTGCTTTTGTATGGGAACCGCAGATGGACGCAATCGTGCCTCTCAACTCCAATCAACTAACCTGGAAATAGCGCTTCCAACGGGGCATAAACTCATGGTTCAGCAACCTTTGATATGTGATGATTACTACGTACCAGACGCCAACAGTCTAGTCACCGAAGACGACACGCCTGTAGATAATTTCGCCTCTGCCAAACAACAACGCCTCTTAGTTGGCTCTCTTTACAGTTCCTGGCAGGAGTCGGCTTTTTTAGCAGAAGCCAATGTCGGCATTTACCATACAGACGGTAAACCCGCTATTGTACCCGATGTCTTTCTCAGCTTTGATGTCCAAGTCCCTGAAAATTGGTGGGATAAGCAAAACCGTTCTTACCTAGTTTGGAGATTTGGCAAACCTCCAGAAGTTGTGATTGAAATTGTCTCTAACAAAGTAGGGGATGAACTGGGGAACAAACTCAAAATATATGAACATATGCGGGTGAGTTATTACATCGTATATGACCCTACTCACCAATTAGGACAGCCAGTACTCCGCGTTCACGAACTCCGAGGAATGCGTTACGCTGAAACTTCAGCAACCTGGTTAGAGCAAGTTGGATTGGGTTTAACTTTGTGGGAGGGTGAATTTGAAGGCAGGCAGGATGTTTGGCTGCGTTGGTGCTACCAAGATGGGAGTGTTCTCCTCACTGGCGATGAACGTGCCAAGCAAGCTGAACAATTGGCTGAACAGGAACGCTTGGAGAAAGAACAGCAACAGCAACGTGCCCAACAAGCTGAACAACGCGCCCAACTACTAGCAGAACAACTACGGGCTTTGGGTATCAATCCAGACACCCTCACTTAAGAGTTTTTATAAACACCTCAACTCGCTGCCACACCTTCTCCAACAAATCAGGACTATCTGCATCAAACCAGTCAATATCTGGATAAGCTCGAAACCAAGTGCGTTGTCGCTTGGCAAATTGGCGAGTGTGCAAAACGGTTAATTCTTTCGCTTCATCCAGCGAGATATCGCCCGCGAGATATTGCTTCATCTCTCGGTATCCCAGTGTATCCAGCAATGGTAAATCAGCACCATATTTCTCACACAACGCTTTCACCTCCGCTTCCCAACCTACGGCAATCATTTGCTCAGTACGCTTAGCAATACGATGAGTAAGGATATCAACGTCGCGACATTCCAAACCAATCTGAAGAATAGGATAGTTAGGAGGATTCTCGCCCTGCTGCTCGGAAATTGGGCGACCTGTGACGTAAAATACTTCTAGTGCGCGTAATGTCCTCACCTCATCATTTGCGTGAATCTTTTGAGCAGCAGATGGGTCAACGTGTTGCAGGAATTGATAAAGTTGAGTTTGACCGAGGGAGGAAAGTTGCGATCGCAATTCACTGTGGGGCGCAACTCTAGGAATCTTCATCCCTTGCACTACTGCACGAAGGTATAAACCTGTACCCCCAACTAATAACGGAATAGTTCCCTGTCCCTGAAATTTAGCAATCAATTCCTGAGCTTGCAACTGGTAGTCTGCCACAGTCATTGTCTGTGTTGGCTCACAGATATCGATTAGATAATGAGGGATTTGCCGTTGTTCCACAGATGAAGGTTTTGCCGTACCAATGTCAAACTCCCGGTAAACCTGACGCGAATCGGCACTGAGAATCACCGAATTCAGTCGTTGCGCTAATGTTAAAGCCAGCCCTGACTTACCCGTCGCTGTCGCACCGCAAATCGTAATCAAACCAAATTGCTGACTATTGAAAAACTCCATCCCTATCTATCAACTAAATGAATGCTTGAGATAGTCCAAGTTTCTGTTCTAACCCTTTTTCACCTTTAGAGTATTTCTTGTCAGCTGAATGGGCGTATGTATCTAATTAAAGTCCTCTTATCACTTTTTTGCTCATTTAGCTATGAAACTATAGTACTAAGTTACAACAAAAAGATGGCTCATGAGATGGCGCATAGAGACCATTTGCAGTCCTGGCAATTTCTACATAATGCATCCCCTCTATAAAAAGCCCTTGAAACTGGGCTGTGGCAGCCTACAAGCCTTTTGTGTTAGGATTTTAGAGTGTTTTTCCATTTTTGAAAACCACAAAGGCTCAAAGCTTTATATTGGAGAATCCCTTAAATGACGAGTAGTTACAGTGCCGATCAGATTCAAGTTCTGGAAGGTCTCGAAGCGGTGCGAAAACGCCCAGGGATGTACATTGGTTCTACTGGCCCAAGGGGACTCCACCATTTAGTGTACGAGGTAGTAGACAACTCCATTGATGAGGCTCTGGCTGGTTATTGCACTCATATAGAAGTTGATATCAATGCCGATGGTTCTGTTACCGTTACCGATGACGGACGAGGCATTCCTACCGGCATCGTTGCCAAGACGGGTAAATCGGGAATAGAAACGGTGATGACGGTACTTCACGCCGGGGGGAAGTTTGGGGGCGGCGGCTATAAGGTGTCTGGAGGGTTGCACGGCGTCGGGGTTTCTGTGGTTAACGCCCTGTCTGAATGGGTAGAGGTGACAGTTTGGCGCGAGAAAAAAGTACACACCCAGCGCTATGAACGAGGCATCGCCGTTACTCAACTGACAGCCAAGCCCAATCAGGAAAAAGAAAATCGAACGGGTACGTCAGTTAGCTTCATGCCTGACACGCAAATCTTCACGACGGGCATTGAGTTTGATTACACTACCCTAGCGGGGCGTCTGCGAGAACTGGCGTACCTGAATGCGGGTGTTAGGATTACCTTTACCGACCAGCGACAGGCACAACCACGAGTAGAAACCTACCACTATGAGGGTGGCATTCAGGAATATGTCGCCTACATGAACCGAGAGAAGGAGCCGTTGCACGAAGAAATCATTTATATCCAAGGGGAACGCAACGGAACCCAAATTGAAGTGGCTTTGCAGTGGTGCGTCGATGCCTACAGCGATAATTTATTAGGCTTTGCCAACAACATCCGTACCATTGATGGTGGCACCCATTTGGAGGGGCTAAAGGCGGTGTTGACACGAACGATGAATGCGATCGCCCGCAAGCGGAACAAACTCAAAGATAATGAGGCGAACCTCGGCGGGGAGAACGTCCGGGAGGGGTTAACAGGGGTTATTTCCGTAAAAGTTCCCGATCCGGAATTTGAAGGTCAAACCAAGACGAAATTAGGGAATACAGAAGTAAGGGGAATTGTTGAATCCCTGGTAGGCGAGGTATTAACAGAATACCTAGAGTTCCGCCCCGGTGTGGCAGACGCTGTTTTAGACAAAGCCATCCAAGCATTTAAAGCCGCAGAAGCCGCCCGTCGTGCCCGTGATTTAGTCCGACGCAAGTCGGTTTTGGAATCTTCACCTTTACCGGGTAAGTTAGCCGATTGTAGTTCTAGAGACCCCGCAGAATCGGAAATCTTCATCGTAGAAGGGGATTCCGCAGGCGGCTCAGCTAAGCAAGGCAGAGACAGGCAATTCCAAGCAATTCTGCCGTTGCGGGGAAAAATCCTCAATATTGAGAAAACCGACGACGCCAAAATCTACAAGAATGCAGAAATTCAGGCGTTAATTACAGCCCTTGGTTTGGGCATCAAAGGTGAGGAGTTCGACCCTTCTGGGTTGCGCTACCACCGCATCGTGATTATGACTGATGCTGATGTGGATGGAGCACACATCCGCACGCTGTTGCTGACGTTCTTCTATCGCTATCAACGGGCGCTTGTCGATCAGGGTTACATTTATATTGCTTGTCCTCCACTGTATAAAGTGGAGCGAGGGCGCAGTCACTACTATTGCTATAGCGATCGCGAACTCACGAACCTCATCCAACATGAGTTTCCCGCTAATGCCAACTACACGATCCAACGTTTCAAAGGGTTGGGTGAAATGATGCCAGCACAACTGTGGGAAACCACGATGAATCCTGCAACTCGCACCTTGAAGCGGGTCGAGATTGAGGACGCGGCTGAAGCCGATCGCGTCTTTACAGTACTCATGGGCGATCGCGTTGGGCCTCGTCGCGAATTCATCGAAACGTACGGCTCTCGCCTTAACCTGACTGACTTGGATATTTAATCAAGGTCAGTTTGTACCATTTGTGTAAAAGTGGTGCGTCATTAGCGAATTTCTTCGCATAATTAATGCAGAGTACGGTTATCCCCAAAAAGCATAACTGTACTTTATTTTTTTCTAGAGAGGCAAAGCTAGCTAGATTGGGCTAGGGAGCCGCTTGTGCATCATGATAATGCGATATCCAGTGGCTGGATGAAGCGTCGGTGTCCCTCTTGCACTATGGCATCTGGCTTCTGCGTTCAATCTCCATCCGGTTTGCTTGCAGCGCCCGGATTCAGGAACTCCAGCATAATTCGGCAGCAGTTACGCTCGCGCAAATCCTCCGTCGGGAGCATCGGCTCTAGGAGTTAATCCTCCCGCGCCTGGATCGAGCCGCGATCACTAGTGCAAGGCGGCGAAAGTTTCCCACCAGCTAGGTGAAAGGAGGGGGAGAGGGGGGGAGGGGGAGAAACGCCGACAAGAAAACTGGTGGATTATTTCTGCCAGTCTGCACTAGTTATTTTCGATTTAGCACGCACTCATCTATTGACTTAAGCTTAATTAAAAGGTTATTTATCACAAAAAGCTATATCTAACAACACTAAGTTTAAAATCAGTCTTAATAATTAAGATGCCACCACTAAAGCGCCGCATTGCTTCACTGTCTGGCAAAGTCCCCCTCCGCACTATCCTACTTGTTCCCTTTGTCGTGCAATTAGTTGGGGCAGTGGGACTAGTGGGATATCTCTCATTTAGAAACGGGCAGCACGCTGTAAACGACGTTGCCAGCCAGTTACATAGAGAAATTAGCGATCGCATCGAGCAAAATCTCAGGACTCTCATCGCTACCCCGCATCTAGTCAATGAAACCAACGCCGATGCTTTTAGTCTGGGTCAACTGAACGCGCAAAACCCAATTGGATTGGAACATCACTTCTGGCGACAAGCAAAACTATTCGATCGCATCGCCTTAGTTGGCTTTGTGAATACGCAACGAGAATTCGTCGCAGCAGGACGACTGGATGGTGGCCCCCCGGCAATTAGAATCTCCGGCAAATCGACGGGTTATGAATTGCGAACCTATGCCACCAATAGCCAAGGCGAGCCTCAAAAACTCATCCACGTTGGCAAAGACTTCAATGCATTGGAGAGACCCTACTATAAATCTGCCGTACAAGCGGGGAAAGAATCTTGGAGTGCAATATTTTCCCGCATTACCGGAAAAACTTTATATATTGCGGCTAACCAGCCCCTTTACGACAAAAAGGGCAAGCTAGAGGGCGTCTTGTTCGCCGATTTCAACCTTGTACTAATTGGAGATTTCTTGCGAAGTCTCAAGATTGGTAAAACCGGACAAACCTTCATCATCGAACGCTCTGGGGATTTGGTCGCGACTTCCACCACAGAAAAGCCCTTCCGATTTTACAAAGACAAAGCGGTAGAGAGTCCAGAACAAACAGTAAAACGACTCAAAGTCACAGATAGCAGCGACCCTTTAACTCAAGCCACTGGTAAGTATTTGTTAGCCGACTTCGGTCATCTGAGCCAAATCAAAACCCAGCAACAGCTCGAATTTACCATTGACGGCAAGCGACAATTCGTGCAAGTCTTACCCTTCCAAGACCCAAGAGGCTTAGATTGGCTAATTGTGGTGGTCTTACCAGAAGCCGACTTTATGGAGCAAATCAATGCCCATAGTCGCACCACCATCCTGCTCTGCTTAGCTGCCTTAATCTTAGCTATAGTCATCGGTACTCTAACCGCTCGATGGATTGCTCAGCCTATCCTGCGCTTAAACCTAGCGGCAAAAAATATCGCCAAAGGTGAATGGACTCAAACAGTAGACATTGAACGCTCCGATGAACTTGGAGAACTAGGCAAGTCGTTTAACAGCATGGCAGCGCAACTGCAAGTCTCCTTCGCTCAAATGAAAGCGTTGAATGAAGCGTTATCCGAAAGTGAGAGGAGACTAGCTCAATTCCTAGAAGCGATGCCAGTCGGTGTAGCAGTGTTAGATGCTAACGGTCAACTCTACTATTGCAATCACAAGGGGATCGAGTTACTTGGGAAAGAACTTACAAAATCGGCTACATCCGATCTATTGCCAGGGATTTACCAACTCTATGTTGCCCAATCCGATCGCTTGTATCCTGTTGTTGACTTACCACTCGTGCGTGCTTTGCAAGGCGAAAGTATCACGGCTGATGATATAGAAATCCACCAACCCGATAAGATTGTCCCCATAGAGGCTTGGGGAACGCCAATCTACGATGCCCAAGGTAGTGTTACTTATGCGATCGCTGCTTTTATTGATATTACAGAACGCAAGCAAGCAGAAGCAGATTTAGCCGAACGAACCAGACTCGCTGAATTTAGCTCAGAGGTGGGGCTAGCCCTCACCCAAAGCAACAGCATACAAGATATTCTGTACTGTTGTACTGAGGCGATGGTCAAACACCTCGAAGGTGCTTTTGCCCGTATCTGGTTATTCAATCAAGTAGATAATGTTCTAGAACTGAAAGCGAGTTCGGGCTTGTACACCCATCTCAATGGGAGTCATAGTCGAATACCAGTAGGTCACTCCAAACTTGGCTTCATTGCTCAAGAAAAAGTGCCGCATCTAACTAATAATGTCCTGAATGATGCTTGGGTTAGCGATAAAGAATGGGCAAAACGGGAAGGTTTGACTGCCTTTGCTGGCTATCCCCTGTTGGTTGAAAATAACTTGGTGGGTGTGATGGCAATGTTTGCCTACAAGCCAATATCAGAATACCGATTGCAAGGCATGGCATTAATTGCTCACACCGTTGCCATAGCGATTGAACGCAAACGGGGAGAACAATTGCTAGCTAACTACAATCAGACTTTAGAGCAAAAAATAGAAGAACGAACCCAAACACTCTCACATACTCTCGAAAATCTCCAAGCCACTCAACAAGAACTGATACAGGCAAAAGAAGCTGCCGAACAGGCTAATCGAGCCAAAAGCGAATTCCTATCCAAAATGAGCCACGAATTGCGAACTCCCCTCAACGCAATTTTGGGTTTTACTCAAGTGTTTGCTCGCAATAGTACCCTCAATTCGTTGCAGCAAGAACAGCTAGGAATTATTAAGAGTAGTGGTGAACATTTGCTGAGCCTAATTAATGATGTCCTGGAAATGTCGAAAATTGAGGCAGGTCGGACAACGTTAAATGAAGATAGCTTTGACTTACTCTCCCTGCTTTCGGGTCTTGAGGGAATGTTGCAGCTCAAAGCTAAATCTAAGGGATTACAGCTAATTTTTGATTATGCACCAGACTTGCCTCGATATGTACGAACCGACGAAAATAAATTGCGTCAAGTCTTGATTAACCTGATCGGAAACGCTATCAAATTTACCTCATCAGGAGGGATAGGATTGCGGGTAAAAATGGGAATTGGGAAAGGAGGAGAACACCTGCGGATACAGGAAGGCGGAGGTGGGCAAATGTCTTTAGCCAACCTTCGCGCATCTTCTTCCCCTACCCCTTACTCCTTATATTTTGAAGTAGAAGACACGGGTTCGGGCATAGCTGCCGATGAAATTGAGACTTTATTTGACCCTTTCGTACAAACAAAAAGCGGTCAACTATCTCAAGAAGGTACGGGTTTGGGTTTGCCAATTAGCCGACAATTCGTACAGTTAATGGGAGGAGATATTACTGTAAGCAGTACGTTGGATGAGGGAACGATTTTTAAATTTGATATTAAGGTGACGCTCGCCAACGCAGATGAAGTACAGATAGCTACGCCAACCCGGCGGATACTTTTCCTAGCACCTGACCAACCCACTTATCGCATCCTAGCCGTTGACGATCGCTGGGAAAGTCGCCAATTGTTGCTCCATCTACTGTCTCCACTTGGATTCGAGGTGTGTGCAGCCGAAAATGGTCAACAAGCCGTTGCGTTGTGGGATAGCTGGCACCCGCATCTAATTTTAATGGACATGCAAATGCCAGTCATCAATGGGTACGAGGCGACCAAACAGATTAAGTCCCATCTCAAAGGTCAGGCAACTGTAATTATTGCCCTGACTGCAAGCGCTTTTGAAGAGCAGCGAACGATGATTTTATCAGCAGGATGTGATGACTTTGTGCGTAAGCCGTTCCGAGAGGAGGTACTGTTAGAAAAAATTGCGACTTACTTAGGAGTGCGCTATATCTATGAAGATTTATCTCAACCCACTTCCCAAAAACTCGGAGAAAGAGTGGAGGAATTGACTCCTGAAGCCCTGGCTGTGATGCCCAAAGAATGGCGATCGCAGCTTTACCTAGCCGCCAAAGGCTGTAATGATGAAGAACTTCTCACGCTCATCGAGCAAATTCCAGAACCGCATGCGGCTCTGAAACCAATATTAATTGATTTAGTTAATAATTTTAGCCTTGATGTCATTATTAATTTGACTTAATCATTTATATCATGAATCACCCTACAACACTTGATTTAAAACCCGATGTATTAGTGGTTGACGATACGCGGGAAAACCTGATTCTTTTAGCCACAATGTTAAGTGAATCTGGATATAAAGTCAGAAAGGCAATTAACGGAACTCTTGCCTTAGGAGCTGTAGAAGTGGCTAAGCCTGACTTAATTCTCCTTGATATTAATATGCCTGATGTTAATGGCTATGAAGTTTGTAGAAGATTGAAATCTGACCCCCAGACGGCAGATATTCCGATAATTTTTATTAGCGCTCTCGATGAAGTTCTAGACAAGGTAAAAGCCTTTGACATTGGAGGAATAGACTATATTACCAAGCCGTTTGAGATCCAAGAAGTTTTAGTCAGAGTTAGCACTCATCTAACGATTTCTTTGCAGCAAAAAAAATTGACCGAACAAAATGCATGGCTGCAACTTTTACTAACAACAACAAAAGCCATTAGTGAGGCCGATGATTTTCAATCCGCTCTAGAAGCTACCCTAACTCAGGTCTGTGAAAAAATCGGGTGGGATTTCGGAGAATTTTGGCTACCCAATGCCCAGGCTACAGTTTTTGAATT
>DATNPV010000148.1:0-47047 GCA_036703055.1 Waterburya sp.
GCCGCAATTAAAGAAATATTTCTGCCTCTTTTTTGGGGCTTAGACCCTCTAGCTCTTTTCCCTTTTAAGGCTCTGGCATAAAGTCGAACCATGGCGAGATTAACTCCTGACTCATCCAGAAAAATCAAGTCTTCTACCGGGACATCTCGAATTTTTAACCAAAACTCAACTCGCTGTGACTGGACTTTTTCACTTTCTTTTTCTGCCGCGTAGAGAGTTTTTTTTTACGCTATAGTTTAATTTTTGCGTAATTCTTCCCATTGTTGCTCGGCTGACTCTAACTTGAACCTTGTGTTCGAGCAAGTCACACAGTTCTTCGAGGGTTGCATCATTATGGGTTTCGACAATTTCTACTCAATCGATTAATTGCTCTCCCTTAAGCTTAGGTTCAGGGCTTCCTCCTTGAGGGTGAGGATTGATATCGCCAGTTTCTTTATATTGCTTGAGTAATTTTTGAATAAAGCTTTTGGCAACACAAAAACGTTGAGCGAGGCTCTTAATGGAGATATTTTCTTTTTCATGGACTTCAAGAATTTTTTGCCGAAATTCAGTTGAATAAGGTTTCATTGCTGAATTTTATAATTGGTAGACTTGAATCGTACTGTACCTCATAAGTATGAGAAATGCTATAATGCTTGGCAGCTAATTCGTATGCTAACGCCTCTTCCTGGATATATCCGTTTTCTCTAGCTCCTTGAATCGCTTGTTCGTAAAACTCCTCAGCCTCTAAAAACTGACCCAAAACTCGCGCTTTCTCTGCCTCAACTAGATGATACTTATGCAAAAAATTCATAGGCGCATGAAGTGCCCACTTGTGCAGTTTTTCCTGATTGTTGATCACGTTAGGGAGCAATGCTTTTTGTTCTGAATCAGGAACGGATGAATAAATTGCCAGTCGGACTAAAGAGTCATAAAAGCGAAGCAGTGGCATCGTTACCTGCCCTGGTGCACCTTTTAGATACCCCTCAGCCGCATTTGCACTTTTTAACGCTTGAGTAAACTGCCCAAATAAATAGCATAGGATCAGCTTATTGATATAGAAATATTGAAATCCAAGAGAATCATTGTTTGCTAAATAGCAATTCAATCCCTGTTGCTCATTGTAAGCAACGCCTTGTAAACGGCAGGGGTTATTGACCTGTCCTTGTAAGTTAAGCACTGCTTGCCAAAAGATTTGATGGTAATTTAAGCAAGTTTCCTGCTTCAATTGGGCGATGGCACGGCTGTAATTCTCCATCTCCTGTTCTAATTCTGCCAGTTCTAATCCACTGAAATATAAATACTCACATTTTTGGTAAGCCGCTAAACCTGCAAACATGAAATCTCCGGTTTCTACTCCGCTGGAGTAACCTTCTTGAAATAGGGATGCAATCTCCCTAAAATGGGACTTTCCAAAGCTGATGCCTTCCGCAACAATTAGAAAGGTTTTGCTTTTAAGTTCTTGCACATTCAGCCTTTCCACAAGGTTGAGGGCGA
The DNA here is from genome assembly GCA_036703055.1 of Waterburya sp. Classification (GTDB taxonomy): domain Bacteria; phylum Cyanobacteriota; class Cyanobacteriia; order Cyanobacteriales; family Coleofasciculaceae; genus DATNPV01. The sequence continues at coordinate 1,477 of DATNPV010000148.1, forward strand.
GTTGACCCAACTGATGAGCTTTCTCTACATCCTGAGTTGCTGCGGTGATAACGACTCCATAACAAGAATAGGCAACCGCAGAAGTGGGTGCATTGCCATATTGAATCGATAATTTGACTTGCTCACATGCCATTAGCCAAAACAGTGCAGGTGCAGCCTGAAAGGCAGGAGAAGCGATATTTGAAATAATCCGCATGACTGCCAATCTACTGACATCTGTCATTAAAGGTAAATGCACTAAATCTTGAATATTTTTTCCTTGCAGAACTTCTCTTGTTTCTGAAAGTGCTTGTTGAATCTGCAATTCTGTGGGCACTTCTGGCAGATTCAGCCCTAGTTTTGCCAACACTTGCAACCCGACTTTAATCGCCTCTAACTTGTGAGTTTGTGCTACATAGGTTTTGATTGTGACCTCATGAACTTTCACTTTATCTAAAATAGTTATGGCTTCTTGCAAAACAATAGCAACCCATTGCTCCATCGCCAGAAATTCACCGGATAGATATGCAGTTTCTGCGGCTTCTTCATGGAGAACCAAACTGAGGTCATACTGATGTTGCCAACTATCGGTTGTGAGTAACTCGATGCCTGCAATTGCATACTTCAAAGCTGTACTATAGGCAGTTGCCGCTTTGGCTTTTTGGGCTGCCATTAAACTGAGTCTGGCAATGCTGTTTTGTTCCTGCTGAGAGACGATGAGATCAACCCCTGAATTGAGATGATCGACAATTTTAAAAAGCCGCTCTGATAGCTGTTTTGGCAAAGTCTTTTTAAGTAAATTGCGACCGATTTGAAGGTGAATAATTTGTTGGTGCGACTCATCAATCAAGGCATAGGCAGCTTGCTGCACACGATCGTGCAAGAACTTATAGTCTTGAACTAATAAGTCTTCGTCTAATTCAGATAGCGGTTGAATGAGACCAGCTTGGATTGCTGTTAATAAGTTTTGGAAAACTGCTTGAGGAGATTGATCACAAACAATCGCCAACGTTTCCAAATTAAACTCAGCCCCAACACAAGCGGCTAAGCGGAGAACTTGCTGGGTGTTCTCTAGCAATTTTTTCAACTGGATCAGCAACAACTCCACCACATTATCAGTGATATCTTGAGCTTGGATTTGATCAATGTTCCATTGCCAGCTTAAGTGTTCCGCATCAAAAATCAATAGATTTTCCCGATACAGCACCCGCAAAAATTCATTGACAAAAAAAGGATTGCCATCGGTTTTGTATAGAACTAATTCAGCTAAGGACTGAACAGTGTCAATATTCTGATGTAGGGTTTCAGCAATCAACTGGCTTAATGGCTTCAGCGTCAAAGGTGCCAGGATCATCTCCTGAAGCACTACCCCTTGCTTTCGCAGGCTGTCCAGCGTTAATAACAGTAAGTGTGCTGAGTTCACCTCATTATTTCGATAAGCTCCGATCAGAAATAGGGATTGGGTTTGCTCATCCAGCATCAGCAACTCGATTAACTTGAGTGTGGCAGAGTCTACCCACTGCAAATCATCTAAGAAGAATGCTATCAATTCGACCAGTTTCTTCTAATTGATGAACACAGAGTTCTAAATCGGCTTTGATTCCCCAAGCACTTTGATAGCGCTCCTCCGCATTTTTCGCCATCAATTTCAAAATAATATCTGAAACGGGTTTGGGAATCGTTGCATTCAGTTGGTGAGGTGGAATAGACTGTTTGGCAATATGACAATGGACTAGCTCAAGAATGTCCGTTGTTGGAAACGGCAGGTGTCCAGTTAGAAGTTCGTAGAACGTCACACCGAGTGAGTAAAAATCGGTGCGGTAATCGAGCGAACGGTTCATGCGCCCTGTTTGCTCTAGAGACAGGTAGGCAAGTGTCCCTTCTAAAACATGCGGGCTTTTGAACGTTGGATGAGTGCGGCTAAATTGGGTAGCAATCCCGAAGTCAATGATTTTGACAACGCCAGTATTCGGATTAAGGACGATATTGCCGGGGTTGATGTCTTTGTGGATGACATTAGCGGCATGAATTCTGCCCAGAATATCTGTGATAGCGGTCGCAAGCTCCAGAAACGTGGATAAGGGCATCGGGCAGAAGTCTGGGCGCTTGTGCATCAATTGCTCTAGAGACTCTCCGCCAAAATCTTCTAAGAGAATGACGAGAGTGCGTTGATACTCCTGCTGGCTGTATGCCTTGATGACGCCTTCCTCTTTGAGGGAACGGGTAATTTCATATTCCTGTCTGTAGCGAGTCAGTTCTTGAGGAGAAGGATAATCAAGCTTTAGCATTTTTACGACGAGCGGTCGCTCATCTTGCACTCTGATGCCCCGATACACTAGAGATGCTGAACTCTCATAGATTTTGCTTTGAATTGCGACTCCGGCTAGGGCAATCATAGAACTCTCTCCAGATGAGTGTCATGAGCTGAGTTAACTTTGTCAGACAGGCACGCTCAATGATATACTTTCTCAGACGTAGAGCCAGAATCTCCTCTTTAGGGAATTCAGTCATTCCGGATAATTCCAATATTCTTAGATGAGAAATTTATTCTCCTTGGTTTTTCAAAGGCACGAAGCGTTTAGATTTTGCTGCCCATTGCAAGCGTGATCGCTCTTCTAACATTCCAACTTAGGTGTCAAAAGTTAGAATGTTGGAGTCAAGCCGCAACGAAATCATGAGCAGTTCACCAGGCTCCCCTGAAGACCCCCAACTTACGAAAGTTAGAGAGTTGGATTTTGACTGGCCCAATCGCTCTCGGAATAATCGCAAGTACAAAGAGGTACGAGAACGCGAGTACCTGTATGAGCATGAAGTAGAAGCCATGCTTAAGGCTGCAAAGATAGTAGGGCGTCATGGTTACAGAGACGCTACGCTCATATTGCTAGCATATCGGCATGGGTTGAGGGTAACAGAGTTAGTTAATCTTCGATGGCAACAGGTCAATCTGAAAACGGGACATATCCATATAAATAGGTTGAAGGGTTCCCGCCCTTCTGTACACCCACTTTCAGGAGTGGAGTTGCGATCGCTGCGACAACTGCAACGAGACTACCCGGATTCACCCTTCCTATTTGTCAGTGAACGAGGTGGACCAATGACTGCCGATGCCGCTAGGAAGGTAATCGTCAGAGCCGGTGAAGTAGCAGGGCTACCCTTCCCGGTTCACCCGCATCAGTTAAGACATGGATGCGGCTACTACTTGGCAATGAAGGGACATGATACTAGAGCAATCCAAGATTACTTGGGTCATGTGAATATCCATCACACCGTCAAATACACAGCTTTATCTTCCAGCCGATTTGAGGGATTTTGGATTGATTAGTAAATAGAAGCCCTTTAACCGTCATGCCCAGCAAAACCTTCGTAATCAGAGCACATACCAGAACTATTTACACGAAGCCTATCACCTTTACCTGTGCCAAGTGTAATCAAGTCACGACTCGTGACGTGTATCCAGGAAATCCACCCAAGTATTGCCTCAAATGCAATCCGCGCAAAAAACGAAAAGATGGTGACACCCAACCGCCAGAACGAGGGGATTTCGAGCCAACACACAACCTAGTTGATTCGACGGGCAAGGTAACGCCCGTCGCTTTAGAAGCTGCACCAGAGAAGGGGTGGTTTTTTGTCAGGACAGCTCTCGATTGGTTCGCTGGGGAAAGCATCATTAAATATCACAGGAAGAAAGGACTGACCAACCGTGGAGAACCGATGTCAGGATTTGTGTTGGAGAGCCTTTGACAAATAGCTGTGATTATGCGGTTAGAACTTACGCCACGATAGTCGGGTTTCGTGGAATAGAAGCTGGAATCCCTGAAATGGCGTGGTTTGCTAGATGCAAAAATTTGAGGAGAAGAGCGCCTTATCAACTGTCACATACCCAAAAAGCGCTTCAAACCCTAATATTTCTGTTGCATCCATCAGTTCAACTTATAGGTTGTCTAATAACAGTTTTTAGTTACTGGGATACTGACTACCTTTACTAGATACTGTTGGAATCAAGCTTACATTTCGCCAACCCTTGGTCAAGACGCGGTCAGGACTTACGCAACTGTCACAAGCAACGGTGCGACAGCGCTGCGCCGAGGGCTAAGAAACTAAACGATAAATAGTGGAATATCCGGACGCTTCAACTGCTCAATTAAAAAAGTTGAAAGCAACGAGTGCTTAATTTGATAAATGGTTTGACCAGTGTGATAAGCCAGACTTTTCAGCCTCAGCCAAACTAAAATTGCACAGGCAATATGATTTCTTTGAATCCGCCCTTTACGACATTGACATGATTCCACACCAGTTAATTGCTTGAGTTCTCTGTGAAACTCCTCAACTTTCCAACGAACTTTACACACCTGTTGTACAACTTCCGTTGAGTTTTGAGACATATCGTTAGTGGCGATAAATTCCGTTCTGTCGGTTGAGACAGTCACCCGGAATAGCTTCACTTTTTTTGAACCAGGAAACTTCTTGATTTTAATTATTTTACCTTGCTTTAGTTCCGTTTTATCCCAAGATAACTGCTCAATTTTTTGGTAGTTTTTCTTACCTCCTGTGTCGTCAACGAGTCGATTTCGCTTGACTAGGGCAATAATATATTTTACCTAGACTATCAATATGTAGTAACAATTTATTTGTCGCGTACCAGCTATCCATTAAAATGGTGCTAAACGTCAGAGCCTTATAATATACAAGGCTTTCAAGCATATCTAGTACATGGTCTATCTTGGTTTTCCATCCCCTGATGGGTCATATATGCGGTAGTCAATCACCCAAAATTTCCCAGTTCGATGGTTAACGTATATACAATTTATTAATCCTATGCCTCGAATCACTCTATGTTCGTTACCACTATATTGCCAACGAGTTAATTCAATTTCCTCTGAATATCTTTTATCAATAACTGTGTCATCAAAAATTATATAGGCATTTTCGTCAATCTCAATGACCTGTTTAACGCTATCCCAAAGTAATCGTGGTGTTAACTTTTCCTTCTGAAGATAACGATTAATTTTATCATGACTTATGGCTTCTAGATGCTCAGCTAGATTGGTAATTGTATAATTAATTTGGCTACTCAGTAAATACTGACAGTAGTTGAGTTTTGTGAACTTCATTGTCGGTTTCAGCTAACACTCAAACTAATTTTCTCATCAATTCGCTTTCACGCCTTCAAAGACATTCTATTCATTCTTCCCTACTCCTAGCCCGGATTTCTCACCACGATTTCCTCCTAGACTTATAAAACCTGGCTCGACGGTAAAATAAGGTGTTCAACACTCGCTCAAAATTCTGGGTCTAGCAAAAATGCCCGCAACCTAGCCTAGGTAAAGGTTTCGAGGAGTGCGATCACAACATTTGCTGAGTCATCAGGGCGAGGTCTATTAGTACCCGTGTTCTACTTCACGGTCAAATTTTTTGTAACTATGTGCCAGTTGCGTAAGTCCTGGACATGACTAGCGTAGATGGAGATTCTGATGCTCAACTTGCTATTCATAAAATTACCATTGAGCAACTCTCTACCGTTAATACCGACCCTTGGCTGAAACGAGAATGAAACTAGAAAATTTATCGACAGAAACTCTAGATAAAATTAAGTCAGTGCGATGGGATAGAATTATTGAAAAGCACGAAGGTCCAGAAGATTGGGAGTCGGTTCTGAGATATTACGAACCAGAGTTCCTGGAAATTGAGGGACGTTGGGTGCTTCTGCCCGTCGAGCGATCTGCGCTTCGCAGCAGCGCTTCGCTATCGCACCATTCTAATATCACGATTCTGCGCTCGATTTGGAGTGCAAATGGCAATTCGCTGACAGTGTTTCTCAAGGATACCACCTATGATGACGACCCTTTTTTCTCTGGCTTTATGGCGGTTTGCGAACGCCTGAAGGGAGAAGACTTCTTTCTAGCAATTTCATATCACGAATGGTTTGGCATTGAAAGAGCCGAAGTTTTTGAATCCTGACCAACATATGGCGAAACCTGATAACCAACTAGAAACCTTTCATGCCACAGAGCGCAAACAATGGCGGGAATGGTTGGAGAAAAACAATCACACTTCTCTTGGTGTATGGCTCATCTACTACAAAGTAAAAAGTGGTAAGCCAAGCATTCGATATAGTGAAGCGGTAAAAGAAGCTTTATGCTTTGGTTGGATTGACAATAAAGTCAAATCCTTAGACTCAGAACGTTATATGCAAATATTTACACCCCGAAAACCGAAAAGCGTCTGGTCAAAATTAAATAAGCAATATATTGAAGAACTCATAGAACAAGGGTTGATGACACTGTCGGGTCTTGAAAAAATTGAAACAGCAAAACAAAATGGCTCATGGAACACGTTAGATGCGGTAGAAGAGTTAATAATTCCGGCAGACTTAAAGCAAGCATTAGAAGCCAACGAAACGGCTAATAAGTTTTTTAAGGAATTTAGTAACTCATCCAAAAAGAATATCCTCTTTTGGATTGAAAGTGCTAAACGTCCGGAGACAAGGTTGAGGAGAATTGAGCAAACTATAAGTTCAGCCGTGCAGAACAAAAATCCCTTGGCACGAGGTTGATACACATAAGCTCATTAATAAAAAAGCCTGGTTGCTAATGAGCAACCAGACTCAAGACTTAGGCAAATACTACTACCCAAAAGAATCGGTTAAGCAGCAGCTTGCTCTAAATTCAGTAGACCGAAAACTTTGGCAATCGCGCTCCGGTACACTCTTTGTACTAATCTGCCATAGCTGACTTTTACCCGGCTAGCTGTATTATTGAATACATTTTTCTCTTAACCCGCCCTCCTCTTTAAGATAAATAAAACTAATTAATCATTGGCTAGGCAGCGCCTACTCTTATTTATGCCGTACACAAAGTGCAGTTGTCACTACAGCTAAGACATGATGACTATCGTCTTCGCTTTGGAATTGAAAGTAGCTATCGGCTGAAAAATCAGTGCCGGATAAAAACAACTATTAAAAGCCCTATTATTAGGTTTCTATTTGTGGCTTTAGCCTTTTTAATTGTTAATATTTAGATTTATCTCTTGTGGCATTATGTTAGTGGTTTGAGAAGAAACTCAACGCAAGTTTTTTCCAAGTTGTTTACCCTTAAACAAATGCTGGAATTCTTACGTCAAACAGTAGATCGGGCTTATGGGGTTGTTTGTGAAGTTTACTTGCCATATAGCTGATATGGGTTGCTTTTCTGCCTTGAATTATAAGCTAAGGTTATGATTCATCTCAAGCAACTAGCTTTTGTTCGCTCTTGGAGAATTGGTATCAAAAGCTACACAATTTCCCCTTGCCCAGAGCGATCGCCAAAGTTTTCGGTCTACTGACATTGCTTATTCAATAATTCTATCAGTTTTACTTATTTTTAAGTGCCAAGCGAATTGTCAAAAAAACGTATTGTTCAATACAGATGTTACAGCCAAAATCAGAAAACTTTTCATTCCCCTAGAGCGATCGCAAAAATTTTCGCTCTACTGAACTTGAGATCGCCCAGCATCCTAGATGCGGAATGTAGACCTAGTTCCTGCTGAGATGTTTTGTCATACTACATTGCGCTCAGAATTACAAGTCATAAAAGTTGATCAATTTTTGATGAGTTCACCTCATCCAGGATTACAGCTTATAAAAATTGATAAAAATTGATCAATTTTGACTAGTTCGTTTGAACAATTTTATTCATGTTTATAATCAGAACACTTATCTAATTAGACGATTAGATGTTGAGTAGCATTCACAGAAATAACTATAAGGCTATAAGGACTGTTTCCCTGACTTTAATTAACAAAACAGTGTTAGTCTAAAATTTAGACTTTATAGGTCTATTGTGCCTGTTGTGTAGCTTTGCTCCGGGGAGAATGACATTGTGACTTTTCAGCTCTCTACCGTATGAAATAGCGTTAAACCCTACTGTTTTTGCACTAACTAGAAAGCAAACATCTTCAAGCTGGAAATATCCATTGATGCTCCTGTTTAAGACTTTTTGAAACCAGAGGTACACAAAACTGATGTTGAAGTTGAGCCAATATTTAAGAGTTCGCGCAATTGTCCTTACAGGAGTGGTTTGTGTTTTAGCGGTTTCGACTACTCCTGTGCGATCGCAGGAGAAAGCTGAAGCTGAAAAAGCTAAAGTTGAAGAGGTTCAGCCAGCACCAAAAGGAGATCCCAAAGCGGCAAAAACCACGAAAGAACTGGATATTCCCGTTGATGAACTCAAAGTTTTAGTTAAGCCATTCACCTTGGAAGAACTCCAAAACGAAGCAGCTGGGTGGATGTCAGTACTCCAAGCCAAAGCCAAAGAAATCAGTCAAGCCGAAGTGGCAATCAAGCGCCAAAATCTGGCTATCACCAAACAGGAAGAAGGCACTAAAGCTTTAGATGATGCGAAGAAAGCTCTCGAAGAAGCCGAGCAAGCCCAAAAGGCTGCCACTCCAGGCTCACCACAATACGAAGAAGCGCTGAAAAAGGTAGAAGACGCTAAAACAAACCTCAAAAAAGCTCAAGAAGCTGTCGAGGAGGCACAAACAACTAAACAAGAACTAAAACAAGACAAAAATTTGCAGGAAGCCTTGGAAAAAGCCAAGAGAACCGGCATTATAGACAAGGTGAAAGAAACCCTCGATCAAACCAAACAAGATCGAGACAAGAGGAAGGCTGGCTCCCCAGATTATGAACAGGCAACTAAAAAGATTGAAAAACTAGAAGCGGCGATCAAATCTTACGAGGACGTCCTGAAAGCAAAACGGGCTGCCAAGCCTAACTCTCCGGAACATAAAGAAGCCTCCGATAAACTCGAAAAAGAGAGCAAAGCCCTCCAACAATTGCTTCAAGAACTTGGAGTTGGTAGTGCAACAGAGCAACAGCAATCATCCCAGAAACTCAACAACGCGAAAGTTGCCCTTGACAATACCGAAATTCTCAACAACGGGGATGAGAAAAAAGTGGCGGGTTCGCCGGGAATTGTGAACGAGCAACAGAACCTTCAACAAAAACAACAACAAATCGATCAGACGAAGCAACAGCTTGAGAAGAGTTCCGAAGCTGAGTCGGATGCGAAAAACCAACTCGTAACCACCGTTACTCGCCTTCAAACACAGCTAACGGCAGTTGTCGATCGCTTCAATGTCGTCTTGGACGAACTCGATAAAAAAGGTGGCAAAACCAAAGCTTACCGCGAATACATTAAAGCCGTGAGTAGTGTCGAACTCGATGCGAAAGACACCGAAGGAGTGGGATTGCGGCTTCTAGGTTGGGTTCAATCTGACGAAGGTGGTATGCGCTGGGCAAACAATACTGGGAAGTTTCTGAGTGTGTTGATCATCTCGATCATTTTCGCTCAAATCCTCGGTACACTTCTCAATGTATTGCTTTCCAAGATCGGCGGCACCTCTGTACTCATGCGTCAGTTTGTTGTCATGGTCATCAAGCGCGGTGGAATTATTGTTGGATTCCTGCTAGCTCTGACTGCACTAGAGGTCAGCCTCGGTCCAGTTTTAGCCCTGCTTGGGGGGGTGAGTTTCGTCTTGGCATTTGCGCTGCAAAGCAACCTGGGGAACTTAGCCAGTGGCTTGATGATCATGGCCTACAAACCCTTTGATATCGGTGATGAGGTTAGAATCGCTGGGATCTGGGGAATGGTGAATTCTATTTCCCTAGCCAACACGACCATCAAAGCCTTCAGCGGTGCTACGTTTATTATTCCCAACAACGACGTCTGGGGCAACACGATCGAAAACCTGAGTTTTAATGAAGTTCGTAAGCTGCAAATTCCATTGCGAATCAGCTTCGATCAAAATGTGAGGGAAGTAGAGCAATTGGTGATAGACATCTTTAAATCCCATCCTCAAGTTCTCCAGACTCCAGCTCCTTCAACACTAATAGCGAAAATCGCAGAAAACCACATTCTTGTCAATGCGAACGGCTGGGCGAAAAATCAGGAATTTTGGAGTATCTATCAAGAATTGATCCGTAGGATACAAGAACGGTTCAATAAAGAAGGTATTAAGCTCGTTATCCCCACAGCTATTGCAATCAGAACACAACAAGATAATGGCGATGGTAAAATTCCTCATTTTGTTTCTAATATGCCCGTGCATCGGGGGGCCGTTCAACATTCGGAACATCCTGATGATTTGGCAGATGTAATGGACGCTGAGGCAGCGGAGGTTGGGTAATCCAGCAATTTAAAGGTGCTATATCTTTCCTTATGACACAACTCTTTTTGGCTGGTGTGGCAAGTAGCACTCGACATTGGGACTCATCGCTAAATAAAGCAGTTTCCATATGTGAACTCCATTTCAAGAATCGCACGAGCCTTTGAGGTGCAACAAATCAATGAACCTAAGACACTGCATCCAGCTACCCAAACTGTCTAGGCTATATGGGACATCGAGTAGTTTCGTTGGAAAAAATTTCTTAAATAGCTGCCAATGTTTACTGGCAAGCGGCTATGCGGTTGCTGGCATAGCCGTAGGCTTTGTGATTGCGATTCCCAACTCAGTTTCAGCAGAAACCTTACGCGTGGGGGTAGCGGGTTCACCTCCCTTCGTAATTCAGGAGGGCAATAACCTATCGGGGATTAGCGTGGATATCTGGAAAGAAATTGCCCGCACCCGAAGAATCGATTATCAATTCATCCCCCAACCGAGTATCCAAGATGGACTTGATGCGATCGCTCGCAAGGAATTAGATGTGTTAGTCGGCGGGTTATCCATTACATCGAAACGCCTAGAAAAGGTTGACTTTACCCAGCCTTATATTTTATCTGAGGTAGCCGTGTTAACCAAGGCTGAAGATCCCAGCGTTTGGAGTCGGGTCAAACCTTTTTTTCAGACAGCGGCCCTCGCATCGATCGGAGTATTAGTGGGACTAGTGTTTGTGGTGGGAAACTTAGTTTGGTTAGCCGAACACAAATACAACAGCGAACACTTCCCAAAAAATTATTTCCACGGGGTAGGTAATGGTATGTGGTTTGCGCTGGTGACGCTAACGACCGTAGGATACGGCGATCGTGCACCAGTGACTCGTCTGGGTCGTTTGGTCACCGGGACTTGGATGATCGTTGCATTAGTGACGGTTTCTTCTCTGACTGCTGGATTAACTTCAGCAATAACCCTTGCTTTCTCTGGTAATTCGTCTGAACGATTTCCTAATCCCGAAAGTCTTAAAAACGCTCGGATAGCTACGGTCGCTAAAACACCAGGTGTAGAGATCGCTCACAAGTATGAAAGTCAGGTTCAAGGAATGCCTACCTTGGCAGATGCCGTGAAGGCTGTGGTAGATGGACGTGCAGAAGCAGCCGTGTATTTTCGTGAGAATTTACAATACTATCTATCTCAAAATCCAGAACTGCGCCTAAAATTGTCTGACTTTTCTCTAAGTACTCAATTGTGTGGTTTCGTTTTACCTCCTAACAGTCCTCTGCGGCAAACTCTAAACATGGAATTAAGCCATATGACTGAAAATGGAGTTGTGAAAACAATTAGCGATCGCTGGCTCCGTTCTACAAAAGATGCCTCTTAAAGGGAAGAGTGATGGGTATGACACTTTTGTAGTTAAGCTTTAGTAAGTTTGAACTACAGACGAGGTGATCGCACCCTCACACCATCTCCACCATCTAAGGGGCGATCGCATTTAAACTAAGTTTCCAGCAGGAAAAGATCGATCACACATTGCTAGGTTTCGAGATTAAGCTGTGCGATCGCCTCCTCAAACTCATCAACTTCTATGGATTGACAAATGCAACATTTTGTATTAAAAATTTAAAATTTTGATTAAATTTATCAAAAACAGATCAACTTTTATCAACTTTTCTATATTGAAAAAGTTTAGGTCAAGCCAGCATCATTTTATTTGACTATCATATAACCCAAAGTCACAGCTACCTAATCAGAAAAAACTTACAGTGAGTACTCTCTCATCTGTAATTGTATTTTTAACGTTAGGTAGCATCCTTAATTTTTGACCATTTAGATAGATTACTGTTGATATTATTAAGTTAAAAACATACAACAAAAAACAAAGAAAAGTCTAGCTATTTATTAAATTAAACATAAAATTAAAATCCCTGACTCCCGTATGCAAGCATCAAACTTGGTCTATGACTGGAATACGAATACAATGTCTCAAAGAGTTAAACCCATTCAACTATGTGATGAAACTTTACGGGATGGACTCCAAGGTAATCTTCCCCGCTTACCTTCAGTTGACGAAAAGCTAAACCTTTTAGCACGAGCCGAACGTTTAGGTTTATCTGAAGCTTGCGTCAGCTTTCCGGCTCAAGAGGTTGCTTATCAGGACGCACTCGCTTTATTTAAGAAAGCTAAAGAGAGAAGATTGCGCCTACCCTTGGGACTTGTGGGGCGTATGGTAAAGTCTGATATCGAAGCGATCGCTAACATTCAACAAGCTAGTGGTTATCCTGCGAGCGCTAAATTAGCGATGATCGGGAGTTCTCCGATTCGCCGTTATATAGAAACCCGTAATCTTGACGAATTAGAACGTTTAATGCGCGATGGTGTTGGCTATGCCGCGAAATTAGGCTTACCAACTCATGTCAGTATCGAAGATGTAACTCGCTCTGAACCCGAAGTCATTGAACGTCTCTTCAGCGCTGCGGTTGAGTCAGGTGCGGTATTTGTGTCAATCTGCGATACCGTTGGTCATATCACCCCGTTTGGGACTGAGCGAGTCGTTCGATATGTCCGGAAATTCCTCGACGAGCAAGGCTATAAGGTGCGTTTGGGTTTTCACGGACACAATGATCGCGGGTTAGGAGTTGCGAATGCCTTAGCGGCGATCAGGGCTGGGGTCGATAGTATCGATTGTACAGTGTTGGGCATTGGTGAGCGATCAGGCAATATTCCCCTAGATTTGACCTTAGTTAACTTAAAAATGCAGGGTCTTTGGTCAGGAGATATTTCCAGTTTGAAGGATTACTGTCAGGAAGTAGCAAGAGTTTGTCAGCTAATTGTTCCACCGAATTATCCAGTCTTTGGTAGCAACGCTTTTGTGACTCAAGCGGGAACTCATGCCTCAGCTATCCTCAAAGCAGAAATCCGAGGAGAACCCCATATTGCCGCCTTAGTTTATTCCTCTATAGCTCCATATTGGGTTGGTTTAGACTATGGGGTTCAGGTTGGCCCTTCTAGTGGTCGATCTAACGTACAATTTCTCTTGCACCGCAAAGGTTTAAGAGTTGAGGAACGAGTGATAGCACTCATTTTGCACAAAGCTCGCCGTGAAAACCGAATTCTTTCCCAGGAAGAAGTGTACACTATAGCTTTTTCTAAAGGAAAGGATGAACAGTTCACCGCTTAAAATTCGCATTGAGAATCTGGTTAAGATTTATGGGGAAAAACCTCGTGTTGCCCTCAAACTGTTCCGTGAGGGGAAAACCAGAGAGTTTATCTTACAGGCAACAGGTCAGGTTTTAGGTCTTGCTGATATTTCCCTTGGGATTAATCAAGGCGAATTGTTTGTGGTGATGGGGTTATCCGGTTCCGGAAAATCAACCTTAGTTCGCTGCATCAACCGTCTGATTGAGCCAACTAGTGGGCATATCTATATTGACAATGAAGATATTACCCAAGTGAATGAGAAACGGATGCGCCAGATTCGCTTAGGCAAAGTGTCAATGGTGTTTCAGCGATTTGGCTTATTTCCCCACAAAACTGTTGCAGAAAATGTGGAGTATGGGTTGAAGGTGCGGGGAATTAACCCTCGCCAACGCCGCCAAAAAGCACTCTCTACTTTGGAGGTAGTGGGATTAGCGCAATGGGCTTCTTATTTACCCTCTACCTTGAGTGGTGGGATGCAGCAACGGGTAGGGTTAGCTCGCGCTTTGGCGACAGATGCCGAAATTCTACTGATGGATGAGCCATTTAGCGCCCTCGATCCCTTGATTCGGCGGGATATGCAAGATGAACTGTTGCGCCTTCAGAAAGAACTGCACAAAACGATTGTGTTTATTAGCCACGACATACACGAGGCACTAAAATTGGGCGATCGCATTGCTGTGATGAAAGATGGCTATGTCGTCCAAATCGGTACGCCTGAAGAACTGGTCACTCAACCTGCTGATGACTACGTTCGCGCCTTTACCTCTGATGTCAACCGAGTCCAAGTCCTCACAGCTGGTGCGATCGCTCGTCAAACACTTCCCCTCATTCTTGGTCAAGACTCCAGCCAAGTCGCCTTGGCACAGATGCAACGCCATCATCTCAACTACACCTATGTAGTTGATCGCTATGGTAAACCAGTAGGCATTGTTGAACGACAACGCCTAGAAGAACTGAGTCAACAGGGAAAGGATGATATCACCCAAGTAATGCAAACAGACTTTCCTGTCGTTAAGGAATCAACCTGCTTGGAAAACATATTGCACCTCTATCAGCGAGGGCTACCAGTAGCGGTGGTGGATGACCAAGAGACATTCAAGGGAGTGGTCGAACTGTCGGATGTGCTTTCTAGTATTGGGAGATTCAGCGATGCCTCTGATTCAGAACAGGAAGCAGCCCCCCATTCAGTTGCACTTTAGATTGAGAATTCCTTTATTTTTGCCATGCTATGCCAAGTCTGCCCACTGGAATCAATCAAACGATCAAAGTAACGTTTCCTACAGTGGTAGCCGCTGTGGTGGTAGGGTTAATTGCTTGCCAGTCAACTCTACAATCTACAATACAATCCCCCGGTACAGGTCAATCAAAAGAAGCAACAGCGATGCCTGGTAAGGGGGTAAAAGTGCGTCCCAGCACCCATGCAAAACCGGAGAGACGGTTTTTTGCGGAAATTATTGGTATTGGCTTAGAAAAGCTGGATTACGACGTTGAAGGAATTAAACAACTTAGTCCCAGTCTTGCCCATTCTGCTGTCAGTAATGGCGACTTAGATTTTTTTATTCCTCACTTGGACAAATCCCCTGCACAATTTTTTGAAAAAGGGGGTGAGGATGGAAAATTAGAGCGATTATTGCAGGATTAGTTATTCGAGGAGATTGGACGGGGCGATAGCGTTAGGGAAGCGAGGCGTAAGCTTAGCACTGCCGCCAAGGGCAGAGCGCATTATCCCGAAAATATAAAGTATCTTGTCACCAAAGACAATCAAGACATTAAACTCCTCAATTTTTATACATTGACAAACTTAATTCAATATGAATTTTCTTGAACAAGAAGCAGGGGTGCAGGGTGCAGGGGGCAAGGGGGAAAGAGTATCCCTTGCGTGTAAGTCCCCTGCTGCCATGCCGTGGAGCGAAGCGGAGCAAGGGTCACAATCCCCCACTTCTTTAAGTGGCTTACATTCAGTTGGGGTACAATCCCCATCTGAATGTCCCCCTGCGCCCTCGCTCCCTGCCCCCTTGCCTCTTTTTGAAGCTGTTTGATTAAATTTTGATACAGCAATCAATTTTTATCAACTTTTATAGATTGACAAGTTTAAAACTAAAATGAGTTAATTTTGGATGCTATATTGGAGTATGTTTTACTGTGAAAGATAATACATTTTTACTCGTTCACACCGATTTAGATGCCAGAAAAGTGACCGGTTCTTTGTCAAAAATATCTAACGTTATTTGGGTATCTCCAGTGTACGGACCGGATCATATCGTTGCTTATCTAGAATCAGATAGTCCGGCTGAGATGGAAGAAACGATCGAGGATATTCGCGCAAGGCGTTATATCAAGTCTATTGACTCCCGCCCTTGCAAAGTTATTCCTGGACATGAGGAAAAACCAGGTATTGACTTTACCATGCCTGTGAGGGCTTGTCTCATGATCAATGTAGACTATCACACACTCAAGGAGCGGGATTTGGTTTCTTTCCTTAACAGTAAGCCGTACTCAGTACAAGTGCGTGCCTGTTGGGGTCCATCGGATACCATTGCTTTGATTGAAGCAATGGATAATGAAGAGTTACGAAACATTGTCTGCGACGAAATCAAGTTATATCCCGGCGTTAAGTCACTCAGTACTCGTGTGTGTTATCAGAAAATCTAAGCAAGGTAACTGATGCCAGAAATTCCCTACAGCATCATTTCGCAATGGTACCAGGAAGAGTATTCCCAACAGCAGTCTGAATCTGTTTACGGACCTCCTCAAGAACACCTTTTCAAGTTTTTTAAGGTGATCGAGTTTTGTGAGGATTTGACTACAGTTTTGGACTTAGGATGTGGCGATGGTGCAAATGTCATTGCCTTAGCAGAGAGAGGATATCACGTTACTGGAATTGACATAGCCGGAGAACAAGCCGTGCTTTACCGTGCTCGCCAAAAGTCTCTTGATACTGTCAAGTTTATCACCGCTGATATTGCCTGCTATCCGTTTGACAAGGAATCTTATGACTGTGTGTTGTGTTCAGGTGTTTTCCATCTCCTAAGTGCAGAACACATTGAGGTTGTGGCGCGTAAGGCAAAAAAAGCGCTCAGACCAGGTGGACTGATTTACCTGGATGTTGTCGCTAACATGAAACGAGTGTTCAGAGATTCAGGAGAAGAATTTACGTTCACTGGATTGGCAAATTGGTCGGCTCACCAAGCAAAGGAGTTTTTCACTAGTCTATTTTCAGACTGGTCTGTCTTGGATATGTTCTCGTTTCATAAAGAAGCAGATTGGCCTGTGAAACCCGGAAATTATCCCATGGCTCCCTATCATTGGAGTGCTGACTATGTGTGTGTAATTGCCAAGCACCCAACTACCTAATACTTCTGGCAAGAGCGGCATAGCCTAGTGAGCGGATGTGCCTGAATCGTATCTGCTCTAGGGCAGTTGGGATAACTTCACTAATCGAAAATAGTTCTTGTGATAGAGCGAGATAGTTATGCCTAAATTAACAGAAGATTCTCAAGCAAGACACAGCATTGAACGTAGCGATCGCTATGTGGCAGTTAATGGAAAACGCTTCCATTATATCTGGTTGCGAGACCATTGTTTATGCTGTCGTCATCCAAAAGCTTTACAAAAAAAACACGATATCAGCGATTTTCCCAGAACACCAAAACCCCTATCTATAAAGCTTCAGAATGATAATCTCATCATCGACTGGGAAGAACAGCCGTCACACCAGAGTATTTTTCCAATTTTCTGGCTTTTGAGTCGTGCCTATGACCTACAAGCTACACAAAACCCAGAATTTCATCGTCAGACTATTCTTTGGGACAACGTGTGGCTAGAGGAAAATTCACCCCATTGGAACGATTTTGAAGCTTGCGACTCGGAATTATGGATGAACCAGCTTGAAACTCTAGGTTTCACACTATTACGGAATTTACCTTGGGAGAATTTAGACTCTTTTGTTTCTTCAATTGGTCCTGTTTACCATTTAGCTGGAAATGGACGATACTCAACGATAAAAGTAATGGAAAAAGCTAAAGCTAATGACTTGGCTAAGTCAGATCATGCTTTGCTACCTCACACTGATGTCACCTACATGTCGGCACCACTCCTAGTGCAACTTTTGTACTGTGTGGAAAACTCTGCTTCTGGTGGTGAATCTATCTTGGTGGATGGTTTTCGGGTTATTAGAGATATGCAAAAAGACTATCCTCAGCACATTGAAACTTTGTCCCAGAATGAAGTCAAATTTTACCATTTATTTCCCCTTGAACTCGGAGGGTATTTTGTCTCCTATAAAACCCCGATTGTGGAGTTAACTAAAGCAGGAAAACTGAAATCAATTCATTGCAGTCATAAAAATTTTGTCTGTGATTTACCCTTTGATAAAGTAGAAGAAATCTATGAAGCCTATCAAAATTTATTTTGCTATCTTAAAAACAAAACTTATCAATATTGTTTTCGTATGCAACCCGGTGATTGTTTATTAATTCAAAACTTCAGGATACTGCATGGGCGTCAAGCGTTTGACTCCAGTGCTGGTTCTAGGCATCTAGAAATAGCTTATATTCCCTGGGACTACTTTGCTGGGCGAAGAGCTTTTTATCATCAAATTCAGAAATTTTAGTAACTTTATTAATAAATAACTAGAAGAGGTATTGTATCGTGAAAAAAGTCAGTTTTACCACGATGGAACATGCAACGAAAGAAGACTTTTTGCTTCTAGATACTTTGGCTAAAAAAAACAAAGAAAATCTTCCAGAGCGGATTTTAAATGCTCTAAAGCCTTTAAAAACATCCTTAGATGGCTACCCAGTAAGCCGTTACGAGCATTCTCTACAAGCAGCTACAAGAGCTTATCGACATGGGGAAAATGAAGAAATAATTGTTGCGGCTTTACTCCACGATATTGGCGATCTTTTAGCACCTTATAATCATGCAGAAGTGGCAGCTGCAATTCTTAAACCCTATGTATCGGAACGGACTTATTGGATAGTTAAACATCATGCTTTGTTTCAGTCTTATTATTATGCTCACTATATCGGAGGGGATCGCTATGCTAGAGAAAAATATCAAAATTCTCCCTATTATCAAGCTACTGTAGATTTCTGCGCTTACTACGATCAAAATAGCTTCGATCCTAATTACAAATCTTTTTCTATAGAATTCTTTGCGCCTCTAGTCGAAAAAATTTTTACTCAACCTCAACCTCAACCTTAATATCCTGTACTGAAAACAAATTGGTTTTATATCTACGTGCTTGACACCAGGTTCTAGTTATCAAGAGATTGAAGTCTTGTTATGAATATTCTAAGTTACCAAGAACACTGCGATCTCTGTATGAAAAGTCCGAGATTGACAAGCGTGAAAGAATATTTCGATGATGTTGGGCGACTGAGAATACAAGTCCCTAACAAGCCAGTAGAAGCGAGTCAGGAATTTTTCGCTCAAAGCGCTCCTGAAATGTTGCGGTATTATCAGTTGTTTCGCAAGAATCTAGGCGACTTCTACCCCCATTATCTAGCCAGTGTCCCATTTATAACTGAAGAGTTATTACGCTTAGGTCTGACGATCTGTAAATTTGCCGAATGGTTATCGAGAGATAGACAAGATCCCATTAAGCATTATGAGGCTAGTGGTATAGACGGTACTAACTCTCGAACGATCGCGGAATACACGAATGGCTTAGTCAGAACCCTCACTGATTCTGTGGATTTGGTGAATCAAAAAGACTTTTATCGACTCCTCAACCATGATTACTCCAAGTTTCATCTTGGGCCTCATATAGATATAACTCCTGAATATATTTCTTCTGAACCTGAATTAGAGCTGTTCAAAGATGGGTTTGATATTATCCATGCCAGTATGACGTTCCAGTTCTATCACACTTATCGAGATACTCAGTACTTTTATCTCAAGCGTTTACTGAAAGAAGGGGGGCTAGCTCTATTCAAGGAAAAACTTTTTCTACCTAATAAAGAAGAATATCAAAGACGGGAAGAGATTAAAGACAGGCTGTTTAAAACTTTGTACTTTTCTAGTGAAGAAATTAATACAAAACGTTCAGCCATTCTTGATAAAGGTGTGGGTCTCAGTGTTGGTCAACTTGATTTTTATACTCTTGTAAGTGCTATGAAGCGGCACTTCAAATTCGTATATTTAATTTGGAATAGCACAAATTTTTATGGATTTGCTGCTTCGGATAGTGAATTGACTGTGTCTAAGTTTATTGAACTTCTCCCACCTGCTTATGTACCCTCTCCATTCTGTGCAGAAAGCAATCTTCCAAGACCGTACTGCATTAGCCCGTTCTGAAAGTAATGCTTAGAAGAAACACAGCCAAGCAGAAAGTTGTCAAATTACCTTAGCAGATAGCAGACAGCATCTACTAAGTGTGTCTTCAATAATCTTCTTGAGGAGGAGCGATAGAATGAAGAATTCAACGGCTGTACTGCCACCGTTTTTGGTGCTGGATCGATTATTGCAGGATTGGTTATTGGAGGATATTGGACGGGGCGACGCACTTTTTATCATTGCAGTATCTTGACTATAAGTTTCAAGGAGAACCAGAAAGGATGAAGCCACTACGTTACAGAATTACCCATCAATTCGCAGAGATTCAGATATCGGAAAAGAATTTAGCTAAATTACTGGAAGTTGTGAGTTGGCAGCAAGTACCATTGTTTCCCGATAGAGGGAGAACTGCATGGCATATCTTTGAAGATAATCAGCTATCTGCAAAACCTCAATTTAGAGCAGCAAAACTAAAAGGTGTTGGGGTTTGGAATCCTCAAAAAGTCCGTCTCTATACTGCTATGCGGGCTGATTCTTTTTTAGATCAACCGCAGCCGCCTCAATCTCAAGAATATAAAGCGATCGCTACATATCGACACGTTGGGTTTACTAAAGAAGGAGAATACACTGAGGTCTATAGTCAGGCTACACCTTTTGGTGGTATCACCCACAGTCGTGCATTTCAAGAATACCATAATGCTCAAAAGCTCTGGGAGAAAAATGTACCTGCGATCGCTCCTTTTATGGTTATTCAATATCCTGACTATGAATTTCAAGGAGAAGTGTTGGGTGCAGTCATCTCACTTTTTCCTGAAATCTACCCCTATCGCTTAGATATGCTTCTCCATCCCAATCGATGTCTAGAGCCAGAGGAAAGAAACTTTTGTGCTATGGTTCGAGAATCCTTGAGACTCAGTGGAAGTTTCAACGATGAAACTGAAAGACTAAAATCCATCACAATTCTAGGACGTAAAGTCGGTAAATTAATTCACGACTTTTCCAAAACAGGTCTTTATAGACATTCTGGAGGTTGGGGCAACATACAATACTGTGTAGAGCAAGAACAACCTTTCTTAACAGACCTTGATTCGACGCGGAATTTAGACGAACTTCCAAAACTAGTTCAACCTTTGCAAATTTTGCGAGATTTAGCAAGTTCCCTTCATTGGTTTTTAGATCGATTTTATCGTCCTATGCTCTTAGATGAATACACTTTAACGAACCTGCTAAAATACGATCCTCTCTCAGAGATCATCGGTGGCTATTTTGTCGATGCATCCCAAGCAGATATTCAGCAAATCGCTAAAAAGTTATGGAGCTACTTTATTCCTTTCTTATTTTTGTGTAAGCGAAATCGACAAGAACTGGCTAATATTTCTAATCCATCTTCTGGAAATTGGAATACTAACCAACTAATGGATAACAAATTGTTTTACAGCTTGGCGATCACGAGCTTATATCCCCTGTATCTAAAATCAGATTTAGCCGTTCTATATCCAGCTACTTTTACAATTGAGGAAGTTAAGCAAAAAGCTGAAGCTTTTCTGGGAGATAATTACGAATATTTTTTATATTTGCTAGACGATGGCAATTTGGGTAGCTCGATATATAAACAAGAAAAAGATAGGGTTGCTGCATGAAGCCTAATGAAGTTAAACAAGAGCAACTCTATCTCAATCCAAACGAATTTTTGATGAGTTAGCCTACCTATAAATTATTAATGCAAGCTGCCCAGAGCGGGGCAGGTAAAGAACAATCCTTTGGGTTGCATATTCGCTTACCCTATGAAGACGTTCCAAATTCATGCATTGAGACAATCCTAAACAGCCCAACTTCAAATACTTCTTAGCGCGTAAACTTTTTTTCTTTCGCGAAAGTAGTGCAGTCGTCATCTTTCCCGGTGGTATGGGAACGTTAGACGAAGCCACCGAATGATAGATAACTCTCTTTATGAATGGCAGTTATACTGACTTACCATTTTTGCTCTTACTGTTTCTAAAGTATCGTGAAACGGCTAATGTACAACAACCCAGAATCTTTCACAGCAGGATATTACTTTGCCAAGGCTGTTGAAGAACTCGAACAGAGATATTATCGAGGAGACGAATCAGCTTTGGAAGAACTAGTGCGACTATACAGATTTTACTGGTTAATTCAAGGATATTTCGTATCGATTTTAGGATTTGTACTTGCATTTAGTTTGAAAGGATGTCTTCCTGGAATCACTGTGGGAGTTACTGTGTTGATTTTAAGCATTATATTTGTAAATTACAGAAGTCAGAAAAAAATTATGCAGTTAAAAACTCTTAATGAGATACAGAAGGAAGAAAGAAATGAATGAGCTAAACACTGTTGGTGAAGAGAATAAGACAGATGAATACTTATATAGGATTGTTTAGCTACTTAGCAGCTTTTCGAGCTTCTTCTAGCCAGCGCTCAATTTGCTGTTGATGGTTGTTCACCCACTCTTCGGCATGACGACGAATATCTCTGGGGCGTTTTTCACCCTCATACACCCGTTTTTCTTCAGCGTTGATATCTTCAACAGGGATTTCAAGCTGCTCCAACCAGCGTTTAGCAGCCAAGTTAGCTGCCAAAAATTTCTTGGTAGCTAAGCCACGCACCCGATCTATAGGAAATCCGAGATTTTTTCCCTCTGTCGAAGTGTCCTTTTCTGTAAACTTTCCTAGCTCCTTTGGTAGAGATGTAAAGGGAACATCTAACCAGACCGTGTCTTCACCTTCTTTTAACACTGAAGCTACCCAATTAGGAGTCCAAGCGTAGTAAAGAACGGGTTTTCCTTGCTTATAGCGAGCAATCGTCCCTGCCATTAAGATGGGGTATTCTCCTTTGTCTTGCTCGATAGTATTCTGTAGTCCGTAAGTATTGATATGATACTCTATGACCAACTCACAAGCCCAACCGGGAACACAACCCACTAAATTAGCTTTTCCATCTCGGTCAGAGTCAAACAACTGAGCAATTTTTGGGTCTTTAAGTTGCTCCAAATTAGTGATTTGGTATTGAGCGGCAGTATTTTTGTCAATCTGATATCCTTGCACACCATTAGGAACTAGAACTCCAACCCGCTCTACTTTCTTGTCGCCACCGCTTTTTTTATAGAAACTTGAAAATAGCTTTTCCCAATGAGCCGCTAAGATATCTAGATCGTCATTGGCAAGAGCAACGTGCAACAGGTTAGGAGTAAGCTCCTTTAATTTCTCAACGTTGTAACCGAGCTTTTCCAGCCCAATGTTAACGACTTCTCCAACAAATCTTGACAAGGTGCTAGTAGAGCAACCAGGACGTACTCGCACACCTTGTCCAGGCATGGCTATTGCTGATGCTGTCGCTACTGGCGATTGACTGCTGTTTGTGGATGATGTAGTTGTTTGAGGAATTGGTTGGCAGGCAATTAATCCTACGAGTAAGACAATGGCTATAGCAACTATCAGTTTTTTTATAGGTCGTTTCATCGGAACTTTGATGGGCTTTGACTAAGATTTGTCTTGACAAAATGATTGAGGTAATAGTTCAAGCCGTAGGAGAGGGGAAAAGATGAATGTGGGAGGATAGTCTATATAATTATAAGTGGGGTAAGCATCACTGGCTCGTTCCAGTATAGACAATCCTTTGTGCTACTTATCAAAGCAGCTTAACGAATTTGTAAATACGCTCTTACCATATCAATTTTTATGGCTTTTATTGATAGACAAAATATAGTAGAGCGAGAATACTAAAGTGCCTCATTGCACCAGTATCGCTTTAGTGCTAGAGTTTAAAGATTTTCCCTTTTCCTTTCCAACCAACCCAAGCTAAACTGTGGCTTAAATATATTCTTGGTAGCCTTAGCAAGATGAAGACTTCAAATGCCGTACTGCCGCCATTTTTGGTGCTGGATCGATTATTGCAGGATTGGTTATTGGAGGATATTGGACGGGGCGATCGCACCACAGGCAGCCTTCTAAGTAATAGTCCTCAAACGGGCAAGGCTAAATGGATTGCCAAAGAAGCTGGCGTTATTGCCGGACTGCCGATCGCCGCACGAGTCTTTCAGTTACTCAACCAGCAAGTAAACTTTACGGCATTGGTGGCAGAGGGTGAACGATGCGACTTTCCTCCCGGAACGCCGACCGAAGGCAAGCCCGTTATTGCAACCATTGAAGGGCCACTCGATGCTCTGTTGACTGGAGAGCGAGTGGCGATCAATTTAGCGATGCGATTGAGCGGAATTGCCACCATGACGAATAAGTATGTGGCTCAAATTGCCGACTTACCCGCTCAACTAGCCGATACACGCAAGACTACACCAGGGCTGAGGATATTAGAAAAGTATGCTACCCAAGTAGGTGGGGCAGTCAATCAGCGTATGGGCTTAGATGATGGGGTGCTGATTAAAGACAACCACATTGCGGCAGCAGGAAGTATTGGCAAGGCAATTGCTCAAATTCGCGATCGCATTCCCTATTCACTAACTATCGAAGTAGAGACAGAAACGCTCGATCAGGTAAAAGAAGCCATAGAACATCAAGCCGACATCATCATGCTCGACAATATGCCCTTAGAGATGATGCGACAGGCAGTACAAATGATTCGAGATAAGAGCAACGGTGTCAAAATTGAGGCATCGGGTAACGTTACCTTAGAAACCATCCGAGCCGTAGCCGAGACTGGAGTCGATTACATTTCCAGCAGCGCACCCATTACCCGGTCAACTTGGCTAGATTTAAGTATGAGAATGAGCGGTTAACTGGGGAGCATGTCACTCTTGCAAGTAGACGAACCGCCCTCATCCCCCAGTTTCTTCTCCCAACGTTGGGAGAAGGGGAGTAAGTCTTCAAAGTCCCCACCCTAGATTTGGGAGAGGGATTTAGGGTGAGGGCAAACAAAGGTGACATGCTCCGCGATTAACTAAGTGTGTGAGAGCGTGTTGACTGACTCGTTCTCAAACCCTTTTTAAAACTGTGTTGCTACAATAACGAATGAAAAAACCTACTTTTGTGACACTGGTAGCCGCTTTATTAGTCGGGTTGATAGCTTGTCAAACGACTCCCCAAGCTACAACAGAATCCTCAGGCAAGGGAAAAACTGTAGCTGTATCAGAAACAGCACTTCCGGGAAAAGGTGTGAAGGTACGGACTGGTACTGGCCCTATATTTTTTGGAAGATTTGTTGCAGAAATTGTTGATATTGGACTAGAAAAACTGGGGTACAAAACTGAAGACGTTAAGCAACTCAATCCGAGTCTGATGCACGTTGCGATCGGCAATGGTGACCTAGATTTTTCTCCTGTTCATTTGGACAAATCCCACGCACCCTTCTTCAAGAAAGGGGGTGGCGAGGCAAAATTACAGCGAATCGGAGAAATTATTCCCCGTTTGGCAGAGGGGTATCAAATCGATCGGAAAACTGCTGAGCAATACAAGGTCACTAACCTGGAGCAACTCAAAGACCCCAAAATTGCTAAAATCTTTGATTCAGATGGTGATGGAAAAGCCAATTTAGCAGGTTGCGATGTCGGGCGGGCTTGCGAGCGAACTATCGACCATCATTTAAAAGCTTATGGACTGCTGAATACGGTCGAGCATGACAAGGGAAAAAACGAAATTTTAATGGCAGATGTCATGGCTCGCTATAAGCAAGGAAAACCGGTTCTCTACTACAATTCAAATCCTTCGTGGGTAGATGCTGAGTTGAAGCTAGGTAAAGATACAACCTGGTTAGTTGTTCCTTTTACCTCACTACCCGAAAATCAACAAAAATTGACAAAAAAAGACATTTCAGTAGATGGAAAAAATTTAGGATTTCCTCTAAACCGAGTCCAAATCGTAGCCAACAAAACGTTCTTAGAGGCGAACCCAGCTGCTAAACGCTGGTTTGAACTAGTGCATATTCCCACAGAAGACATCATTGCCCAAAGCCAACTGCTCCAAAAGGGCGAAAATCGTCCACAAGATGTTCGCCGCCATGCCGAAGAGTGGGTGAAGAACCACCAACAGCAGGTTGATAGCTGGTTAGAACAAGCAAGAATTGCCACTAAGTAGCCTTCATGAACTGCGCACACCAGAACGCCTGAAAATCTCTAACCTTTAACCTTCAACCTTCCAACCTGCAACTAATTTTCAAGTCAGGTCAGCATTAATCTGTACAGCAGACTCAGTATTAGCTAAAACGTGAAGCTAAGTCTAAGTACGCCAACCCAGAGAGAGTCTTGATTATCTTCAGGGTTAGTGATAACAAAAACAGCAGGAGTGAGGGAGATATAGTTATTGAACTGATACTTGTAGAACGCTTCAAAAAACCACGCTGTTTCATCATCTTCCTCACCCCCTTCAACGTTATAAGCTTTGGGAGGGTTGCCCACGGTTAGCACTCCCACACTACCTTTTTTTAATAAATCTGGGAAAGCAAAGCTCAGTTTCCAGTTCCAGATATCGGCAGTATCGCCATCACGAGTTCCCCCTTGAGCTTGAGCTCTAGTGTACATCCCCCAGCCCTCCAGGTTTAATGCTGGGATAATTCGCCAGGTACCGAGCACTGCCACACTATCCGTCAATGTCGCATTTCCCTGGAAAGGATTATCGGCTAAAGCACTCCCCGCACCACCCGAAACATAACCAGTATCCGCTCCAGGAAAGTAACTGTGGGCATAAACCAGACCGATAGCTGCACTATCATTAGGCTTGAAAGTCAGTTGAGTAGCAGCAACATATTGACCGTTGAACAGACTTTTTCCCTCACTGGGATTGTTGGCGTTACTCGCAGAATAATAAGCAACCAGATTCAATTTGTTGTTAAAGTTATGGGAAATAGCCGCCCCAGCGCCAGAACTAGTCCAATAAATTGGGGCATAGCCTCCAAACTGGGAAACAGCACCTGTCGCATATTCATTGGTAAATGGAGCTAATGTATCTGCCACATCATCCAGGTTCATGTTATGCATGGCTAGCCAAACCCTGGTGTTATCCCCAATGGGAAAACGATATTCCAGTTTGTTCAGTCGCAGCTCGTTATTGGTATTGCTACCAAAGTTGAGATTAGTTATATTGCTACCGCCGCGACTACTTGCGACATTGCCACTCTGTAAGCGAATTTGTAATCGATCTTTCCCAGTAAAACTACTGAGGAAGCTCTCACGCACCCGGTAGCTAAAGGTGGTTTGTTCATTTAAATTATTATCGGTGGCGGCATTTTCCTTACCAAAAACGTCAGCCGCAGCGAAAATTATTTCTGAGTTCAACTTAGTGGTAGTAGAAAACTGATGATCTTCCAAAAACGCAATGCGCTCTTCCAGCTTATTGACTCTTGTGCCGATAGTTGTCAGTTCCGTCTGAAATTCTTGAACCAGCCTTTGCAAGGTTTCCACATCTTCACGGCTAGCAAAATTACTGGTATTACCAGCCATTAACTTCTCAATTTGCTGCAAACAAGAATTTAAACCTGCCGCAAATTCATACCGCGTCATTGTCCGGTTACCCCGGAACGTGCCATCTGGATATCCAGCAATACAACCGTAACGTTCTACCAAGCTACGCAGTGCTTCATACGCCCAATCTTCGGGCGAGACATCCCTAAGTTGTGAGACATTCGTGACTTGATCGAGAGCATCGGTGTTAGTGTCGTAGTTGTAGTGATTGAGTTGTTCAATCCTGTTGGTTGTGTCATCGATTGTTGCTGGAGTATCGGCAATTTTGTTAGCTGATGTATTCTCTAGCAAATTCGATTTTGAAGGATTTTCTTGAGAGGGTAATTGAGATACTGAAGTTTCTTCCGTGAGAAACTGACTATCAAGCTTTTCAGCAGTTTTTAGAGGAGAAGATATTGCTTGGTTGGTACTATTTTTTTGAGCACGAGCGCTATTAGCAATGAGTAAAAAAATTACCAAAATAGTGGGAACAATTTTTATGGTTTCCCCAATAGTTATCAACATAAATTCTGTGATGATTTTTACACGGTTGCAAGGGTTTGCATTTTGTCGGATAAAACTGAAATTCTGTGTGAAATGTAGCGAATGAAGTATCCTCACAGATATACTAGAGTGCCTTATTTCACCAGCATCACTTCAGTGGTGACAATCTGACCCTTTTCCACTTTCCAATTGGCATAGGTTCCAGCAACGTCCCCATTCTTGTCGAAATCACAAGGACCTGACGCGCCAACATAGTCGATATCTTCTCCCTTTTGGATAGCTTCCATTGCTTTTTTCCACTCCCCCGGACCCACATCTATACCGGGAGGATTTGCTACTTCTCGCATTGCCTTCCGAATGGCAGTGCCATCAGTACTTCCAGTTTTAGCGATCGCCAGTGCCAAAATCATCGTGGCATCGTAAGCCATATCCAGATAGGGAGCCTTAGGCAATTTTCCAAACTTGTCTTCGTAAGACTTCTTAAACGCATTGTAGGTTTTCGTCCCCTCAAAGGCTTGCGGTGCTGTACCGAAGCTGATCCGGTGTTCTTTGTCTCCTATCCCTGTCACCACCGCTTGATCTTTAAGGCTATCGGTGAGGATATAGCGCTTGAATTTTCCTAGTGCCTGAGCTTGTTTGAGAATCCGTTCTCCATCTTTCGGAAACCCGACTAACACTAGAGCATCCACGGGTTGTTTAGCTAATTGGGCCAACTCGTTGCTGAAGTCTGCCTGTTCTGGCTTGAAAGGAACAGCTAGCATAATTTTGCCGCCTCTGGCTTCAAAC
Source organism: Waterburya sp. (assembly GCA_036703055.1). Lineage (GTDB taxonomy): Bacteria > Cyanobacteriota > Cyanobacteriia > Cyanobacteriales > Coleofasciculaceae > DATNPV01. The sequence goes on from DATNPV010000148.1 coordinate 29,759, forward strand.
GCAGACCGAATAGAACTGGCTAACCCCTGTCCATAGGCATCATCGAGATGAAGGATCGATAGCGTGTCCATCCGCTTGCCCCGTGCGATCGCGGCTAAAGCAATTCCCTGAAAGTCATCAGAGGGAGCCGTGCGGAAGAGGAAATCATTGTCTTTGAGGGTGGTGATGGCTGGAGAAGTAGCCGCAAAAACAATCTGAGGAACGCTCCGCTGACTCGTCACTTGTTCGGCTACGGCTATCGTATGCCGACTCGACCACGGGCCAATAATACCCGCAACTTTCTCCTTGTCAATTAATGTTTGAGCCGCCTCAAGACTGGGCTGAAGTTGGCTTTGGTTATCTTTTACGACAAGCTCTATCGATTTTCCCCGTATCCCACCAGCAGCATTAATTTCATCAATCGCCACCTTAATGCTATTCATGGTCGGCTCACCAAAGGATTGTAATTCCCCCGTCAGCGAATTGATAGCACCAATCTTAATCACGTTGTTGTTCGCCCCATTCTGAGATGGAGAACTGCAAGCCGTTAGCAACAACATTGTCGTCGTCAAAATCCTCAAACGACGCCTAAAATTACTATTTTTGTGACGAGGTTCAGTGGCGTAGGTTTTCATAATATCAGAGATGTGCTGATTTTTTAGACCTACTATTTTACACAGAAAGCAAGAAAACAAGAGGTAATTTTTATTGAACCAACAGGCTTGACATTTCTCTATTTTTTCCTTCTCCTTGCCAGAGAATTTTCACTTTATGTTAAGCTCTTGAACTCCTTGATTTTTATATATTTACAAATTTTTTTTTTGTGCATCAACTCAATAATCCAAGGCAAATTATTTACAACACATCAATTTTTATCAATTTTTATATATTTACAGACCAGAGTTTCAGTCGTACAATCTAAATTCAAAAATTTTTAGGTTTAGTTGAAAGTCTGCACGGATTCCTTTGGGAAAAACCTTTGCTAGCCAACACGTCCTATTTCCTCACTCAACCAGCCACCTTAACCTTTGTATTTTTATTTTTTTGCTTAAGCATTTAGTTCAAAGTTGTATTCGTGTATTCGCTCATGTTTGAAAAATTGAAACGATCGACCAATTCGGGTAGTCCTCTTCCTCGCAATCCGCGATTCAATAATTGGTCGATTCAGTCTAAGCTACAGGCGTTGTTGTTGCTAGTCAGCTTGGGTTCAGTACTAATGGTCGGCTGGATCAGTTGGTATCAGGGACGAGCAGCTCTCAGAGCTAGAGTTGCTGAGCAACTTACGGGTATTCGTGCAGCTAGAGCAGATCAATTGGAGCAGTTTTTTGACAGCCTTTACGATCAGATTGGTATAGTGGCGAGCGATCGCGAAACGATTGAGGCGATGGCAGCCTTCAATCAAGGCTTCGGGCAACTGGAGAGAAGTGTAGTTTCCGCTGCATTAGATGAATGGGATAAGTCCCTAAAAACGTACTACAGCGAAGAACTGTTTCCCCGCTTGTCGAAAAATCTTGCAGCAGAACAGTTGCAGTACGACACCTATCGTCCAAATGGACAAGCCGCTCGCTATCTTCAGTACTACTATGTGGCAGAAAATCCCAATCCGGTTGGGGAAAAACAAAAGCTACTCGATCCTGGGGATGGCAGCCAATACACCGAGTCTCACATCAAGTATCACCCCCTGTTCAAAAAGGTGATTGAGGATTACGGGTACTCTGATTTGTACCTAATTAACCCGAAAACTCTTGATATTGTTTACTCTACCTCTAAGCAAACCGACTACGCTACCACTCTGAAGCAAGGTCCATATTCTCAAAGTGGACTGGCTGAGGTGGCAGAGGCAGTTGCGATCAATCCAACACCAGGCAGCATTCAAGTGGCTGACTTTAAATCCTACCGCCCTTCCTATGAAGCTCCTGTTGTATTTCTAGCCACTCCTATTTACAGTGGCTCCAACATGATCGGAATTTTGGCCGTGCAAGTTGCGGCTGACCAGGTTAACCAGATTATGTCGGCTCATAACAATTGGAAAGGTAGTGGACTGGGTACAACTGGGGATACTTACCTGATTGGATCGGATCTATTAATGCGGTCGGTGTCTCGATTTTGGACTGAAACACCGAACGCCTATAAAGGTGAGGCGCGTCGGCAGGGAACGCCAGATCGGACGCTACGCTTAATGGAAAACCTGAACACCACAATTGGCTTGCAGCGCGTTGAATCTCCCGCCACTCAAGCGGCGATCGGAGGGCAAGAGGGAATTCAGGTGATTCCGAATTACCGAGGCAAACAGGTATTGAGTTCTTACGCTCCTTTAAAGTTGCGTGGAGTCAACTGGGCAATTTTGTCAGAAATTGAAACGGCGGAGGTGTATCGACCAGTTTACATCTTGCAGCTCACACTGCTGATAGCTGCCGTCATTTTCCTGCTATTGTCGGCATTCCTAGCTGGATTATCCTCTAGATTATTTACCCATCCATTGCGTCGCTTGACCCAGAGCGCCAAGAAAATCGAGGCGGGGGAATTGGATGAGCAAATTCCTACTAGCTCTAATGATGAGTTTGGAGAATTGTTTGAGGCATTCAATGGTATCACAAATCGCTTGCAGCACACCCGCGAGCAATTAGGGACTCAGCAGCAGGAAAATGACGCACTGCTGCGAAATTTTGTACCTGGTGTCGTTGCGGATCGCCTGAAAAAAGGAGAAACCACCATTGCCAATCAAATCAACAAAATCACGATCCTGTATGCCCATATTGTGGGAATTGCTGAGTTGAGTAAGCGGATGCCATCGACAGAGGCGACACAACTGTTGACTCAATTGTTTGATGAGTTTGATACCTTAGCCGATCGCTACGGTATGGAGCGGCAGCAGACGATTAGTAGCGATTACATCGCTGTGTGTGGACTGACTCAAACCCGATTCGATCACACCAAACGCGCTGTAGATTTTGCTCTGGCAATGTTGAACACTCTGCCGAGCATAGCTGTCGCACAGCAATCGACATTGGGTTTGCAGATTGCAATTCATACGGGTTCTGTGAATGCAGGAGTGGTGGGGACTCAAATCTTTGGATACAAGCTTTGGGGAGAAGACGTTGATTTAACCACCGGCTTATACCCTCAAGCCAACGTGAACACGATTGTTGTGACACGTCCAGTTTACGAACAACTGACAGATGTCTATCCGTTCAACCCGCATTCTCCAGTGAGTATTGACAATTTTGGAAACATTGAAGTCTGGACGTTGGGAGGGAATAACACTGTTTTATCCCCAACATTGGCAGATTTGAGCAGTGGGAGCGATCGCTCTCACAGCGATCGACGCTAATGCCGATCATTGTTGCGTTTCATCACTCACCAAAAGTCCTGCTATTACTGCGTTTGACTTTTGACTTGCTTACAACCCGTGTGGAGAACTAGATGGATAGAACACTGCTTGGATGGATATTCGTATTAGGATTGGGATTCCCGATCTTGAGCTTGTTGTTGGGAGAGGCAGCCGAACGGTTGGATCGGCAGGAACATCCTCTAGCTGGAGCAGTGCGAAAGATACGCCGCTATGTGCTGCCATCGCTGGCAGTGCTGTTGGTGATGCAGCAACTCTTGAAGTTTACAGGAACCGCAACACCAGTCCGTGTTGTGGAAACTATCACTTGGAGTGCCGCGATCATAGCAGGGATTGTCTTAATCAACGCACTATTCACAACCCACAAGCCATCGATTAAATGGCAGCTTCAAGTGCCAAACCTGTTATTCCAGGTTGCACGAGCGGCAGTGGTGCTTTCAATTGGCTATTACGTCATCACTGGCGTGTGGCGGATTGACCTGAGCAGCATATTGACAGCGGTAGGGGTTGGGTCAGTAGTGATTGCTCTGGCATTGCAAGATACACTCAGCAACCTGGTGTCGGGCTTTTTGCTATTAATTGCCAAACCGTTTAAAACGGGAGACTGGATCGAATTTAATGGGATTGAAGGGCGAGTGATTGAGCAAAACTGGTGGTCAGTGAGGCTGAAATCAACATTGGGTAGGCAGTTTCTGGTTCCCAACGGAACTCTAGCCAAAGCAACGGTTAACAACCTCGAACAGACACCCGTATGGAAAAAGCTTTCTGTTAGCTTTTCTTACGACGATCCTCCCAATAAGGTCATGCTTGCTCTCAAAGATGTTGTTATAGGAAGTGAGGTAGCAAGTAAACCATTCCCAATTGTAAGTTCCTATGGCGATTACAGCATCAATTACGATCTCTGGTATCTTGTTATGCCTGATAAAAATATTTTGGCACTAGCTGAGCTACCGCAACGGATTTACTATCTAGCTCAACGCCACGGCCTGACGATGGCTTATCCCATTGCCATTGAGTATAAGGTTGATGCCAAGCAAGGGGTGCCAAATCGGATTCCTCAGGTCGTGCAAAATCGTCAGCGGGAAATCGCCACCTATTTGCGATCGCTCCCCTATTTCTCCAAAGTGGATGACGCGCAAATTGAGCAATTGTCCGGTCAGACTCGAGTTGCTACCTATGGAAAGAGTGAGTTTGTCACTCAAGAAGGGCAACCGGATGATGGACTATACATTGTCCTCTCCGGACAGGTTCGGATGCGGCTAACTGACGAGCAGGGCAACATTCAGGAACTCGGTCAATTAGGCATGGGTGATGCTTTCGGGGAAATGGCGCTGTTTCCAGGAGAAGTGAGTCCAGTCACCACAATTGCCGATCGAGATACTGAGGTGTTGGTAATTCCAGACGAGGGAATTACTCATCTGATTCAAGTTAATCCCCAATTTGCCTCAGACATGATCCAATTCATTGAGGAGCGCAAGAGAACGGTTCAATTGGCGAAGGGAGTTGGCCAAGAATCTACACTAATTGCGAGTAACGGTCGGCGGATGCCAGTGCAACGATAGGAATGCAGTCATGACAAGTAAACACAAGCTGGATAAGATCCTTGTCGGCATCGCGTTGTTGCTAGGTGCCTGCGGTCAATCTCAAGTGCCAACGACCACTCAATCGCCAACGCCAAAAGCGGAAAAGACAGCGATTACTCAAGTCACCCCGAATAAATCATCTGAGACAAACATTGGGATTCAACGAGTCACGTTAGCCTCCCTTGACGCAAAATCTGACAGGAGTGCCAACCGAGGGGCTGCGTTATCAGAGGTAGATCCTCTGGAATTGAAGGGAACTATTACCATTGCAGGCAGCCCAGTCGTCTTTCCGATTAGTAACGCGATCGCGGAACGATTTAAGCAAGAGGGGTATCCAGACCCAATTAACGTTGCTAGTGTAGAGACGCCGACGAGTTTTGCCTTATTTTGCCAGCAGGGGAAAACAGATATTGTCAATTCAGCTCGTCTGATTACAGAGTCAGAAGCTCAAGCCTGTGCTAAATCAGGACGTAAGCCGATTGTCTTTACCGTTGCTATGGATGCTGTGACGATTGTCGTCAGTACCCAAAATGAGTTTCTGCCCAAGACTGTGACCAAAGAGCAGTTAAAGCAACTTGTTACTGCTGAGCAATGGTCTAATATTAATCCAGATTGGCCAGACCAACCCATACAACGAATGATTCGACCCCCATCGACTGAGATAGTCAGATTGTTTGTGAATACTGTCTTGGATGGGAAGGCAGATTTATTATTGAAAGCACCAAACACAAGGGTGTTTCAAGATCCAGACCAAGTTACAGCAGAGGCATCAACGAATCCCGATCTGATTAGTTTTATGGAACATGCCTACTACGCCAACAATAAAAACTCGTTGAGGGCGCTTGCTATTGATGGAGTTGCTCCCAGTGGCGAGAAAAACTATCCGTTAGCTCGTCCGCTGTACATTTATGCAGACGCGAATGCTATTCAAAAACGTCCAGAATTGAAAGCATTTATCTCTTATTATTTAGCTCATGTGAATGAAGAAATTGTAAAAATAGGCTATTTTCCAGCTAGCCCAGCAGTATTAGAAGAGTCAAAGGCTAAACTTAAGAACCCTGCATGAAGAAGCACTTGGTTCGTGTTTTATCTCAACATCCATCGATAAATTACAGCTCTCCCTCCTGGCGATCGCTAACTGTCGCAACCCTCTCTATGTATCCCAACGACTCGGCAACCTGCCAAGTTACATCTCCCAAGAAATCAACCGTGTAATAATTTCTTTCGCCTAGCGACCTCACCACTAATACTTCTATGCTGGTAGAATTTGAGGTCGCCCAACATCCTAGATGCTGAATGCAACGGAGCATTCCATTGCAACCCACATTCCGCACCCTCGACTAATGTTTACTGAATCTGCACTAGGAGTCACTGGCTAATGTTGAGCTACCTGATTGCTGAAAGCCAAGGCGGATTGAATGTTCTCTTAAATCCTTTCCAGGTTTACACCATACCCCTTGATGATTGGATTAGCGCTGCTGTTGATTTCGTTGTTAATCACTATCGCCCCCTCTTCCAAGCGATTCGCCTGCCTATTAGCTGGGCATTGAGAGAACTCGAATCAGTGTTTCTTTCCATTCCTCCCCTACTGTTCCTGCTCATGATTGGCTTAAGTGCATGGCAGATGGCAGGGCGACTTGTAGCAATTTATAGCATCCTTGCTTTAACCTTAATTGGCTTTATCGGAGCGTGGCAGCCAGCCATAGAGACGCTGGCACTAGTCGTGACGGCTGTAGTATTTTGCCTTGTAGTCGGTATTCCCCTGGGTATTGCCTGTGGGCGGAGCGATAAGGTTGAGCAATTTCTCCAGCCTATCCTGGATGCGATGCAAACCCTCCCCCGCTTTGTCTATCTTGTCCCTGTTGTGATGCTGTTTGGCATCGGTGAGGTGTCTGGGACAATTGCAACCATCATTGTGGCACTGCCGCCACTGGTTCGCCTGACTAGCTTGGGGATTCGCCAAGTCTCTCCAGAAGTGGTAGAAGCAGCTTTTGCCTTTGGTGCCACCCCCTTGCAAGTACTCTGGGAAGCGCAAATTCCCCTGGCTCTACCGAGCATTCTCACTGGGTTAAATCAAACGATTCTGTTTGCCTTAAATATGACGGTAATTGCCTCAATGATTGCAGCACCAGGATTGGGATTGCTGGTTTTGGAGGGGGTTGGTCGTTTGGATGTGGGTGCAGCTGCCGTTGGGGGATTGAGCATTGTTTTGCTTGCCATCATGCTAGACCGAATTACTCAAGGCGTGGGGACAGCAACGCTGCAAAGTTCTTGGCAACAGCGAGGCCCGATTGGTTTTCTCTGCTCTCGATTGATGCGCCAACAGATGCAAGCGACTGCTAAGTTGAACGCCGAGGAAGGATGATAATTTCTTGGCAACTTATCAAGCCAAACTGCCTAAAACATCAATCGTTAGTTATTTGTCTCAACTCTCTTGATACAAGCCTCCAATTTTTCAGCCAAAACCTGGACGTTGGGTTTTTGTAGCAAACTGTAATGACCGCCTGGAACATCGTGTGCCTCTACTCCACCCGCTGCCCATTGACCCCAACCGAATAACGGGTCATCTGTTCTTTCACGATTTGGCTGGTCAAGTCCCTCTCCTTGAGTGGCTCTCAAAAGCGTGACTTTACCCGCGTAAACGTGCGGAACGTATTCTTGGATGAGTTCTGGCAAAATGTTGTGGATAGCAGGGTTTTGTTGAATTAATTCTTCAGGAAACGTTCTCGGACCAACTCGTCTGATTTCCTCGATATCTAATGAATCTAAGAGGGCAACAAATGCAACAGGATGCCCTTGAGCTTGAAGCTGCTGGGCAACCTCAAAAGCGATGATGCCGCCGAAGGACAAACCCCCAACCAAGTAAGGCCCTGCGGGTTGAACGCGGCGTATCCGTTCGCTGTAGTGAGTTGCCATCTGAGCCACCCGATTGTGGAGGACTGGGTTTCCCTCTCGACCATAGGGACGCAGCGCATAAAGGGGACGTTCTGAATCCAGATGACGCGCCAAGTTTAGGTACAGAATCGTCCTACCCAAACCATCATGGATGAGGAACAGCGGTCGTTTAGAACCTTTTGGCTTAATTGGCACTAAGGAATCCCAAGGTTCTGTTTGGGGAGTAGCGGAGGCTGGGTTGGCAAAGAGGGGGAGTGATGAGAGGTGTCGATCGGGATTGGCAACGAGTTGTTCCAGCAGCGTTTGATAATTTTTCAGTAAGTTAGCGATGCCTTCGGCGGTTCGCGTAGCGACCATCGCATTCTCCTCGAACAAGTCGGCGTTGTAGTTCAACACGCCAGTGAGGTGTTCTCCTGCTTCCTCGATAATCAAGTAGATGTCAAAATCTGCCCTGCCACTAGTAACCTCTAAGTAACTCGCCGTTATACCGGGAACATCTAGCAACCGCTTTGGTGTGTTTTGCAATGCAAACATCGCTCGCGACAGGGGCGTGCGGACGAGATTGGGAAATTCCCCAATCTTCTGAAATGGCGTATCTTGATGCTTAAAGGCTTCAAAGGCAACACGACGCACCCGTTTCATCAGGGTTCGCAAACTTGGGTCTCCTGATAAGTCAGTCCTAGTTACCACGATGTTGTTGAAGTATCCAATTAGCTCCTCGGTTTCAGTTCGGTTGCGTCCGGCGATGGGGAAGCAGACGAGCAAGTCTTCCTGCCCTGTATAGCGATGCAGCAATGCCTTGAACGCCGTTAGCAGCGTGATGAATAGGGAACCTCGTTCCTGCTGAGAGAGGGTTTTGAGGGCTTGAGTGAGCGGCTCTGATAAAATCAGGGATTGGCTGGCAGCTCGATTACTCTGGGATGGAGAACGGGGACGGTCAATAGGAAGCTCTAGCGCCGGAACTTTACCACTGAGTTGTTGCCGCCAGTAGTTGAGCTGAGATTCTAAAACCTCACCTTGCAACCAAGTCCGCTGCCAGTGGGCAAAGTCTGCATATTGGATAGGTAATTCTGGCAAGGGGGAAGGGTTTCCATCCTGGAAGGCTTGGTAGAGAACAGATAACTCTTGCATAAATATCCCCACCGACCAAGCATCAGAGATGATGTGGTGCATCACCACTAGTAGAATATGCTCTTGTTCACTCAGGCGCAGAAGGAGGACTCGCAGTAATGGCCCTTCAGCTAAATCGAAGGGGCGCTGAATGTCCTGTGCCATCAATCGCTGGACTTCGGCAGACTGCTCTTGGAGCGGCAACCCTTGCAAGTCCACGACTGGTACATTGATGGTAAGGGTAGGATGGATGATCTGGACGGCTGAGAATTTTACCCGCTTGAACGTGGTTCGCAGCGCTTCGTGCCGCTGCACGATTTGGGCAACTGCTTGTTTGAGAGCAGTAATATTAAGCGTTCCAATTAGACGTTGCGCTGAGGGCGTGTTGTACGTGCCACTTTTACCCCCCACATATTCGAGAAACCACAGGCGTTCCTGGGCAAAGGACAAGGGCAAGTCACTGTCTCTGGATACTAATGGAATGGGTTCGACAGTGGCATCCAAGACAGCATCCGCCTGTTGCAGAAACGCGAGGATTTCGGCTTTGCATTGGGCTAACTCGGCACGCAGTTCGGGTGTAAGAACTCCTTGAGGGGCGTTGTAGCGAAGGCGCTGACCTTCAGCCCAAAGTTTTATGTCCAGACTGCGAAGGTGAGATAAAAGCTCATTAACGGTTTTCAAATTTCTCCCTCCTCGCGATCGCTAACTGTCACAACCCTCTCTGTGTATCCCAGTGACTCGGCAACCTGCCAGGTTACATCCCCCAAGAAATCAATTGTGTAATAATTGCGCCATTTATCAGCTACCTCAGCGGTAATTCCTTTATGTTCATAAAACTTGAGGTCACCCAGCATCCTAGAGGCTGAATGCAACCCCTCAGTCATCCGTTGTTTCCTATCTCCGTAGGGCTGCAACATATCAGGATGAAAGTCCAAATCTATGAATTGACATAAGTTTTTGAGCGTGGTTTCTGGATGAGTTACCAAGTCTTCAAACCGAAGGCGGTACTGGCGTTCCTCTGGCACGTCCTTTAAGAAATCAACAATGTTCTGGTTGCTGATGAGCCAAAGGAGTTCAGCAAGTTCTCGTCGGGTGAAGGGGGGAACATTACTATCCTTAAGTTTTGGGATAAACGGGTGCAGAGTTAAATCGAGTTTTGCCTCTTCAAAGGAACGAATCGCACCGTAGGGGTGACGCACCAAGTGGATGTAAATTGGGTTGTCGAAGTCTGTCTCGGCACGTTGCAGCGTTTCCTGGTTGAAGGCGTAGGTTGTGGTTTTGTCTACCAGGATTTTGTCCCCCAGTTGCTGTTGCAGCCAGTGGTAGAAATCCTGAGTCGTTAGCTGTTGCTCCTCCATCTGATGCATTAGATGTTGGGCTTGTTCGGTGTTACAGCCTTGGATTTGCTTAATGGCTTGGATTGTCCCCTCTCTCCAGAAACTGTACTCTCCAGCTAGCACCGCTTTTCTTTCTGCAAGGGTGTTGAACTGCAACAGACATAGCTGAGGTGGTGCAAACAACTGCGGGTGTCCAGCCAGAATAATCCGAAATAGAGTTGAGCCGGAACGTGCCGCAGAGAGAATGAAAATGGCTTTTGGGTTCTTGGTTGTTGGAGTTTCCTGTCGAGGTGGTAGGGTTAAGATTAATTGGTGCAGTTGAGCGACTTGGGTAGTACTGATGCGATCTGCTGAAAGCAGCAGCGCTGCGCGATCGCTCGAAGCAGCCGTTGTTTTACACGCCTGTTGACCCGACATTCTTGCCACCAGTTCTGGGTAATGGCGATGTAGGTAAGCCTCAAACTCGGCAATGGTGGGTGCTTCAAACAGTGCCACAATATAGAAAATGCCGCCAAATTTTTCTTGCAGCCTGTTGAAGAAAATGGTTGCCTTGATGGAGTCGCCACCGAGTTCAAAGAAGTTATGATGGATGCCCATTTCAACTCCTAAGATATCGCTCCACAGGTCAGCTAGCTGCTTTTGGATAGTTGTGTGAGGAGCTACAAAGTCAATTGCCAAAGGCATACAGGATGGCTCTGATGTGGACGAAGCACTAGAGTCTAGTTTGCGGTTAGGTGTTAAGGGCATCTTTTCCAAAACAACTTTGTGTAATTAGCTTTTAGCAAAAATAGCTTTATAAAGCCTTATTGTTTAAGACTTAACCATCTTTCCTTAATGAAAGTTGTAAAATACAGTTCACAGAATAAGACAGAATAAGAAGGAGTATTACAGCGATGGAAGAAACTAAAGCAAAAATAAAAACCTACCTTTCAAGGTTTTTAGAAAACCATGAATTACAAGATGATGAAGATATCTTTGTTCTTGGATTTACTTCCATGTTTTCCATGCAGCTCGTCTTATTTTTAGAGCAGGAATTTCAGATTATCGTTGAAACTGAAGACCTCGACTTAGATAACTTAAAAACGCTAAATTCTTTAGCTACTCTAGTTGAAACCAAGAAAAGCTTGAATCGCATATAGCTCAGTTCATGGTAACTAAGCCATTTTACCAAATTAGATAACTTTATGAAACTTGAATTAACAGAGGAGCAAAAAAAGGCTCGTGTAGAATTCAGAAGTTTTGTTAATGAGGAAATTGTTCCTTATGCAGATCAATTCGACCAAGAAGAACGTACTCCTCCAGAGTTAATCAAAAAAATGGCTCAACGAGGATATTTGGGAGCCATACTACCTCAAATTTACGGTGGCAGTAATATGGATGCGATCGCTTATGGACTCCTGAACGAAGAAGTTGCCCGAGGTTCTGCTTCACTGCACAGTTTCCTAGTCGTTTCTAGTATGGTCACTCGCGCTCTGCTAAGGTGGGGCAGTAAGCCTCAAAAAGAGTATTGGCTGCCAAAAATTGCCTCTGGTGAAGTTATTCCTGCCTTTTGTATCAGCGAACTCAATGCAGGTAGCGATACCCAAAATATAGAGACGACGGCCACGCCTTCTGGAGATTCATATGTCTTAAATGGGCACAAACGATGGAGTAGTTACGGGCAAATTGCCGATGTCTTTTTAGTCTTTGCTCAATGTAACGGTTCTCCTTGTGCTTTCTTAGTTGAAAAAAATACTCCAGGACTTTCAATTAAACCCATTTCTGGGATGGTAGGAATGAAAGCGGCGATGTTAGCTCAAGTCTACCTGGAGGATTGTCGGATACCGCAAGAAAATCTCGTGTGCAAACCGGGTTTTGGCTTGTCTCACGTCGCTTACACCGCACTCGATCAAGCTAGATATAACATAGCCTGGGGTTGCGTTGGTATTGCCCAAGCCTGCCTTGAAGCTTGCCTTCAGTATACGAGTCAAAGGAAGCAGTTTGGTGTTTATCTCAAAGAGCATCAATTGATTCAGCAAATGATTACCGAGATGATTGTCAAGATAAAAGCGGCTAGACTGCTGTGTTATCAAGCAGGTTACCTCAAACAAAATAGTACTCCTAATTCGATTATGGAAACGTTGATTGCCAAATATTTTGCGTCCACAATGGTGACGAAAGTAACCAGTGATGCTGTACAGATACATGGAGCGTATGGTTGTAGTAGTGAGTCCCCCGTTCAGCGATATTGGCGAGATGCAAAAATCATGGAAATCGTGGAAGGAAGCACGCAGCTTTTACAAACGATTATTCCTGATTATGGGTATCAGGGAAATATGAAGGATTAATAGAAATTTAGAGGCAGCTTCGTAGGGGCACGGCAGTGCCGTGCCCTACCGATGTCTTGATGGCAGTTCATTTCCAGCAAAGCCCTATCCGATAAAGATTCTACAGTCCTAAAATCACGGTGGGCAATAAATTCTGGACGCGGTTTTTCGACTTCACCCAGGGTATTTTCAACGCTGTTATAGGTAATAAACACGCTGAGTCGATCCCACGGGGAGAGGTTACCAGCAGAAGCATGTAGCAAACTTCCATGAAAAAGCAGGACGAATCCAGCAGTACCTTTAACAGCAAAAATACTATTCTCTTCAACTATCTTTGCCAGAGTATCCTTATCAATTTTGTATTTTAAATCAGCAGTTAACGTTGATATCCAGGTGGGTTGGTTGTGAGAAATATCGTCTTGGGTAGATTCCCTGGAGCAAAATCTTTCATGAGGCATCAGGTCGATCATACCTTTCTTGTGCGAACTGGGAATGACTAGCATCGGACTATTGAAATCATTCACATCTTGTAAGAAAAGTACAGCCGACAAGACTCGATCTGTAGGCATATTATCTTCTTTTTGCCAATACAAAAAATCTTGGTGCCATTCCCATTGCTCACCCTCCAACGCGACTTTGGCGTTCACCTTATACTGATGGATATAGACTTCACTACCGAGAATCTGTTTGGCTGGCTCGACAAGTCGTGAAAGTCGGGCGAGATACCAAAAAATTTTATTAGTGGTATGTGGAGCGAAAATGCTGCGGACTGCACCACTCTGTTCTAAAATTCTCCGAGGTGTATCTTCAGCAAAAAGCTGAGGAAGTTCTGCCTTAATAATATTGAGTTCAGCGTGCGAAAAGTAATTTTCTAATATTAGAAAACCATTTTTTTGATAACTCTCTAACTGTTGTTCTGGAAGTTGCATAGAAAAATCCCAGTTTGTTCTGCTTTATAGAGCCTGTTTGATTTGCCATTACTCGTATGCATTGTCAATTTCACTACCTGTAAAGTTTTTAAACAGGCTCTATGTAAACCAGTCGTCATAACATAACGTCAAGGGAACTATTACTGCATAGCTCATTACCTCACTCACCTAAAAAATTAACTCATATACTTGAACTTGTAAAACTATAAAATTTCATAAAAATTGATCACTTTTAAAGAGATGATCAAACTGCTTTGTTTAAATGCGGATCAACCTAGATTTCGTCAATCCCTAAAAATTGATAAGTGAGCAGATAAATACAATAAATTATGTTAACAAATTATTGATTTATTAAGTATTGCAGTTTGCTTTTAGGGATTCAATGCTACGGACTCAACCTACTTTTACAAAACATTGATGGTGTTCACACTGCTATCTTTATAGTTCTCCTTCCTCGCGATCGCTTTCCAAGTTCGCAGAGCTAGCCTGCTGATTTTGAGCGATCCAACGGAGTGTCTCGATGCGCTCAGCTTGTTTAGCGACAGTCGGTTCTTCAAGTAAAGTGTCTAAGGGAACTTCTATCCGAAAGGCTTCGCGAATCCGAGAAATAATTTGAGTTGCAAGCAAGGAGTGTCCGCCCAAGTCAAGGAAGTTGTCGTGGATGCCGACTCTCTCTAAACCAAGAACCTGCTGCCAGATATTGGCAAGTTGCTGTTCGATGGCGGTACGAGGAGCTACAAAGGGTTCTTCCATATCGGGTCGAATTTGATTGGGAACGGGAAGCGCTTTGCGATCGACCTTCCTATTGGGCGTCAGTGGCAAAGCATCCAGCATCACAAACGCGGCAGGCATCATGTAGTGGGGAAGTTTCTGCTTGAGAAACTGGCGCACGTCGCTGAGTGCGGATGCGTCCTTTCGCGCCAGCACAACATAAGCCACCAGACGCTTGTCGCCCGGTACATCCTCACGAGCAATCACCACAGTCTCCCGAACATTAGGATGTTGGGTCAGAACGGCTTCGATTTCTCCGAGTTCGATGCGGAAGCCGCGAATTTTGACTTGATGGTCGATGCGACCGAGATACTCAACGGTTCCATCGGGTAGGTAGCGTGCCAAATCTCCCGTTTTGTAAAGGCGACTCAATTTTGGATGTTGGATGTTGGATTTTGGATTATTAGATTTTTCTCTAAATTTAGCGGTTTCAGAATCTTCTGAAATTTCATCACTATCCCCCGCTCCAAAATCTTTGAAAGGATTGGGAATAAATCTCTCATCGGTCAAATCAGGGCGGTTGAGGTAGCATCGGGCTAAGCCAGCGCCACCAATGTAGACTTCGCCGATAACGCCAACGGGTACAGGTTGCAAGTGGCTATCGAGCAGGTAAATCTGGGTATTGGCAATCGGACGACCGATGGGAGGACGCACAGGCCAGTTGCTTGGAGATTGGGGTAGATCGAAAATGGTCACAACATGGGTTTCTGATGGCCCGTACTCATTGTGCAGGGTGCAGGTTTTGAGCTGGGTAAATAAATTTGCGATCGCCTGAGTAATCTGGAGTTGTTCGGAACCCGCAATGACGTACCGTAACTGGGTAGGAAACTGCTCGTGTACGAAAAACCCTTCAGCTAGCTGATGTAGAGCTGGAGCTGGTATGAATACTCTGTTGATGGCGTTATTAGCGATAAAACGGGACAACCCAACTGCATCTCGCCGCAATGCCTCCGGAATCATCACCAGCACTCCACCGGAAAGCCAGGTCGAAAACATTTCTTGGAAGGAAACATCAAAGCTCAAAGAGGCTAATTGTAAGGTTCTCATGCCTTCCGTCAGTTCATAGTGACCCAACTGCCACTCTAATAAGTTCAGGAGTGGACGCTCAGTCATGGCAATACCTTTGGGCTTGCCGGTGGAACCAGACGTATAAGTGACATAAACAAGGTTGTCAGCCGTCGCTGTTTTACCCAGATTCTCCTCGCTCTCTCTAGCAATTGTTGTCCAATCTACATCCAAGCAGACAACCTTGGCGTTGTGTTGGGGGAGAGCCTTAATGAGGTGCTGTTGAGTCAATAGCACGGGAGCTTGGGTGTCCTCCAGCATCAACGTTAAGCGCTCCGAAGGATAGGTGGGGTCTAAGGACAAGTAAGCTCCGCCAGCTTTGAGAATGCCGAGGATTCCTACAACCATTTCTAACGAGCGCTCTACGCAAATCCCCACCAATACTTCTGACTTTACACCCAATTTTTGCAGGTGGTGCGCGAGTTGGTTAGCACGGCAATTGAGTTCCTGATACGTCAATTGCTGCTCTTCAAAAACGACCGCTACAGCATCAGGCGTCTTCAAAGACTGCACCTCAAACTGTTCGTGGATGCAGGAATCCTGAGGATAATCGGTTTGCGTATTATTCCACTCCACTAATAACTGATGGCGTTCGGTTTCGGTTAGCAGGGATAAGTGACTGATAGTCTGTTGTGGATTCGCCACAATTCCTGCCAGCAAGACTTGGTAATGCTCCACTAGGCGGGTAATGGTCGCAGCATTAAATAAACTGCTGTCATATAAAACCTCACCCTTGAGTCGGTCTGAGTCTGCCCACAGATAGACCTTCAAATCTAGCTTAACGTTCTCAAAATCCAACGTTGACTCGCTTGAAAGTACACCTTCTAGCTGACCAATTCCTCTCGGCTCCTTTAACAACACCAACCCAACTTGAACAAGCGGATTTTGGCTGAAGTCTGCCTCTGGTTGTAGTTCTTTCACCCGATTCTCGAAGGGCAAATCCTTGTGATCATCGGTTTCTAAAGTCATCTGCTTTACTCGCTTTAGCAGTTCCTCAAAGGTAGGATTGCCTGAAAGATCGGTATGCAGTACTAAAGTATTTTGTAATTTATTTTTAGATTGGCGATCGCGTTCAACGAGGGAGCAAACTAAAATATCTTCCTGACCCGTGTAACGGTAGAGTAAGCTGGCGATCGCTGCTAGTAGGGTTATAAAGAGTGTTACCTCTGACGTTTGGCTGAAAATCCTGATTTCTTGAGTCAGATTAGGGTTGAGTTCAAACAGCTCGGTGCTGCACTGAAAGGCTGGAGATGCTGAGCGCGATCGGTCGGTGGGGAGTTCGATTAAACGTGGCGGTTGCTTCATCGTCTGTATTCCTTATTGGCATTGGGCTTGCGCCTTTTGTTTCCCACTTTTGTCAGTCAACCAGACCTTGATACAGAGCGATCGCACCCCTCTGTCTTTAGCCGCCTGAACCTTATCTTCTAAAAACTAAAGCTGGTTCTAATGACCCCAACAACCACATCCGGGTTACGTTCATCGTGGTTCGGGGCTGTTAACCAGAAGATACCGGGAGTAATGGTAATCTTGTCGTTAATCCGATGAGTGTAAAAGGCTTCGATGTGAAACCCCACATCGCGATCGCTGCGCTGTCCAGGGGGTAAACCAATTGCCCGTGCTAGTGCCGGATTGCTAGTACCCGTCAGCCTGGGTTGCATACCAAAGACGATGCCACCTAAATTTCCCTTTTTGCCCAAGTCAGGAAAAGACAAGAGGAAGCGATAGTCCCATACCTGAGCATCTCCCTTAGTACCAGCGCCCAACGCACGAGCATTGATCAAGCCAGCAGAGGCACCAAACCCAAAACCAGGCGACACTTGATAGAAGAGTCCAGGAACATATACATTGCCTACGACTGGGCCTGTCCCTTGCACTTGGGCAGCGTTACTCCCGGAGAGCGTATCAACCCCAGACTCAGGAGAGTAGAGGTGGATATAAGTCATAGAAAACGCGAGCGAACCGAAA
>DATNPV010000152.1:0-8821 GCA_036703055.1 Waterburya sp.
GATACGGCAAAAACTGCCATCCTTTCGCTGGCTAAGCTAAACTACCTGTTCTGGTGTTGCACAGGAAGAGGAGAGATAAAATGTCCGTCCTGAATGTGAATCCACTCAAATTAGCAAGAACGAGTAATGCAGGGGCACACGTAACTAGGTTGGAAAGTCATGCCGTCTTCAGATCGTCAGACATGGCTGGGGAGTAGCCCTTGTGCCGCCACGTAGATATGAATGAATTTTCATAATGACTGATGATCAGACTAAAGCTGAATTTAGAACCAGTCAAGTGACTTTACAAAAAGTTCATCATATCTTCATAGCAACTTCACCCAAAGTGATTTTTTATTAAGTATCATTGGGTACTTTACCTCTGCCTATAGGTATAGATTAAAAGCACTTTTGTCAACTATGCCTGTAAGTTTTTCTACGTGTAGTTGGCCTAGGAACAGTACTCTATGCTCCATGCCCTATGCTCTTGCCCAGTGTCAATACGTAAGTCCAAGGAGGAAGAGTTTACCCACAGCTATCCATCTTTTCTGGATAACCTGACAGACCAAGGAAAACATGCCGTGGGCAAATATTAAAAAAATCTTAAGATAAAAGAGTATAAATAGTTACCATCGAGTTAAAACTAGCATCTACTGCCTACTGTCACGCAAATGAAGCAAAGCAACTATGCCTACTGTAGCCCTAAACAAAATTACGATTGGACTCAACCGACGTCCCCTCAAGGACGAAAAAGTTGCTGAGTTGATGGAATCGATTAAGGCGAATGGTCTGTTAAACCCTATCACCTTAGATCGGAATCTGAACCTGATTGCAGGGCTTCATCGTCTTACAGCTTATAAGCTGCTTGGGCTTGACCAGATTGAGTGTAATATTGTTGCCTACGAAGATACTGATCGCGCTCGCTTAGCCGAGATTGACGAAAACCTCATCCGCAGTGAGCTAGATGCTCTGGAGCGTGCTGAACTTTGGTTGGAGCGCGATCGCCTTCTGGAACGGCTGGGACTGAGGGCGCAACCGGGAGACAATCAACATACGCGCCAAGGTGGTGAAACTATTTCACCACCTCCAAAAACCACTCTGGAGTTAGCCAAAGAAGCTGGTTACACGGAGCGAACCTTCCAGCAGGGTAAACAGATTGCTCGAAGCATCGTCCCAGAGGTTAAAGAGGTAATCAGGGGTACCCCAATAGCCAAAAGTCCCACGGCATTACTCAAGGTTGCGAGAGCTGGTAGTAAAGAATTTCTGAGAGCAAAGCAGGCAGAAAAGGCAGCACAGGAAGCTAAAGCTAAACGAGAGCAACAGGAGGCTAAACGGCAAGCTCAGCTGGCAGATGAGGCAAGGCGTCAACAAAAAGAGTTGCAGTTGATAGCGCTTCAAAGTGTTGCAGCACAGAAAGAAGCTAAATTGGCTACCAAGAAAGTTCAATTTAGAACTCAACAACAAGTAGCAGAAACACCAGTTAGTTCTGCGAGCCCGCCTAGAATCCAAGTCGGCGATGAATGCATTCTTGATCGGCACTTGATTTATTGTGGCGATACCTCTAAGGCTGAATTTATAAACCGCCTTCCATCGGATGCGGCTCTAGCGATCGCTACCCTCTCATCGACTTGGAATCATGATTACTTGGTAAACGAGGCTCGTGTTGTTGCCGTGTTGCGCTGTGAGGGTTACCTTCATGAATTTTGTCGCCATCACCAAATGCCCTTTAGATTTGAGTTCATGCTTGGCGATACCTATGTTGCCATTTTCTCTCATCAACCTCTATCCAAACCTCAGAAACCTGTTGGAATCGAAGGCATCGAGGGAATAGTCGTGTATCTGATGAGCTTGTATACCAAGCCCAGTAACTTTGTGATTGCCCCTTTTCTGGGACAAGGTGAAGTTTTGCTTGCTTGTGAACGGATGGGGCGGATTTGCTTCGCGGGTGACGAAAATCCTGAACGGGTGGAGCGAGCGATCACACGGTGGCAGAAGTGGACTGGGAAAGAGGCCAAGAAAATGGTATCGAATTGATCATAATTTATTACAAAACAACTGTTTTATTTATCTATCTTTATAAATCCAACTCAGGCTGTGAGAGGTAGTAGGCCAATCGCTTTTCCAGGGAAGAGTTCGTTAACCGCCTAATCGGGAGACTCTTTTTCCTCTTAATTGATCCTATCTAGGATAGTTGACAAATGGTAGCATATTTACATACCAGCAAAAGCTGCCTTTTCGTGTAAAGTTGCCATGAAGACAGTCGAGGATTCGATGAAGTTTCAGTAAATTCTAGTAGAATTAGATTTACTTATGCCAGCCTCACCTTTAGTCTGGACTTCATAAGTCTTCCAGGTAGTTTCACGCAAGTATATTTCGATTTACTTGCAAGCCCCAGCCTAAAGAGACAGTCAATAACGCAGTTCTATTCCATTAGACAGTTGCACTGACAACATCTTGTCAGCATCTACATATGACACAGCAATGGGTAATTAAGCAACACAACGCGATTTCTGGATTGACGCCGATTAGTACGCTTAAAGTCGGTCAAAATCAAGACAACCAGAGCTCATGGCAGGAGTTGCCTAAAAGAACTGCTCAAAAAACTAGAGACAGATCGAGCCCAACAAGAGAGTACAGCTAAAGTCGTCAAGCAAAAACCAGGTAAGCAACTAAAGTATCGAAGAAAAACCCAAGGGTCATACGAGAGTTGCTCTCTGGGACGTTTTGCGTCTTCAAATTTGGATATCAGAGGGTGTTCGTCTTCCAAAAATTTTTAACTTATGTGCCATAAAAATTTTTGGCGCAAACTTGGCAATTGAATGAGAGCTTGTTATGGCATTTCTCAAAGTTGGAACCGTTGTAATCAACACAGCCTACATTGCTGCTGTTAATTTAGAAAGTAAAACTCTCACTGGAGAAAAAAGTGTTTCTCTCCTAGTAGCTATTCCCAAATTTCTTTTGTTTGACTCTGAAGCAATCCCTCACAATTCTTATTACTATGAGTGGCTAGAATTTACAGGTAAAGAAGCTCTAGTACTTCAAGACTATTTTAGCAGTTTCAATACAGTGATTGACCTGCTTCCCAATTACCAAGAAACCGCTGTTATGTAACAATTATTTCGTTATACAAGAAATGGCCGATTTATCTATCCTTTGGCAAGTTAATACATACTCTAGAACTCAAACACATTTTAATTGTGAAAAAAGAATTAACTTCATTTATGCCTTTGGATAGATGAAAAAAGGCTCTATTTCCTTAATATACTTCAATGATAAATTTTCCCTAAACATAGTAGGAAAATTGAGGAAGTTCCAGTAAAGTTCGATACAGGTAATTTACTTATGTCAGCCCTACCCTTAATGTAAACTTCATCAGTTTTCTACCTAGTTCCATGACATAGTTACACGCAGGTAGATATCGATTTATGGGTGTTGTCAGCCTCACATAAAGATACTGTGTGATACACGATTTCTCCGATTAGACAGTTTCCTGACAGCACCTTGCCCTGCTCAACCCAGAAACAAAAGCGGGTGATTAAGCAGAAAACTATCTCAATCCTCACACCCCCATTACACCATTACATAAGTTTTTATGGAAGCCAAACATTACGTAGAAGATATAGATTTTCAGAAGTACTGGCTAATTCTTAGACGGCATTGGCTACCCGCTACGAGTGTCTTTTTACTTACCGTTCTACTCGTAGCCGGTATGTCCTTCCTGAAAAAGGCAAAATATCAAGCTGAAGGAAGGCTTTTACTCAAGAAGAAAAATGTGACCTCGGCTTTAATTACAGGGGCGGCTGAAAAAATAGGACAATTAGAGCCCCTAAATTTTATGAATAGCCCTCTGGATACAGAGGTAGAAGTAATTCGTTCGATTCCCCTTTTACAAAAGACCATAGCCACCCTAAATTTGAAAGATGACAAAGGGGCTCCCCTAAAACCTGAAGATTTACTAAAACAGCTCAAGATTAAGGGAATCAAAGGAACAGATGTGTTGCAGGTTACCTTAGAGGGCAAAAATCCTTATGAATCTGCACAGATCGTCAACCAACTGATGAATGTGTATCTCCAGAACAATGTCTTAGCTAACAGAGCCGAGGCGATTGCTGCGCGGAAATTCATTACCGAGCAACTCCCTAAAAGTGAGTTCACTGTTCGTCAAGCCGAAGCGGAACTGCGCACTTTCAAGGAAAAGAACAACATTGTTGCCCTAGAAGAGGAAGAAAAGGCGGCTGTAAACAGCATTGCAGATTTAGACAAAAAAATAGACCAAACTCAAACTGAGTTCGAGGGGGTGACGGCTAGGGCTTTAGCACTTCAAAGCAAGACAGGGCTGAATCCACAGCAAGCGATGGCTCTAAATTCCCTGAGGCAGTCTCCTGCTGTTCAGGATATCCTGGGAGAAGTTCAGAAACTAGAAGGTCAGTTAGCTGCTGAGCGAGCCCGTTTCCAAGACGATAACCCTTCCATCATTAATTTGAAGTTTAAGCTAGCCGCTAAAAAGACGTTACTCCGAGAGCGGATAGCGCAGGTTGTGGGCAGGCAGCAGCTAGTAAGCAGCGAGAATTTACAAATTAGCGATTTGCAACAAAAATTGATTGCCGATCAGGTTTACGCAGAGGTACAACATACAGATTTGGCTAATCAAATCGCTGCTCTATCTCGTGCCAAGTCCGCCTACAAACTACGGGCTACTATGTTACCTCGATTGCAGCAGACTCAGCGAGATCTAGAGCGTAAAGTAGAAGCGGCTCAATCGGCGTATCAAGTTCTTTTAAAAAATTTCCAGGAAATACGGATTGCGGAAAATCAAAATATGGGCAACGCCAGCGTGATTGCCTACGCCCAGGTTCCCGAAAGGCCGATTAGTGCTAGAAAAATCAAAGTCATAGCCCTAGGAGTTGTGGTGGGCAGTCTTTGTTACGTCATCACGGCTTTCCTCGTAGACTTAATGGACCCATCAATCAAAACTGTCAAAGAGGTACGAGAGTTATTTAACTATACCTGGTTGGGGATGATTCCTGACTGGCAGAAAAAAGGTCTTTTTGGAAGGAGAAAACTAGCAGAAATGGTTCCGCAGCTTCCTGTTAGAGACGCTCCTCATTCAGTAAGCAGTGAATCATACCGGATGCTACAAGCTAACTTAGAATTCCTCAGTCCTGATAAAGAGCTGAAAGTTATCGTAGTGACAAGTTCGGTTTCCAAAGAAGGCAAGTCTACGGCTTCTGCCAATTTGGCGATCGCTATGGCTCAGCTGGGGCGTCGAGTCTTGTTAATCGATGCAGATCTGCGCCATCCGATGCAGCATCATATCTGGGATTTAGCCAATGCCGCAGGATTGAGTGATGTCATTGTCAATCAAGCTGAATTCTCGACCGCTGTGAGAGCAGTCATGGATAACTTAGATGTCCTTCCGTCTGGGGTAATACCTCCCAACCCATTAACCCTTCTTGACTCCAAGCGGATGGCTTCATTAATTAATGAATTTTCTCAAAACTATAACTTTGTAATTCTGGATGCACCTCCTCTTGTACTTGCGGCTGATGCCCTAAGCTTGAGCAAAATGACTGATGGTATTTTATTAGTGGCTCGACCGGGTGTACTCGACCGAGTCAGCGCTGCTGCGGCTAAAGAATTTCTAGCACAATCAGGGCAGGAAATTTTAGGTCTAGTCGTCAATGGTGTAAGAGTTGAAAACGAACCTGATAGTTATTTTCACCACGCAAAGACCTACTATACGGAAGAGTTGACAGCCTCGAAATTGGTCACCTCTGGGAAGGGAAAAAATCCTAGCCGCTTTTAAATTAAACGAACAATCATGAGTCTAAAAACTCAAGTCCTCCGAGGAGGCACTTACCTAGTAATACGGCAAGGACTGGGGGTGGCAATCAGCTTTGCAGGCGTGCTGCTACTGACCCGTATCATCGGTCCAAAGAACTATGGCATTTACGCAGCCGCCACAGCGATATTTCTGTACCTACAAATGCTCAGCCAGTTAGGTATTGAAGTTTATCTGGTGCGGCGAGAAGGGGAAGAAGAATTAAAAGTCTACCACCAAGCCTTTACCCTTCTGCTTTTGCAAGGACTCGGAGGAATGCTACTCGCCCTTCTGGCACTGCCTCTACTCGATCAGTGGGTGAAACTGGAAGGCTTTCGTCCTGTAGCCCAAGCCTTGTTCCTGGGACTCCCGGTAGTTCTCTTAACTCAGGTTCCCATGGCACGGCTAGAGCGGAACCTGGACTACAAACGGGTGGCTCTAATTGAGCTTTTAAACCAGATAGTCTACTATTTGGTAGCCTTCCCCATGGCCTTCCAAGGATTTGGGGTCTGGTCATTGGTCACCGGATGGTGGGTTCAGTGGCTCCAAGCTTTAGTACTGCTCTACTGGAGCGCCAAATACCGTCCTCGGTTCTCTTGGGATATACAAGTAGTCAAGCAGATGCTTGGGTACAGCGTCAGCTTTTCGTCCTCGGTTTGGCTCTGGCAGCTGCGCACCCTAGTCAATCCGTTGTTAGTCGGTCGATACGCTGGGGCAGAGGCTGTGGGCTATGTTGCCTTAGCTATCCGCATCATAGACATTCTCAGTTTCGTCAAAGCCGCAACTTGGCGAATTTCCTTGGCAACGTTAGGCCGCTTACAGGGAGACCGAACCCGGCTGGTGAGAGCTGTGACTGAAGGTATGGGTCTGCAAATCCTAGCGTTGGGGCCTCTTTTAGTCGTAGTCAGCTGGTTTTTGCCTTGGCTTCTTCCTCTCCTGTTTGGTGAGCGCTGGATGCCGGTGGTCATGGTCTATCCTTTTATCGCTCTGAGCAACCTGACTAACTCCCTGTTTAACATGCATTCTTCAGCGCTCTACGTCTTGCGGCGCAACTGGGAAGTGACAGCCTTTAACGTTGTGTATATGGTTCTTTTTGTCGGAGCTGCATTATTGCTGGTGCCTCGCTTCGGTTTAATCGGGTACGGTTGGGCTGAAGTCGCCACCTTAGCGAGTTATGTTGTGGTTCATCTGTACGTCATGCGGTATATTGGCAGTCCCGACTATTGGCTGGCTGGCTTGTGGTGGGCTGCCTGTGCAGGAGCGATGTTTGTCTACCAGTTAGGATGGTGGGCTGCTCTAGGCTTAGGCGTGGTGGCATTCTTGCCCAGCACACAGGAGAAGCTCACGGATTACATTAAAAGCTTGAGGGGAGGAAAGGTAAAGCAAGAAGGATAACACCCTTGTTAGCGCCCTCATCAATTACTGCAATGGCTGACTAGCATTGGTCATCTTTCACTTCACTAGAAAGAATCGGAATTAATTCTAGATGCATACATCACTACCTAAAGATGTAAGTCCAGTCCTAGACTTGGCTGAAAAAATATTTGCAGTTGTGGCTCTGCTAGTTTTCACAGAAGTCTTGAATTTTGCCAGCTATAACAACGTCTCGGAAGGCATTCCCGGATTTGGTTATTACGTCGAGTCCTCGTTTGACAAAATTGTAGGATATTCGAGGATTTTGATTTATGTAATCACCTTTTTACTACTTCTTGCACGGTTGAATAGTGTTGTTCGTACGGCTAGGAGAGACTTAATTCTATGGCTTTTGGTGGGATTCGCTGCAACTTCATATATGTGGTCTGATTTCCCAGAAGTGTCGCAAGCAGATGGTCAAACTTTAATAAAGACAACCTTATTCGGGCTGTACTTGGCTTCGCGTTTTAGTTGGAAGGAACTAGTACAGATATTGGCCTGGGCTTTTGGTCTAGCCGTAGTGATTAGCTTTCTGTATACACTAGCGTTTCGATCAGTAGGAATAGAAAGCGGAACTCATGCAGGAGCTTGGCGTGGACCTTTAACGCACAAAAACCCCTTTGCTCGCCTTATGGTCATATCGGCGCTGCCTCCCTTGCTAGCAGCCTTAGACCTTCACATTCGTTGGCGTCGTTACCTGGTGTTTGCTGTCTCTGGTCTAGCCGTTGCTCTGATTGTGCTTTCAACGTCAAAAACGGCATTAGTCATCTGTCTAACCCTTATGGTTCTTTTACCTTTGTATAGGGCTTTACGGTTGAGCGACGGCCTGGCTATTCCTTTCTTCATCACTTTGATCATGGTAGGAGGAAGTTTATCTACATGGGTTGTATCTAATTGGGACGGCTTGCTCATAGGTATGGGACGAGACCCTACGCTCAGCGGTCGTACATACATTTGGGAAGCTGTAATCGATCAAATCTGGAAGCGCCCTTGGTTGGGTTATGGATATCAAGCGTTCTGGAAAGAGAAGGGGGAGGCAGAATATGTTTGGCGTGCAGTTCGCTTTATAGTCTTCCAGGCTCACAATGGCTTTTTAAATATAGGAGTTGAACTTGGCTTAATAGGCTTGTCGTTATTTGTGCTCAGCCTTATTTTTACCTACATACGAGCCATAAAATGGGTGCGCTTAAGTCAAACATCAGCGGATTTATGGCCTATAACCTACGTGACGTTCATGCTCATGTATAACTATAGCGAAAATACTAATTTAGAACCCACTTCTCTTTACTGGGTTTTGTATGTAGCAGTAACCCTCTCTTTGAAGAATCTTCGGGTTCTCAATATAGAGAAAGAAGCGGAAAACTGGCAACAAAGAAGGCTTAGTCGAACCAGTCTAGAAAGCTTACCTTAATTCATCGAAACTTACTACAACTCTACAAACGTATACAGCCAAGTTCTTTATGAGCAAGAGCTTGTATAAGTTCATGGCTAATCAGTAAAAAATTCCTGCAATTTAGGCTTCTTCACCCCTTTAGGAGACTTAAAGATGTCAACATTAGCAATTTTCCTCCCTTGCCTCTTTGGCGGTGGAGTCGAGAGAGTACTAGT
>DATNPV010000153.1:0-6540 GCA_036703055.1 Waterburya sp.
TCTCAGGGCGAAGGGTTATCGGCTCAAGAGGCACGCAAGCTGAAGAGTCAACCGAGTCAGCCATCTGCTCAACCGGAATCTACACCATCGAATTCCCAGAGCCAATAAACTAAGCTTGTCCACATTTAATTGGCCTAGAGAGCAGTATTTCATGCCCTATGCGCAATTTCGATAGACCTGTCTTGAAAATCCATTTTCATCCTTGGTTGTGAACGCCAGTTCATGGGCGTCTCTTGCAAAAGTCGCGGCTGGGGTACTATGAGGACTAAAATTGTGCGATAACGAAGCGAGTAAAGCGTACTCCGTTGGAGAAGCCGAAGCGTCGCGCAGATCGCTCTCCGTTAATCATAAGAATTGCTTATTTAATCGTAGCGAGTCTTAGTTCGTAATTGTAAAGTCCCGCTATCAGATTAAACCTTAAACCAAATCTTTTCCGGCGATTCCTATAACGGTCAGCTAAACTATTAAAAATTTTCAGTTTTCGATGAACAGGCTCCCCCATTACTCGTTGTCTCGCTAACTTCCGATTTCTCTTTTTAGCTTCATGACTCAAGGTTCCTTTTCTTGGCTTTTTCTGAGAAACTTGACTATTAGTGTGAAGCTTTTGAATTCCTTAATTATGGGCTGTCGTGTTTCCATTATCATCCCAGCCTTGAATGAGGCAGCAACGCTGGGACGTGCCTTGCGTTGCCTGAGTATTCTGGAGCCACCTGCTTGGGAAGTCTTGGTTGTGGATGGAGGCAGTCACGATGAGACTGTTGCCATTGCTGAAGCAGCGGCTGTTCCGGTCATTATTTCTCAACAGAGAGGACGTTCAGTGCAGATGAACTGGGGAGCAGAAATGGCAACTGGAGATGTACTATGTTTCCTCCATGCTGACACCCTGGTACCGGATGATTTAGTCATGATCGTTGATCGCACGCTGGCAGATTCTGCGATCGCTGCGGGTGGCTTTATTTCAATCATGACTGGAGCCACGATCACCCGCTGGGGATTCGCTCTCCTTAACGTCCTCAAAACCTACTTGATGCCAATGGTATTGCGTCCTTACCAATACTCTAAAGGCTTTCGTCTGTTGTTTGGCGATCAGGTTATCTTCTGTCGTCGTCGAGACTTCCTCTCCTGCGGTGGGTTCGATCCGGCACTGCCGATTATGGAAGAGGCAGATCTGTGTCTTAAACTCATGAATTACGGACGAATTTGCCAGGTAAATCGAACCGTGCAATCTTCTGACCGTCGAGTTGCCAAGTGGGGCGTACTCAAGGCGATCGGAATTTATCTCTCGGTCGGCATTCTTTGGGGCATAGGCGTTTCCCCAACAGTTCTCAAGCATTTCTATACGGAAATTCGTTGACAGCAAGTTTCAACCCATTATTGTTAATTGGTTAAAGGCACCTATTTCATAATCAGCTCAATTGTTTGTTCAACTCTTTGTGGTTGCTCCTTTTAGGTTAAAAGCCCACATCTCCAATAGCCTTAGCATAGCGACCGCCGTAGTAACCTAGCATTGCTGTGACAAAGAAAAACCCAGTTTCTCAAAGAAATTGGGCTTCTGACAATGATAGAAGTAGAAAATTGTTTCTCTGGCTTATTTCAACTCACCAATAGCTACCTGCACTTTTCCTTCAACCACCCTAGCGTTATAAGTGGGGATACTCACCGTTTCGTCATCAAGGCAGTGTCCGGTGATTAGATTGAAATTTTGCTTGTAAATTGGGGATGCCACTTTGGGAATGCCATTGCGATCGCCGATAATTCCCCTCGATAACACAAACGCTTTGCTAAACGGGTCATAATTACTAATGGCAAAAACCTCATCCTCACTGCCAACTCGGAAAATCGCTACCTGTTGACCTTCAAGCAAGGCACAAACTCCTGTATTGGGTGCGATCGCTTCAAGTGAGCAAACATCGACCCAGGTTTTAATCGTTTCACGAACTAATGCTTGAACCATGTTTCTTTCGGTAAAATTAGGGTTTCAATGTGACAAAAGACGGCTAAATTTAAATGCCAACTAGGGCTTTCTCGTGTTCTTTAGCTGGACGTTTTTGACCCCGTTCCTCGACATGCACAATATTTGGATCGGATTCGTTAGAATTCACAAAATGACGGAAGCGATTGAGTTTTTCTGGGTTTTCAATCGTAGCTTTCCATTCACATTGATAGGTGCTGATCAGGTGCGCCATGTCCGCTTCTAGCTCAGCACCAATTTCCAGAGAATCGTGAATAATTACCTGCTTGAGGTAATCAATTCCTCCTTCAAGCTTGTTGAACCAAGTCGCCGTGCGTTCTAGTCGATCTGCGGTGCGGATATACAACATTAGGAATCGATCTAAGTACTTAATTAAGGTTTCCTTGTCGATATCCTCAGCTAGCAGTACTGCATGTTGCGGCTTCATGCCACCGTTGCCGCACACGTACAAATTCCAACCTTTTTCAGTCGCAATTACGCCAAAGTCTTTACTTTGAGCTTCGGCACATTCACGAGTACAACCGGAGACAGCAGACTTGAGTTTGTGGGGCGATCGCAAACCTCGATACCGCAGTTCTAACTCAATCGCCAAACTTGTAGAATCCTGCACTCCAAAGCGACACCAAGTACTTCCAACGCAAGATTTTACCGTGCGGAGTGCCTTACCATAAGCATGACCCGATTCAAATCCGGCATCAATCAATCGCTTCCAAATATGAGGCAATTGCTCGACAGTAGCACCAAACAAATCAATCCGTTGCCCACCTGTGATTTTGGTGTAAAGTCCAAATTCTTTAGCAACTTCTCCTAGCACAATCAGTTTATCTGGCGTAATTTCGCCACCCGGAACTCGTGGCACCACTGAATAAGTTCCATCCCGTTGAATATTAGCTAAGTAATAATCATTGGTATCCTGAAGCCCAACAAGAGACTTCTCCAAAATATGCTCGTTCCAAGTTGAGGCGAGAATCGAAGCAACAGCAGGTTTACAAATCTCACAACCCAAACCTTGTCCATGCCTTTGAATCAACTCGTCAAATGTCCGAACTTCGTGAACTCGCACTAAGTGGTAGAGTTCTTGACGCGAATAAGCAAAATGTTCGCAGAGATGATTTTTCACCTCCACGCCCGCTTTCCTCAATTCAGACTTGAGCAAGTCTGTGACTAAGGGCACGCACCCCCCACAACCAGTTCCGGCTTTCGTACATTTTTTAATGCTCCGAACATCGGTTAGTTTTTGCTCTCCGATGGCTGTACAAATCTGCCCTTTAGTAATATTATTACAAGAGCAAATTTGGGCAGTATCTGGTAGATTGTCTACCCCCATCTTGACTACAGGTGTACCTTCACGCGGAGGTATCAGCAAATCTTCTGGATACGGTGGTAGAGTGATACTGTTTTGGACAAATTGTAATAAAGTGCCATAGGCAGAAGCATCACCAACGAGAATTCCACCTAAAAGACGACTGCCGTCTTCATTCAAAACCAGCTTTTTGTAGACACCTTGAACGGTATCGGTGATGGCAATTTCCCTCGCACCAGAAGTTTTAGCAAAGGCATCTCCGAAACTAGCAACATCCACGCCCAAAAGTTTGAGTTTTGTGGACATATCCGCGCCAGTAAAAGTGCTGCTAGTAATATTGTTAAACACATCTGCCGCAACGCCTGCCATCGTATAACCCGGAGCAACTAAGCCATAGATGCGATTCTGGTAGAGAGCGCATTCACCGATCGCGTAAATATCTGGATCAGATGTTTGGCAATAGTCATTGATAACAATACCGCCGCGTTCTCCAATTTCCAGCCCACAGCTTCTAGCCAGTTCATCGCGAGGACGAATTCCAGCAGAAAAGACAATCATGTCTGTTTCTAACTCGGAACCATCCGCAAAGAGCATCTTGGCAACATTGCCATCTTTGCTGACAATTTCAGTGGTTGATTTGCTGGTATGAATCGAAACCCCAAGTGCTTCTATCTTGGCGCGAAGAATGCTGCCACCTGCATCATCAATTTGTACAGGCATCAGTCGAGGGGCGAACTCAACGACATGGGTTTTTAATCCCATATTCTTGAGAGCGTTAGCAGCTTCTAAACCTAATAACCCCCCGCCGACAACCACACCAACCTTGCAGTTTTTAGCGTAATCTGATATTTTCTCTAAATCCTCAATCGTCCGGTATACAAAGGTTCCTGTCGTATCCTTTCCTTTAATCGGTGGCACGAAGGGATAAGAACCTGTAGCCAGGACAATCTTGTCGTAGGGAAGCGTTAAACCATTCGCCGACAAGACTGTTTTTTGCTCTCGGTTGACGGCAATGGCTTTATCACCAATACGAATTTGGATACCGTTTTCCTGATATAGCTCCGGTTCAACTAACGATAAATCTGCTGCGGTTTTTCCAGAAAAATAGCTACTGAGGTTAACGCGATCATAGGCAACACGCGGTTCTTCACAGAAGGTGATCAAGTTCCATTTCTGTGTTGCTCCTTTGGCAATCATCAATTCTAGGAACTTGTGTCCTACCATGCCGTTGCCAATAACAATGAGATTCTTTTTGGCTGTCATAAACCTCTACAAGCCTAATGCCTCAGTTATCCTCAATAACAACTATTAAAATTTCTCAATGTATTTGGTAAATTTAGCTACATAATCTCGAAATCAATGCAATATTTGCTCGATCCCAATCTTTTTTTGCATAAGTTGTAAAGATTGGAACAGAGCTGCATTAGCAGTATCGGCAGTTGGGGTGTGTTGGTGGGGAGCGATCGCGCTTGCTCTTGTCGGGCGTTGCCCGCCTGCTGGACTGCGTTTCGCTTCGCTAACGCGCACCAGTAAAGCTGAGAAAATAGCATTCATGCAGTTGTGAAAGAGACTCGCCTTAATGCTTCATATGGGAATGGCACAAAGTTTAAGCGCGATCGCCTGACAACTGCCCATAATCGTTGGCAATGGCAAGGCTATTGCTGTTTAGATCGAACAAAGGTAATAAGCATCCCATAGCGATGCATCATAGGCTTGGTTTGAATCAAGAGTGTAATCATCATCCGATTGCTCCATTAACTGCTGCAACTGGCTGCGATAACCATATTTGTTGTCTGCGTTCAACTCAGTTGAGAGCAGGTGAAAACTTTCATCTGCACCGGGGGAAACAATATGAACCTCTTTAATGCCACTACGACTAACCAAAGCTTGAAGAATTTGCTCGATTTTATCGAGCGTCGGGTCAAGAATAATCACCTCTGTCTCCTGCGTTCCTGCGGTGACATACGCGATAAGACTTTGGTAATCTTCAATTCTTGAGTCGATAAAAAGTATTTCTGTTTGCTGCTCTATCGGGGTAGAAGACTGTGCGCTGAGGGAAAGGTCTTTATGATGAATGTTGGCAAGCATGTTGGTCATGTTGATTAAATTTTGATTGTACTTAGAGTCGTTATTACAGAGGTTTTGCATGATAAAATTTCCGTAAAGCTAATAAATGAGTTAACAGGTTAATATCTTAGAGAAACTGTTTATGAGTCAAGGCGTACAGGTAGTTAGCCGTGACTAACCAGTTAGCTTTGTTATTAAGATATGTGGCAGAGATGTTTCTTTCACTGTTGCTCTTGTTAGGCAAGTCGGCTCGATTGAAATCAACATCGTTGTTGTGGCTACCTTGGCTTAAAGTGCTGTGAGTTGTTGTGTAAGCGGTCATGAGTTTTTCTTCCTAAAATCAATGTGTGAAAAGCTTTGATGATTCCAGTATCGACAAATCCCAAGGTGAAATCATTGATACTTTTAGACAAGTAGAGCTGGTATTTTCGGTCAACCGCATGGCAGTTTTCGGTAATGAGCTGATACGACCTGACCAAAAAGGGAATGGGGAACTTCTTAATAGGGAACGGCGAGGAACCTCGAGTTTCCTGTTTAAGAGTGGAATTCTCCTTACTTGTGAGTACAGGCTCCCGCTTTCTCATCGGATTGTCTTGGGATTGGTTTCAATTCCCAAACATGACCTGCTCTTGAAAGCTCGTTGCTCGTTAAGAAGTTTCCTTTAATGTTTCGGGTTAATCGCTAACGGCTCGCTCGCGTCCCTCGCGGGCGTAAGATCAAAGTGTTGCGTCAGGTATCGGTAATGTCCCATAGCTCGGCCCAAGAGCAAGTAGAGATTCTGATTGTTGATGACCATCGCCTGCTTCTCAATGGAACGATTAGTCTGGTTGGCGAGCGCTTTCCTCAGGCACAAATCCGCTCTTGCCAAACCGTTCAGGACGCTCTAACCGAAGTGAGAAAGCACTTGCCTGACTTGGCGATTGTGGATTTGTCGCTCCCAGAGACATCACGAACGGCTGCCAATGTGGAGCAGGGATTGGGGTTGCTCAAGTGCTTGATGCAGGATTATCCCCAGCTCAACCTGATGGTACAAAGCAGTAACGTCAAGGCATTAATCCGCATCATGCCGGAAATTGACAATCATCAGGGAGGATTTACGATCGCCGACAAAAGTCTGCCCATAGACACCTTCCTGATGCGGATGGAGTGGGCCATGCTTGGGTTAACCCATACCAAAGACCTGCAAACCGATGTGGAA
>DATNPV010000156.1:0-63737 GCA_036703055.1 Waterburya sp.
GAATTGGTCATGGTGCAACAGACTAGCGAGGTACTCGTACTGGAAGATGGACAAGCGCCACCTTCAGGTATTAGTAGGCCACCCCGAAAGCCCAATTGGTATGACACATTTAGTTACATCGCGAATCCCGATCACTTCTGCCGCCAAAATCTAGAAAAATACGGCCCCATCTTCAGCACGGGTGTTTTTGGTGGTACTACCATCTTTTTGGGCGACGCTAGGGCAATTCAAATGGCCTTTAACGGGGACTTGCAATACACAGAAATTGCCTTGCCAAGCACCACGATGGATATGTTTGGCGAGTACAGTCTGTTTCAGCGCCCCGATTTGCATCGCCAGCGCAAAAATGCACTGAGTCCTGGTCTAACGGGTCGTGCGCTGGATGGCTACCTGCCTTATATTAATGATGCGATCGCGCAGGGTATCCAGAGCTGGCCTACCCCTAGTAGGATGGCACTGTACCTAGCTGTAGAACCAATCTGCTTTGACGTACTTGTTCCGCTGCTGCTGGGAGTTAGGTTGGATGACTCTGACCCAGCAACGTTTGAGGGATTACCTGTATCCTCCAAAGCCGAACTGAAGGCGTTGTACAAGACATTCTTTGATGGCTTCTATGGCCTGTCTAAGTGGAAATCCCCACTCACAGCTTACGGTCGAGGACTGAAGGCACGCGCCGCACTGATCGACTTTATGCGTGCAGTTGTGAGGAAGCGGCGGGCTTTAGGCGGAACCATTGACCCCACGACGGACTTCCTCTCGATGATGCTGGCTAGCCAGCAGGACAACCCGGATGGGGTCTTGAGTGATACCTTGATTGAGAACCAGTGCCTGTTGGAGTTGTGGGCATCTCATTACAATATCTCCGGACTGGTGTGTTCATTAATGTACCAACTCGGACGTCACCCACAGGTGTTGCAGAAACTGCGCGAGGAGCAGGCAATGGTGCTGGGAGGACAGAGCAATGTCAGCACGTTCTCATCCGCTCATTTGAAGCAGATGGAATTTCTAGAGGCGACAATCAAGGAGACACTGCGAACACTACCTCCCAGTGCCACCGCCAGCCGCCGACTCACCAAGTCTGTGGTACTGGATGGCGTACTGTACGAAAAGGGCTGTGTCATCATGGCAGAGCCACGGCTTGCCCATATCAGGCCAGAATACTTTCACGAACCGGAAGTCTTTGCTCCGCAGCGCTTCTTAGCAGAAGGCGGCGAAGGCAAGATGTATAAGTTTATCCCGTTTGGCGGTGGTGTACATGCGTGTCTAGGGGCACAGATGGCAATGCTGGTCACTAAGGTGTTTGCCTCTCATGTGGTGCGTCGGTTTGACTGGACGCTGAGGGGTGAAGCCAAGTTTGTGCAGTTTCCCCTCAAGAAGATTAAGGATAATTACCAAATTGACATCGGAGTGCGGGGTAATTAACCTCCATGCTGGGTCGGATCGCTGATTATATCGATTCTCAAAGGTAAACTTCTTGTATTCGTCAATGACACGTTGGGTGTACTCAGCACTCCAACCATTCTCTCTAGCCAGCCGCTTGCTGCACGTTCATAAAGTTTCCTTGCGTCTCAATCGCTGATTTCTGGCTCCAAATCTTCTTCTGGTTCAAAAATGCTCAATTCAGGCTTAAGTCGGCGCGTCTTTCCATCCAGTAAGGAACTAACTGTCATGTCTCCCATCACATTGATCACCGTGCGGCAGCGATCAAGGAACCAGTCCACTGTCACTAGCAAAGCGATGTACTGGGTAGGCAAACCCACAGCCGTAAACACCAGTGTCATCGTCACCAACCCAGCTTCGGGAATACCCGCCGCACCCACAG
Source organism: Waterburya sp. (assembly GCA_036703055.1). Classification (GTDB taxonomy): domain Bacteria; phylum Cyanobacteriota; class Cyanobacteriia; order Cyanobacteriales; family Coleofasciculaceae; genus DATNPV01. The sequence goes on from DATNPV010000156.1 coordinate 1,823, forward strand.
AAGCCACAATAGATGTGACAACGACAACAAGCTGCTGGGGAAGAGAAAGTGGAATACTAAGGACTTGGGCGATAAACAGAGCAGACATGGCTTCATAGAGAGCCGTACCATCATTATTAAAGTTGCTGCCCACTAAAGCGCCTAAGGAGGCGGAAGATTCCCGCACACCGATTTTTCCGAGCAAGCACTCAAAGGTGACGGGCATTGTAGCGGTTGAGGAATCGGTGGAAAAGGCTGTAAAAAAGGCATCTGACCCCCCGCTCAGAAAGCGTCCCGGAGTGACCCAAGAGCCAAACTGCACCCGAATCATGTAATAACAGGCTTGCAAGAACAGCGCTAGCAGCACAGCAATGATAAACGCCGCTAGGGCTCTAAAGGGTGCAAAGCCTTGAAGGGCAATAGTTCTGGCAACGATTCCGAAAACAGCTAGCGGAACTAGGGCAATGACCCAGTGGAGAACGCGAATGACGGCCTCGAATAACAATGTGATAACTTGCTCAATGGGAAGGTAATCTCTCTTGCCTTGAGCGGTTTGCTCGGCTTTCAAGGCACGCAAGACAATGCCAAACGCTAAGGCGAGGAAGATGAGTTGCAGGACGTTGTTATCTACTAAGGGCTTGAGGATAGCCTCAGGCACGATATCCTGAAGGAGCGACCAAGGGTCGAGGCGTTTGCTGACTTCAATAGTACCTGCCGGGGCTTCAATACGGCCCCATTTACCTGGTTGCAGAATATTGGCAACTAAAAGGCCGATGATAATAGCCGTTAGGGTATTGGTAAACAGGAGAAAAGCCAGACGACGACCCGATCGACCTGGAATGTCGGCAGTGAGGAAGGAGTGGAGTACGGCTAAAAGAATTAACGGTGTAGCAAGGGCGCGTAGTGCTTTGAGTACCAAATCGCAGGGAATTGCTAAGTGTTTAATCAGGGGGATACTGTCCGGGTTGGGTTGACCGGCACCGAGCAACGTTCCTAACCCGACGGCAAAAATCAGGGCAATCACAATTTGCACGTAGAGCGGGATACGCTGCCAAAAGGGTCGAGCTTGGGTGTCAGAGTGGCTCATGGGTGTAGCTGAATAGAGGCATGATTTAATTTAGACCGAGCAGGAGGATATCAGGCAATTACCAATTGTCACCAGCACCGCCGCCCCCACTCTCGCCGCCGCCAACGCTGCTACTGCTGCTGTCATAACTACTACAGCTACTACTGCTGTCGGAACTCCAACTGCTATCTGAAGTGTAGTTAGTGCTGCTGTCATAGCTACTGCAACTGTCACTACTATCTGAAGTGTAGTTAGTGCTGCTGTCATAGCTGCTGCAACTGTCGCTACTATCTGAAGTGTAGTGACTACTGCTGTCATCGCTAATGCAACTGCTACTAGTATCTGAACTAGGGTTGCTACTGTAACTGTTGTCAGTATCGTCACTACTGCCTAAGCTACTGTCAGCGACAATGAGCGTGCAACCCTGATCGTCACCAGAGCCGCTGTACGCATCACTGCTTATGTAATAGTCATCACCAGAGCTGCGATCGCTCCGGCAGTTGCTCAGGGGTCGAGATTTTTTGTGAGCTTTCCCACTAACGTGTTGCGTGAGTCCTGACTGTTTACGCACAATCCGACGCCGACGGTACCTGAAATAAAGCATCGCTGCGATCGCAAACACCAATCCGCCTCCAACGAGCAGTCCCCAAGAAATATTGGCATTGCGAGTTAGTTCCTGCGAGGAAGCGGAAGGTTGAGGAACATCTTGGGCAACAATCAGCGTTTTTGTGCTGCTTAGGGAACCACTCTTGAAGTTACTTTGATGACTGACACTTAGCAATAACTGTTGCTTAAGCATAAAAAATCCTGGATGAGAATTTCCTGAAACGGGACGTAAAATTCGACGAGCAGCAATGTTTATCCAGCGCGTTGAATCATCATTCAAATAGGGGTTGTTGCAAAGAAAGACTTGCGCCTAAATTCAAAAACGTTAGCTAAAACTGAGGTGGGGAATTGCTGAATTTGCTGGTTATAGCTTTGCACCGCCTTGTTGTATCGCATTCGTTCTACAGCAATTCGATTCTCAGTGCCAGCAATTTCGTATTGGAGATTGATAAATAGTTGGCTCGATCGCCATTGGGGATTAGCAGCAGCATAATCCGTGAAACGCTCAATGGCTTGATTCACCTGAGCAATGGCGGCAGCTTTTTCTTGAGGAGTAACGGCTCGTAAATAAGTCTCGCGGGATTGCACGAGTAGAGAGACTAGCTGTTGTTCGTGTTTGGCATAGGCTTGCGTTACGCTCACGAGGTTGGGGATAAGATCGGCACGTCGCTGGAGTTGATTTTCTACTTGTGCCCAAGCCGCCTCAACGTTTGAAGCTTCCCTAGATAGGGAGTTGTACGTCCAGATGCTCCAGAGGGCGTTTACAGCCACGATACCTGCACCTATTTTTAAGAGCATTTGGTGCATGTAGCGCGATCGCTTTTGTTGTTCTAGCTTTTGCGATCGCTGCGCTTGAATCTCTTGGATGGCTTGCTCAATCAATTCAGCAGGAATCTGGACTTCTGAACCCGCTTGCACTAGTTCAGACACTGAGTAGCTTTGGGTTGAGTGAGCGTAGTATCGGGAGGCTAGGGCGAGAACCTCTGTGGCAATGTCTTCAGGAATTCTAACTTCTGGGTTGTTCATGACTTCGCGAGACAGATGTAAAGGCGTTGACGAATCCTGACAACATTGGACTGATTACCAACCGCCACCAGCACCACCACCACCGCTGCTGCCACCGCCAAAGCTGCCGCCACCACTACTGCCACCACCACTACAGCTACCGCCACTATAGCCGCTGCCACTGCTATAGCTAGAAGGCGGAGATGGCGGAGGTGGGGGAGGTAAGCGAGGAATCGTTTCTTCCCTCTCGTTGCAATAGGAACAACAGTGGCACTTGTCGATAATCAGGCGTTTTCCAGTGCTGTACTGTGTAGCGTGCTTGAGAGTCTTGTTTGTGCGTGTTACTGTCACTTCCTGACAGGTAGGGCATTCTCTAAATTTCCCTGAGTGCGATTCATAGACGACTACGTGGTATCCGAGTTCAGTCAACGGCAGGCTACACTCAGGACATTTCCAACCCTCAAATCTGACACTGCCAAGCTGTTGAGCCACTTTCTCCGGTTTGCTCAAACGTGACTCAATGATAGAGGTATTTACTTTTTCCATCGGCTTTTGACAATTAGCGCACAGGAAGAGACGATTGCTGCCACCCAAGCGCGAGTACCCTTCGGGTTCAAGCAAAACCCGACGACTTTTTTTATAAGCCACCGCCCCGCTACCGATCGCCAACACCGCCAATGCACCACTACCTATCAGCCCCCAAGGAATATCGGTATCCTCAGTCGGTTCTGGCGTGAGAGTGAGGGGTTGAGCTGCCACGCTTGTCTGTGGTGTGCTGAGAGCTCTTGCCGTTGGTGTTGCTGGCTGGCGTCCAGAGGACGGTTGAGGCGCTTCTATCGCGACAACCACTGCTTTCGTCCCAGCCAAAGTACCGCCGTTAAAATCACCTTGTTTGAATCTCGGAGTAATTTGGGTATCGATAATATTGCCGACTTTGGCATCGGGCAAAATCGGTTCAATGCCGTAACCTGTTTCGATTTCGACTCTGCGATCGCCTTTAGAAATCAAAAACAGTACTCCGTTATTCTTGCCTTTCTTACCAATGCCCCAATAGTTGAACAGCGTTGTCGCAAACTGTTTAGGGGAGTCGGCTGGCTGAGTTTCGGGTACGGTCACGACAGCAATTTCCGTGCCATTTTTATGCTCTAATTGAGCAATCATGGAATTGAGTTGAGCTTCTGTTGGCTCATCCAGCATCCCTGCCATATCCGTCACCCAAGTACCATTAATTTTTCGGGGATTGGGTACATCCTTAACATCAAGGGCTAACCCCGCGAAGGGAACAAGGACAAATAGCAGAACAAATGGGGTAGTCTGGAGTAAGCGTTTGAGTGGAGTTCCTACAAGTTTCATCTCGCTCATCGTTCTTTTGGTTTTCATTGGCTCATGTCTCTACACTCCTCAATGAGTGGGGGTATCAGGTAGATCAGCTATGGATCAGTAGGGGCTGGTTTAGAATTGATCTTGACAAACAATAAGCTATATGTTTGTATGGTAACCCTCAAAGCTTCTACACTCGGACTAGCAAAAATAAAGCAAGCTAGGAAGGACAGGGGCTGGAGCGTAGATAACCCTAAATGGCTAGAGGAAGCCAGTAAAGTTTTAGGGATAAATTGGCAAGAAACGGGCTATTTTGCGGAAGGGATTTCCGAAGGAACGTGGAAGCGTTTTTTAGCTGGAAAACGCCCTATTAAAGCTGAGGCATTCAAAGCTTATAGTGCAGTGCTTGGACTTAGCTGGGAAGAACTGATTGATCAGGGTTGTGTTCAAGACTGGGGAGAAGCACCGGATTCCGGTGTTTTTTATGGGCGTACTGAAGAATTGGCGACGCTACAACAGTGGATTATTAATGATAGATGCCGTCTGGTGATTCTGTTGGGAATGGGGGGAATTGGCAAGACAGCAGTAGCCGTCAAGTTAGTAGAATCACTTCAAGAGCAATTTCAGTATTTTATCTGGCGATCGCTACGGTATGCTCCGCCTCTTGAAGACATTTTGACGGAATTTCTTCAATTCCTTTTCCCTTACCATAAATCGGATTTGCCCACGAGTTTTAGTTCCAAAATCTCTCTACTGATGGAAGGGTTGCGCAAGCAGAGATGTCTCCTCATCCTCGATAATTTTGAGGCCATCTTAGGAGATAGTAAATCTTCTAATCGCACTGGAACTTATATGGACGGCTATGAGGTTTATGGTGAACTGCTAAGGCGGGTAGGAGAATCGCAACATCAAAGTAGCTTGCTCCTCATTAGTCGAGAGAAACCCAAAGAAATTACCTCACTCGCCAGCCAATCACTGCCCATCCGTTCTCTACAACTGGCGGGATTGCAGGAATTAGAAGCGAGGGAAATTTTGCAGGAAAAAGGGTTGTCAGGCCAAGAATCATGGGAAACCTTAATTAAACTGTATCGAGGTAACCCCCTGGCGTTAAACTTGGTTGCCGCCACCATTCAAGATTTATTTCAGGGCAATGTTTCTCTATTCATCGAACAGGGGACATTTATTGTAGTCATTTCAGACATTTTAGAGCAACAGTTCAGTCGCTTATCTGAAATCGAAAAAGAGATAATGTACTGGCTAGCGCTTCACTCGCATCCAGTTTCCTTGTCTCAATTGCAAGCCGATAGCTTACTGCCGATTGCTAAGTCTGATTTAATCGAAATTTTAGTGACGTTAGGAGGGCGTTCCCTGATCGAGAAAACAACAGAAAGTCATGAAGTTTTATTCACACTTCAGCCCGTTGTTATGAAGTATGTGACTAAAGTTTTTGTAAATCAGGTGTGTGAAGAGATTGTTCAGGGAAAACCCGAACGATTAAGAACTCATAGTCTCAATCCCAATGAAGCATTATTAGAGAGTAGCCAAGGCGCAAATACCAGCTTTATCGTTACTGTTAAAAATCGATTACTGTCCCAGTTTAGGAGTGAAAGTAGTGTTGCCAATCAGCTAAAAGAAATTCTTTCAACGCTCTCCAGTTGCTCTACCCTGGAACTAGGCTATGCTGCCAAAAACCTACAAGCTTTACTGGTAGAACTTAATGGGAATGCTTGAATCAGTCAGCTAAAAGCTAAAGTAAGAAAGATGACTACCCTATTAAGTAATCAAGAAGGTTAGCGCCATTCAATTGAGTGTAGGGTAGAAAGTGGTAATGCTCAACTTCGTTATAAAGCTGTGAGTTTTTCCCATGATTAAACTGTATCATGAGCCAATTTCTCCGAACTCCCGCCGTGTCTGGATTACCCTGCTGGAGAAAGGACTAGAGTTTGAGTTGGTAGAGGTGAAACTGGATGGAGAACAGTTTCAATCTGAATTTTTGGCACTCAACCCCTTCCACCACATTCCAGTTTTGGTAGACGGCGGCTTTAATGTAGTGGAATCGTTGGCAATTTTAGATTATTTAGAGGCAAAGTACCCTAACCCTGCGATGCTGCCAACGGATGCGAAGGATTTGGCGATCGCTCGCATGGTACAACTGGTAACTGTGAATGAGTTGTTGCCTGCCACTATGGCACTGACTCCGTTGTTGTTAGGCTTACCCGGAGGAAATCCAGAAAAAATCGAGCAGGGGAGGCAGAAAGTGTCAACGGTACTGAAGTTTTTTGAGAGTTTATTAGACGATCGCCCCTACTTTGGCAGTCAAAACCTAACCTTAGCTGAGGTTGTGGCTGGCACTGTAGTACCCTGGTTGCCCAGAGGGGGGGTGTCCTTGAGTGATTATCCCAAATTGAAGGTTTGGTGCGATCGCTTGATAACGCGGGATTCGTGGCAAGCTACTGAGGCTACACCGGAGGTAATCGAAGCGTTTAAGTCTCGCATGGCGGCAAGAATGACACAGACACCCTAAACCAGCTCGGCACGAGTTTTCCACTAGTTACGAGAGCCAGGGGAGCAGGGGAGGCAGGGGAGGCAGGGGGAGAATTTTTACTGGTGGGTTATTTCTAGCAGCTTGTACTAGTTTCATTTGGAGTTTCAACTGTTCTAGCCAGGTTTCGCATCGGTTATGAGCGAGTACTTTGGATAGGAGCCTGAAGGGGTAACTAAAAATACCATGTTGCTCTATCCCTGCATGTAGGGGCACGGCAATGCTGTGCCCTGACAGCCTATTCTTAAAACATTTCTTAGCGAATTTGTTTCTCAGGTTGCACATCCCGCTATTTTTTATTTCTAATTTGATTCCTAATTTGCTTGATGAAGTTCTGTATAAATCCGAACTGCCCAAACCGTCAAAATTTTGACAATATATAAAAGATGCACAAATTCAATTTGTGAGAGTCTAGTTATCTAAGCAGGGTTATCCCGTATATTTATCCTTGCCAACAAAACATTAAATGTTTTTTGCAGCCTCAAAACATCTGCTTAAACGGTAAGTTGATGCTTTTGGGTTAAACACATGGCAATGCCCTTCTCGTAGTAAGCCGCTTCATTAATAAATATGGGATAGGCTGTGGATTCTCCTTGATAAGTGATATCTTGATTATCAAAAGTCAGAAAAATTGGGTCGCCTGGATGGAGAGCTTGATAATCCCTACCTTGAAGCTGAGGGTGAATCATGGCCTGAATTTCTCCATACTCGTTTCTTGGGTAGTCGATATTTCCTATGTATTGATAGAACGTAAGTGTGCCTACACTGTGTAAATTTTTTCCCTGATTATATCTTTCTACATAGTCCAAAACTGCATGGATGAGTTTCTCCGTTTTATGAAAAAAGCCTGCATCCAAGACCCCTTGAGCTACAGGGCCAACCTCAATAGCAAAGCTTAATTTGCCAAGTGATGTCAAGTAAGCATTTCTTTGGCTGGATTGGGTACTGATGCAAACTCTTACTAAGGGATTAATCGAGCTGAGGTAGGTCGCTAATTGTAAGTTAAAAGGATAGTCGTTACCCAAAATGATTGATAGACCCATATTGGATGTTGTGCTATGCAAGTCCACAATCAAATCAACTTGGGATTGCCCGTCCGGTTTTAGCCTCTGGTAAATTGCTTTTGCACGATGTTCTTCATAACTAGACAGTGTTGGATCGTGCAAATCTTGATGGTGAAAGCAGCGATTTAAGTCTTTGTCGATATATCGTCTTCCCACCTCAAATGCTCGAGGATTGCCCAATAACGTTAAAGTTTCAAAACTGGAGCGCTTAATCAGCAACGGAAATCGCTCGAATTTCTTGATTAGGTATGCTCCTGTAAACTCATTACCGTGAATTCCTCCAACGATTACCACCCGATCAATCTGTTTTACACTTTCCATCTCTCACCTCTCCCTTGACAAGAGTTGTCTTCTTGCCATCACATTAAGGGAGTGTTGCACTTTATGTCCAATACTTTCTTAGTCAAGAAAGTATATTTGAAAGATATAGTTATTGAGCTCTTAATCAAGAAACTATATTGAAACATATAGTTATTGCGCAAGAGTGATGGAACTCCGACATCTGCGGTACTTTATTGTCTTGGCTGAAGAGCTGAATTTTAGCCGCGCTGCCGAACGTTTGCATATGGCTCAGCCCCCCCTAAGTCAGCAAATCCGTTCTTTAGAAAATGAACTAGGATTGCAACTGTTCGATCGCACAACGCGTCCACTTCAGTTAACTCCTGCTGGACAAGTGTTCTTAGAAAAAGCCCGCCAGGTTTTCCTTCAGGTTGAACAAGCAATGCTATCAGCACAACGAGCTAGCCGGGGCGAGATCGGACGCTTAACAGTAGGAATCAATACCTCTATCGCCAACAGCCTTCTTCCCGACATTCTGCGGACATTTTGCAAGCGATTTCCAGACGTGGAACTCGTACTGCATGAACAGGCATCTTACCAACAGCTCCAAGAACTGTGCCATCGACGAATTGATGTGGGTTTCGTTAATCTGCACCATTTGCAAAACATGAATGACAATGACGATAGCTTGAGTTTTATGCCTATCTTGCAAGAACCTTTCGTCATTGTTTTACCTGAAAGCCATCCTCTAGCGGGACAACCTCAAGTTTCCCTCGAAGCACTGGCAGACGAGTTATTTATCTTACCCCCGCCTCACCTGCCATCAGGTTTGTATTGTCAGATCGTGACGCTTTGCCAGAGGGTAGGTTTTTCACCCAAAGTGAGACAAGAAGCAACATGGATGTCAACGGTTCTTAGCTTGGTTGCAGGCGGAGTAGGGATTTCATTACTTCCCGCCAATGCACAAAACCTTCAGCGAACAGGCGTTGTCTTTAGGTTGATACGGGAACAATCCCCGATATTCCAAATGGCTATAGTTTGGCGGCGGAATGATTCATCCGTAATCTTGCACAATTTTCTAGAGGTGGTTAGGAATTTAACACAGACCTAGCTACCTCATCACAACACTTAATCCTTAGTCTGTATACCATTTTATGTTTACTACGCTACACATTGACCCCCCTAACCCCCCTGTATCTTGGGGGGAACAAGACAAGCATCTGTAGCCGACTTTTCGTGAATTGGTAGTAGGAGAATTTACAGCATCTGCTCAATGCGGCGGAAATCTCGTTCGACTTCTGCCCAGAGAGCTCGGTTGTGGGGGTCGGTACGTAAAGCTTTTTTGAGATAACTTCTTGCCTTATCGGGTTGCCCTTCATTCACCAAATGCCGTCCCCATCTCGAATAAGCGATCGCCTGCCACTGCCGCACTTCTGGATCGTAGGGAATACGATGCGCTAACCCCTCAACTAGTGCGATCGCTCGAGCAAAACGTCGATTTTTGAGCAATTGTTGGAGTTGTTCATAGGAATTCCACTTTAGCTGCTTTTCTACCTCCGATAACGGTGGAGTGTATTGAACGACCGGCGGTTTACGAGTCACTTTGGTTGCCGATGGCGGACGGGGTGGAGCCTCAACCTTCTCAGGAGGACTGGTAGCCGTAACCGTTTGGGGAGTGTTAGACACTACCTTACTTCCTACCGATTGGTTAATCACACCTAGGAGCGACTTGTAAGCGTCCGTCAACTGAATAAACTTTTCGTGGGCGAACTTATCTCCAGAGTTGACATCCGGATGATACCGACGCGCCAGACGCCGATAAGACGCCTTCACTTCCGCCAGAGAAGCTCCATACGTTAAACCCAACAAGCGATAGCAATTCGCCAGATCCATCGAATCAGAAAAGCGCTGATGAACTTGACGCCTTAAAAAGGGCACTTTAGCACGTTTACTCCTCCCACAGCTACAGGCAGTGGAATTTTGGCGAACTAGGGAGCCCCTTGACTTGACTTGCAGCCAAGCCTAAATCTTTCTAAGGCGAAAACAAAAGTATAAGATGTCTTCTCTACCCCTATACGCAGAAGACAAGACCTAAACAGCAATTTTTCTTAGGAACGCTTAATTCTCAACAGGAGATTTGCCCTCAGATGCTCGTCGTTCGCACAAAAGACGCCTCGTTGGGGCGTCTTTTGTACTAATCATCACACTCACGGTGAATTCGATCTCGTCAGGCTAATCCTAGTTGGGTCTTTCCTCAATAACACGGTCAATCAATCCGTACTCTAGTGCCTCTTGAGCTGACATGAAGAAGTCACGATCCATGTCTTTTTCAATTCTCTCAATGGATTTATCGGTATTTTGGGCGTAGATTTGGTTGAGTTGATGCCGAATTCGCAGAATTTCTCTGGCCTCAATCTCAATATCTGTGGCTTGTCCCCGTGTCCCTCCGGAGGGTTGGTGGATCATAATCCGCGAGTGGGGCAACGCTAAGCGTTTGCCCTTCTTACCAGCCGCCAGCAGGAATGAACCCATCGACGCCGCTAAACCCACGCAGATCGTCACGACATCGGACTTGATGTGCTGCATGGTGTCATAAATCGCCATGCCTGCCGTTACCGAACCACCGGGGGAGTTGATGTAGAGATAAATATCTTTGCTGTTATCTTCAGAGTCCAGATAAAGCATGACGGCAATAATCTGGTTGGCAATTTCGTCATCAACATCTCTGCCTAGAAAAATAATCCGTTCCCGGTAGAGGCGATTGTAGATGTCAATCCACTCAGTATACTGAGAACCGGGCATCTGGTAGGGAACTTTTGGGACGCCGATTGGCATAATTTACTCCGAAGTAGAGAGATTAATGAATACGTCAAACGCCCTTGGAAAGGGAGTGGCTCATGAGTCGATCAAGAGTTAAGAAACCCCAGCCGGAACCCCAGCCGGAACCTCGTTACTTTCTAAGACGCGGTCAATTAGACCGTACTCTTTGGCCTGTTGAGGCGTCATGTAAAAGATCCGATCCATATCTTTAGCAATCGTTTCCCTGGGCTGACCCGTGTTGCGAGATAGGATATCGAGCATTGTGGCTTTATTCGCCAAAACTTCTTTGGCACGGATTTGGATATCCGTCGCTTGACCACGAGCATAAGCCTTGGGCTGGTGCAGGACGATGGAGGCATTCGGTAAACTGGCTCGACAGCCTTTTGTCCCCGCTGACAGCAGCATGGCTGACATACCCATGGCTGTACCAAGGCAGATGGTATGGATCGGTGGCTTGATATAGTTCATCGTGTCACAGATGGCAAAGGCTTCCGTTTCAAAGCCAACGGGTTCACCATCGTAACGGGAAGTGCCAGTAGAATTGATGTAGATTCTAATCGGCTTGTCGGGGTCTTGGTACTGTAGATACAGCAGTTCAGCAATGATTAATTCAGTAACCGCGGGCACCAAGGGCATACCCAGATAAACAATCCGCTCATTCAGCAGTAGCGAGGGTAAGTCTGGCGGCGGTGTCCGGTATGTGCTACGACCGTAGTAGGTGGACTGAACAGCCTGGATGGGTAATTTCATGGTGTTTGGGCTGCAATAATTGGCGCTATCTTTATTCATAGTAACGTGCCAATGAGCCTGCCTGCGGCAGTTCTTGAACATACTTCTATCGGGGTTATGGCACTTTTCAGCTTCAATCATTTTGATCGGTGATTATTAACCAGGCTGATTCTCTAGTCCTAGGTATTACCAGGAAATTGCAATCGTTTACGTCTTGCTCAGGAGCTTTATGCGATGAAAGTTGGTTTGCACCCTGCTTTAAATGATGCCCATGTTGATGCCAATCAACCGAGTAGTCAGCGTCAGCTGTCGATCGCAATTCGTGCGATCGCAGCCGGGCAAGACCGCAATGTTCCCTTGAATTTGTGTTTAGTACTCGACCACAGTGGCTCGATGAATGGGCGCCCTCTAGAAACGGTGAAAAAGGCTGCTATTCAATTAGTTGAGCGACTCAATCCAGGCGATCGCATTTCGGTAGTCGCCTTTGACCACAGAGCCAAAGTGCTGGTAAAAAATCAGGAGGTCGATGACATTGATAATGTCATCAAACAAATCAAACGACTCTCCGCAGATGGCGGTACAGCCATTGATGAGGGTTTAAAGCTGGGAATTGAAGAAGTCGCCAAAGGCAAACAAGAGAGTGTGTCCCAAGTGTTTCTGCTCACCGATGGTGAGAACGAACATGGTGACAACCAACGCTGCCTAAAATTAGCCGAACTGGCAACAAACTACAAATTAACCTTAAATACGTTAGGGTTTGGAGCCAACTGGAACCAAGATGTCCTCGAAAAAATTGCCGATGCTGGAGGGGGCATTCTCTCCTATATCGAACGTCCTGAACAGGCTGTTGATGAATTTTCCAGGCTGTTTCAACGAGTGCAATCGGTTCAATTGACTAATGCTTACCTGCTTTTCTCGTTGATGCCTAAAGTGCGGTTGGCGGAACTCAAACCTATTGCCCAGGTGGCGCCTGAAACGATTGAATTACCTGTGCAGCAAGAAGGCGAGCGTTTTGTGGTACGTTTGGGTGATTTGATGACTGATGCTGAACGGGTGATTTTAGCCAACCTTTACCTAGGTCAGCTGCCTCAGGGGCGTCAAGCCATCGCCAATCTTCAAGTTCGCTATGATGACCCCGCAGTGGGGGAAGAAGCGTTACTTTCTGAAGTCGTGCCCGTAGAGGCAGAGGTTCAGAGCGTTTATCAACCGGCTCTCAATCCTGAGGTACAAAAGTCTATTCTGGCTTTGGCGAAGTATCGGCAAACACAAATTGCGGAGTCGAAATTACAAAAGGGCGATCGCGCTGGTGCGGCAACGATGTTGCAAACGGCAGCTAAAACGGCACTGCAAATGGGTGATCAAAGTGCTGCTACAGTGCTGCAAACCAGTGCTACTCGCTTGCAAGCTGGGGAAGAACTTTCAGAGGCTGACCGCAAGAAGACTCGGATTGTTTCTAAAACCATATTGCAAGAGTAGGGGTTGGAGGTTGAAGGATTGGAAGGTTGAAGGTTGAGGGTTGAGGGTTGAGGGTTGAAGATTTCTACTTTCAACTTGTCAACGTTCAACCCCTCTTCTTCTTGGCTTTCCAAGTTCCCCCATAAACATATTGAGGATTATTTTGGCTTACCGAAGGCCAACAAGGAGTGCAGACAAAAACCCAATCCCCCTCTGGCTCAGATTTGACCCGATAAAGAACCGATGCCGACTGCTGGCACCGGTCACAGAGTTTAACCCGAATTGAACGACTCATCACATCAAGCAACAACAGATGCCTGAGGTCGGGCAAAAATCATCCGTCCCGCAGAAGTCTGCAACGCAGATGTCACAATGACTCGTAGTTCTCCACCTAGGTGGTTACGTCCGTCTTCGACAACAACCATCGTGCCATCATCGAGATAGCCTACACCTTGAGACGGTTCTTTGCCTTCTTTGAGAATTTTGAGTTCGATGCTGTCACCGGGAAGATAAATCGGACGTACGGCTTGAGCTAAATCATTGACATTCAGGACTGGCACTTTCTGCAAATTGGCAACTTTACTTAGGTTGTAGTCGTTGGTGATGAGTGTGCCATTGATTTCCTGAGTAAAACGCACCAATTTGGCGTCTACGGTATTAATTTCTTCATAATCAGCGGGGTGAATCACCAGACGATCCGGGTAAGCTTGTTGCATCCGATTCAGGATATCCAAGCCTCGGCGCCCCCGAATTCGCTTTTGATCGTTAGCGGCATCCGCCAGTTGCTGCAACTCCTGCAAGACAAACTGCGATACGAGGATTTGGCCTTCAACAAAACCTGTATCGAGTAGTTCTTCAATTCGACCATCAATAATGCAGCTCGTGTCTAGAACCTTACTTGACGCAGGCTTGAGAGTGCCTTCTGCAACCAACATACTTTCGATGCTGTTGGGGTTAATCAGCCGTAAGAACGCACGACCGTGGGTATCTGCCAGACTAATGCCTAAAAAGGCAAACATGACACTGCCCAAAATCCCGGTTAAGGGCTTAATAAAGCCAAACTCTACGGGAATCGGTAACAAGAAAATCGGGGCCAGCATCAAGTTGGCTAACAGTAACCCCAGCACTAAACCCACTGCCCTGGTCAAAATCACCTCAATTGGCATTTTGCGCACTTGCGCTTGGAAGCGACGGTAGGTGACCTGCACCGTTAAGCCTACAGCAAATCCAATAATCGCTGCAAAGCCAGCAGTAACAAAACGTAAAGCCTCCAGATTGCTAACTTGTTGCTGCACGGACTGAGGCAATAATTCAACACTGCCGAAGCCTATCCCTGCTGCTGCTAGGATGAATAAAAGAATAATGACAAAATCAAGCATTGTTCCAATCCAAAAAAAATGTGTGAGATTCCATAAGGAATTTAATAGACAAAAAAGTAACACTCAACAATCAGATTCATTATATCTTTCACCCCCTGAGGGTTTTCTTGTGCCGCTCGACTTATATGAACCTTCAATTTACCTGTATAACGAGCACCAAGGCTGAAAATCTAGATTTTCTCTACCTCATCGTATTGCTCACTTAAGCGATACCTCCGTTAGATGGCAATCCCTGTACTGGGAAGGTTGGCTCTGGTGCTTGTATCGTCGTCAGCCCGCTCCAACACCTCATTTAATTAATAAGTGTTAATTAAGCGTTCAGAATTAATTGCAGAATTCAAGTCTTAGGATGAAAAGAGTGTGATCAATTCCTTACAAAACGATGAGAAACTTATCGGTTCTGGAACTCCCAGTTCCGTCTATATTCATATCCCCTTCTGCCGACGCCGCTGCTACTACTGTGACTTCCCAGTTTCCCCTGTGGGCAATAAAGCAACGGGAAACACCTCCGGGATGATTGAGCAATATGTCGAGGTGTTGTGCCAAGAAATTAAAACGACCCCAGAGCCGACTTGCTCTTTAAAAACCGTGTTCTTGGGCGGTGGGACGCCGTCGCTACTGTCCGTTGAACAGCTTGGACGCATCTTAGGGACAATTGAGCGGCACTTTGGAATTACTGCCGAGGCCGAAATTTCCATGGAAATGGACCCAGGCACATTCAGCTTGGAACAGCTTAAAGGGTATCAAGCTGCCGGGGTGAATCGAATCAGCTTGGGGGTTCAGGCGTTTCAAGATGAATTATTGAGCGTTTGTGGGCGATCGCATAACGTTAAAGATATCTTCGCAGCTGTTGAGTTCCTCCGCCAAGTAGAGGTTCCCGACTTCAGTTTGGATTTAATTTCTGGATTGCCCCATCAAACCTTAGAACAGTGGCAGGAATCTCTAGAAGCTGCGATTCACCTAGCGCCTACTCACATTTCCTGCTATGACCTGATTATCGAGCCTGTTACTGCCTTTGGACGCCAGTACGCCCCCGGTGCGAAACCCTTACCAACGGATGATACAACAGCTCAGATGTATCGCACGGCGCAGCAAATTCTGACTCAGGCAGGTTATGAGCATTATGAAATTTCTAACTATGCCTTACCCGGTCATCAATGTCGGCATAACCGAGTTTATTGGGAAAACCGACCCTACTATGCTTTTGGCATGGGAGCAGCCAGCTATGTTCAAGGGCATCGCTTCACCCGACCTCGCACTAGGCGAGAGTATTATGCTTGGGTGCAGCAGTTAATAGCAGCAGACGGTGTTTTAGAAAGTACAGAAACATCTCCTGTGGACGTTTTGCTCGAAACATTAATGCTGGGGCTACGTTTAGCAGAAGGGGTTAATTTGTTGACCCTGACTCAACAGTTTGGACATAAGACTTGGGAAAAAATTTGGACAGCTTTGCAACCCCATTACCGTAGAGGCTGGGTAGAAGTAGTGCAAGCCGATGGGCAAGTTTTTGAGTTAAAGGAGGCTAAAACCCCTGCTGTGAATGGACATCTAAGGCTTAGTGACCCCGAAGGTTTTTTATTTTCTAATACGGTTCTCGCTGATTTGTTTAGTTATCTCAATTAGCAGAAGCACTGAAGATTTTGAAAATAGGTCGAAGGTTGAATGTTAGGAATTCCCATTTTTTTTAAGCTTAAGCAAAAAGCCATCGATAGACGGGAAAATTTAATTTTTGGACAGGACTGCATGTTGGGTTGAGTCAGTGCCAATTCAAGAATAGCTGGGAGATTAGGACATTCTTGCATACACCTCCATATCCGGAATAAGAGGTCACACTTGTGTATCAAGATACAGATCTTCCTGGCAACGATGCCGCCCTCAACATGGTTAAGTATTACTGGATTATCCAGGCAGCTGGACATAGAATTGCTACGCTGATGGAGCAGAATGAAATTGCGGCACTAGGTGCTTCCCTAAGATATATCGATCAGAGGCTATTAACCCCAACCAAGCAGAAGGACACAACTAGAGTCTGGTATCAAGGGGGTGAGCCTTATTTTGATATGTTTCTAGAACTGCGCGAGGGAAAAATCGAATGGTTTCAATTTACGTTGCGCGGTAAATCGCTGTCGTGGAATCCTCAGTCTTTTGGCTGGCAAACTGGCAGGACGAATGAAATGCGAACAGATGATGTAGCTTTTTATCCGGCTAGCAAACTGATTGAAAGCGACCAACAGCTAGATGTTCAGTTTATCCAAATAGTCCGCTCAATTTTGCAAACTCGTGTCGGTGAAGAGATTTTTGACCAATTGTTGATGCTGTTGGATAGTCAGACCATAGAAAACTAAACCCGGTAATTACTCCAGTTTAAGCTTTGCCCTCAATCTTTCCCCAGTCAGACCCCACATGCTTCTCGCGTACAACGAAGATGATGCAGATTTCTCTTCCCTGACTCCTGACTCCTCATCCCTGTTTTCTAGATAGATAGAAATTTAACCTTGTTCTGCAATAATGTCTGTCTGTTCAATTAGGGCAAAGGAAGACTTTGAATGGCCGGTAGTAAAGTTGGTGCAGATTTGTGGATTACCGAATATATCACGCCTTGGGATATTTACGTTCACGGCGTAACAAAAATTCTGGCTTACAAGAAAACGGCTTACCAGGAAATGTACATTGTGGAAACGGGGGCTTATGGGAAAGGACTCGTTTTGGATGGGAAGTGGCAATCTTGCACAGGAGATGAGTTTCTCTACCACGAACCCCTAGTACATCCTGCGATGATTTGTCATGGCAACCCTCGCAATGTTCTGGTTTTGGGCGGCGGTGAAGGGGCTACAGTCCGAGAAATCCTACGCTGGAAGACCGTTGAGCAGGCGATGATGGTGGATATTGACGGTGAGGTAGTAGACGCTTGCCGCGAACACCTGCCAGAGATGTACCAAAATGCCTTTGATGACCCACGTACCAAGCTGGTCATTGGTGATGCATTGGAAGTTTTAGATACAACTGACCAGAAGTGGGATATTGTCATCTCCGACTTATCTGACCCTATTGAAGAAGGGCCCTCGTTTCAACTGTTTACCAAAGAGTATTTCGAGAGGGTTCAGCGGGTTTTAGCGCCGGGAGGGTATTTTGTGCTGCAAGCTGGGCCGGTTTCACCTGTAGAACTAACGCTTCATGCTCGTTTGGTTAAAACTGTAGGGACAGTGTTTCCCCATGTACACTCTTACAGCTCGTACACCCCTAGCTATGGTTCACCTTGGGGATTTGCCATCGCTTCTACGGAACCGATCGCGACTCGACCCGATCCTGCCACAATTGACCAGTTGCTCCAAGAAAAAACAACAGGTGGCTTTCGCTTAATTGACGGCATGGGACTGTTGGGATTGCTACAAACCCCTGCCTATATCCGCCATGCGATCACACAAGAAACTCAGGTTTATACCCTTAAAGAACCGCCGAAGTTTTTTGGCAAAGGAACGTTAGGACACGAGGCTTGAGGCTAGGGGTAATAGATCTTGGGTGATAAGTAGGTCGGTGAAATTAAACATCGGTGTGAGGGCTGAGCATAGGGAATGGGACATCGACAAAGAACCGTTACGTTTATTCACGTCTACCTACTTAGACACCTAAGTTATCTATTACCCTCAGACAAAAAATCAGTAATTGTAAAAATACATTGCAATAATGTAATGATTTATTTCGATAGCTAAAAAATTGCCGTAACGTCGGCTGTATCACAGCGTACAATTGCCTGCATTACCCCTCTCCTCCTATTGAGACTCCGATGCCCTCAGGGTGCTAACAGCTCTACTCCTAGCGTAGTTAGTTTATTCGTTCTGGAAAATCCCTGAAGCAAAAGCCTGTACTTTACCGTACAGTGACTTGATATGGGGAACGGAGCGCTCTACGCCAACGTAGTTACGCTGCACAAACGCTCACACCCTGGAAATTGATCATGCAGCCCAATGGTCTGTCTATCCAGTCCTTAGCTTTAGCTCCTGCGATTGACTCTCATTATCTAGCCGTGGCGCCTGATACACCGCTGGTTGATGTTTTAGCACTGATGAGTCAATTTCGCAGTTGTATGCTACCTAATTGGAATTTAGGTGGCAAAAGCACTGCTCCAAACCATAATATCCGAGACAAAATTGCCTGCGTAGGTCAGGAAGAAGAGACAATTTTTGAGTCTTTTGATACAGCAGATGGCTGTGTCTTGGTTATTGAAAAATCCCGGTTGGTGGGTATTTTTACAGAACGAGATATCGTCAGGTTAACAGCCGTTGGTATTTCTTTAAAAAACCTGCAAATTGCGGATGTAATGACACAACCACCAGTCACTCTTGAGCAATCTCAGGGGCATGATGTTTTCACAGCACTTGGGCTATTTCGTCAACACCGGATTCGTCATCTCCCCATTGTAGATGAGCAGGAACAACCGATTGGAATTGTGACTCACGATAGTATTCGCCGTGCCTTGCAACCCGTCAATCTTTTGACGCGATTGCGGTATGTCAAAGATGTCATGACGACTCAGGTGGTTCATGCCTCAACTCAGTCTTCGGTGCTAAATTTAGCCAAGCTGATGACTGAACATCAAGTTAGCTGCGTTGTAATTTGCCAATCGCCACAAGAGTTGAACGTTGGAGAGTTGTTAGCGCAGCGGGGCGTGAAGCCGTCAGCTCTGCGGGCGGGCAACGCCCGACAGGCTATAGCGTCAGCGTCAGCCCAGGTTGAAAGTTCACAGAACAACTTGCAATCTTCTAACGTGCAATCTTCAACTATTGAAGGACAATTAATACCCGTTGGCATTGTCACAGAGCGAGATATTGTACAGTTCCAAGCACTGGAATTAGACTTGTCGCGAATGTTGGCTCAAGATGTGATGAGTACACCCTTATTTTGTCTTCATCCCTCCGATTCATTGTGGCTTGCTCATGAAAAGATGCAGCAGCACCACGTCCGACGCCTGATTGTGACGGGGGACAAGGGAGAATTGGTGGGTATTGTGTCCCAAACGAGTCTGCTACAAGTCCTGAACCCAGCAGATATGTATGGGGTGATTGAAATTTTGCAGCAACTAGTGGAAGAGCGCACGTCTGAATTAAAGAAGAGCAATCAACGATTGCGCCATGAAATTGTGGAGCGCGAACGAGCTGAGTTAGCTTTGTTAGAGGCGCACGATCAATTAAAAATACAAGTGGCGGAGAGAACTGCTCAACTCACGCAAGCTAATGCTCAGTTGCAGCAGGACATTTTGGAACGGCAACGGGTAGAGGCGGCACTACGGCAAAGTGAAGCCAAATTAAGAAAACAAGCCACTAAGCTTAAATCTACGCTGCAGGAACTACACTCCTACCAAACTCAGTTGATTCAAACCGAAAAAATGTCAGCGCTGGGGCTTTTGGTGGCAGGTATCGCTCATGAAATTAATAACCCGATTAATTTTATTTACGGCAATATTGCTTATGCGAGCCAATACATCCAGGACATGATGGATTTGTTGAAACTTTATGAGAAGCACTATTCCCAACCTGTACCTGAAATTAAGGAAAAAGCGGAGAGAATTGACCTGGATTTTGTCATTATTGACTTGCCCAAACTTCTCAATTCCATGAAGTTGGGCGCTGATCGTATTCGTGACTTGGTGCTGTCTTTACGAAACTTCTCACGCCTGGATGAAGCGGAGATGAAAGCAGTCAATTTACATGAGGGAATCGATAGCACTCTGCTCATTTTGCAAAATCAGCTCAAAGCAATGCCTGGGCGTGCTGAAATTAGAGTTATTAGAGAGTACGGAAATCTTCCTCTGGTGGAATGTTATCCTGGGCAGCTCAACCAAGTGTTTATGAATCTTCTGAGTAATGCGATTGATGCCCTCGAAGGATTGAGAACGTACAAGACACCCTGTATTCTTGACCCAACTCAACCTCCCAATCCTACACCGACCATCATCATTCGCACTGACATCCAGGAAATGAAAGCTGGGATGTCTCTGCCTTCAGCATCACCTCATTTAACAGAAGAGTTGTTAGAGCCTACCCTTCAAGCCGTCATCCAAATCGCAGATAATGGTTTGGGTATGACTGAGGCTGTGCGTCAGCGTTTATTCGACCCCTTTTTTACAACAAAAGTGGTGGGCAAAGGGACTGGCTTGGGTTTATCAATTAGCTATCAAATTGTGGTAGAAAAACATGGGGGACATATTTATTGTATTTCTGCCCCCGGAGAAGGAACTGAATTTGTGATTGAAATTCCAATTTCACAAAAAAAAACGGCGACTGGATTTACTCTAGATAACCTGAACTCATTTTTAGACCAGGATTATAGAGCATCGGTTCAATAGTAATTCAATAGATAATAGGTAATTGGTGTGAGCAACCCTTTGATAAAAAAGTCGATAGACTCTACGGTTAATCCGAAACTTTTTCAGTAGAGTGGAGTATAGTAACCTGCAAAACCTAGCGTAGAGTTTCCAAAACCATGAGTTTATCCCTAAAGCAGTTAACCCTTTATCTGACTTTGCTAGGCTTAGGCGCGGGTGCAGGGATGTTGGGTAGTCGTTATCTCATGGCAGAGCAGCTAGTAAGACCCCCTGAGGCAATTCCGGCAGTCTCGCAGTCCTCGCCATCGCGTCAGTTAAGCCATTCTGCCAGTGCTAACCTCAACTTTATCGCGGAGGCGGCAGAACGGGTAGGGCCAGCCGTTGTGCGGATTGATTCAGCGCGTAAGCTTTCATCTCAAGACGTTCCAGAACCGTTTAAAAATCCCTTTTTCCGGCGCTTCTTTGGTAATGAGATGCCACCCCCAGAAAAACGGGTTGAGCGAGGCACGGGTTCGGGATTTATTATCAGTGCGGATGGACGGTTGATTACCAATGCTCACGTTATATCGGGTGCGGATAGCGTAAAAGTTACGCTTAAGGATGGTCGAACATTTGCGGGTCGAGTGGTAGGTGTAGATTCAGTCACAGATGTTGCTGTGGTCAAAATTGAGGCGAGAAATTTACCAACCGTAGCGCTAGGAAGTGCCGAGAAGTTGATTCCTGGTGAGTGGGCGATCGCGATCGGGAATCCTCTGGGTTTGGATAACACCGTAACAGTTGGTATCATCAGCGCGTTGGATCGCTCTAGTTCACAGGTGGGTGTTCCGGAAAAACGAGTTAGCTTTATCCAGACTGATGCAGCTATTAACCCAGGTAATTCGGGTGGCCCATTGTTAAATGCTCAGGGCGAGGTGATTGGGATTAACACAGCCATTCGTGCAGGTGCCCAAGGTTTAGGCTTTGCTATCCCGATTGAAACGGCACAACGAGTTGCCAATCAGTTGTTTACCAAAGGACGGGTTGAGCATCCTTTCTTGGGTATTAAGATGGTGACACTGACACCGGATTTGCGCAAAGAATTAAATGAAGACAACAGTGTCGGCTTCAAAGTGACTCAAGATACAGGCGTCATTATTATCAATGTGGCTAAAAATTCACCCGCAGCTCAGGCTGGTTTCCAACCTGGAGATGTAATCGAAAAAGTTGGTGGTAAACCGATTAAGAGTGCGGCTGAGGTACAACAACAGGTTGAAGTTAGCAGAATTGGTGCCAAGTTAGATGTTGAAGTCACTCGCCAGGGGAAGAGAAAATTACTCCAAGTAAAACCTGGTGCTTTTCCGACGGAGGAAGCCCAAAATTAACGTTGCTCCTATCCTCTTCTAAGTCAGGGGAGGGTTCTTTCAATTTTTTCGCTTGTGGCGCGAACCTGTAGGTGTTTTTTGGGACGGATGAAAATTTGTAGCTGTATCCCTTATCGGATAAGGGTTGAAAGGGTGTGGCCTAGAAAAGAGGTTCACGGAAATCTTGAATGGCTTACTGGTATTAAGTTTCAGGCAATTTTAGCAATTGCCTATTGCAAGGACTGAGGGCTGGAATGCTATATTCAGATCAGGTTCTCGGAAATGCACCTGGAAAATTAAATATGACAAGGGTTTCAGACACCAGCAGTTGAAATCAACTTAAATCCCTATCAGGGATTGAAACTCTATTAGAGAACCTTTTAGTAAAACAGATAAACGAGATGTTGAAATCAACTTAAATCCCTATCAGGGATTGAAACTATAGGTAACTTTTACAGACTACAACAAAAAGAGTTGAAATCAACTTAAATCCCTATCAGGGATTGAAACACAAGAGAGTCAACGCCAAAATGAAAGACTTATGTTGAAATCAACTTAAATCCCTATCAGGGATTGAAACAACTCATTGCCGCGAGGAATCATGGTCAAGGCGTGGTTGGTTGAAATCAACTTAAATCCCTATCAGGGATTGAAACCGCTCTCTTGCTATACATCCACAGCTACGAGTAGGTTGAAATCAACTTAAATCCCTATCAGGGATTGAAACTGCTAACCAAGGAATAACAGTAGATGATTTGGTGGTGTTGAAATCAACTTAAATCCCTATCAGGGATTGAAACGAAACTTACAGACAAAGGCATCCGAGTGCCACTAGTTGAAATCAACTTAAATCCCTATCAGGGATTGAAACGACTTGAGACAACGAGCGAAAAACATTCAGGCGGCTGGCGTTGAAATCAACTTAAATCCCTATCAGGGATTGAAACAGTGGCAGAACGGACGACCGCAACATCTGACCTAGTTGAAATCAACTTAAATCCCTATCAGGGATTGAAACGCGACATTGCTGGCAGCAGATAGCGCTCCAAACGTTGAAATCAACTTAAATCCCTATCAGGGATTGAAACTTTTTAGGTACCCATTGACTATCCCAGGTTCCTTGTTGAAATCAACTTAAATCCCTATCAGGGATTGAAACATCACAAAATTGGATAGAGCCTTCCGTAATGCTGGGGAAGTTGAAATCAACTTAAATCCCTATCAGGGATTGAAACGACCGATCAGATTCGGTACAACTTCCACCCTCTAGTTGAAATCAACTTAAATCCCTATCAGGGATTGAAACTGCCCCTTAAGCAGAGCTATCTGATACCCACCAAGTTGAAATCAACTTAAATCCCTATCAGGGATTGAAACTAATGACGAGGGGGCAGAAAAGGCCAAGCTTGCCATCAAAGAAGGTTGAAATCAACTTAAATCCCTATCAGGGATTGAAACAGCAGATATCTCCTTATACTTAAACCCAAAGAAATCAATCAAAGTTGAAATCAACTTAAATCCCTATCAGGGATTGAAACCAAGTGGCGCACATTGCCAGAGAAGACGGCAAGAGTTGAAATCAACTTAAATCCCTATCAGGGATTGAAACTTTGAGAATCACGAGGATTTATTTGAAATCCAAAACGTTGAAATCAACTTAATTCCCTATCAGGGATTGAAACTTGCCGTTGCTATCAGCTCACCCTCACAGCTAAGTTGAAATCAACTTAAATCCCTATCAGGGATTGAAACTGATGAAGGCAGAAATAAAGCTTGCACAGTTTCACCGAGGGTTGAAATCAACTTAAATCCCTATCAGGGATTGAAACAGGCTAAAAAACATTGCTGAAACACTATCGGATATGTAGTTGAAATCAACTTAAATCCCTATCAGGGATTGAAACGAGGCCGATGTTGCTTAAATCAAATGGGATTCCATACTTCTGAGTAAGGTTGAAATCAACTTAAATCCCTATCAGGGATTGAAACTTCTATGACAACATTTGACCGCTGCTTAGGGAAAGTTGAAATCAACTTAAATCCCTATCAGGGATTGAAACTATTTATCGGCTTAAGTTGTCTCTCTGTGGGATGTCGTTGAAATCAACTTAAATCCCTATCAGGGATTGAAACGGACAATTGCCCAACACTGAGGCATTTAAAGCAGGGGTGTTGAAATCAACTTAAATCCCTATCAGGGATTGAAACCAGAGAGAATTAAGAGGAATATTTTCTGTAGCTTGGTTGAAATCAACTTAAATCCCTATCAGGGATTGAAACTGATAGTATTTAGGGAAATATATCAGGACAGTACGTTGAAATCAACTTAAATCCCTATCAGGGATTGAAACTAACAGCAATGCAAGTAAGGCGCTGGGGATAGCCAATCAAGGTTGAAATCAACTTAAATCCCTATCAGGGATTGAAACAGTGCGATGCTCTCGCTTGCTAGCCTTTTGCTCATAAGTTGAAATCAACTTAAATCCCTATCAGGGATTGAAACGGCGGAGCTATTGAATTTGGACTGAGGACGGCTAGGTTGAAATCAACTTAAATCCCTATCAGGGATTGAAACGAATTTGCCCACGAGGGAATGAATCGGCTTGGTTGAAATCAACTTAAATCCCTATCAGGGATTGAAACAAAAAATATTGAAACTTTAACCAGCAATAAGAAAATTCTTGCGTTGAAATCAACTTAAATCCCTATCAGGGATTGAAACAAAAAATATGACCACAAATCATCCACATTCCAAGAGTTGTTGAAATCAACTTAAATCCCTATCAGGGATTGAAACCGATCGCTTAAATTCCTCTCTTGGGCGATCGCATTTTGTTGAAATCAACTTAAATCCCTATCAGGGATTGAAACCGAGCGGCAGCGGGAATCGAAGCTGGGGGAGGAGGGTTGAAATCAACTTAAATCCCTATCAGGGATTGAAACCAAACAGCCGCAATCGAACGAGTAGAGTATTTGGGTTGAAATCAACTTAAATCCCTATCAGGGATTGAAACCTCTTTCGCTAAGGTAAAATGCCCCCAGTGTGAGGTTGAAATCAACTTAAATCTCTATCAGGGATTGAAACATATTGCTGTAGGTGAGCGATACGATTTGCGGATGGCAGTTGAAATCAACTTAAATCCCTTTCTCTAATTGCTCCCCCTTAATAAGGGGGACTGGGGGGGTGAAATGTGACATTGAAAAAGCCAATTGGTATTATGCCGGGGTATTTTAGCCTCCATCAAACTCACGTTAAATTCCCAATAGCCATTGAAACAGAAGACAAAAAAAATGAGCTCAGAAATTAGTTTCCGAACTCATCGTATCGCGTACTAAAAATAATGCAAGAGCTGAGCTTAATCAAACTGATTACTCAGAAGGGACTGAGGAAGTTCATCACTTACCTCTAATCCCAATGTTCTATTTGCTTTCTGAGAACTCAGCATCAATCACATCATCAGACCCAGAGCTACCAGAGGATGTGCCACCATCACCACCAGGAGCAGCACCACCATCCGGGCTACCACCTGCTTGTTGATACAGATTGGTGCTAATGCTGTAGAGAGCTTGCTGCAATTCAGGCATTACAGTCTTAATTTGCTCGTCGTTCTCTTGCTGAACTGCTTCTCGCAGATCTTTAATCAGCCCTTCTACCTTAGTCTTGTCAGCGGTTGGAACTTTGTCGCCGAGTTCACTGATTTGCTTCTCAGCTTGGTAGGCAAGAGAGTCAGCTTGGTTCTTGCGATCGATTCTTTCACGGCGTTCTTTGTCAGCAGTTGCATTGGACTCAGCTTCATTAACCATGCGATCCACTTCGTCCTTGGGTAGGGTCGAAGCACCGGTAATGCTGATGGATTGCTCTTTACCCGTACCTTTATCTTTAGCGGTAACGTTCAGGATACCATTAGCGTCGATATCGAAAATTACTTCGATTTGAGGAACACCACGAGGAGCGGGAGGAATACCATCGAGGCGGAAGGTACCCAAGCTCTTGTTGTCGTTGGACATCTCACGCTCACCTTGCAGAACGTGGATTTCAACGTTGGTTTGACCATCTACAGCAGTGGAGAAGGTTTCCGACTTCTTGGTAGGAATTGTCGTGTTGCGAGGAATAATCTTGGTCATCACGCCACCCAAGGTTTCCACACCTAGAGATAGCGGTGTCACATCGAGGAGTAAAATGTCCTTGACTTCACCAGCCAGCACACCCGCTTGAATGGCTGCGCCAACGGCAACGACTTCATCAGGGTTGACGCTTTGGTTGGGGTCTTTACCCAGAATCCGCTTGACTAATTCTTGCACCGCAGGAATTCGGGTGGAACCACCAACGAGGACAATTTCGTCAATTCTGCTCTTATCGATTTTGGCGTCACGCACTGCGTTCTCGACGGGGATGCGGCAACGGTCGATCAAGTCAGCGCACAGCTCTTCAAACTTAGCACGGGTTAACACCATATCCAGGTGCTTGGGACCATCCTGAGTCGCTGTAATAAAGGGTAGGTTGATTTCAGCTTGGGTAACGCTGGAAAGTTCAATCTTCGCTTTTTCAGCGGCTTCTGTTAAGCGTTGCAGGGCTTGCTTATCTTTACGCAGCTCGATGCCTTCGTCCTTTTGGAAGGTTGAGGCGAGGTAATCTACGATTTTCTTATCAAAGTCGTCACCACCTAGGTGCGTGTCACCAGAAGTTGCCAATACTTCAAACACACCCTCGCCCACTTCCAGAATGGAAACGTCGAACGTACCACCACCAAGGTCAAATACTAGAATGGTTTCGTTGCTCTTCTTATCTAGTCCGTAGGCCAGAGAAGCAGCAGTAGGTTCGTTGATAATCCGCAGTACTTCGATGCCAGCGATTTTACCTGCGTCTTTGGTGGCTTGACGCTGAGAGTCATTGAAGTAAGCAGGGACGGTAATGACAGCTTGGGTAACAGTTTCACCAAGGTACTTGCTAGCATCCTCTACCAGCTTACGTAGCACTTGAGCTGAAATCTCTTCGGGCGCAAATTGCTTGCCTTGAGCGGGGCAATCGATTTTGACGTTACCGTTGATGTTGAGAACTTTGTAAGAAACTTCGGTAAGCTCTTGGGTAACTTCGCTATATTTGCGTCCAATAAAGCGCTTGACGGAGTAGAAGGTGTTTTCGGGGTTCATCACCGCCTGACGCTTGGCGATTTGACCGACTAAGCGATCGCCATTTTTGGCATAGGCTACAACTGACGGTGTCGTCCGAAAACCTTCCGCGTTAGCAATAACAGTCGGCTTACCACCTTCCATCACCGCTACACAGGAGTTCGTTGTACCTAAGTCAATTCCAACAACTTTTGCCATATGAGTCTTCCAGGTTCGTTTAACTACAAATAATGGATGGGCAGGGGAGCGTCAAAATTGAACCGTCTGAGGGTTCAACCCGCAGCTTTTTCCCATTTAGATACCATTGGCTCTGCTACCAATCTCTATACTGAGCACTATTAGCCTCTCTCATGAAGGGGGGGTTCCCGAACCTGAGATGGGACGGTTCTGCTTTAGCGAGTGCTTTTGCCACTCCTTCTCGCATGAACTGCAATCGGCAAGTGTTTATTGCTGATTACCTTCACTGTGTCTAATGTATGAAAGTTATTGACCTAAGAGATTGGGGTGAACCGTAACGAATCAGTTGTGTTTGCCGTCTGTAGGCAGTTGTAGGATTAGGTGGCAAGCGACATCCCATCCCCGTCAAGCCTATAGGATAGCCAGTGCCCGCCTTACGATGATTGAGAATGGTGCTTTTGCTTACCACCACCGCCCTTAAAACTCCCTATCCTCGGCGTCTAATACCCTCGACCCCTAATATCTAGTGGTTCATGTCATTGGTTCTGAGGGGCTGATTTAGCCTGAAACCCGCTTAAATAGGTCAATTTCACGTTTCAAAATTAATGACATGAATCACTAGGTGCATGTCTCCTACACCAGTTTTGGGGATAGTCCGATACCTATGCCTCGAGTCTACCGCTCTCCTAGTCACCGACTTTTTGCTTACACTCACAAACAGATGCAGAAATTTGGAGAAGAATTGGGTTTCTTTGGGAGTTTCATTGGCAATATTAGGGATGAAGATGCGCCAATTCAACAGCGTATATTTAAGTATGTAGCTGTTTAAAAATTCCTATTATTAACTCAGTGCAAAAATCCTCACGCCTCAAATCCCAATCAAACATTGACTGATTCAGATACTCGTAATCCTAAGCAAAGACGGATGCTAACTAGGTTAAATGCACCGATAAAATAGGGGTGTGAAACATACTTTGCCCGGTAACATGCTTGTTCTCTCGCCAGAATTACAACAAAGGCTAGCTAATCCTTTAAAAATTGGCTCATTTGAAGTAAAAAGCCGGGTTCTACAGTCACCTCTCTCTGGCGTCACAGATTTGGTGTTTCGCCGTCTGGTGCGACGCTTTGCTCCAGATTCGATGATGTACACCGAGATGGTTCATGCATCAGGGCTGCGCTATGCCAAAGAGCTACCTAAAATGATGGAGGTAGACCCTAATGAAAAACCGATTAGTATCCAGTTATTTGACTGCCGTCCCGATTTTTTAGCCGAAGCGGCGCAGATGGCAGTAGAAGAAGGGGCAGATACGGTAGATATTAATATGGGCTGCCCTGTCAACAAAATCACAAAAAACGGCGGCGGTTCTTCCCTATTGCGGGAACCCGAAACAGCAGAGGCAATTGTGCGGGCTGTGGTTCAGGCGGTGAAGGTGCCCGTTACCGTGAAAACTCGTATTGGCTGGACGAATGAGGAAATCAATATTCTGGAATTTGCCAAGCGGATGGAGGATGCCGGGGCACAGATGATTACGGTACATGGACGTACCCGCGCTCAAGGTTACAACGGGAATGCTCAGTGGGACTGGATTAGGCGAGTTAAGGAGATTCTCTCTATCCCTGTCATTGCCAATGGCGATATCTTTTCAGTTGAGGCGGCACTAAAGTGTTTGGAACAAACGGGTGCGGATGGGGTAATGTGTTCGCGAGGTACTTTAGGATACCCCTTTTTAGTTGGAGAAATTGATTACTTCCTGAAAAGTGGACAACAACTCAACCCGCCAACCCCAGTGGAATGCTTAGAATGTGCGCGGGAACATCTACAAGCGCTATGGGAATATAAGGGTGAGCGTGGTATTCGTCAGTCCCGTAAACATATGACGTGGTATGTCAAAGGGTTCCCCGGTGCGGCTGAGTTGCGTGGGCAGTTGGCTGTGATTGAAACAGTGGAACAGGGCGTCGAGTTAATTGATGGTGCGATCGCACAACTCAAGACTGGTATCTTTGAAGATGCAGAAATTAACTCACAACTGGTGATAACTTGAACTTGAGGCCCAATCGTTGCAATTCGTTAAGGGTTGGTCATCTCGTACCTTCATTTGCCATGCTAGTAACTGTACCCAAATCATAAATATCCCAAGACCAAATTGAAATTCTTGCACTGAGTAGCTAGCTCACAAAGTCATGTGTTAGGGTAAGTAGCGAGAATTATGTTTGGTTGCAGTGTTAATGTTGGATACTTACAGGCGTCTCTGTGAATCTAAATCTCCGCATCATTTGATTCTGGAGACTTTTTTATGTCAATCTATATAGGTAACTTCTCCTATAGGGTTACACTAAAGGTTCTAGGTCACGTTTTTGCAGAATACAGTGCTGTAAAACGTCTTCAGATTCCACCAGCTCGGGAAACGAGTCACTCTCGTGGATGGGGTTTTGCCAAGAGGGAATCCAACGCTGAGGAAAATACAGCAATTCAAGAACCTGATGGTGTAAAGTGTTTAGGACGTAGCCTTAGAGTCAACGCAGTGAAGCCTCGCGCAGCTCAAAAAACGAGTGGTAACTACTCTCGTAGCTACTAGGCTTTGCCCTCTAAGCAGGAGGCTGAGTGAACCCGATTAAACTCAGCGAATTAAGTTACTTTCGATTGACTGAGTAGCGTGAGGTGATGAACAGGCAGTGAGCCTATATCCATCAGCGCTGCTTCGACGCCAAGCAACAAAGGACATAATGCTCTAAGATGCTTTGACTACGAACTTTGTTAGAACTTGGAATTGGGTGAGAGGCATCATCCCTATTAAATTATTTGTTTACGCTTAGGAGGATTTAGCATGACCCAAGTGGTTGTTGGTGAAAATGAAGGTATTGAATCAGCCCTGCGGCGATTTAAGCGCCAAGTGTCAAAGGCTGGAATTTTTGCAGATATGAAGCGTTTGCGCCACTTTGAGACTCCCATCGAAAAGAAAAAGCGCAAAGCTGTTGCCAGACGTCGCAAGCGGCGGATGAGCTAATTTTAGCAATTGGTTTTTTACCCAATGGGGTGTTCCTGTAGAGGCGTTAGTTATGCCTCTACAGATTTATCTTTTTTTACCCAACTCCTTATAACCTGAAACAGTAGGGTACGTCTCGGCGTCCCCTACTGCTGCAAAAAATGAGTCACAATAACTATTTACAATAGACCGACGAAATGCAGTGGCCCCTGACCACTAATCAATTCCAACACCAAAGCAAAAAAGCCAATCATAGCAAGGCGACCGTTCCATACTTCTGCGGCTGTGGTCATCCCCCACTCCCAACGTTCTTGAGGGTACATCTTGACTGTCTTGTTCGGACGAATCACCTCTGAGAACTCGTGGCTGGGCGCGTCGAGGGCATCAACCACCAAAGTTGCCAAGGAATCAATGAAAACTGGATGGGTATTGAGGGCGGGTACACGCTGGAAGTTGTGAATGCCAGATTCTTCGGCTAGTTCTCGATACTCTATGTCGATTTCTTGCAGGGTTTCGATGTGCTCGGAGACAAAGCTAATGGGTACTACAAGCAAATTTTCAACGCCTTGATTCCCTAGTTCTTGTAGCGCATCCTCTGTGTAAGGCTTGAGCCACTCTATGGGGCCAACTCGGCTTTGGTAAGCCAGGGTGTGTGGGTTAGGACGGTTAAGAGTCTGCATAATCAGGACAGTACAGTCCTCAATCTCCTGCTGGTAGGGGTCACCCGCCTCTGTAACGTAGCTTAAAGGCACACCGTGGGCGCTGAAGAAAATATGAACCGAATCAGGGTTGGGAAACTGGTCGAGTTCCTGGGCAATTAACTGCGCCATCGCTTGCAGGTAACCGGGATGCTGATACCAGGACGGAATGACCGTATAGTTAATCCGGTTAAGGGCTGGGTCTTCTTGCCAAAGTTTTTCGAGAAGGCGGAAACTAGAACCACTAGTACTGATGGAAAATTGGGGATACAGCGGTAGAATGACTAAGTCAGTAATGTTGTCACGCTTGATTCGGGCGATCGCTTCTTCGGTAAAGGGATGCCAGTAACGCATTCCGATATAAACTCTGGCGTCTTGCTCCTTTCGCTGCAAGGCTTCTTGGACAGCTTGAGCCTGAGCTTCTGTGATGTGGCGTAACGGCGAACCGCCACCAATTTGTCGGTAGTTTTCTTGCGATTTTTTCGCACGAAGCGTCGAAATAAACCAGGCCAGGGGACTTTGCAGCCAGGAAAAGGGCAAGCGAATAATTTCAGGGTCAGAAAACAAGTTGTATAGAAAGGGACGCACATCCCTTAACTCATCTGGTCCACCCAAATTTAGTAATAAAACCCCAACACGACCCATAATGGCTATTGCTTCCCAAAACTTTCATATTTGTTACTGATTTTAACAATATATCCGTTTAGTGGTTGCAATTGGCAATAAGAATCACACATCTTTACCAGGAAGTGAGCAGTGATAACGA
Organism: Waterburya sp.; assembly: GCA_036703055.1. Classification (GTDB taxonomy): domain Bacteria; phylum Cyanobacteriota; class Cyanobacteriia; order Cyanobacteriales; family Coleofasciculaceae; genus DATNPV01. The sequence goes on from DATNPV010000156.1 coordinate 33,484, forward strand.
TTTTCAGAACTTGGAGTTATAAATACCAGTGGTTATATGACGGAATTTCTCGCGTCGCCGCCATTAGTGTAGGGGGAGAAGGTCGATTTCACCAACTTCCTTTGCAAGGCTTATCTGTTTCTATGGTTATTTGAAACTCAAGCCGCTTGGCAGTTATTGGAAACAGATTTGGTTAGATTGTTGAAGGAAGCTGGTTGTGAAAGGTTTGAACACCGTCTTTACGCGGGAGGTTCTCTTCAAGTGATTCAGGCGAGGAAGTAACCTGGGCAGGAAAATGCCGCTACCGTCGTTGCTTTTTCAATTCAGCCACTTGTGCTTCTAAAGCTTGGACACGCTGTTTTAGTTCAATCACCAAAGTGGCGAGTCGGTCAAACATGGGGTCTGATGAAGACACTTGGCGATTAGGTCGAGAAGGCACTGAGGGGGCTGGTCGATTGGAGGTAGATCGTCCCCCAGCCAGTTGAGCAAGCTGAGAGTTAATGCGACTGAGTTGCGATCGCACTTCGATATTTTCAGTTTCGAGTCGAGAGACACGAGATTCTAAAAAGGCTGTCGATTGAGCGAGTGTTAAGCGTGGTAGGAGGGCAAATCCTAAGAATAAAGCGAGGCAAATTATTCCAATTTTTTTAAACATATTTGTTAACTTGGCTGCAAGCCGCATAGTGATACTTTTATGCTGCCAAATTCGCCAGCCAAGCGCCTGTAACTTTAGGCGATCGCAAATGCACAACCTCGAGATGGGTATACTCAGATTGAGTCAAGAGCATGGGATACTCTTTTCGCCTTTTGTGATAAGTAGTCAGTACCCAAAGAATAATGGAATCGCGGCTGAATGTTGTTTGCCATGTTTCCCGATTTCCATTCCACAATTCTTCTTGCAATACCACTCGCCGCAACGTCCGTCGCACCACACGCCCCATAATCACAGGTAGGGGGTAGTCTAACCAAACTACTGTATCGGCTCTACTCCAAACGATGTCCCGTACTTGGCTGTAATTGCCATCCACAACCCAGCGATCACTACTTAGCGACTGTTCTACACGCTTTCGGAAGACATCAGTCGGGGCTTGTGCCCAGTTAGGCTCATGGTAAAGTGCATCTAGCTCCACATGAGGAATAGTAAGACGTTGGGAAATTTGACGTGCTAACGTTGTCTTCCCGGAGCCAGATGAGCCGACTACGGAAATTCGCTGACCATAATTAGAAACTTGGCTCAATTTTTTGCAACAGATGGCGGCGAACTGACGGCTGACCAAAATTTAAGTCGTATACTCGGCGTTAATTTTCACGTAGTCATAGCTCAAGTCACAGCCCCAAGCCTTACCCGTACCATGTCCATTACCGACGCTAACGGAGATTAAAACGGTATCTTCTTTCAAATAAGCACCTGCCGCTGCTTGTTTGAGATAATGGCTAGCCGCTGCACGATCAAACCCCTGGGGTTGACCATTTTCCATGAGTAAGAAATTTCCTAACTGAATGCGGAGATTCTCTTGCTCGAAGGGAACACCTGCATACCCCGCAGCCGCAGCAATTCTGCCCCAATTAGGGTCACGACCAAATACAGCAGATTTAACCAGAGATGAGCCAGCAATACTTCTGGCAATTTGACGCGCGGCTTTGTCGTCGGATGCGCCTGTAACTTGGACTTCAATTAGACAAGTTGCTCCTTCCCCATCTCGTGCGATCGCTTTTGCTAAGTGCTGACAAACGGCTGTCAGCATGGCTTCCAACTTTTCAGCTTCTGGCCCCATTTCCGTGATCGCGGCTGTTCGGGATTGACCATTGGCTAGCGCAATTAAGGTGTCGTTGGTACTAGTATCCCCGTCTACCGTAATTTGGTTGAAACTCTTATCCGCCGCCCGACTCAACATCTGTTGCCACAACGATGTCGATACCGCTGCATCACAAGTAACAAAGGCAAGTAGTGTTGCCATGTTGGGATGAATCATGCCAGAGCCTTTGCAAATACCACCCACTCGTACTGTGCGATCGTGAATGGTGGTTTCTAGGGCGATTGATTTGGGAACTAAATCTGTGGTAATAATCGCTTGAGCCGCTGCATCTGAGCCGGTTTCTGACAACGCTTCAACAAGTTTGGGAATACCTGATACTAGAGCATCCATGCGGATACGTTGCCCAATCACGCCAGTTGAAGCGAGCAAGATTGACTCGGCAGGAATATTCAGCGCTTGACCTAAGGCATTGGCACTTTGCAGGGCATCTTGCCAGCCCCGCTCACCGGTTGCGGCATTCGCTTGTCCAGCATTAATTAGGATGGCATGAGCACTGGCTTTGGCTTGCAGGCGCTCTCGGCAATAGGTGACAGGGGCGGCACAAACTTGATTAGTGGTGAACACACCCGCTGCGATCGCATCTACATCTGACACAATCAGCGCTAAATCCGGAAGCCCTGACGGTTTCAGTCCTGCGGTAATTCCTGCTGCTCGATATCCTTTGGGAGCTGTAACACCACCTGCTATTTCCTGCCAGTCCGACATGACGCCTCCTGAAAACCTTGACTCCTCTTTGAGAGGCGATTATATCAAGTCTCAGGGAGCTAAATAGTGATGCAGGTGGCTTGTACACACAAAAAAAAAGAGAGCCACTTGAGGCGACTCTCCCGATCATCAGGGTGCATCTACTGCTCATAATTATAGGGTTTCGGGGTGGGGGGTGTCACCCCCTATTTATAAATTTCTTCCGCACGGGTATTTACATCAAAAAGTTGTGGGGTGGGCGTTGCCTTGAAACGGATTTTTGTCAGGCTTGAAGGGACTATCATGGGCAATGCCTACTTGCGATTAATTACATCGCTCTTCTTACACACAAAAAAAGGAGAGTCACTTGGGCGACTCTCCCGATATCAGGGTGCATCTACTTAGCACAATATATCAGGATATAGGCTAGGGGTGATACCCCCTATTGTGTGATTTAGGTAAAGTTTACATTTGAGTTTGATAAACTCGCCCTCGTCGTCACAGCTAACCATTCAGCTTATTATTCAGGATTTGGTTGGTCAGCTTGGGATCAGCCCGTCCGCTAGTTTTCTTCATGATTTGCCCAACGAAGAAGCCTTGAAGCTTGGTTTTGCCGCTGCGATATTGCTCTAATTCCTTAGGATGGGCGGCAATCACCTCATCAATCATGGCTTCAAGTTGACTCGCGTCAGAGATTTGGGTTTTGTCTTTCACCAGTTCCTGAACCGGTGTGCCCTTGGTGAGAAGTTCTGGCAGAATGTCCTTGGCAATCTTGCCGCTAATCGTACCATCTTCAATCAGAGTGATGAGTTGCCCCAAGTTAGCAGGCTTGAGAGCAATCTCTGTAATCTTCAGTTTGTTGGTGTTGAGATAGGCGGCAATATCTCCCATGATCCAGTTAGCGGATTGCTTGGGATTTGCTCCAGTAGCAATAGTCGCTTCAAAATACTCCGCCACCTGTCGGTCATCCGTCAACACGCGAGCATCATAGGCAGAAAGGTCTAACTGGGTTTCATAGCGATGTCGTTTTTGGGCAGGAAGTTCGGGAAGTTCGCTACGCCATGCTTCCAATTGTTCGTTGGATACCTCAATCGGAGGTAAGTCGGGTTCAGGGAAGTAGCGGTAGTCGCTAGAACCTTCCTTACTCCGCATACTAATCGTGCGTTGGCTACCCTCTTCCCACAGGCGAGTCTCCTGAACAATGCGTTCTCCCGCTTCCAGGGCAGCGATTTGTCGCTCAATTTCAAACTCGATCGCCTTTTGGATGGCGTTGAAGGAGTTCATATTCTTGATTTCAACTTTAGTGCCAAACTCCTTCTGGCCAATTGGTCGCACCGAAACATTGACATCACAGCGCAGCGAACCTTCTTGCATGTTGCCGTCACTCACACCGAGGTAACGCATAATCCGGCGCAATTCTTGGGCATATTCTGCCGCCTCTTGACCGGAGTGCATATCGGGTTCTGAGACAATTTCTACTAGAGGTATCCCCGCACGGTTGTAATCAACTAAGGAGTAAGTAGAACCCGACAGGCGATCGCTTCCTGCGTGAACCAGTTTTCCAGCATCCTCTTCCATGTGCAGACGGGTGATGCCAATTTTCTTGCGAACTGGGTTACCTGCCTCATCCGGAAGTTCAATCTCCAGCCAACCCTGTTCGGCAATGGGTAAGTCGTATTGAGAAATCTGATAGTTTTTAGGGAGGTCGGGATAAAAATACTGTTTCCGGTCAAACTTACTATAAGGTGCAATTTGGCAATTGAGTGCTAAACCCGCTTTAACAGCGTACTCCAGAACCCTTTGATTCAGGACGGGCAACACCCCCGGCAATCCCAGACAAATCGGGTCGATATTTGTATTGGGAGGGGCGCCGAATTCTGTAGAGGAATGAGAGAAAATCTTAGTTTCGGTACTCAGCTGACAATGGGTTTCTAGACCAATAATTGCTTCATACTGAGTTTTAACCGGTGCAGCAGTGGTCATAGGCGTTTTGTAGGCTGTCTTATTGCAACAGTTCTCTATTCTAGTTTAGCTTTCCTCCTCAACTAGGCTGTTCTCAGTTGAATCGACAATTGTTCAATTGGTTTATTGGTCTAATTTCAAAATTTCAACCCATTCAGTAAGTAGGTCGGTGAAATTAAACATTACAGCTCTTGCCTGGGCATAGGGCATGGAGTATTGGGTATGGATAAACAACACTTAGGTTTATTTATGTCTACCTACTTAGTCGCTCATGAACGATGTACACCAGAATAGATGAAAATTCTTATTCCTTAGTTAGGTGGACGAGAAAGCCAGTTCGGCTCTACAATTTGGGTTGATGATGGATAAAAACTCGTCATTAAAGAATCATTAAATCCCTTTTTCAATGGAGGTTATTGTATCGATGGATGTCAAACTCGTTTTAGTTGTACTCACCATTGTATTTACGGTTGCATCATTATTTTTTGGCACGAAGAACGGATTTTACGATTCAGACAACTATCACGGTAATGGTTCTGCCCACTAAATGCTGGCTGGATTGAGCGCATCAGGTTGAAGGTTCGCTCTGCCAGAGAGTTTCTCAGTACAACGCCGAGTTTGTAAAATGAGGGAGCTTGTCAAGGTTAGCGTTTGTTGACGCCAGCTAGCTCGAAAAAGTTCCCATTTTTACAAAAAAATTATGATAAGATGCTACTGATCAGCTAATCGCTGACCTACTCCTTGTAGGTACGACTAAAACTAAGCTTCAACTCCTTGTCGGGCATTGCCCGTCCATGGCTAACATCAAGCCCCTATAAATCGAAAAACACGCCTCTGAAACCTTGGCTGGGAACGCACAAGTGTTGAGAAGGGGAAATAGGAGAAGAACGCTTTTCCAGGATGAAACCCTATACCTACTGCTAATGGCGTTGGCGTTAGCGTGAGACTCTTTTTACGGCTGTTCCCTATGGGAGCTAGCCAGAGTGAGGAAAAGACTGTCCGAAGTGTTGACCTAGCGCTAGCGCTCGCCAGTTGGTGTTCGTCACAGCAGTGAGTAGTTTCTTAAATACCTGTGGAGATGGTCTGTCGCACATAATCTTTGGGTTTTGGCTAGACAAGAATGGTGTACGTAAAGCGTTGCCGAAAGCTAGCAAGAACGTTCTGCTGTGTTTGAGTGCAGCGGATACGCCCTGAGCGTTTGGTAAAGAAGCCTCCGCAGTCCCTGAGGGCAGCGCTAAGAGGAATGTCACCGTATCCGTCAGCCCATAGCTGTTTGGAGCGTCCGCCATCTCAGGTCAGTCACCTTCAGTGATGCCGTTTTCTCGTGGATGTGCTGGATATCATTGGTCACTGGTTAGGAATCACCAACACTGGTAGCATTCCCCAAGGGAAAAAGGTATTACGTGACGCCGAGAGAGGAACACCATCAAGGTGAGTGGCGAATAGCTGATTGTTTCGCGCTAATTTGTGTGACGGTTCATGAGCAATCAACGCCCAATCGCATCCTATGTTGAGGATGATCAATTAGCTTGTTTTCCCTATGCTGTGGGTCATAGTGCCGAGGGCGTTTGCTTATTGGTGCAAATGGGTCCATACCGCATTCTCCTCGATTGTGGACTAGAGAATATTTCGCCCCTCCAAACCGAACCGAAGCCACCCGCAGATTTGGTTTTGTGCAGCCACGCCCACTCTGATCATGCTCAGGGGTTGCTCGCTCTCCACCAAGCCTTTCCGCAGTTACCCATCTATGCCAGCGAGGTTACAACTCAGCTTTTGCCGCTCAACTGGTCAGAGTTACCTCCCGAAAAGATTCCTAAATTCTGTCAGGCGTTACCTTGGCGATCGCCAGTGGAATTCCACGAGGGACTGAGTGCGGAATTAATTCCATCGGGTCACCTGCCTGGAGCTGCTGCATTTTTGCTCACTTATACCACACCCCGGCGAACGTATCGACTGTTGTACACGGGGGACTTTTTCCTATCGAACTCACGGCTGGTCGAGGGATTATCGATTGAATCGTTAAGGGGGTTACAGCCAGATGTGCTGATTATAGAAGGCACCTACGGCACAGCGCGGCATCCTCACCGACGGCAACAGGAAAATCAGTTAGTCGAGCGTATTGATCGGGCGCTTGCCCAGCAACACTCCGTCTTGATGCCAGTATCCTCCTTGGGGTTGGGTCAAGAAATTCTCATGCTTCTGCGGAGTCATCACCATTTCACGGGTCGTAACTTGGATATTTGGGTAGAGGGCACTGTTGCTGACGGTTGCGACGCTTACTTGGAACTTCTACCTTACTTCCCGACCTCGGTACAAAACTTTGCTCGCCATCAATCTCTGTTTTGGGATGAGCGAGTACGTCCTCGTGTCCGACGATTGGATGAGCAGCGTCTCTCTGCTATCGGAGAATCTCCCTGTATCATCCTCGCCGACGAGGCAACTGACGTGAGCGAATACTGGCACCCAGAGGCACGTCCTCCGGTTATTCTGCGACCTGAATACCCCAGATATCCTGCCAAACAAAATTTTGCCCTGCTTGATGTCGAACCCTATCTCCTAGCTCAACATGGCGATCGATTGGGAACTACCCAGTTAATTCATAATCTCCGTCCGCAGCACGTCATTTTTATCCACGGTTCCTCCACCTACCTAGCTGACTTGGCTAGCTTGGAGGAACTACAAAATCGTTACCACCTCCATACTCCATCGGCAGGAACCCTCGTAGAACTCCCCATTGGTGAGACGTTTATCCAACCCGCCGCACCCGCTGAAGCGAACTATGAAGGTGAATTGACCGAGTTAGGTACTGTGGTCACTGTCACACTGCCAGAAGCGATCGCTGCTGACCCTCGCTGGCAAGATTTTGCAGATACAGGTTTGGTAGAAGCGAGATGGCAGGGTGAAGAACTCGTTTTGCGGGGATTGTCTCAACGAGAACTGCTCAGTCACGGTAGTCATGCCAGGGTGCCCACGAACATCGACTGCTGTGGGAACTGCCGCCATCAACGCGGACAGCGCTGCTGGAACCCTGCTTCTCCCCTGTATGGTTTCAAAGTAACACCAGAGGGATACTGCCCAGTCTTTGAACCGGCTGAACCACCTGAGCCAACAGCCTAGAAAGTCAAACGCTAAAAAGAGAATAAAAATCTATTTCCCATTTAACGTTCTGGTTGGACTGGGCATAGAGATCTGTTGTCGCTAACTGCATCAGATTCAAATTTACGCACAGCCTCTATTTGTAGGGTGCGTGATGGGAGTGTAACGCACCATTACTGCTATAGATGGTGTAGTGGCGTAAGTCCTGAGAGGTGAAAACACTGATTGCACCCACTCTTGAGTCAGCAGGGCGATGCCTGGCTCAGCGCACTGGGTAAGAACCCTACATTTTACCCAGTGCAGAATCTTCCACGCAGAATCTTCCACACTGGGCTATGTACAGAATTACAAACGTTTTCTTTGAATCTAGAATGGCTCGAACCTCTGCTAGTTTGCCAAAATTACGCTGCGGACTTTTGCAATCCTGTACTTAGGCTATTCGAGAATGCAAAAACTTTTGTGTCTAGCTTTTGAGCGGTCAACCAACGCCTCAGTCTCTCATCTAGTCTTGATTTGAGTCTGGAGAACGCGGGCGAATTTGTTCGGCTTCTGGGCAATCGTCAGAAACGATCGGATCGAAGTTGCCTCTGGGGACAGAAGCCAGCTTCTGAGTTACTGAACCAATGCTTTCCAAACGAACCATTTCTTCCCAGGAACTAATTTCATCTTCTTCCTCGGTTTCATAACGAATTGTCACTAAATCGCCTTCAATATCAATAATTCGGGCACGTTCAATCCAACGTTGCTGGTCCCGCAAGAAAACACAGACCTCACGACCATCGCAACACAGTTGATAAATCTTGCGGTGTAGCATATTTGGCTTCTCCTGAGTAGATAACTCTTCAAATACTGATGTGAAGAAGCAAGCGGCTCCTTTTTTAGGGGCACAGCTTCCTTGTGAGTCTTGACGGGGAGCTAACTGAGTGGGTTTTTCCTCGTCAAAGGTAAGATGCCTCCATAATCCTGCCCCTTGAGTCCTTCAAAAGTTTAGCCTGCATTTAATAACAAGCTTGAGAGTGACTTTAGTACCTTCAACGAAGGAAAGCAACTAGGGGCATCCTCATTCAAGTGCATGAGTTGTCAGTAAAACTCTTACCAAGGCAATGATGGAGAGCAATTTGCCCTGTGAGGAAATGGTGATTTTTAGCAAATTGGCTTCGGCAAGGAGCCGAGGTTGTTTTAAGGCACAAATGAATTCCGCCATTGCGACTAGCGCACTTTTTCCAGGTGACAAGTCCTGGCCTACGAGTTGGATTTAGGTGTCTGAAGGATTCAGACATAGCTATTGTGACATACTCCTTGAGCTATCTGCTCAGCGCAAGGGTGCAGAAAAGGAATTTCAATGCACACGATCACCCCAAGGTCACCAGCCAGAAAGATGGGTTTACTCGGCTGCCATTCGCTGGGGGATTAGCTACACTCCTCTTCTAGTCCGCTTCTCGGGTCAAGAAGCCCTCTCGTCCGACGCTCTATTTCCATGCCACAAGCGGCTCGTGAGGTAAACAATCCCAGAGGTCAACTGATCGCTCTGGTTATCGCCCCATATCACACCCCACCAGAGCTTTTCCTTTTTTTCTAGGGTTGGTGTTCTTACTGCTCTGTGGAGTTGACACTAAGCGCTTTACCACTACAGCCCCTTCAGCAAACTGCTCCCTTGGGAATTTGGCTTTTTTGAACGCTCTGATTGCCCCTCGCAGTCAGATTAAGCTAGGGCAGATTGAAACAGGTTTTTTATGAATTGCCAGTCATAAACTGTTACTAAAATGCCAATGTGATAAAGGCTTACGTCTGGTGTTAGTGATGGCTAGGCATCAGGGACATAGCAGAATTACCACGAGCTTCTCGCTGGATTTGACCCGAGTTCACGGCTTCATAGAGAGCGGTTAGCGCTTCCAAATCTGATGCTTCGTAACCCTTCATTTCCAGTACCTGACGGATGAGACCTTCAGAAGCCACACTCAGGCAACCTGTTTGGAAAGCCGATTGGACAAGCGAACGAATCATGGAACCAGAGCATCACTATTGGGGAGTGTTACTACTATCCCGGATTTCTCGTGTCTGGCAATTGATTTAAGTCAGTCAATAAGTGTGATTTTCCACACTATTTTAATGTGATATCGATCACAAGCATGACAGTAGGTAGAACGATTTCCCGCAATAAGATGCTGGCAAGGTCAATAGAACTCCCAAGCCTAACCGTTTAACCGAGCATCAGCAGATAATTCTTACAGCCTAGAATGCTCCCTGTTAAGAACTGATGAACTTGATGGGGGTTTTTATAAGAGTTTGTTAAAGTTCTGGTGTAGTTAGCCGACCAACTGCCGCTTTTTGGAGAGAAAGACGCCTGTGTGTGCGATCGCAATCAAACAAGACCAATACACCACTTACATTCTCACCGATGAACAGGCTCAGTCTCGCGTCGAAGTGATACCGGAACGCGGTGGCATTATTACCCAGTGGAGCCTGCAACAGCAAGATATTCTTTACTTCGATGCCGAACGATTTAAAGACCCCAACTTGAGCGTGCGGGGTGGCGTTCCCATCCTTTTCCCCATCTGCGGTAATTTACCAGATAAGGCTTACACCTACAAGGGGCAACAGTACCAACTCAAACAGCATGGTTTTTCCCGTGACTTGCCTTGGACAGTTGCAGAATCGGTAGAGGAACTCAATGATTCACTACACCTGACCCTCGTTCTCAATAGTAACGACCAAACTCGTGCGGTCTACCCCTTTGATTTCCAACTAACCTTCACCTACCAACTCAAGGGCAATACGTTGGGCATTCAGCAGCGTTTCACGAATTATTCCAGCGAACCGATGCCCTTTTCTATTGGGTTGCATCCTTACTTCCTGACGGCTGACAAGACCCAACTGGAGTATGAAATCCCAGCCTCCGAGTACCAAGATCAGATTAGCTCATACATTCATCCCTTCTGTGGCACTTTCGATCTGAGCCGTGATGAGCTGGATCTAGTTTTTCGACAAATCACGGATTGTGCTGCCAGTGTTACCGATAAGGGACGTGGTTTAAAAATCACACTGAACTACAGCGACCTCTACTCTAGCTTGGTTTTTTGGACTGTGAAGGGGAAAGATTATTATTGCCTAGAGCCTTGGAGTGCGCCCCGCAACGCCCTCAACACAGGTGAGCATCTCACTCACTTGGCTCCAGGAGCTAGTTTGGAGGCGTATGTCACCATTGCGGTAAATTTTTTGGGATAAATCCATCTACTTTTTTCTATAGTTGTGCTAAAGTAAGAAGTCGTGTGAGTCAACGCACGCGATAAGGGTCGCTAGCTCAGCGGTAGAGCACTCGGCTTTTAACCGATTGGTCTCGGGTTCGAATCCCGGGCGACCCATAAAAAGGACATAGCAAGGCATTATTGAGCTCATAAGGAAGGCTTATTCCACAATCTCTAGAGATAATTGCCTATAAACTGATAAATTATCTTAAGATTGTTCTAAGAATTACGCTTGTTCAAAAACAAAACGACCAGCTGACAACACTAAAAGTTAGGAGGACTACTATGGCGCTCGTACCAATGCGACTGCTGCTTGACCACGCAGCTGAAAATGGCTACGGCATTCCTGCGTTCAACGTTAACAACCTGGAGCAGATCCAAGCCATCATGCAGGCTGCTCATGAAACCGATAGCCCTGTGATTCTTCAGGCTTCTCGTGGTGCTCGCAAGTACGCTGGCGAAAACTTCCTCCGTCACCTGATTCTGGCTGCGGTGGAAACCTATCCCCACATCCCCATCGTCATGCACCAAGACCATGGTAACGAGCCTGCCACTTGCTACTCTGCCATTAAAAACGGCTTTACCAGTGTGATGATGGATGGTTCGCTGGAAGCGGATGCTAAGACCCCAGCCAGCTACGAGTACAACGTTGCTGTTACCAAGGAAGTTGTGAAAGTTGCCCACTCGCTGGGTGTGAGCGTGGAAGGTGAACTGGGTTGCCTGGGTTCTCTGGAAACCGGCATGGGTGAAGCAGAAGACGGTCACGGTTTTGAAGGCAAGCTTGACCACTCCCAACTGCTGACCGACCCCGACCAAGCGGTTGACTTCGTGGAACAAACCCAAGTTGACGCACTGGCTGTGGCGATCGGTACCAGCCATGGTGCTTACAAGTTCACCCGCAAGCCGACTGGCGAAATTCTGGCGATTAGCCGGATCGAAGAAATCCACCGTCGTCTGCCCAACACCCACCTGGTGATGCACGGTTCTTCCTCCGTTCCTGAAGACCTAATTGCCCTGATTAACCAGTACGGCGGTACAATTCCCGAAACCTATGGTGTGCCTGTTGAAGAAATTCAAAAGGGCATCAAGAGCGGTGTACGTAAAGTGAACATCGACACCGACAACCGTCTAGCTATTACCGCTGCCGTGCGTGAAGCGCTAGCTGGTAATCCCAAGGAATTCGACCCCCGTCACTTCCTGAAGCCTTCCATCAAGTACATGCAAAAAGTTTGTGCTGACCGTTACCAGCAGTTCGGCACGGCTGGTAATGCTAGCAAGATTAAGCAAGTCTCTCTGGAAGAGTATGCAGCTAAGTATGCCAAAGGCGAGTTGAATGCTGTGACCAAGAAGACTGTGGTTGCCTAATTTAGGCTAGTTAGTAGGCAAATGTGCTAATTTGCCACAAGATATAGTCTGGGTAGATTAAAGCGCTACCCAGCTTTTTTTATGTCTCTTGAGGAGTATTTATAAGCTTATTCTCATACCAACTTTGCTCTCATAACCCCCTTGCGATTTTGAGGTTGTTCTCCCTAGCCTGAAGAAGCTGCCCCCGCTCCCCCAGCTTTCTCAAAAAAGGGGTAGTCAACCAGAATTTGGTATCATTTAGTCCCTGCTATGTCGTAAGAATGATGCCTTTAGATAGACGGATTACCTCTATCTGCGGTGGTAAGGTGGCATTAGGCAAGTCCAAAGTAATGAGGGCAGTGCTAACGATAGGACAACAAGCTCCTAGTTCATGCGCTCTAGGAGCTTTTTTTGTCTAGGGTTGTACTCAGAATAGGGTTGTAGGAGTAGATCGGCTGGTTAGGGGATAATTCCGGCACATCCACCTAGCCAGCACTTTTTTGACTACTCGGCTTGAGTTTTTGGCTTGTAGGTCGAAGCAACGTGCAATTCCTTCAACTGCTTCCCATCCACTCCAGCGGGAGCATCCGTGAGCAGGCAGCGGGCTTGCTGTGTTTTGGGGAAGGCTATGACATCGCGAATTGACTCTTCTCCAGCTAGCAGCATTACCAAGCGGTCTAAGCCATAGGCGATTCCACCATGAGGCGGTGCCCCATATTCAAACGCCTCTAGTAAAAATCCGAACTTATTGTAAGCGTCCTCTGGAGATAAGCCGATCGCTTCAAAAACTTGCTGCTGAATTTCCGGCTGGTAAATCCGCCGACTACCGCCACCGACTTCATAACCGTTATACACCAAGTCATAGGCTTGCGCCCGTGCGGTTTTCAGGTTGCCGAGGTCATCTGGGTGAGGTGCTGTAAATGGGTGATGCAGGGCTTCTAAGCGTTTTTCATCCGCATTCCACTCGAACATGGGGAAATCGGTGATCCAGAGCAAGTTAATCTTATCTGGGTCAATTAATCCCAATTCGCGACCAATGACACCGCGTAGTCGGTCTAGGGTTTTATTGACAATATCGGTTGAGCCAGCACCAAATAGCAGCAGATGACCGGGTTGTGCCCCTGTGCGAGTGAGCAATTCCTGTTTTTGGTCGTCTGTCAGGTTGTCTTTGATGGCTCCAATGGTGTCTATTTCACCATTATCACGCACCCGGATATAGGCCAGACCTTTGGCGCCGGCTTCACTCGCTTCTTTGAATAAGTCGCCACCGGGTTTAATCCGTACATTAGAAATGGCTTCATTCCCGTTAGGAATGGGTAACACTTTGACGATACCCCCAGTTGCCACAGCACTGGAGAAGACTTTGAAGCCAGAGTCTTTAACTAAATCGGAGACATCGACCAGTTCTAAGCCAAAGCGGGTATCGGGCTTATCGCTTCCGTAACGCGCCATCGCGTCAGCATAGGTGAGGCGAGGGAAGGGACGTGGCAAATCGATACCTTTGACGGTTTTAAAAATGTGGGAAACTAGACCTTCATTGAGCTCAAAGATTTCTTCCTGGGACATGAAGCTCATTTCCATGTCCAATTGAGTAAACTCTGGCTGTCGGTCTGCTCTAAGGTCTTCATCCCGGAAGCAACGAGCAATCTGATAGTATCGGTCAAGGCCAGCTACCATCAATAACTGCTTAAATAGCTGGGGTGACTGCGGCATGGCATACCATTGTCCAGGGTTGACGCGAGACGGGACTAGATAGTCTCTTGCCCCTTCAGGGGTAGAGCGAGTCAACATGGGAGTTTCGACTTCTATAAAGCCTTGCATATCTTCCAGGTAGCGGCGCATTGCTTTCACAACTTGATGACGCAGTTGCAAGTTGTTGCTCATGCGCTCGCGCCTTAAATCCAAATACCGATACTTCAGCCGGATGTCTTCTCGTACTGGTTCAGTATTTGCTGTAGAAACTTGGAAGGGTAAATTTTTGCGGACGGCATTGAGTAGCTCGATCTGATCGGCGTAAACTTCTACTTCACCTGTCGGCAGTTTGGGATTGAGTTTGTCTTCTGGACGTGCTGTAACTCGACCTGTAATTTGAACAACGTATTCATTGCGCAGCGCTTCTGCATCCTTGTAGGAATCGGGGGTGCGCTGGGGGTCACTGACAATTTGGATAACGCCAGTGCGATCGCGCAAATCTATAAAAATCACACCTCCATGGTCGCGGCTACTGTCTACCCATCCACACAAGGTAACTGTCTCTCCAATCTGTTCTTTTCTTACTTCGCCGCAATAATAAGTTCGCATAGTTTGGTGATCGGTAACGTTAGCCTGAGCATAGGGAATCAAAGGGCATCAAGCCTGAAGTCTATAATAAGCGCCATACGGCTCACTCAGCAGCACAGACGTAGACTAAATACTCCAAGTCGATAGCCGTCTTCATCAGGCAAGGAAGATCTATGATATCCACAAAATCCGGAATAACTTTCCCAGTTTTCAGAGTTGCCCTAAAAAGCTGTAAGTTACCACCAATTGCTGATGAAGCTTTGCTCCACCTTTGGCTTCACCTAAAAATTAAAGCTCAACCAAGAAGATGGTTGAGCGATCATCTAGATTCCACCCGAATAGCATCTTGCTTCTCAAAAAGCTAACAGTACCTTGAATCCGCCCTTATAACGCGAGAAGGACCCTCTTCAAAGCCATCCTACCAGCGCTACAATTCAGCACAATATTTCCCTTTTGACAAGACCAATTTCTTGGAACTCACTATACGAATTAACCTGACTTACCCCTTGAGTCTGGGATTTACCTCCTCCGCCATCTCACGGTAATCCTCGGGATTTCCCGTTGGTTCGGCTACCGATCTCCTTTCCTTCGCTTCGGGCATCTTCTGCTTGGGAGCTGTAGCCTCTTGAGCGGCTTGGGAGCCTGCGCCACTTCTATCTACGTCGCTCACGCTGTATTCTTTTGACGCTTCGTAGTCTGCTTCAACATCTAGGTCTGGTGTTTTTTCTGTTCCTTCCACCATATTTTGAGCAGCTAATTCAGCTTCTTGCCCTACGGCTTCCTTGGGGTCTACCTTCAGTTCTTCCGACATTGTCAACTCCTAGTTTTTTATTATTTGCATCTCGCTGCTTATCCTATCAGCGTCGATCCCCAAAGCTTTAGCTTCTTTAGAGATATCTTTAATCTCTACAAAAAGGTAGACTCATTCATCTTTTTAGGCTCTCTCAAGCTCTCTCTCTTGGAGGGCGATTTTAAAGAGAAAACTTTGTTACTTCTAAGCAGGAGTACATTCGTTGATTTAGTTGTACAAACATGACCTCAGCTCAGGATAAGACACAGTCCTCAACTCGTTCACAAGACAGCCAAAAAGTACTACAAGCAGTGGAAGGCTTAGGCACTGATGAAAAATTGGCACTGCTGTACTATGTTTATGAAAAAATGGGAGATTCCATTACGCCCGCGGCTCCCACAGCGGCTAATCCTGAAATGGCTCCCAGACTGTTAGGAGAATTTTATAACTTGTCTGATGACGAACAATTGGCAGTCATGCGAGCCATTGTTAACCGTGAAGATACAGAATTATCTCGTGCTTATGGAGCGCTGACTCAGAATAATCAGCTAGTTGTCTGGTACGCTTGGGCGAGGGCAATGGGAGATACAGTAGTAGACATCCCCAATGACTATCAAGCAAGTCAAGCTATTAATGATGCCTTGTCTCAAATTGAGGGGCTTGATTTTGAGCAACAAATCTCTACGCTGCGGGAAATAGCCAGCAATATGGGCTACAGCGATGTTCAACCTATTCCTACCCAAGCAGAAACGGGCAAGACTCCAAGTTTGTAAGTTTAGAGAATTTTTTGAAAAATGCTTAGCCAAGGGTAACGGATGAAGTTGCCCGCCAATAATCTTTAAGTGTGATACTAGGCTTTAATAAAGCCTGGTTCAACACTCTTTTTTTATGAGGTTACCGATAAACAGCCCTAGAGTTGTGTAATGTGACTTCATAGTCTTCAAGAATTGCCCCCATATGTGCATTAAGTTTGATACGTTTGACTTGCAGCTCACTTCTCGCATCCTTAGGGATGAACTAGGGCTTGCGTCGAAGTGAGTTGCGGTCATACTCTTACATGTGGAGGCAAGAAAATGACCATTAATACAGCCAAGCTGGAGAGCATTCTCCAAAATTTTGTCACCGGTGCTAGTGATGTCCAAGGAGCAGCTCTAGTTTCTCCCGACGGACTGCCTTTAGCATCTAGCTTACCGGGTGAGATGGATGAAGAACGAGTATCCGCTATGTCTGCTGCTATGCTGTCTTTGGGTGAGCGTATTGGTAGTGAATTAGCCAGAGGCTTTCTAGACCGCATCTTTGTTGAGGGCGATCAAGGTTATGGCATACTCACTAACTGCGGCGAATATGCTGTTTTACTCGTCTTAGCCAGCAAAGCCGCTAAACAGGGAGTGTTGATGCTAGAAATTAAGCGCGTCATTCCAGAGTTGAAGGCAGCTTTAAATTGAAACTTGTTCTAAGCTACAAAAATTAATGGCGTTAGGCTCAGTCTCTTGAAGATCAGGAGTCCAGGAACACCAGTACAGGGAGTTGAATCCTCCTATGAAAATAGGAGTGATACGAAGTTGCGTTCAATCGTACGTAGTAGCGTAGAAAGCTGGGAGAGAGAAAGTTAGCTCGAACAGATGCAACTCGGTATTAGGAGTTAAGAGTCAGCGCTGAAGAAGACTAACTCCTGCACGGCACGGTTCAGGAATCAGGAGAAAGTCATTTTCATACTCGGTAGCGGTGAATCCGCCATGACAGCTTCTTGAGAGTGTACTGAGATAGCCACAGAACAATGCAGATGAGCCAGCGCCTCAGCTCCTCAGGAGCTTCTGTTTGCTTCCGCTATAGCGGTTCCTGAGCGAGTGAGGTACACTTTATTCCTTAACCCCTAATCCCTACACCCTGCTTCAACCGAGATGTCCGAGATGTCCCGTACCTGATCGAGAAAGGCTATAGGCTAAGGTCAAAGTACTACATCTCGCTACATCACAAAAGTAATTGAAGTGAGGTAGTAGGGCGTCAGAAGAACACGAAAGTACTGGTATTCACGCCGTTGAGCGTGCTATCCAGCCTAGCAATTGGAATGTCTTCCTAGAAATTCTGAAATCCCTTTGTTCGGAAAACTAAGGGGTAGGTAACGCTCTTTCAGCCGTGAGAGCGACTCCACCTTAGATCTCTTTCTAGAGAGCGATGACATTAACAAAAAAAGTACATAAACCTTGGCGTTCGATGTGGCTCTTATGAGTGTGCGAGTGCTAAGGCCGTTTTAGCCCCGATCATCGATAAAATTTGGAGGTTTACTTCATCTTAGTTGTTGGCTTTTGTTTGTTTCTCAATAATAAGTGCTTAGACTGAAATTAATTGAAAAGCTAGATAGTTATCATAAGTTTAGGTGTCCTCTAGGAAAGAAGCGTAACGGAAAGTTGATATTTCTTCACCTAAATTTGAGAATAAGAAAAGATACCCTATTCATGACCAATCCCTAGAAATACGTGAAAAACGATGGCAATTACGAGTAGTTTGTCAGAATTTTCTCTACCGGAACTATTTCAATTCCTCGATCAAGGAAGCAAAACCGGATTGCTCACGCTGCGGTTTCAGTTAGAGCCGAATCAAGAGCCCAGAGTACGCCATGCCTTAATTCATCAGGGTCGTATTGTTGCTGTTACTAAGCGTCTAGATCACCAATGCTTACTCTCGATGATCTGTCAACGGGGTTGGATTAGCCCAGAGGTTATCCGTGAACAGGTTAATCGTTGTCCTGCTAATATACCAATTGGTCTTTACTTAAAGACACAAGGGTTTCTACAGCCAGAACAACTCAGACTGCTATTCCATGCCCAAGTGCTTCAGCAAGTTTGTGCTTTATTTCGGCTCAAAGATGCTCGGTTCAAATTCGACTCTAAAGCAACGTTACCTACAACGGAAATGACGGGCTTAAGCCTTAGTGCAACAGAAGCAACACTGATGGGTCTACGAGTGTTACGAGATTGGAGATCATTGATAGACAAGCTGCCTGAGCCAACTTCGGCTCTATCCAGGGTCGTGATTGGCAAGCGCCACTTACGGTTAGATTCTCTAGAAGGACGACTTTGGCAGATGGCGAATGGGTCGGTTCCCCTAAATGCGATCGCCACTCAGTTCAAACAGCCTATAGAAATTATTCAACAAACCGCTTTCCGCCTCATTAGTGTCGGATTAGTGGCAGAAGTTCCCATGATTGCCCCCTCTCGCGCTAGAGCTTCAGCAGACGAAGAGCGAGAGCAAGTTGGCGTAACGACCGTAGATAATAGCAAAGATAACCCGAGTCAAGCTCTCAGCAATTCCTTCATGCACAACTTGCTCGGTTTCTTAAGGAGCAAATAAGCGTGGAAATAATGCGTTTGGTTGTGACCGGTACTGTTGGTGTCGGGAAGTCCACGTTTATTCGTACAGTCAGCGAGATTGCCGTAGTCGATACGGATCGAGTAGCCACAGGACCGGCTGCTGCGCTTAAGAAAAAGACGACAGTGGCGATGGATTTTGGACGTTTGCAATTTGCTCCAGGGATGGCGCTGCATCTCTATGGCACCCCAGGACAATCCCGTTTCGATTTCATGTGGGATATCCTGATTCGGCGAGCTCATGCTTACGTCTTGTTAGTTGCAGCGCACCGCCCCAGTGATTTTCGCTCAGCTCGCAAAATCCTCGCCTTTATGCATCAGCGAGTCCAAATTCCCGTGCTGATTGGTCTAACACACGTAGACTGTGAAGGAGCTTGGTCTGTAGACAACGTAGCAATTGCCTTGGGTTTTGTTGATGAGAAAAATCGCCCTCCCTTTGTAACCCTAAATGCGACGGACAAAGACTCCGTAATTAATGCCTTAATTGTCTTGATAGAGCATTTCATGCAAATACAGAGTTCAATTATTTAGTTTTTATTAAAAAAAAAGGTTTCTCGGATAAGTGTTGGAATCGTTTGAACAACAATTCATTGTCTGTGGTTTGTTAAAAAAAGGGGTATTTAATCCGGATTTCGTATCACTCCTACTCCTAAATTGAAAAATTCAGTATTTTTGTATACCTGATCACCTTAAATCGAGGTTGAAAAGTATAATAGCTTTACAAAATTCCACTTCTTAATTATTCCATAATGGCAATGGCAAATAACTCGGCTAAGATATCAAAAACTTAGCTTAAGTTAGTGGGTTACACCAGTCGTAACGCTAAGGGATCGATGCTCCTCAACGCGAGGAGTATTGTCAGCCAATCCTGCTCAGTTCAAAAAATGTAAGTTGGGTAGAGTGCAAGTGAAACCGAATAAAACGAGTAGCGGTTTGGAGTTCGTAACCTCAACCAAGCTTCGCTATTTAGAGTGAGAGCTTATCTGAGTAGTATTCGATTGACGGAATTCTGTCGCTAGATTGATTCAGAAAACACAAGAAACTATATTAATATTGCGGAATATTAAGAATATCGAGATGCTAAAGCTGCATCGCTCACTCCTAGTTAACTGTTTAAGTTTGTCTTTTAGCCTTCGATTCAACCGCCATGTCTATCAAGGGTCATCTAACAGACTTTTCGCTACCAGAGATTTTTCAATTACTCGAACGAGGTCACAAAACGGGCTTGCTTACGCTTTGTGCTGAACCTATAACCAACGCTAAGCCACAAGCTCACTACATTTGGGTACATCAAGGTCGCATCGTAGCAGCCGCGAATCGATTGGATCATCAAGGTTTAGTTTCATTGATCGATCAACGCCAGTGGATTAGCGATCGCGTCTTTGACAAACTGGTTCATTGGTGCTGTCCCATTAATGAACCTCTGGGACTTTATTTGAAAAACCAAGGGGTCATACAAGCTAAACAATTAAAGCGGCTATTCCAAATTCAGGTTTTAAATCAAGTGTGTGCCCTGCTTCAGCTCAGGGAAGCCGTATTTACCTTTGAGCCGAATGTCCAAATTCCCACACGGGAAATGACAGGTTTAAGAGTACCAGCAACGGAAACCGTCTTAGTGGGTTTACGAGTCCTGCGTAACTGGGATGCCCTGATTGATAAATTACCCGATCCGAAAGGAGGTTTAGTTAGTATCATCGTCGGTCAACCCCACTATCGGCTGGATGCCCAAGAGTGGCAGGTGTGGGAGTATACCAAAGGCACTATGTCTCTGAACGCGATCGCACGGCAATTGAGGCTCCCTGTAGAAAAAGTACAGCAGATCGCGTTCCGTCTGATTACGGTCGGGTTAGCGGAAGAAGTGCCCTTAATAGTGGAAACTTTACCCAATCAAGAGGTTGAGCCTCTACCGACACAAGTGATTGAAGACGATGAAAAACAGAATGTGAGTCAGTCATTCGTGCAGAACTTAGTGGGTTTTTTGCGTAGCAAAGTGACCACTCAACCCAGTTTGACTAATTGTTAGTGGGGATGAGGAATGGAGAATGAGAGGAGCTTTTCTTAATGCGCTCTCGCCATTTGCCAATTCAAGGAAAACCTAAATTTAAGAAACTGCAACGTGGGCCATTTCCTCTGGAGTGAGATGGGAATGAATCACCTCACCATCCCGGAACCACACAATACGTTTGGTTAAACGTGCCACCTCTGGCTCGTGAGTGACCATCACCACAGTAATACTACTGGTATTGAGTTCTGTGAAAATGTCCATGACTTCCTGAGTTGTACGAGAATCTAACGCCCCAGTTGGTTCATCGGCTAAGAGTAAGACGGGTTTATTGACAATCGCTCGTGCGATCGCAACCCGTTGTTGCTGACCTCCAGAGAGTTGATTTGGTCTATTATTCATCCGATTTTCTAGTCCTACCCGCTTCAGGGCGGCGGCGGCACGTTCCCGTCGTTCAGCGTGGGGGACACTCGCATATACCATCGGTAGCATCACATTTTCTAGCGCTGTTAACTGAGGCAGCAGGTGGAATTGCTGGAAGACAAAGCCAATTTTGAGATTACGAATTTTTGCTAAGTCAGCGTCAGCTAGCCCAGACACATCAACCCCATCCAGGTAATAGTGTCCCGATGTAGGTCGGTCTAGACAGCCGATAATATTCATGGCTGTGGATTTACCCGAACCGGATGCCCCCATAATGGAACAATACTCTCCCTGTTCCACAATCAGGTTGACGCCGTTGAGAGCACGGACTTCGGTATTGCCGATGCCATAGACTTTGTAGATGTCTTCTAAGCGAATAACAACAGGCTTTCTTGGGGCATTGAAGGCATCTGACTGGGAGCTGAGGTTTTGCATATTAGGAAACTACCCGAAACCTATCTCATTCTCTTTTCAATTTTGCATTTTGCATTTCTTAAACGCTTCTTAGAGCAACAATCGGGTCAAGTTTCGCCGCCCGCCTTGCCGGTACGACGCCAAAGAATAAGCCAATACCGCCGGAAACACTGACAGACAGAAGAATGGCTACGGGTGAAACCCCCGCTTTGAGAGGACTAACCATAGCGACAATCTGAATCACACTAATTCCTAATGCTGTCCCGACGAGCCCACCCAAGGCAGAGAGAATCACAGCCTCGATCAGAAATTGAATTAAGATGTCTCGTTCTTGAGCGCCAATCGCTTTTCGCAGTCCGATTTCTTGGGTACGCTCCGTAACTGAAACTAGCATAATATTCATTACACCGATGCCACCGACCAAGAGGGAAATTCCTGCGATCGCAGCCAAAAGCAGCGTTAGTGCCCCTGTGATAGTCCCAACAATTTTTAGAATATCCTTCTGAGTTCTAACCGTGAAATCATCCTCATCGGTAATTTTATGCCGCAACCGCAGCAAATTCTCAATTTGAAACTGAGCAGCTCCAATGCTGTCTTGATTTTTAGCAGAAACCGAAATAAATGTTACTTCTAACCCATAAGGAGACGTTCGCCCCACGATGCGATTGGCCATCGTGGTGAGGGGAATAAAGGCAGTGTCATCCTGATTGTCTCCTAAAAAGGCACCTTTTGGCTCCATGACGCCTATCACCTGAAAGGAGACATTTTTAATTCGTATTATTTGACCCACAGGGTCACTATTCCCAAATAATCGTTTTGCCAAATCAGCACCTAAGGCCACAACTTGGTTATTCCGTTCCAAGTCTAAATTGGTGATAAACCTCCCTCTAGCCACATCAAAGCTTCTGACCGAGAGAAATTCTATTGTTGTGCCAGTGATAGCTGTATTGGTATTCCTGTTGCGGTAGGTAACGGGAAGTCTAGAATTGATCTGAGGCGCAACTTCTCTAACGGAAGGAACTTGAGTAGCGATCGCTTTGGCATCCTCAAGCACCAATGTCTTGGGTACGTTAAACGAGGTATTCCGAGTTTCTTGGGAGCCAGGAACAATAAACAGGACGTTCGGGCCAAGGGACTTAAACTGATCAGACGCTAATTTTTGCGCTCCTTGTCCAATCCCTACCATCGCAATGACTGAAGCATTACCAATAATAATGCCCAACATTGTTAAGCTACTACGCAGTTTATTAGCCACTAGCGTAGTTGCCGCCATTTTTGTGCTTTCTACCAGATCCATTTTAGAAAGAATGAGTCTTATACTAATGAATTATTTTTCTTCTTGATTTTTCTTCTTCTTAAAGTCTTCTGGCAAATCAATAAAAACCCGTTGACCCTGCTTTACTCCTTGCAAAATCTGCGTTTGGTCTTTGAGGGTTGTGCCAATTGTCACGGTTTTAAACTGCGGCTTATTTTCTGCATCAGGCACCATAACACCTGTTTGACCATCTTTAGTCACAATTGCCACAGTGGGAACGATCAAAGCATTATTGGCTTCTTGGCCTAGAAATGTTACGTCCACATTCATTCCGGAACGCAGCTCTTTTTGGCCTGTTAAGAGTGCCACCCGGATCTGAAATGAGGTCACATTTTGCTCAACCACAGCTTCCGGTGCAATGAGTCGTACCCGCCCCTTGAAGACTTTATCGGAAAAGGCATCTGCCACAATCTCCACCGTCTGTCCGGGTTTGATTTGCCCCACATCGACTTCTGGAACCTTAGCCAGGACTTCCAGCCCTTTAGCTAGTGCAACAATTGAAGCTGAGGTGGCTGAAGCTGTACTGGAGGCTGAGGTTGTTGGAGCGACAAATGCTCCTTCTGTAGCGTATTTTTGGGTGACAATTCCCGCAAATGGAGCACGAATTACCGCATCTTGGAGCTGGACTTGTACGGACATAACCTCAGCTTTGGCAGCATCCACAGCCGCTTTAAGCTGGGCAATTTCTTGGGGACGCTTCCCGTTTTGCAGTTGTTCCAAATTAAAGCGGGCTTCTGCTACGGCTGCCTCAAACTGGTTAATTTCTGGATTTTTGCGATTTTTCTGCTCGTCCAAGCGTCGTTGAGCTTCATCGAGGCTAGCTTGGGCATTGCGCTCTTCCGTCAAGGCTTCATCCTTCTTGTCTAGGGTGACAGCTCCTTGGGCGGCTAAGTTGCTATAGCGCTGTGCTCTCGCTCTAGCGAGTGCGAGGCGAGATTTTGCGGCTTCGACTTGTGCCTTCGCTTGAGCAACGGCTTCCGGGTTTCCACCCCGCGCTCCCTCCAGACGAGCTTGAGCTTGCAACAGACGAGCTTTGGCTTGGTTGATTTCTTCCGGGCGACTGCCTGCCAATGCTTCAGCTAGCGTGGCTTGTGCTTTGCTGAGGTTAGCCTTGGCTTGAGCGAATTTCGCCTGCAAATCTAAGTTTTCCATCAGGGCTATTTGTTGCCCTGGCTGAACCCAATCACCCTGTTCAACGGACAATTTAGCCAAACGACCTGGGTTTTTGGGGCTAATGTTGACGCTTTGAACGGGTACTACACTACCACTGGCTGTGATGCGTACAGTAAAATTTTGGGCTTGTACGGGTACTGTCAGCTTAGCGAGGTCGATCTTCGGCTTCCTCGCCTGCATAGCAAAGTAAGTCGTACCACTTACTCCCAAAATGCCAGCCGCCATCAGCCCCACGAGCCAAGGAACAGGCCGTTTGACTTTACCGATGAGTGGAAGTTCCATGTGATATGTTGTCCAATCAGGCTCTACAGAGAAACAGGTAGATGTGGGTTGAGTTTAATCAGCTTGGCTCTACCCACAAGAGTTTCCGTTACCCACAAGACGACAGTCTCCCCTACAGTTAGACGTTGACTCTGTCCAACTCGCCTTTCAACTTTATATTTCTTTAACTTTAATCTTTCTTTATGATAATGGTCTGGCGGAACGTACTCGACCTCTCGCAGTGCGGAATACCGAAAAACCCCGAACGATGAAAGTGTAGAGATAGGGCACTATAAAGTAATTTGAGGGTTTCTACACCAATTAGTTTCCCTGTTTTGAGGACGTTGCCACCTCCTCCAACTGGTTCATCCACCTGGGTGAAGAGGTCTATACTATTGGGCTTGAGTTAGGGGATAGGTGAGGCTCACTTTTGGGACACCCCAGTGGATTGACAACCTGATGCACTCTCCTCCGGGTTGGCGCAAGGTGAGTTTGTGGTGAAGATTTGTGCAACAATCAAATCGATTATGCGTTAATTTAGCTGAATATTGCTTCCTTGTTGTCTTTCGAGGCTTTACCGTGCCTAAGCGTATACCTTTATTTTCTATTGTTGTTCTCCTAGGTTTACTGAGTGTGCAAGTACCCGCTGCTGGACAGGCACTCGTGCCGTACACCCTTCAGATGGATTCCAAGCAATTAGAGCAGCAGGGCTTGAGTCTTGCTCAGGATGCGGTTCAGTTAATTCGCTTCCAGCAATACGAATTAGCATTGCCTAGAGCAGAATTAGCCACTCAGCTGGCGCCTAAAAGTTATCAAACTTGGTTCATCTTAGGGAGTTTATATGTCCAGAACAAAGCTTTTGATCAGGGGATTACGGCTTTAGACCAAGCTAAAACCTTGGAACCGAAAGAAGCGGGAATCTACTTTACTTTAGGGTCAGCGCGTTTTCAAAAAGGTGAATATGCCAAGGCCATTGCTGACTTGGAAACAGGTTTGAATCTTAAGCCGGGTGTTCCTGAAGCTTTGTTTGACTTGGGCAATTCTTACTACATGCTCAAGCAGTATCCCAAGGCGATTAATCAGTACGAAAAAGCAGTAAATCAAGAACAGAAATTCTGGCCGGCGCTGAATAATATTGGGCTAGTCAAGTATGAACAGGGTGATGTTCAAGGAGCCATTGAAAAGTGGCAATCAGCAATCACCATTGATGACCAAGCGGCAGAACCGCGATTGGCACAGGCTGTAGCGCTGTATGCTAGAGGAGATCAGGAAAAGGCTGTTGCAATGGGAGAGGCAGCAATCCGCTTGGACAGTCGCTACGCTGACTTAGATTTTCTTAAGGAGAATCTCTGGGGTGAGCGCTTGCTCGCTGAAACGAAAAAGTTCTTAGCAAACCCCAGAATACAAGCCAGCGTTGCTCAAAGTCAAGCGTCCCCAGCGCAAGTGGAACGCGCCCCTCAGTAGAGTTACTTTGGGCGAACCATTAACTAAGCTTGAGCGGGCGCAGGACAAGAGAGACAAGAGATTTGGTTTCTTAGTAGGCGGCTGATGAACTGTTGAGTGCATTTCCTCCAAAAGGACGAGCCGCACTTGCAGAAAACTCCCCCTCGTCCTATGGCCTCTTGCCTAAATGGCCTGTAAGTAGTACATATGTACTTGGTAGATGTCCCTGGCTGCGATCGCCATGAGTTGAATCATCGAGGAGGAATACCACCTCAACCGGATTAAATTCAGCAGAGTGGGATAAGGGGATTAGGTCTCTTTGGGTAGCAATGCCATGATCTGATCGACAAACTGTTGATGGTCAACAACCGGTTTGGAAATGTAGCCATCAGCACCACTTTGTTTGAGGAAGTTTTCGCGATCGCCCTCCATAGCGTGAGCGGTAACCAAAATAATCGGTAGATTGGACGTTTGAGCATCCGCTTTCAACATCTGCGTAATCTTAATGCCGTCCACGGCCTTACCTCGGTAAACGCTGTGGGACAAGGAGACATCCATCAAGATAATGTCCGCTGCGCCACTTTGGGCAATTTGCATCACCTCTTCCACATCTTCAGTATGCTTTACATCCAAGCCGCCCCGCTTGCTGAGAATCTTAGAAAAAACGCGAGCATTAATGGGATCGTCTTCTACAATCAAAACGGTTTTCATGGGCGTTGCCTTGCTGAAAGTCGTTATTTTCAAAATTGCAATTCGATAATCAGTCTGACAGGGACTTCGTAATGTTGCCATCCCGTCAGGCACTCCGTCATCACATAGTGGTCAGAAATTAGGGAACTTCAACTCATGGCAAAACAGCTCAACCTGCTTACGACCGCTCAGGTCATCCCCACAGCTCTACATGCGGAGATGCAACGGTCTTATCTTGAATATGCCATGAGTGTGATTGTGGGACGGGCACTCCCCGACGTACGTGACGGTCTCAAGCCAGTTCATAGGCGTATTTTGTATGCAATGCACGAGTTAGGTCTAACACCAGATCGGCCTTATCGCAAGTGCGCCCGTGTTGTGGGAGACGTTTTGGGAAAATATCACCCTCACGGAGACCAAGCGGTTTACGACGCTCTGGTGCGTCTTGTACAAGACTTTTCCACACGCTATCCCCTCCTGGGGGGTCATGGCAACTTCGGTTCGGTAGATAATGACCCTCCAGCCGCGATGCGTTATACCGAAACGCGGCTGTCGTCTTTGGGTAATGAAGCACTCCTCTCAGAAATTGGCGAAGCCACCGTTGATTTCATCCCCAATTTTGATAACTCTCAGCAAGAGCCAGTCGTGCTCCCTGCTCAGTTGCCAGTGCTACTCCTCAATGGTTGCTCTGGCATTGCGGTGGGTATGGCCACCAATATCCCTCCCCATAACTTAGGCGAGGTGGTGGATGGTCTAATTGCTCTGATCGATAATCCTAATCTAGCCGACGAAAAATTATGGGAACTCATTCCAGGGCCAGATTTTCCGACTGGGGGGGAAATTGTTGAGACAGAGGGCATTCGGGAGGCTTACAGCACGGGGCGTGGTAGCATTCCTGTGCGAGGCGTTGCTCAAGTGGAGGAGATTGCAGCCGGTCGGGGACGGCGTCAACACAAGCGAACAGCGATTGTGGTCACTGAACTGCCTTACCAGGTGAATAAGGCAGGTTGGATAGAAAAGCTAGCCGAACTGGTTAACCAGGGGCGCATCGAAGGAATTGCCGACTTGCGGGACGAGAGCGATCGCTCTGGGATGCGGGTGGTGGTGGAACTTAAACGCGACACCAATGCCAACAAAGTCCTCAAGCAGATGTACCAGCACACAGCACTCCAAAGTAACTTTGGGGCCATTTTGCTCACGCTGGTGAATGGACAGCCGCGCCAGCTTACTCTGCGGCAGCTGTTGGAGGAATTCTTAAGTTTTCGCGAACAGACTCTTACCCGGCAATATACGTATGAGCTGGAAGAGAACGAAAGACGCCTCCACATCGTTGAAGGATTATTGGCTTGCCTCAAGCAGCTGGATGCCGTGATTGATATCCTGAGACATGCTCCAGATGGCACGAGCGCGAAGCTTTCCCTACAAAATCAGCTGAACATTAGTGAAGCTCAAGCGGATGCGATCTTAGCCATGCCGCTACGACGCCTGACAGGCTTAGAACAGGAAAAGTTAAAGACTGAGTTCGAGGAATTAAGGACGCGAATTGGGCAGTTGCGGATATTACTGGGCGATCGCCACGAGTTACTCAAAGCCTTGAAGAAAGATTTGCGATCGCTCAAACGCAAGTACGGTGATGAGCGTCGTACCAAAATTATTGTCCAAACAGCTACACCGAAAGATAAAGAACTCAGGACTCAGGAGGCAGGAGTTAAAAGCCGTAGGGGCGAACAGCCGTCTGCCCGTACCAAAGCCGGGAGTCAAGAGGGGGGAAACCCTAAGAGTAAGAGAAACTCCAAGCAATCGGCGCTTCAGGATGCTAATCCCACACTTCCCATTCCTGAACTTGCTGTCGAAGACGAAGAGGTGGTTTTGGAATTTACGCATCAAGGGTGCGTAGTGCGGCGGCGTCCCACAACGGAGCAAAAAACGACCCGGTCGAGTAAGAAAGGGAATGACTTTGTGGTTCAGACTCAGTTAACCCTAACCAAGGCGGAATTAGTGGTGATTACCAGTGGTGGCAAAGCGTATCCGGTTAAAGTGCGGGATATTCCTCCGGCGGCTGGACTTCTGGTCGGAACTCCTTTGGTGAACTTACTCCCAGAAGCGGCGCAATCAGAAACGGTGGTAGCGCACTATATCCTGCCCGATGCCCCAGAAACCCTCTCGTTCATTTTGCTCACGCAACAAGGGAAAATTAAGCGGCTACCCGCTGCCGAATTGACTAATCTGACCGCACGAGGTACGACAGTGATCAAGCTTAAGGAGGATGACCGCTTACAATATGTCACTCTTGCTCAAACCGATGAGCAGCTAGCCTTGGCAACGAGTAATGGACGGATATTAAGGTTTGAGGTCAATGATGCCCAGTTGCCGATGATGGGACGCAGTGCTCAAGGAAATCAAGCCTTGCCGGTGAGCCGTCGGGAGCATTTGGTGGGTTGCGTGGCGCTAGCGGCACAAGACAATCTCCTGTTGGTTTCTGAGCAAGGGTATGGGAAACGCCTGCCTTTAAGTTCAATTCGCCGGGGCAATCGGGGGGACTTGGGTACTCAAGCCATCCAGTTTAAGACCTCTACAGATACTCTCGTCCGCATGGTATCCGCGTCACGGGTATCTGACGTAGCGCTGGTTACGAGTGAGGAGCGAGTGGTGTATTTATCCTTAGAGTCTGTGAAGACATGGGGGAAAGATGGGACAGGCGATCGCCTTGCTAAACTCAAGGAAGAAGAGAAAATAATCGCCGTCACGGCAATAGCCACAGCGCTTTCCTAGAGGTTAAGCCTCTAGGCGAACCGGCCAAATCCCAAATGCAATTAACCGCGCTAGGAGGTCACGCAAAATTGGTAGGCGGAGAATGGTAGGTGGCGTGAACTGCTGACTAGCATCAAGGGCACTCCTGATCACGCGCTGCTGTACAAGCGCCTGAAACGCCTGAATAACTCGTGTAGGCCATTCCCGTTGCCGTTGCACCTCTGCCAAATCCCAGGGATGCAGATGACCCTGCTTGAGAGGTTCGCTCAGAACGTTCGCCGTCACTACCGCATCTTGGATCGCGTAGTTAATTCCGACTCCAGCCACAGGCGACATCACATGGGCTGCGTCACCAATGAGCAATAAACCGGGACGATACCACTGAGGAAGGCGACTGGACTCGACACCAAGGTAGGAAACTTGCGACCAATCCTTCAGCTGTTTCACACGGTCGGCAAATTCCGGTGCTAACTCGGCTATGGACTGTTGCAGTGCTTCTATCCCCGCCTCACGCAGTTGCTGATAGCGACCTTTGAGGATAATGTAGCCTAGCTGCCAATAATCACGACGGTCAATAATGGCTAACGTGCGACCCTTGCTAATGCGACCCCCCACACCCACGCCTTGAGGGTCTCCGGGAGAGCGAGGCAAGCGGAACCAGAGTACGTCCATGGGTGGGGAAGTCTTAATCGCCTCAAATCCAGCTAATTGGCGGAGGCGAGAGAAGCGTCCATCGGCACCGACGGTTAGTTGCGCCCGAATTTCATGCCATCCTCCATGCCCTCGGTAACGCACACCCTTGACGACTCCATCCTCCTCAATCAGCTCTTGCACGTTCGCCCCCATTACTAGCTCAAAGCTGGGATAACGCTTTGCTTCATTCGTGATAAATTCTAAAAACCGTACTTGGGGCAGGATGGTGATGTACGGATACTTGGTTTTCAGGTGGCGCAAGTCCACAGCCGTAACGCTTTCTTCTTCCGTCTGAAGCGTCAGTTTCCGCATCTTGGTATGAGGCAACTCCAGCAATTTATCAGCAAGACCGAGTTGCTCCATAATCTCCATCACCGAGGGGTGAAGCGTATCTCCCCGAAACTCGCGATCGAAATCTTTATGCAGTTCTAGTAGCTTCACAGGGATGCCCTGCCGTGCTATAAGAAGTGCTAAAACAACACCCGCAGGGCCACCCCCAACAATACAACAGGTCGTCTGCTGGA